>DASXOQ010000037.1:0-2226 GCA_036494165.1 Steroidobacteraceae bacterium
AACAGATGGAAAATGGACAACACGAACAAGCGCTGAGCGGCGCCGCGATCTGCATCCCGGCTCCTGTCGAGCTGCCAGGCGAGCAAGACGAGAGTCCCGCCACAGACAGCGGCAGCCAGGCCATAGAACGCGCCCGCAAACCCGAGGCCCCAGGGCAGCAACGAAACCGGCAGCAGAACCACGCTGTAAATGAGGATCTGCCGCCTCGTCGCGGCCCGCCCGGCCACGACCGGCAGCATCGGGACGCCGGCGCGGCGGTAATCGTCGGCGCGGTTGAGCGACAGCGCCCAGAAGTGCGGCGGCGTCCACAGGAAGATGATCAGGAAGAGGATCAGCGGCTCGAGGCCGATGGTCCCGCTGGCGGCCGCCCAGCCGATCACCGGCGGCAGCGCGCCGGCAGCACCGCCGATGACGATGTTCTGCGGCGTCCGCCGCTTCAGCCACATCGTGTAGACGACGACGTAGAAGACGATCGTGCCGGCCAGCAGCGCCGCCGCCGTGATGTTGGCCGCCATGCCCAGGATGACGACCGCGCCGCAAGCCAGAACGAGTCCGAACGCAACCGCTTCGCCGCGCGAGATCGTCCCGCGCGGGATCGGACGCCGCGCCGTGCGGGCCATCACCGCATCAATGTCGGCGTCGTACCACATGTGGGTCTTCGTGAAGTCGTGTGGGCGGATTCTACCCCAAAACGAGGGCGAAAGGCCCGTGGATAGCTGGTTTGTGCATGTACGGCGGCGCTCGGAAATCGCTTGCGAATCGGAAATGATTCCGGCGGGCGATTGGTTAGGAGAGCGCGGGGCCGACCTTGACGACTTCAGCGAAGCGGCGGCGTTTGGTTGAGGCATATCGGCTTGGCGGTTTTCGACCGATAGATGACCTGCGCGGAGTGTTCGGCGATCCGCATGCGCGGATCGTCACGCTCGTTCGGCGCTCAAAAAAACGACATGCGGGACGTGCGGGCGGCGACATTCGGGGTGGTACGACCGCAAGCTTCGCCGGGCTCGCGATCTTGCGGCCGGCGGCTTGCGCATCTTCCTGGAGTTCGAGGTACGGCGCGTGCATTGCCGCCGTTGCGGCAAGGTGAAGCGCGAGCGTCTCGAGTTTCTGGCGGACAATCCGCTCTACACCAAGCGATTTGCCTTTTACGTCGGCCGGCGCTGCCGCAGCGCGCCGATCCGGGATGTCGCCCAGGAGCTCAAGCTCGATTGGCATACGGTGAAGGAGCTGGACAAGCAGTACATGCGCGCCCAGTTGGCCAAGGCCGGCACTCCCGCGCCGGCGGTGATCGGCATCGACGAGATCGCGGTGCGCAAGGGCCACGTCTATCGGATCGTGGTCAGCGACCTCATTCGCGAACGCCCGATCTGGTTCGGCGGCGAGGACCGTTCGGAAGCCAGCATGGCGCATGCTATCAATGGCTTGGCGAGAAGAAGCGGGGCCGCATCCGGCTCGCCGTGATGGACATGTGGAAGCCGTTTCGCAACGCCACCAACACCTATGCGCCGCAAGCCGCCATCCTGTTCGACAAGTTCCATATCATCCGCCATCTGGGCGAAGCCCTCGATCAGGTGAGAAAGAGCGAGTACGCGCGCCTGTCCGGAAAGAAGCGGCGCTTCATCAAGGGGCAGAAATACACGCTGCTGTCGCGCAAGGAGAACCTCACGTTGGAGGGTCGACAGGCATTGCGGACTTTGCTGCGCGCCAACAAGCGGCTCAACACCGCTTACCTGCTCAAGGAATCCTTCGGTCAGCTCTGGAGCTACGAGCACGAGGGCTGGGCGCGACGCTTCTTCGACAACTGGCGCGCATCGCTCAAGTGGCAGCGATTGAAGCCCTACGAGAAGTTCGCCGCGATGATCGATCGCCACTGGGACGGCATCGCCGCCTACTGCAAGCCGGAGAACAAAGTCTCGCTCGGCTTCGTCGAAGGTCTCAACAACAAGATCCGCGTCATCCAGCGGCGAGCCTATGGCCTGCGCGACGAAGAGTACCTTCGCCTCAAAATCCTCACCTGCATGCTGCCCATGTTGTGACGCTTCGCCCTCGTTTTGGGGTAGAATCCGCCCACACGACTTCACGAAGACCCCTCGAAAAAATGGATTCCGGGTTCGCCGCTTCGCGGCGCCCCGGAATGACGGTGGCAGCGAGCGAGCATCACGTCCCCGCCAGAAAATCGAAATCGCAGCCCTTGTCGGCCTGGGTGACGCGCTCGACGTAGAGCCG
>DASXOQ010000038.1:0-181626 GCA_036494165.1 Steroidobacteraceae bacterium
TTGACGCTCATGGCTCACGTTTCCAGGCTCTGCCTGGTCCGGAGTCGGAGGGGTTGCGGGCGAACTCGCATGACGCATCAGAAAAACGTAGCCGCCGGCGGCAAGAGCGGTGGTGAGTTGCTTCCCTTCCAGTAGCGAGCCCGCGGACGCTATGCCGAGCATAAGCGCGAGTAGTGAGAAAGTGAGGATTCGCCCTGTTGCCAGTCGCATGACACACCTCAAAGCTGGGGATTTGCCACCATGCTACCAGCGCTTGGTCGGCAGGGCGGCAGTTCTTATGACATCCCCAAAAAGGGTGCGACAAGACAGTGCGAGATGTCTTGCTGGACTTTCGCGGCGGGGGGCGACCGGCTGACGAAGCCAGTTTTATCTTGCTCGATGGTGCGAGGGTAGCGTCGTGTGCCGGTATGAATCGGCGATGGCCCAGGCGCCCGCCAAAAGTGCCGCATTCAAGAAAGTCTCGCTCCATTGAAACGGGACTTTGGAGCCGGCTGCCACGATGGGTATCCACACGAGGATGAGAAATGATCCGATTTGCACGGCCGCCAATATGGCTGCGAGACGCGCAAGAACGCCCAGGAGCACCGCCAGGCCCGCGCCGATGTAAGCGCACCCCGTGAAATATGCCCAAAACAAATGCACGGGCAACCAGTTGGGGACTAGTGACACGGTGTCTTTCACGTCGATGAAATGAGCCGTACCAAAGAACACCAGCGAGAGCCCGTAGAGAATGTGCGCTACGCGCAGGCCGCTCTCGCCGGTGAGATGCCGAACATGCCTGGTGTCCCAGGCGGTGGCGACCCAGACATAGAGCACCATCGCTGCGCTGAGCATGACGGCGAGCGGAAACACGGACCAGCATGCTGCAAAGAGAGGTGCGCGAAAGAAAGTGGGCAACCGGAAAAGCAGCATCCAAATCAGCAGCGCTGCAAGCAACATGCGAGCAGCGGCAGCGGCCATCCGCTTAACCAGTAAGCCGGCGCCGGAAATCAGAGAGACAACGATCCCCAGATAGAGAAGGAGATTGTGTGCCGGTCCGGTGCCCGGGGCAGGGTTCCACACGGGCATCAAATCGCGGTCCAGCAGTCCAACTACTCCAACGCCCAGCATGGCAATCGAAAAAACCAGGTAGCCCGTGCTTACAAGTGGCATTTAGATACTCTCTACCTGCGTCCCTGTATCGTCAACTTGGGTGTTATCAACGGCTTAGGCTTCAGGATCCAGTGCAACCCGCGTCGTTCTATATGCCCCGTGAGGTTTCGTCACCTCCGCCCGAGGCGGGCCGGTGGCTGCGGATGAGCCCAGTTGGTTGACGATGCGGGCTTCGGTCACTACTTTATGGGGAAGCGCATATCCCTCGATAAATAATAACGAAAGGACTCGACCCAATGATCGGCCGACAAGCAATCGTCATCGGTGCCGGGATCGCCGGTCTTTCGGCCGCACGCGCGCTGGCGGATGACTTCGAGCAGATTGTGGTTCTTGAACGCGACGAGCCGAGTCACGATACCTCACCCCGCAGCGGCGTTCCGCAGGGCAAGCAGCCGCATGCGCTGCTGGCTGGGGGGCTGCATGCACTCGGCGAACTGTATCCCGATTTTCTAAGGAACCTGGTCAAATCCGGCGCGGTTTCCTACGATTACACGAAAGCTTGGCTCGAGATGGGCGGTATCGATCCCTTGCCGCAACGAGACTTGGGGATTCCGATCTATTCTGCATCGCGCCCGCTCATAGAACAGGTCATCCGCAGTGAGCTCGAGCAGATCCAGAACGTCTCGCTTCGTTGGCATAGCCGGGTCGAGGCGATAACGACCGCGGCAGGCGCGGTCAGCGGCGTGAAACTCGCGACCCCCGGCTCTACGCCTGACGAATTACCGGCGGATCTGGTTGTGGATGCATCAGGGCGCGGCGTACCCACATTGAAGCTTCTCGACACCATCGGCACCGATGCCCGTCCTCAAGTTTCCAAAATCGGCATAAACATCGATTATTCGACGGCGATTTTCGCCAAGCCTGCGGACGCACCCCGCGACTGGTTCCTGGCGGGGACTTTTCCGAAAGCGCCCGAAGAACGACACGGGGCGCTCATCATGCCCCTCGAAGGCAACCGATGGATGGTGACCATGAGCGCACGCCATCCGACCTCACCCGCGCCCGCCACCGACGAAGGCTTCCTGGCGCATGCGCAGGGACTTCGCACCCAGACGATCTTCAACGCGATCAAGAGTGCCGAAAGAATCACGCCCATCGCCCGGCATCGGTTCACCGGCAGCGAGCGCTTGCATTGGGAGCGGGTCGACACCCTGCCGAAAGGGTTGTTGCTGTTGGGAGATGCGGCCTGTCATTTCAATCCGTTGTTTGGCCAGGGGATGAGCGCTGCTGCACAGGCGGCACTGGCCTTGAAGCGGCTATTGCCGCATGCGGCGCGTGAGACAGATCCATTGGGCTGGCTGCAATCGGCCTACTTCGAGAAGCTCGCAGCAGTGCTCGATGCGCCTTGGTCTGCCGCAATCGCGGACCTGATCTATCCGCAGACCACCGGCACCAGACCACCGACCTTCGAGCGGACCGTGAAGTTTGCAGGCGCTTTGATGCGTTTGGCGGTCGAGGACCCGGCGGTCCACAAGCTGATGATCGAAGTACAGCAGTTGCTTAAACCGCCCAGCGTGTATAACGACCCTGAATTGCAGCGCCGGATCCTACAACTATCGAACTAAGTGCGGCTCGTGCGAGCACCGAATTGCAATCGCAGGGCCCGATAGAGCCGAGCCAATTCATGATCGTCGGGATAGTCCGCCGGACAATATTGACTGTCGGTGCTTCATGGCGGCATAGAGCTACATCACCGCCGGCAGGGCGTTTGATCGGCCTTGTGGCGGGATTTCCTGGATTTCTCGGTTCTAGTACTCGAGTTCCAGGAGAAAGACCGTGCAAAAGCTTCAAGTTTTGAGCCTATCGCTGGCAATTATTGGCGCGACAGCAAGCGCAGCGCATCTCACCCAAGACCCCCTGACGCAGCTGCCGCTTCCAGCGATAACCGATAACCCGATGGTGGGCAACGCTCCCACCGAAATGCCTGCCGCCAAAATTTGCAAGAGCGCCTTTCGTGGAAATTTCTATGCCCTGAACAATGTGCCCCTTGATACTGCAGTGGCATGGTACGTGGGTGCCTTGAAAGGCTTCCGCCACATTCAGTCCGCTGATCATTCGTCACACCTTTTCGCAGACGCCCAGCGATCCATCGTCGTCATAGTGAGGGGCGTCGGCGGCAACGCGGACTCGGTCGCCTATGAAAAATACGAACCGGGCCTATCGGAAAAAGCCCTGGTCGGCTTCGTCAACAAAAATCTCGATTGCACCTGAATCGGGCGGTGCTCCCTAGGCAGTGACCTGCGTTCGATGTCGAGCGCCGCGGGCAATGCAATGCCGTCCATGGACTACACGGCAGGGTTGCGCCAAGGAGTCAATGCGTACCTGAAACGCGCGGCATGTCGGCGCCTTCGACCGGATTCTTTCTCTCGCAGAGTGGAACATTAAGTGCCCGAGCCCGCGCCAGTCGATTCCTGCATCAGCTAGGGAATTTGTCTCATATATGCAAAGGCCAGCTCATGCGACTGTAACGTCAACTCACCGCCAATCTCGCACTCCCGCAAAGTTAAGGCCGTGATGCAAGGAGGTTGCATGTTGATCAAGAACAGCGTCAGCGTCGTCTCATTGGCCGTCATCGCGGCACTAGGCTGCTCAAGCGTGGTGCATGCCCATACCCCTACCAGCACCGGTAGTCAGGTCACACAGAATAGCGACACCGATATGGTGGCCCGCGTGAAGCAGGCGCTGAATTCGGACCCCTCTCTGAGTGACAGGCATATTGAGGTCTCGATGGAAAATGGGAAAGTCGTGATGCGAGGCTTTGTTAACTCCGCCGGCGATCTAACCAGGGCAGTCAAAGCGGCCAACAAAGCGGCCGGCGCCAAGAACGTGGTTAACAATCTGAAGATCAAAACGCACGATGTCACGCAGCAAGACGCGACCAGCGGCTAAAGTTTGTTTTGACTAGCGGCGTAGTCCCGACCCTCGAGTCGGCCGACCCATGAACGCATTGCGGGCCTGGGTCGGGTTTGAGCGTAGGGGGGCGTTCAGCGATGCCCTTGTCGCTATCCGTCCTAGGCCGACTTAACGCCGACTTCCCCGAACTTAGACGCTGCCTCAATTTCTCGGCGAGCGCAGTTCGGAGATCTCCCTTGAATCGCAGCGCGAAATCCGACAGCAGGATTGCAGCGAGCGGCCGCATCGCGCTATGACGTGCGGCGAGCTGCGCCAGGACTAGCGTGTCGGCGGCCGACCTTGGACGAAACCGAGAGTCGAGCGCCATGCGGTCGGCAGCCACTTTAAGGGCCTCGCCCCCGCGTTCCAGCGCCAGCAGGCGCGCGACGCGCTCCTGGGTCAGCCGAATCGCAATGCGGGCATCGTTCCAATCCGCGATCCGCGAGGTGAGCCACGCGTAATCTTCCGGGCGCTTGCCACGCGACTTTATCCAATTAGCCAGCAGCCGCCAGCTGCGGAGCGGATTATGAGCTCGCAGGGAACGGTGCGCATCCAAGATGATTGCATGGACTTCACTTGGATCGGCCACAGGGCAAGAGTCGGTGCTATCCGTTGCGCCGAGTGACTTACGAAATGAATCTGGCAAGAAGCTCCATGGGAGCCGACGAGATTTCACGATCTCGCGCAGGGCGCTGATCTTTTGTCCCATGGATCTGCGGCGGTTGGAGGATTTCTGCGGCATCGAAAACAATCCGATGTACAGGGGCATCATCCAGCAAGTCAGATCGACGAAACGGAACGAAACGCACAGTTTTTTGCGGGATTCTGCCGCCGAGTTCGCGCTTTTCAGCGCAGCATTACGGAGGCGGCCCTTGCAGCTGATATACCGAGGGATGCCGATCCGCACAGCGCTTTTCTCGACGGCAGCTAGGCTAAATGGGAGAGCTTTGCAAGGCGCGGTGCCAGCCGAAGCGCCGGTATCCGACCTCGAAAACAGCCAGCGGTAAGACCCAGCAGATCCACGCCGCCGGGGAAGTGGCGTCGTCGTAGCTCATCCAACCGAACGCTGCGATGATCAGGGCGATTACTCGCAGTGAAACGAAGCTGAAGGTGACAATATAACTGCGCAACATCCATCTTCGATGGCCGTCGACGTCACGATGAATTATGCGCCGATAGCCCATGACGGTCGTTATGCTCCAGGCAATGCCAAGACCAACAAGACCGCTGGTGTAACCCGGGCTGCCGGGGGGAATGGTGACGGCCAGATATATTGCTGCTGCTACACCGAAGAACACGGCAAACAAATAAACGCGCCCCAGCAGCCGGTGTAGGAAACGAGCGCGCCCGCTTAGTCCTAGGTATACCTGGAGCAACCCAACGGCTAAGGCGGATGCTCCCGCTGCAACATGGACCATCAGCCCTGGCCTGCGTGACCAATAATAGTCTGTGTATTTTTCGCGCGTGTACTGGAGGTAGACCGCAGCATCAGTCGCGAGGAACCAGGCTACGCCAATTGCTCCCAGCACCAGCACGAGGAGCAGGGGCCAATGCACTCGTTTGGAGCGCGAAGCCAGTGGCATTCCCTTTGCGTTCTCTGACTTCATGCGGTTCGAATTCCCAACAGTCTTGGCTACCCACCATACACCCGTTCGGCACGTTAGGAACGCGTGAAAAAGAGGAACGGTGTGGGCTCTGGTCGTAATAGTGTGGCGAGTTCAGCTCATCGCACCCAGCAGAGATCTCCACAGTGCAAGTTCGAAGGAGCCTTAACGACCGGCGGCGCTCATGCGAATTCGATGTTTTGACGCAGGGCCTGCCCCGCAGCCCACGCGGCACCCATGAGCCCTGCTCGATCGCCAAGTTGGCTGGGCAGGATCTGAATGGGACGGGAAAATAGAGCCGGAAGGGACTGTCGGACCCGTTCATACAGCTCGGGTCGTACGCCGATGCTTCCCCCGAACACGATCAGCTCGAGATCAAGGAGCGATTGCAGGGTCACCAACCCGAGTGCCACCCAGCGCGCCGTCGTGTCGAGGACGGAGGCCGCCACTTCGTCTCCTAGCTCGAGTCGCTTGAAAATGTCACGTACCGTGGCGGCGGAGGTTCCCCCTTGGCGTTGGTAGCGTTCCACGATGGCGGCTGATCCCACCTCGAGCTCGAATGTTCCGTTGGCTGATGGGACCTTGCCGTTCGCGTCGTGCCCGATGGGTAGGTCGGCAATTTCCCCTGCCGAGCCGCGCGCTCCCCGAAACAGCTTGCCATCGATCAGGAGGCCGAGCCCTGCGCCCGTGCCCAAGGCCAGGAAAGCGGCGTTGCGGCAGCGACTTGCGCAGCCGAGCGCGTGTTCACCCAGCATCGCGAGATTCACATCATTCTCGATCGCCACGTCCGCTCCGAAGCGGCCGCGCAGAAACCCCAGCATGTCGAAGTCCTCCAAACCGGCGATGTTGGGGGTCAAGGAAACGCGGCCGGTCCCGGGCTCGATCGCGCCGGGAATTCCCACCATGACATGGCGCGCCTGATTGACTTCGATCCCGACGGTGTGCGCCAACTTGCCGGCGCAGGCGGCAATCTGTTCCGCCACGAACGCGGCGCCGCGCGGGTCGGTGGGCTCGGTCAATTCCGCCACGATGCGGCCGCCCGCATCGGCAATCGCTGCGGCGAGCTTGGTGCCGCCTAAATCCGCCGCAAAACAAAGGTCCGCGTCGCGCGTCATTGACGTGCGCTGCGCTGCGCTGGCGGCGGCAACGGCAGAACCGAAGCCAGTTCCGCGACACCGAAGAATTCATCGTGCAGACGGCGCAACGCCACCGACAGTGCGCCCACGACGCCTGCGCGCCTGTTCAAGGTGCTGGTACGAATTTCCACCGGCCGCGGCGAAAGCTTGAGCAGCTCGCGCGCAACTTTGTCCGCAAAATCCGGCCGCGCCCCGACCGAGCCGCCGAGAACCAGCACTTGCGGATCGACGGTGGCGATAACCGTCGCGGCAGCAAGGGCAGTGAGTCGCGCCGTCTCGTCGACCACGGATGCGGCGATCGGATCGCCCGCCTGAGCTTGCTCGAACACCTGTCTTTCCGAGTCGACATCGGATCCGCCGGCCTCCCGGTAGCGCCGCACCACACCGGTTGCGCCCACCTCGTACTCGAGGCAGCCCTGCACGCGGCACTCGGCTTTGAGCGGATCGCCTCCGATCGGCAGATACCCGATCTCACCGGCGGCGCCGTTCTCGCCGCGAACCAGCCGGCCGTTGACATACAGTCCGAGTCCCACGCCGCTGCCGAGCGCAAGATAGGCCACGTTGTCGACGTTTTGCGCGCAGCCGTGCCAGATTTCCCCAAGCAACGCGAGATTGATGTCATTTTCAAGGATGACGGGACTGCCGAGTTTCTCGCCCAACAGGCCGACGACATTGAGATGATCCAGGCCTGTGATGTTGGGCGCCATTTCGATCGCGCCGCTCTTGGGGTTCACCACGCCAGGGGTCGCCATCACGATGGAGCGAATGCGGCTGGGATGGGTGTGATTGTCGCGCGCCAGACGATCGGACAACCGGGCAATCTGGTCGAGCATCCATGCGCCGCCGCGGCTGTCGGTGGCTTCATCGGCCTCAGCGAGAACTCTGCCCGCGATATCGGCGAGGGCGACCGTCAAGCGCCGGGCGCCCAAATCGATGCCGAGCACATGCCCGCCCTCGGGACTCAATTCATAGAGCACTGCGGTGCGGCCGACATTGCCGCTGGTCCGTCCCACCGGGCGAACCAACCCCTGCTGCAGGAACGCGTCGATGACTTCCGACATCGTCTGTTTCGAGAGGCTGGTGACCTTGGCGAGCTCCGCCCGCGAGATGGGGCTGCGGTGCAGTAGGGCCTCGAAAACGCTCCGTCGCGATAGCTGGCGGGTGACGCTGGCTATCGGTGGGGCGGGCAAAGTCGTCATTTGATTCGTCACCTCTCCGAACAATCATAGCCATATTGGCTGACAAATCCACCTATACTTGACGAGAAGCGTATGTCGTGCGAGATTGATTCGTCAATCGACCGAATAAATAGACGCTGTTAAGGGATTTAAATGGGGCATTCCTGTCAGTGGGCGGCACGCCGATGGTCTCGACGCCAGGGTCGAGGGCTCGACTCGTCTCGCTTAGAAGCGCAAGGGACGGGAGCGGTGATCGCATTCTTCATCTTATTTCTTGCCACCGGCGATTCATGCAACACCCGGCGGCTCTTCGCGCGAGCGGCGCTTTCGACATCATCGCGGCGCGCAGGGTAAGACAGCAGAAATTCGGAAAATATCCACACTAGAGGCAAAGCCCGTGTCACACCTATATCGCAAGCACCCGCTGTCAGTTGCCATCTCCATGGCCTTGCTTGCCGCCGCGGCGAGCTCGAGCAGGGCATCGGAGCAGACGACTCCCACGGCGCAGAACAACACTGCGCAGGACTCACAACCGAACGGAAACGCAGCAGCCGCGCCCGATTCCAAGAAGGGCAAAACCGGGTCCGGCAATGCGGGGCCGGATGCACCGGCCAAGGACGCGGACGAGTTGTCCGAGATCACGGTCGTTGGCGTACGCCAGTCGCAAATACGCTCGATCGAACTGAAGCGTTTGGCGCCGAGCATCCAAGACAGCATCTCGGCCGAGAGCATCGGCCAATTGCCTGACGTGACCATCACGGACGCGCTTCAGCGCATCACCGGCGTGCAAATCAACCGCGACGCCGGCGTTGGCACCTCGGTGGATGTGCGCGGTCTGCCGCAAGTGGGCACCATGCTGAACGGCGAAGTGTTCATCACGCCGGATCAGATCGACTCGCAACAACCGGACTTCACCACACTGCCTGCCACATTGTTCAATCAGGTGGACGTCATCAAGTCGCCCACCGCGCGCCAGACTATCGGGGGCATCAGCGGTTCGCTGGATCTACACACCAATCGACCTTGGGATTTGCCGAGCGGATTTACCTATAGCTATTCGGCCGACGGAGAACGGGGAAGCACCTCGAAAAAGACCGGACCTGAGGCGAGCGGTCTTATCTCTTACAACGGCGATGGTCGTTGGGGCCTGCTGGTATCTGGCGATTTCTCGGACACCACCCGCTCGGGCACTTCGGGCGCGGCCAACGCGGGTGGAAACTCAAGCGAGAGCCTCGATCAGTATGGCGTCCTTCTCAATGGCGAGAACGCCGAAAGCGCGGGCGCTTACAACGGCTTCATTGGGGCATGGAACGGCGCGCCGATTCCGTCCCGGATCAAGCAGAATCCGGACGGTAGCGTCGATGTGAACGGTGACGGAAAATCGAACGGCATATTCCTCGGCAGCCAGAATATCGGCATCTACGACAGTGCCGTTCAACGTAAGCGCCAGGCCGCCAATGCGTCATTCCAAATGGACCTCGACCATGGGCTCAAGCTGACCAGCGATTACTTCTTCGCCCATCAGACGCAGTGGGACCGCGACGTCGGCATCCAGTTGAATTCCACCAATTGGCAGGGCGCCACTTTCGTCCCGTTGCAGTCGCGAGACACCGGCAGCACCGCCCTGAGCCAGTACAACACGCCCCCTCTCGACCCGGCGTGGGCGGGTTCGCACATCTACAGCACCCAGGTCTACGAAAAATGGCCCGGCGACGTGGAATCGTACTCGCAGGTCATCCGCAGACTGTCCACCGCGCAAAACTTCAATGTTCAGCTGGACTTCGACAATGGCGGGCCTTTCAAGGCAAGCCTGCGCGGTATCCGCGACACCGCCAAGCAGCAATACATCGAGACCGACGTCAATATTTCCGATTCCGACGGTTGCCTCTGGGCTGATCCCAGCACTGCGTTGCCCTGCGGGACTTTCGTCTATCCCTCGCAGCTGGGGGGCGATCGGGTGTTCAATGCCAACGGCATCCCGCAAAATTCGGTGCCGATCATCGCGGACTTCCGCGGCCGGAATCTGCAGGTCACCATGCCGGCATCGCTCGCCAGCGCATTCGCCAACCCCAACCAGTGGACCATGAAGACACTGGAATCCAACGACGACTACAACCGCGATACCGCGATCACTGCGCTGCGTTTCGACGGAAATTATGCATTCAACGAAAATTTCCACCTCAATTTCGGGGTGCGCAACAGCATTCGCAGCGCCAGCAACGATGGATTTACCCTGGTCACCCCGGTATACGGCGGCATGGGTGCCAGCGACCCGAACGGATGCCTGGTACGCTATGTCGGTTCCGACGTGATCTTAAGCGGCAATGCGACTGACACCACGCCGAGCACTTGGTGTACGGCGGGCAATGCAGAAGGGGCTTTCCGAGCCGGCCCGTTGTCCTCGCAGCAGCTGTCGAAAACTCCGGCGCCGCTCGCCAACAACTTTCAGCAATACAACAACCTTCTGGGCTCGGGGATCACCTTCTGGGCGATCAATCCCCATGCCATGGATGATCCCATGGCGTACTGGAAGTCGCTCTATCCCAACACCATCATGCAGGCGGCGCCTGAAATCACCTGGGCCGTTTGGCTGAAGGAACTCTCGAGCTATCTGCAAACCGATTTCAAAGGCGACTTGGGCGGCATGTCTTACAGCGGCAACGTGGGTGCGCGCCTGATCCACACCGATCTCGACATAACCCAGCATTTGACCGGCGCCCCGGGCCAGTACGGCACCGAGCCTGCCGATGCCGGCCTCGATGTCACCAAGCGCAGTTACAACGACGTTCTGCCGGCGGTCAATTTCGCCCTGAACATGACCAAGAACCTGACGATGCGTCTGTCCTTCTCCAAGAACATGATGCCCTTGAACCTAAGCCAGTGGGGCGGCGGTCTGCAATTGAACTACTCACTCTTGGAAACCAAGACCGGCCCGATCTATCAGGTCGCCACGGGAAGTTCGAATGGCAATGCGACTTTGAATCCGTGGCGTTCGACGAACTATGGCGCCTCGTTCGAGTACTACATCAACTCCACGAGCATGGTTAACCTCGAACTGTTCCGCATCAACGTGCAGAGCTTCATCAAGGATGGCAGTGTGACCAATTGCAACCTGCCGGACGAGGACGGTGTGGTGCGCCACCATTGCATCGCCATCACCGAGCCGTTGCAGGGCTCGGGCAACAGCATCCAGGGGGCTGAATTCGACTATCGCCAGGGATTTACGTTCCTGCCAAGTTTCCTGTCCTATACCGGCATGGAGTTCAACTTTACTTACGCGCCCAGCAACACGGGAGAAACCGATCTTGCGGGGAACAAGATCCCGTTCCAGGACAACTCCACCGAGTCGGGGAACTTCATCCTCTGGTACCAGGACAAGCATTTCCAGACGCGTCTGGCGTACAACTACCGCTCGAAGCGAGCCTTTCAGGACAGCGTGGGCGGCATCGCCGGTTTGGAAGAGTACGAGGCGCCCCAGCGGTATCTCGACGCATCGATCGCGTACAAGTTTGCGAAGTACCTCGAATTGTTTGCGGACGCCACCAACCTCACCAATGAGTATCAGCGCTACTACCTGGTTTGGACGGACCAGCCGGGGCACTCGAACTTCTCCGAACGCATGTTCACGGTCGGCGTACGCGGGCAGTGGTGAGGTGTCTTGATGCCGATGCCGCCTGAAGTGACGAGATTTCGCACCCTCTCGGGGGTCCGGGCGATGGCGATGATCGCCGGCTTAAGCCTCGCAGCGTTCGCTGGCGCACAAGGGACGTTTGCGCCCACGGAGGTCGAGGGCGAGGCCGGCACCGCAACCGCGATTGCCCACTGGCAGATTCAAACGACCGCCAAGGCGCAGCAAAGCGGCACCGAAGTCTCCTCGGCCGGCTACTCAACTCATGAGTGGTACCCGGTCAGCGGCCGCGCGACCGTAATGGCGGGCCTCCTGGAGAATGGCGCGTACAAGAACGTGTTTTACAGCGACAACCTGCGCGCGGCCGAGGAGCCCGATTCCAGCGGCAACGTTTTCGTGATCCCCTGGTGGTATCGCACCGAGTTCACCGTCGCCGAAGCGGCACGAGAAACACGCACACTGGTGCGCATCAACGGCATGATCGCGAGCGCCGATGTCTGGCTGAATGGCAACCTCGTCGCCGAGCAGGCGGACGTCGCCGGCGCCTATCCGGTGCATGAGCTCGACGTCACCCGTTGGGTGCACGCGGGAGTCAACGTTCTTGCGCTTCGCGTGCATCCGGCCGACCCGCGATCGAGCCTGTCGATGGGCTGGGTCGATTGGAACCCGACGCCCCCGGACAACAACATGGGCCCGTGGCGGGGCGTGGACATCGAGCGCAAGGGGCCGGTCGAAATAGGCTCTCCGCAGGTGACATCGACGCTGCCGCTTCCCGATCTTTCCCGCGCCGCGCTCAGCGTCAAGGTGCAGGCGCGAAACTTGGGCGCCTCGGCGCACGAGGTAACCCTCACGGGTACGGTGGCCGGCGTTTCGCTCAGGCGCACCGTCCATCTCGATGCGGGTCAGACGCAGACGGTGTCATTTTCCCCCAAGACCGATCCCAAACTCGAGCTTAAGAATCCGAAAGTCTGGTGGCCCATCGGTATGGGCGACCATCCGCTCTACACCCTGCAAATGGCCGCTGCCGTTGACGGGGCGATCTCCGACCGCGCGAGCGCTACATTCGGCATTCGCAGCGTGAGCTCCCATCTCACGCACCAGGGTTATCACCAGTTCGTCGTCAACGGCAAGCCGGTCCTGATCCGCGGCGCGGGCTGGGCTCCGGACATGTTCCTGCGTGACGATGCGAAGCGCATGGAGGCCGAGTTCAGTTACGTCGTGAACTTGGGGCTCAACACCCTGCGCAGCGAGGGCAAACTCGAAGACGCACGCTTCTACGACCTCGCCGACCGCGACGGCATCATGATCCTCGCCGGCTGGGAGTGCTGCGACAAATGGGAGTCGTGGGCCAAGACGGGCGGCATGCCGTGGGACGCCGCCGACGAGAAGGTGGCTCAAGCCTCGATGGCAAGCGAGGCGGTTCTCCTGCGCAATCACCCCTCCGTGATCGGATTTCTGATCGGCAGCGACAATGCGCCGCCCGCTGCAATCTCCAAGATGTACGTCGACACCTTGCACGCCGAAGACTGGCCGCTGCCGATCGTCGCGGCGGCCGCGGACCAGGGCACGGCCGAGACCGGCCCCTCCGGCATGAAGATGGCGGGACCCTACGGGTGGGTTCCGCCGGCCTATTGGTATGCGGACAAGTTGGGCGGCGCCTTCGGATTCGACTCCGAAGTGAGCGCGGGCGCCTCCATTCCACTGCTGGACGATTTGACCCGCATGCTAGCGCCTCAGGAACTCGAGGCCCTGTGGAAATACCCCGAGACGCGGCAGTATCACGCATCGGCCGCCTGGTCGGTATTCGCAACCATCGCGCCGTTCGACAACGCCCTGTCCAAGCGCTACGGCCCTGTCAAGGATCTGGCGGACTACGTCGAGAAATCCCAACTCGACAACTACGACAACGCGCGTGCGCAATTCGAGGCCTTCAATGCGCACATGGATGCAGCCAACCCCTCGACCGGCGTCATCTACTGGATGCTGAACAACGCGTGGCCCTCGCTGCACTGGCATCTGTACGACTATTTCCTGAATCCCGCCGGCGCCTATTTCGGCGCCAAGATCGCCAACGAGCCGGTGCACATCCAGTACGCGTACGATACGAACGGGATCCTGCTCGTCAATCACACGCTCACGCACGAGCGCGGATTGCAGGCGCTCATCCGCGTGCGCAATTTGGACGGCAGCACGGCCTTCGAGCGGCGCCTGAAAGACATCGATCTGGAGGGCAACGTTGCGAAGCAGGTAGCGATGCTGCCCAAGCTCAGCGGCTTGTCGAGCACCTATTTTCTCGAGCTCGAGCTCGATTCCGCCGCCGGCAAGTCGATCGGGCGCAACGTCTATTGGCTCTCCACCCAGCCCGATGAACTCGACTGGGCCCATTCGACTTGGTATCTGACTCCGGTGAGCCGATACGCGGACCTGACTTCTTTGCAGTCCCTGCCGGCTGCAACCTGCGAGGTGCGGGCGACACTGCGACACGAGGCAGGCGGGGAGGTGGCCTCGGTCACCCTAACGGTACCCTCATCCTCCAAAGCCATGGGGCTGTTTCAGCACGTATCGATCAAGCGGGCCGCGGGTGGTGAGCTGATGCTGCCGATTTTGTGGAGCGATAACGACGTTACGTTGTGGCCCGGCGAATCGGTCACCTTGACCGCGCAACTTTCCGGGCCGGGCGCCGAGGCGCCGGTGGTCGAAGTAAACGGATGGAATGTGCCTACGGTTGCCGTGCCGATCACTGCCACGGCCACGGAAAAAGCTCATTGAATCGGGCCGCTCGTCTGTGACGCGCGAGCTCATCAACGGCCGGTACGTTGTCGTTTCCGGCATGGGGGCTTCCGGTGCTTGGCGGTCGATCGATGCCGGTTGGGGTGCTGCTATACAATCGGGGTCCCCGATTCATAGGAGAGGGCGCACATGCCACCCGTAGCCCCCGTCGCGAAATCAGCCCGGAAGTTCCATTTCATCTCGGGGATGCCGCGATCCGGCAGCACGCTTCTGGCCGCCATCTTGAACCAGAACCCGCGCTTTCGCGCAGGCATGACCAGCCCGCTCGCCGACATCATGGGGGTGGTAATGGCGGAGGCGAGCAGCAAGAACGACTTCTCGTTCGACGTATCCGACGAACAGCGTGTGGCATTGCTGCGCGGCCTGGTCGAGAATTTCTACGCCGGTGCGGATTCGAGCATTGTGTTCGACACCAGCCGTCTCTGGTGCAGCCGCATGCAACTGCTCGACACGTTGTTTCCGGAGGCGAAGGTCATTGCGTGCGTCCGCCATTTGTCCTGGGTGCTGGACAGCATGGAACGGCTGGTGCGCAGGCAACCGGCCGGGGTCAGCAAGGTGTTCCGATTCGACACCAATACCACAATGTACTCGCGCGTCGAGGCGCTCACCGATCCGCGCGGCATGCTGGGGTTCTCGTTCCAGGCCACCAAGGATGCGTTCTACGGCCAGTACGCCCCGGGCCACCTGCTGCTCCTGACCTATGAAAGCCTGGCACGCAATCCCGCGGCCGCCATGCGTGCGGTGTATCAGTTCATCGGCGAGCCCTGGTTCGAGCACGACTTCAACAACATTTCCTATAACGCCGATGAGTTCGACGCCCGGGTCGGCATGCCGGGCCTGCATACCGTGCGTCCAAAGGTTGAGCCGATCGAGCGCGTGTCCGTCCTGCCGCGTGAAATCTTCGCCCGCTTCGCCAACGAATCGTTCTGGATGGACCCGAAGAACAATGTCAGCCAAGTGCCGGTGGTGTAGAGCTGCAGCGGTGATTTTTAGCGCGGCGCGGCTGGCGCGCGCGTCGATGGTCGTGGACCCGTAAGTTCGCGACTCGGAAGAGCAACAACGAGGCACGATCGCATGACCATGACATCCATGACGCTCACGAGAACCGAAGGCAGAAGCCGGTTTCTGGTCGCGATCGTGCTCTTCGTGTTCTTCGTGATCTCCTTTCTCACCAACATCCTGGGGCCGTTGGTTCCGGACATCATCGTCGGCTTCCACGTATCGCTCACCATGGCCGCGGTCCTGCCATTCGCGTTTTTCATCGCCTACGGCGTGATGTCGATCCCTGCGGGCTTCGCGGTGCAGCGTTTCGGAGAAAAGAAGCTCATGGTCGCCTCCTTCATAGCGGCGACCTTGGGTGCGGCGAGTTTCGCCGCCTTCCCCACGTATTCGATGGCGGTGATTTCGCTGTTTGTGATCGGCGCGGGGATGGCCGTACTGCAGGTGGCCATCAATCCGCTGTTGCGCGTCGCCGGAGGGGAGGAGCACTTTGCATTCAACTCCGCCTTCGCGCAGTTCGTCTTCGGCGCCGCCTCCTTCCTGAGTCCCTTGGTCTATTCGAATCTCGTCAGCCACCTCGATCCCGCGCATGGCGATCTTCAGGGCTTGTACGCGATCCTCGGCAGAATCACCCCGGCCGCGCTGCCATGGGCATCCATCTATTGGATATTTGCGGTCGTGTCCGGCGTTTGCGTGCTGGTCATCGCGGTGCTGCGCTTGCCGAAGGTGGAGCGGACCGAGGAGGAGTCGGCGGGCACGTTGTCGATGTACCGGCAGCTGCTGCGCAATCCCTACGTCTGGCTGTATTTCCTGGCGATCATCACCTATGTGGGCTGCGAGCAGGGCACGGCCGACTGGATGTCCCCGTTTCTTGAACGCTACCACCATGTCGATCCTCACAAGGGCGGTGCCGACGCGGTGTCCTACTTCTGGGGCCTGATGACGGCCGGATGTCTTTTGGGGATGGGACTGTTGAAATTGTTCGACAGCCGCCGCGTACTGATTGGCTTCTCGGTCGGTGCGCTCTGCATGCTCTCGGCGGCGCTGTTCGGCTCGGCCGATGTGTCTCGCATAGCTTTTCCCTGCATCGGCTTCTTCGCCTCGATCATGTGGCCCACCCTGGTCTCGCTGGGCTTGAACTCGGTGCCCCAGCATCACGGCCCCTTCGCCGGGATCCTCTGCTCGGGAATCATGGGCGGCGCGTTGGTGCCCTTTGTCATTGGCTGGCTCGGGGATCAATATGGACTGCGGGTTGGCATGCTGTTTCTATATCTCACCTTCGGGTTCGTCTTGAGCGTCGGCGTGTGGGCGCGGCCTCTCATTCAAAACGCAACCCGGGGCAGCGCCAACCACATCGATGTGTAGATATGTCGCAACGCTTCTCGCAGCGACATTGGCGGCCATGCCGCGCTTGCTCTGCGCTCAGCCAACCCCGGCAGCCGAAGTCAATATTCCGCCGTCGGCAACTGCCGCGAGCGCCGCACGCTACGATGGCGACCGTTATGAATTTGCGGCGGCGGACAGTGTCAAGGAAGTCATCAGCCTATCCAGGACTGCCGACGGTGTGCGTTTCACGTGGCCGCGAACCGCCGCTTCCTGGGACACGGCTTTGCTCGAGGTCAAGAGTTGGGGTGCGGAACAAGATCCCTGGGTCGAGGTGTCGGTCGGCGCATCCCGGATTCAGGAGTACCTCGATGCGAATGCGGCGGGCGAGCGCTGGCTAAACTTGAGCGGCTTGCGCGGGGAATTGGTTGGCGGCGCCGAAGTCGTTATTCGCACTCATGCGGTGACGCTCGAACCGGAAACGGCCACGCTGCGCCTGTTCGACAATCGCCTCAATCTGCAGCAACGCATCCTGGTGCTCGCCGGGCATCCCGACGATGCAGAAATCGCGGCATTCGGCCTGTACGCAGATCGACAAGCGAGCGTCGTTACGGTGACCGCCGGCAATGCCGGCGATATGAACTATCGCGCCAGCGTCAGCGATCCGGCGGAGCAGTACGCCCTCAAAGGATATCTACGTGCCGTCGATAGCGTGACGGTGCCGTGGCAGGGCAATATTCCTCCCGAACGCACCGCCAACCTCGGCTACTTCGATGGACGGTTGGACGTGATGTATCTCGCGCCCACGCAAACTATCCCCGAGGTCTATAGTGCCAACACCGATGTGGCGCGCTATCGGCGCGCGAATTTGGGCAAGCTGGTGTCGAACGCCTCACGAAGCAACTCCTGGCAGCATTTGGTGGAGGATTTGGTCGAGGTGCTGCGCAAAGTCAACCCGGCGATCGTGGTGATGCCCGATCCACGACTCGACGCCCATCCGGATCATGAATTCACCAGTGTGGCCCTCGAGCAAGCTCTCGAGCGTTGGCAAGGTAGTCCGACCTTTCTGCTTTACACCAATCACGCCGACGGCGACCACTATCCGTATGGTCCTGCGGGCAGCGTTGTGTCCCTGCCGCCGAGTGAACGGCAAGTCGGCATGCAGAAAATTTACTCGCACCCTACGGGTCATGAGCTGCAGATCAGGAAGCTGTTCGCGTTGGATTCCATGCATGATTTGCGGCTCTCGCCGGATGAGCAGATCACCTGCAGTTCTGGGGCGATCGCGCACCGCCCGGACTATCCGCGCATCCCGGAAGTGGATTATTTTCGGCGTGCGCCGCGCGCGAACGAATTGTTTTTTCTTTTCGACAAAGCGGGCGTCCGCGCAGTAATTCAAGATTTTCTTGCGCACTATAAAGCAGAAGCAGGCGCGCAATCCGATCGGCAAGCTCATTAGAGCGCTAAGCGTCCGCGAATCCATTGGCATCTATGATTCGTTTGGCGCATCTTGAATCCGCTTAGAAAGCAGCGCCGCTAGTCTCGACGCTCCAGATATTTCAGACGGGAGAAAATCCAACGACTCGAGGCTCGTGTGGTTCTCTTGCTCTTGGCAGTCTCGTCGGAGGAGCGGAGGTTCATCTTCGCCGCGGACGAAGTTACTGGGAATACATCTGCCAGAAGTGCAAACAGACCTGCAGCCGAGCTTTTTGATTGGCGTTGCGGGTGAGAATCTTCGATGAAGCGTATTGGCCTCATGTCGGCAGGCTCCCCGGCCGCTCATATGTATGCTGAAATGGCGCATGCGACAGATGTCTAATCAATTGGGCTTGTGGGCGGCGGGGAGGACCAATTGGCGGTTCTTTGCCTTTGCATGGTCACTGCCCTTGCTGCTCTACGCTGAGATCGTCGTGTGGTCGCTGGCTGGCACCATGTCGGTCCGCGCCGGAATGTGGCTTTTTCCAATTGAGGTGGTCGTAATTATTGGCTTTATATCGTGCGCCACCCTTCCATATTGGAGACGCACGGTTACCGGCCTGCAGGCGGTGTTTTGGGTTTTTCTCGTGCCGATCCTAATATTCTGCGCACTTTCCATCCTCCCGTTCAGATGGCCCGTGAGCGCAATTATGCTGACGCCGTCTAGATAGGCCACGGGGGGCAGGAATGAAGGAAATCAACCGGAAACTGCTGCTCCAGAACTTTTTGTAGACCCCGCTTCGTACATGGTTTGGGCGGGGGGCGAGGTCGCCTACCGCGGCGCGCGAAGGGATTTGCCGCCGTTCCCGTTCGGGTGGCAGTTTTCTGGCAAACTTGTTCCAGCCACGGCGGAACACCCTGAGTGCATTCGCGAGAACACCTCATCTATCGATTTGGGGGTTTCGAACTCGACCCGTTCGAGCGCCGATTGTTGAGAGCGGGCGAGCCGATCTCGTTGACCCCGAAGATCTTCGACACGCTGGTGGCGCTCGTCGTGCAGGCCGGCCACGTCGTCAGCAAGGATGAATTGCTGAAGCTGCTCTGGCCGCGCGGCTATGTGGACGAGTCCAATCTCACCAAGCACGTATGGGTCATTCGCCGCGCGCTCGGCGAGGGCGAGGAGGGCTCGCACTTCATCGAAACCGTGCCCAAGCTCGGCTATCGTTTCGTGGCACCGGTCACCGTGCACCGGCTTCCGGCTCCGGCGGCAGTGCCCAACGCGTCCGATGAGGTCGCACCCATCCCACCGGCGCCGCCGTCTCTGGTGCCAAGCCCGCCTGAACTTAGCTCTCCGCCTGAGACAGCGTCGGCGAAGGACGCAGGGCCCGTGGGCCGGGTCAAGCGCCGGCCATCGACGCTGGTCCTCTTATTATCTGGGGTCGGCCTCGCCGTCGTGGTCGTCATCGGTTGGCGCCTAACCCAAAAGCCTGCGGAAAGCCCGGGCTCGGTCCGCCACAGCCGCACCGTCGCCTTGGTGGGTTTTAGCAATCTGTCTCACAACGCCAAGGATGCGTGGCTCGCACCCGCGCTTTTGGAGATGCTCGGGGTCGAGCTCAACGTTGCGGACAATTTGCAGGTGATACCGGACGAACTGGTACGCGATGCGAGCACCGACCTTGCTCCGCCTGCGGCTGGCGGTTATGCGCCCGACACCCTGCGGCGTCTGCGGCAGCGCTTGGATGCCGACTACGTCGTCAGCGGCAGCTATATGGTCACCGGCCCGTCCGATGACGCGCCGCTGAGGCTGGATGTCGCCCTGCAAGACACACGCAGCGGCGCATTGCTGGCCTCGGTCACGAACCAGTCACCAACTCCGGGTCTGATCCTGTTGGTCGAGAACACCGGCGCGAGGCTCCGCACCACGCTGGGCGCCCGGTCTGCCGATTCGCAAACACTCAGCCTCATGTCGAATGCTCAGCCACCGAACGTGGATGTGGCGCGACGACTGGGTTACGCACTCGACGCATTGCGGCATTTCGACGCGGCAAGGGCGCGCGACGAGTTGCTCGAAGCCGTGGCCGATGCGCCGGGATACGCGCCGGTCTATGCCTATCTTGCCCAGGCATGGTCGGCGCTCGGTTATCGCGACAAGTCTCTTGCGGCCGCCGAACAGGCGCTGCAGCACGCGGCGAACCTTCCCCCCGAACAGCGCCTGCAAATCGAGGCGATCGCCGACACGGCGCACGCGGAGCCGGGCAAGGCGGCCGAGGCGTGGCAGGCGCTGGCGCAAATGAAGCCTTCCAACGTCGAATATCGGCTGCAGGCCATCGATGCGCAGATCGCCGCGGGTGCGATTTCCGATGCGCGAGCCACCCTCGATGAACTTGAACGCCTTCCGGAGGCCGGCATGGACCCCCGATTGGAACTCGCCGCAGCGCGCGTGGCCGCGTCGCTCGACGACCCCAAGGGCAGCGAGGCTCACGCTGAGAATGCTCTGCGACAGGCGCAGATGAATGATTCCGCCGGCCTCATCGCGGTTGCGCAGCTCACACTCGGCGGCGCCCGCAATCATCTGAACAAGAACGAGCAGGCCCGTACCGGCTTCATGGCGGCGATAGCCGCTTATCGCTCGGTACGAAACCCGCGCGGCGAGGCCGCCGCTCGCACCGATCTTGCGCAGGCGCTGAGCAGTCTGAATCGCAATCAGGAAGCTCGAGAAGAATATCAGCGCGCGATGGCGCTCGATCAAAGCATCGGCGACCTCGCCGGCGTAGCGGGGGTCTATCGGAACGAGTGCAGCTTGTTATGGGTGGCGGGGGACCGCGACGGAGCGCAGGATGCCGCGCAACACGCGCTTCAGCTCGCGCGTGAAACGGCCGATTTGTCGATGCAGGCGTGGACGCTGCAAGCGCTCGCGACTCTCGCCTCAGACGACGCGGCCAGCGACACGGCCTTGAACGAATTCCGCGAAGCGGCGGGAGTGGATCGGCGCGCCGGACATCAAACGGCGTGGCCCTTGAGCAATATCGCGGATCTACAGAGAATGCGCGGTGAGCTGGATGCGGCGCGGGACACATGCGCGCAGGCGCAGACCGAAGCCGCGCCGCTCACTGACCCGCAGTTCGCGATATTCAGCGGATTCACCTGCGCCCTGATCGAAATGGACCGCGGCGAGGAGGATAGCGCACGCACAGGATTTCAGGAGGTCATCCGGCGCGTCGGAACGGGCGGCGACAACACCTACCTCGACAACTCGCTCATGATGCTCGCGCAATTGGACATGGATCACGGCCGCTGGATCGAGGCGCGGGCGCGCCTTGAGCAGGCCCGCGGAGGATTTGCTGCAGCAGAGGAGCGCACCGGCGAGGCCAATGCCCAGGCGATCCTGGCGCTGTGTGCGCAAGCCTTGGGCGATGCCGCAGCGAGAGACCAGGCCGAGGACCGTGCGCGCAAACTGAGGCAGTCAATCACCTTGCGACAGGAGATTTATGTGGTCGACATTGCCTTGGCCCGACTCGACGGAGAGATTCAAGCCGATCCCACGGCTGTGGCGCGACTGCTGGCGCTGGCGGCGGATGCCGAAAAGCGCCGATGGGTGGGTTGGGCGCTGGAAGCAAGGCTGGCTGCCTGGGAGATATTGCAGGAACGGGATGCGGGCGCTGCGCACCGGCTGCGTGACGATATCGAGCGTGCCGCCCGACGCCACGGCTTCGGGCGGATTGCAAGCTTGCTGCAAAGAGCAGATCCGATACCACCGAAGTCAAACAGATGATGACTTATAAAGGCGATTTTGCGGGCTGCACGATGTGACCGGGCGTTCCACGTGATGCTGCCTAGCCGGCGGCAGAAGGAGGCCGCCGGACAGAGTTGCGTGGCTAGCGTTGGCCCAATTGAACCATCTCTTTCATGGTGATCGCATGCGCCGGGGCCTGCACACCGCCATACTCGTAGCGCGACACCGTCAGTATCTTCAACGGCCCCTGGTCGGTGTTTGTGTCGGTGCGGATGGGCAAATTTGTGGCTTTCGATACCCAGAGTTTCGTTGCTATGCCGACTCCCGGGTTGCTCTGCAGATAGACTTTGGCAGGCTGGCCGTACATGGATTCATCGGCCAGCGATTGACACTTGCTGTCCTCCAGCGCCTTTTTGCTGTCAGCGTCTGAGTCTTTGTCCTTCTGCATTTCCGCGAAACTCGTCTGCATGTCAATCCATCTGCCGCGGTTCAGCACATAGATGCTCTTGCCCGTCGAGATTTCCTCCGACTGCTTGGTGCCGCCCATGTCGATCTGGCCGGCCACCTTTGCCATGGCCGGATTGGTAATGGTCTGAGTTTCCGTCATATAGATGTGGAACGGCAGGTTCCATAAGCGCTGTGTGACTGAGGTAATCTGACTGCAGACAGGATCCGCGGCGAGCGCAGGCGCACTGGCAGCGGCGCAGACGGCAAGCGTCAGACAGATTTCAAGCGTGCGGTGTGGCAATTGTTTCATGATTTGCACCTGCGAGGATGGACCTACAGGAGCTAACCGACCGGCGCACGGATTCCCGCCATAGCCCGAGTTCACTCCACTTTCGCACGATTGATCCGCGCCCAGACGGTCATCTGGACTTTAGGTCTAATCGCCATCCCGCAACTGCCAGCTTTCTGCCAGAAAAATGCCAACTCCCTGGCTAGGACCCCGGTCAGCCATGCTGGCAGGCTGATCGCGCAATGAATCATCAGGGCGGGGGCGCGAGCGTATTCCTAGCGCCTCGCGCGCGGCGGGAATAGTGAGATTTTCCGGTTTTTGCGCTTGGGACATGCGATTTCTCCAAGGAGTAAGCCAATGGCGTCGGAAATTGGAACTGGCAGGGCTGTCCGTCAGAGCTTCTATGGCTATGCGCTAGCCTGTGCGGTCCTGATCGTATTCGCAGGCTTCGCAAGAACCTATTTCCTCAAGGTTTTTTTCGGGACCCCCGTGCTGTATCCGCTGCTGCACCTGCACGGAATCGTCATGACATCGTGGTTTGTGCTGTTTGGCGCGCAAACGTGGCTGGTCCAAGCACATAGAACCGACCTGCATCGGCGCCTGGGGATTTTCGGCGTGCTGCTGGCGCTGTTAATACTGCTATTCGGCGCAGCCGTGGTCACGATCAACGCCCGCGAAGGCCGGGTGCCGCCCGGCGCCCCGGCCGCGGTGATCGTCGCACTCTCTTATATGAACCTGTTGGTCTTCGGGGTTCTTGTCGCCGCGGCTCTTTGGCTTCGAACTCGCAGCGAGTTCCACAAGCGGCTCATGTTGCTGGCAACCATCAGCCTGTTGAGCGCGGCCATATCGCGCATTCCACTGGACTTCCTTGGCGATGGGTTGTTGGCCGTGTTTGGACCGGTCGATCTGTTCATCATCGCATGCCTCGCGTACGACACCTGGCGGCATCGACGCCTGCATCCGGCCTTCGGCTGGGGTGGGCTGCTGAGCATCGTATGGCCGGTGTTGGGAATTCTGATGAGCGGGTTGTCCAGTTGGGGCAGCTTTACGAACTGGCTCCTTGCAGCAGGAACGTAGCGTCGGCCGACAGGGCCTTGGTTTGACGTTGCAGCCCAGGCTTCGCCGCCTCGCGCTGATTTACCCATCGGGTAGGAGCATCTTGCTCCGGCGCGTAAATCTTGCCTCTACACCTTGAGGAATGAAGGAATTCGAGCGGCGCTGCGCGCGGCTTTAAGTGCCTGGATCGCCAAGCTGCCCGGCTGCCAGCTTTCTGCCAGAAAAATGCCAGCTCGCCGGCTAGGACGCCGGTCAAACCAGCTGGCAGCCTGATCCGCAACAAATGGTCAGGGGTGCTCGTCCATGAAGGAGTTCGAAACGACGCGTATCGTGCAAACGCTGATCGGCGTCCTCGCCGTCACGTTGATCGTGACGGGGTGCGCGAAACACTCGGTCACGCCCGCGGCGAGTTCAGCGAACTTCCCGGCGCCCAAGGCTTCGCGCTCCGAACCCTCGGAAACGGCCGGGGATCGCTTCTTCGATCGAGCGCAGAATCCCGGCGCTGCGGTGGGCACGCCGCTCGACCCGCGCAGCTTGAGCCCTTCTCAGCTCCAATATGGGATCGCGCCGCAGCGCGATCCCCGGGTGACCTACGCCCCTGATGTGATTCTCATGGAGGAGGGCGACAAGGCCATCAAGATGGCCGCGAGCGACGGCATGAGCTGGGTGTTCGACGCCAAGGCGTCCCATGTCAGCGAATTCGAAGAGGGCCGCATCGTGTTCGCCACCGGACGCGCCGTCGGCCGCATCGCGCAAATCACGCGTCAGGGCGACGCAGTCACCGTGAAGCTTGCGCCCGTGCAGATCACCGAGGTCATCCACGAGGGCCATTTTCTCATCGACAGCGCTTTCAACCCGCAGGACCTGATCGTCTATACGGCACCGGATTTCCCATCCGTACTCGATCTGAGTCCCGCTGCGAAGCCCACCGCGGCGCTCCGCTCCCCCGATGCAGGGGGGCAGTGGGTGCGTTCCATGTTGGCGCCGTTGCAGTACCTCGTCTCGCCGGCTGCGGCGGCGGGCGCACTTCAGCGGGCCCCACCCGCCACGATCTCCAATCCGCAGCCCTTCAATCTGAACGATGCCTTCAAGGTTTATCCCTTGGCAGGCTCCGATGCCTCGATCGGCGTCGAGTACGACTACAACGCCAACGGCATCTTCGTGAAGTCCGAAGGCAGGCTGCGCCTCGCTCAGGCCCAGGTGCGCTTCGTGCTGGATATCGTCGATGCCAGCATCAAGAAATTCGGCATGGATCTCGCCGGCGTCGCCGCCATGACGTTCGAGTTCCAATCGAGCGCCGCCAAGGAGGGCTTCGTCAACGCCCATCAGCTTGGCGAACTGCCCATGGACCTCACGTTGCCCATACCGGTGGCGGGCGTGCCCCTGGCCCTGACCGTGCACACCAAGTTCATCTTAAATACCGGCTTCAGCGCGAAGACCTCGACCCTGTCCGCCAACGCAAATTACACGCTGAGCGGGAAGCTGTTCATCGGCTGGGACGACGGCCCGGCGGTTGAGCCGAGCCTCAAGCCGCACGCCGAGACCGACTTCGGGGGCTCGGCCAGCGGGGAGTCGGTGGGCATCAATTCGATGGCCATTTCATTCATGGTCCAGCCGATGATCGGCATCGGCGCATTCGGTTTCAACACCGGCGTGTACGTAGGCCTCGATTTCGGCGGCAGCGTCGTGAAGCAGGGGAACATCGCGTTTCCCTGCAAGGCCGGCTACATGAACGCCAAGGTTTTTTCGGGGGTCGGCTACCAGCTTTCGGCCCCATTCGTCGCGGTGGTAAATGCCGTGCTCGCCGTGTTCAGCAGATATCGCATCGATCAGAGCGGCACCCTCATTCCGGGTCCTCACGCCGACATCATGAACGAGACCACGCAGGGACCGCCCGGTTGTGCGAGTGCCGCCAAGAGCTAAGACCGCCCTATCACAGCATTCACCGAGAGGAGAAGCCATGAAAGAAATTCACCAGTTCGCCTGCCCCGCGAGCCGCGCCTCAAGGCTGGCCGCGCCACGCTTTGCGCTGGGCTGTGCCCTTGCGTTGGTCTTTGCCGGCGCTCCGCTCCGCGCGGATCAACAGGACAACCCTGGCGGTTCGACCGCCCCGCAGGCCGCCAATGTCGGCGATGCGCTTGGCGGCCTGCTCAATGCAGTCGGCTCGTCGCTGGGCGGCAGTCAACCCGTCGCTCCGGTCGATTTCCGTGCGCTGCAAACCCTGCTGCCGCCGGCTTTGCCGGGTCTTAAGCGCACCAACGGCGGCGGCTCGAACACGCAGAGCATGGGCGTGAAGCAATCTTCCGCGAAGGCCGAGTATCACGGTGCGGGCAATCAGTCGATTCAAGTCAGCATCACCGATCTCACCGGCATCGCTGGCCTCATGGGCATGGCAGACGCGATGCCCAAAGACACCGACGCGGAGAGCGACGGGGGATACGAGAAGGATGTAACTGTCGGCGGCCGCTCCATGCACGAGAAATACACCAAGGCGGGCCAGCTGGGTTCGTTGCAGGTCATCGTCGCCAAGCGCTTCGAAGTGGACGTCGATGGGGTGGGTGTCAGCATGGACGCCGTGCACGGCGCCATGCAGCGCGTCGATCTCGCGCGCCTCGAGGCCATGAAGACGCAAAGCGCCGCGCAGGCGGCAAACAAGTAGTCCCATGTCAGCAACTTTCACAGTTCAAGACTCGCCACCGGGCGCGGGCTCCGGCGTGACCCGCCGCGAACGGCGTCGCTGGATGGCGGCTCTGCTCATTGCCTTCGGGATTGGGTTCCTGCTCGCCTGGTACCTCTCCCAGAAGAACCTGCCTCGCTGCGGTACGTCCGTGCGAAATGATGGGGGCGCACCGCAAACGCAGGTGGATAACGCCGCAGGGCATGGTTCGCCCGTGAAAGGCAGCGGTGAGAAGTTGGGCGGCCCAGGAGAGGGCGACTCGAGTCGAAAGCCGGGGTCTGGAACCACGACGGCAGACGGAGGGGGCGCGGCGGCGGGTGCGGGGACCGGAGGCGATGGACAGCTTCGGCATGGTTCTCCCTGGCAAGCGCGTGGCGAGGACGCCGACGCCAACGGGTCGGCAAAGAAGGCACAAGCGGACGCGCAGAATGATGGCGCTGCAGCCGGCGATCTGCCCGACGGATCGGCCGCCAATGCAAAGACGACCCCGAGTCAGCAGATGACTGGCGCCGCCTCTCCAGACGGCAACGGCCCTCCGCACCCCGGCGGCGGTATGGCAGAGGGTGATTCACCCGCTGTCGGGCCGGCGCAAGTCGGTGCCACCGCATCCTCGGCCGACGCCGTAACAGCAAATGACCTGCGCTACGACAGGTCCGAACTACCGCGGTACTCGAACGCAGTCACGCAGACCGGCAGCGGCGCACCGGCGGCAATTGGGCCGCGGCCGGCGGACCCGAACGTCAGCGTGTCCACGATCATGACCAAGGACGATCTGCCGACGGTTGCGGCTTGGTACCACGAACATCTGCCGCACGATTGGAGCGAGCAGAACTTGGGACGGATGGCCATGTTCTGGCCGCCGGACCGCAAGGCCGATCCACGCACCGTATGGCTCATCGTCGATCCGAAGACCGGCCAGACAGGCGCAATCCTTTGGAAAGCCAGGAGCAAGGTCCCGTGAGTTCAACGATGGCATCCCGATCAAATCCCGATCCCGCAGCTTGGAGAGTTTCACCATGCACGACTTGTACCGCGCACGTTTGACATGCATTGCAATCGCCGCGCTTGCGGTATGCAACATCGGCGTAGCAGATACTCAACAGAACACCACCGGCCTGCCTACCTATCCGCGCGATGAGGGAAGCAAGATGGACAAGGTGGCGCGAATGCTCCCGAATGGTCAGCACTGCACTCACTACTCATCGAGCACCAAGGACGGCCTTGCCGCCGTCATCGACTGGTACAAAAACGCGCTGCCCTCGACGCGCATCGAGGATGTCAACAAAGACTCTCTGTACGGCAGCTACTTCAAGCTGGAGGGCGTGAAGCTCCTGATAGGCAATGACATCGTCAACGTCTACCGCCTGCCCAGCGACATGAACATGCCTTATGCGAAGAAAGACGGCGTGAAAAAGACTTCGATCGAGCTTTTCAAGTGCCAGGACGCGCCGGAGAGGCGGCCGACTTGAGATGGCACTCTCAACCGTCATTTTGCTCTGCTTCTGAATCAACAAGTAAAAACTGCCGTCGCAGTCGCGCCGGCAACCCGCGTAACCACAAAAAGGAGTCAATCCATGAATAAATACACTTCGATGTTTCACTCGCTACGTTCATTGTTGATGGTAGGTGCCTTTGCCATGCCGCTCGCGGCGGTGGCGGCCGACTTCCCGGCCGGCGCATACGTCGCCCATAAAAGCATCACCCTTACCTTCGACGCCCAGGGACAGTTTCACGTCAACGACGGAAAAGGAACCCAGGTATCCGGTCGCTATACGGTGAAGGGCGACCAACTCGAATTGACCGACACGGAGGGCCCGTGGGCGTGCACTAAAACTGGAGAGCAGAGCGGAACTTACACCTGGAAGTATGCCGGCTCGGTATTGACGCTCACCAAAGTGACCGACTCCTGCCAGGACCGCGTGGGCACACTGGCGGCGGTCTCCTGGAAGCGGCCGCAGTGACTTGCTGATCCCAAAAGTCTTTCTCGCCTGACCAGGCCTCGATCGGTCGAATCCGCGACTATGGGATATAAATTACGGCGGCCGCCACGGCCGCCGTAATTATCGTCGGATTTGGGTGACTTGTCGCAAGTTCCATACGACATTGATCGCGAGTTCGACAGCAGGACGGATTTCACACACGAGGCTTTCTGAATTTGAGGACGATCTGGTCCGTCTGATGGCGGATTGCAGGATCGAACACTGCAAGCTCGTGGGTATCGGCAGGATTTCGAAATAGATTGCTCTCCGACTCCAGTTGAAACCCGGCCCTGGTGACTTCGGTTCGAATGGTCGCCGGATCTATGCGGTGCAGCGTTTCGGTGTCGTGCAGGGCGGAGCCGGACCTGGCGACATGGTCGACTATCAGGTAAATGCCGCCGGGCTTCAGCGAGTTGAAGACCGCGGTATTCACCGTCGCGACGTTTGCAGGCTCCATGAATTTATCGTGCAAATCGTGGTAGCCCTGCACGATCCAAACTTCATCGAGCAGTTCGGGCGCCGAAAAGTGTTCCGCCGGCATGCTCAGCAATTTCACATTCGAGTAGTGCGTGTGATTGCGCAACGCGATAGTTCCGGCGGTTTCTTCAGGAGCGCAATTCGCCAACTGTTGGATGGGCAGAAAGGCATAAACGCGACCTTGCCGCCCGACGACATGGCTCAGGATGCGGATGAAATAGCCGTTTCCAGACATGAAGTCTGCAATCCGGTCACCGGGCTTCACTCCAGCGTATGCGATGAGCTCCCCCGGCTTTCTCCAAACATCGAGCGCGACCTGGTTTGCAGGTCGCGCGGCGTCCTCGACTGCGGCGGCAATACGGAAGGGAATTGACGTGTCGGCGCCGGCAATCGCCGCTTGGACAAAAAAGAGGCACAGCGTGGTTACGCGAGGCACTGAGTTCTTTATCATCGCACGAGCTCCGATTTGACCTTACCAATCCGAAGGTCGGCGGCTTCGAGCGTACTAATTGAAGTGCGGTTTAAGTCAAGCACCGTGGTGGAAGGAGAACTATGACGACCGGCATGTCCATCGGCGCGATCGCGCGCAGTGCAGGTATTGCACCGTCGGCTATTCGCTATTACGAACGGTCTGGCCTGCTGCCGAAGCCTGCCCGCCGATCGGGGCAGCGACGCTACACCGCCGAGACCGTAGGGCGGTTGCGAATCATTCAAGTTGCTCGCGCGGCGGGATTCACAATAACTCAGACCCGCACATTTCTCAGCGGCTTTTCCGGCGCGACACCCCCCGCGGCCCGGTGGCGCGCGCTAGCCGCACAAAAGATCGAAGAATTGGACTTGTTGATGACGCAAATCGCACGCATGCGGCTGGTTTTGAAATCCAGCTTTCAGTGCGGTTGCTTGCGTATCGAGGATTGCGAACGGGCCATTCTGGCGGCCGGCCCAAGGGAGGGAGACGCGGGGAGGGACGAACCATGCGCCTGACCATGTCAAATCGGAGCAGGCTTCGCGTGGTGGATGTCTACACCGACAGTTCTTGGCCGGATGAATCGCAGCCGGTAAAAGCATATAAAGATGTGTGAGGCCCGTTCGCCGCAGAATCGTCGTGCGAACAGGGCAGAAGAACCAAAATCGAACGCGATCTGGGGAAAGTAAATGTTGAACCGCATAGTCCCGTTGCTACTGGCCTCCTGCCTGACGAGCACCGTTTGGGCGGCGAACGATCCGTTTGCCGGCAAATGGATGGTGGATTCATCAAAAAGCAAGCTCAACGACGAAATGAAAGTGGAGGAAGCGGGAGCAAACAGGTACGCCATTACCTTAGGTCCCGACCAAGTGGACACCGTCGTGGCCGACGGGAGTGATCAGCCCGCTCTGAGCGGAACCACGTTGTCCATCAGCAATAAAGGTTTGAACGAATGGGAAGTCGTTCGCAAGATGAAGGGCCGCATACTTCTCAAAGCGCAATGGACGCTCTCGCAGGACGGCAAGATCTTGAATGACGCCTTCACTCAATACTTGCCCGACGGGATGACATTGTTTTCGCAACCTTTGCCCAACGGTTCGACACTATTTCTGCCTTACTCGTATGAAAGGACGGCGGGAAGTTCGGGTTTTGTGGGCACCTGGGACAGCGAGAGCGCCAAAGTAAGAGCCGGCATCGAGCTGCAAGTGGCGCCTTACGAAGGCGACGGCATTTCATTCAAACGTTCCGATGAGCCAACTGCCAAGAAGTTCAAGTTGGATGGAAATGATCATCCCGGCCCCGATCTTGACGGGGGAAATGATGGCACCTCACATTCGGCGCGCCGTGTGGACACGCGAAGTGTCGAGGTCACCGACAAACTCAAAGGCAAGATCACGGGCGACCGGCGTTTTGAAGTCTCCCAAGATCTTAAAACTCTGACGATAACCGAGCGTTTGGCGGGTCAGAATTCGGCCCAAGAGCGCTCTCGTGTTCAATCGAGAATAGATGTGATTTGGAGCGAACTGCGCACGAGCGCGCATGGTGCGTATCAAATCGCTGAACTCGTTTTAGCGATGCGTGAAATACTTTCGATTGAGCAGCGAGCCAACCTTGGAGTAACGATCGTCCAACTGCGCCTTGGTCTGTGCTAGGAACTCGCGGAGCGCAGGCTCGGTTTCCTTTTTCATCATGACGCCGACCAAGTGCCTCTGCTCATTGAGCGCGTCGTAAAACATCAATAGGGCCTCGCGCTCGAAATCGACACCGGATTTTCCGACGACCGGCGCGAAATCCTTGGCTTGATCGGAACCCAATTCTTTGCGTTCCTCGGCCTCAATATCGGGCATGGTGTGCTCGTCCAGGCGCACTGCCGGGAATTGCTTGGAGAGCGTTTGCATGCGATCGGTCAGCCGGCCGTAGAAGCCGAGAAGCTCCTTGACGAGATGGCTCATCTCGGAGCTCTTTTCTTTGAAGGCGAGCAGCCACTTTAGCTTTGGGATCCCGTCCGCCTCCTGATAAAGCAGGCTGTAGCCAATGGCGAGTTGCGTCCGCTCGCTTGACTCATTTTCAGCCCATGCATGGTTTTGCATGGTCAAGGCGCACGTCGCCACGACAAGCAGGCCGGCGCGCACGCCGAAACGACGAATCCAGATCAAAAACGATGAAGCGTTTCGCAACAACATGGTGCTATGACACAGCATACCGTGGGGAGAGGCATCGCTCATGATGCTGATTCGCGTGTCAGCGTGTCGCTCAAAATGAGCCGCAAAGCAGAAGCGCTTAGTTGCCTGCCCGTCGAGAAGGTCTGGTATATCACTCTAAGCGGATTGCGTGTCACGACCGCAGCTCTTTGCCAGGTGGATTCCTGTCTTGCTGGATGCATTCTCCGCGAGCATGGCGGGAGTTCCTGCGGCCACGATCCGGCCACCCAGATTTCCTGCTCCCGGGCCGAGATCGATGACCCAATCGGCCTGGGCAAGGATCCGGGTGTCGTGTTCGGCCACCAGCACCGAATTGCCGGCGTGAACCAGCGCATTCAGTTGCAGCAGCAGCAGATCGATATCGGCCGCGTGGAGGCCGATGGTGGGCTCATCGATGACGTAGAGCGTTGCGCCGCGCGGAACGCGTTGCAGTTCTGTCGCGAGTTTGATGCGCTGTGCCTCACCCCCGGAGAGTTCGGTTGCCGGTTGTCCCAGGCGCAAGTAGCCGAGGCCGATTGCGTTCAAGAGCTTCAACGGCCGTTGCACCGAAGGCTCGGCAGCGAAAAACTCGAGAGCCTGACGCACAGAGAGGCCCAGCACTTCCGCAATGTTCTTGCCGCGTAACTTTGCCTGCAGGGTCGCCTCGTTGTAGCGGGCGCCGTGGCACACGGGGCACGGCGAATAGACGCTGGGCATGAAAAGCAGTTCCACGCTCACGAACCCTTCGCCTTCGCAGCGCGGGCAGCGCCCGCCGGATACGTTGAACGAAAATCTACCCGCGCCGAATCGATGCGCTTTCGCCACCGGCGTCGCGGCGAAGAGGCGGCGGACTTCGTCGAACAGTCCCGTATAGGTGGCAAGATTCGATCGCGGCGTGCGACCAATCGGGCGCTGGTCGATCGATACGACGCGAGTTACGTTTTCGCCGCCCGCATGCAGCTCGCCGGAACTTTGCGGCGCTGTTCCTGACAGAGGCGGGAGTTCCTCAGCCTGTCCAGCCTCGGTTGCCGCCCGCTCGCGGGCAACCCGGTCGTGCAGCAAATCGATCAGCGCGTGAAGCAGACTGGACTTTCCGGCGCCGGATACGCCGCTGACCACTGCGAAGACCCCGAGAGGAATGTCGACATCAAGAGCCGACAGGTTATTGCGGGTGACCTTTCGGAGTTTAAGCCAACCGGTGGCGGGTCGCGGGTCGTCTGCGATTATCGGCGGCTTCTTGAATAGATATTGCCCGGTGGCTGAGCCGGCGACCTTGCGCACATTTTGTGGAGGTCCGCTGTAAAGGATTTCACCGCCTTCCTCGCCGGCCCCCGGCCCCACATCGATCAGCCAGTCGGCACGGCGCAGAATGTCGAGATCGTGTTCGATCACGAACAATGAGTTGCCATGGCTGCGAAGCACTTGCAAGGCTTCGAGCAGCGCCTCGGTATCCGCCGGGTGCAATCCCGCCGAGGGTTCATCCAACACATAGACCACGCCGAACAGGTTCGAGGACATCTGCGTCGCCATCCTCAGCCGTTGCGATTCGCCCGGCGACAGGGTCGGCGCGGTTCTGTCGAGAAACAAGTATCCGAGCCCGAGCTTGTCCAGAGTGCCGATCCGCTGCACGAGGTTACGTATGAGCCGCTCGGCCGCGACACGCCGTTCATCGGATAGATGCGTAAGATTCGATTCCGACAGCCGCCGTGAAAGTTCGCTCAAGGGTACGTGCGACAGTGCGGCGATGTCCTCGCCCCCGAACCGCACGCGCAGCGCCTCGGGCTTGAGCCGTTTGCCGTGGCACACGGGGCAGGGCATCGCGCTCAGAAAGCGCGTCACCCGCTTTTTCATCACCGCGCTGTGGGTACCGCGGTATGTCTCGAGGACATACTTGCGTACCCCGGTGAAGGTGCCAAGATAACTGGGTTCCTCTTTTCGCTTGAGCGCCCGGCGAGTCTCGGCGGGCGAGTAACCGGCGTACACGGGAACTCGTGGCTGCTCTTCTGTGTACAAAATCCAATCGCGTTGCTTCTTGGGAAGTCGATGCCACGGCACGTCCACGTCGTATCCCAGACTGACCAGGATGTCGCGCAAATTCTGGCCATGCCACGCGGGAGGCCACGCAGCAATCGCACGTTCGCGAATGCTCAGCCGGTCATTGGGCACCATGGACTGTTCGCTCACATCGTACAGCTGACCGAGCCCGTGACAATTCGGACAGGCCCCCTGCGGCGTGTTCGGCGAAAAATCCTCGGCATAGAGCAGCGCCAAGCCGCGCGGGTAGTCTCCGGCCCGGGAAAAAAGCATGCGTAAAAGATGCGACAGCGTGCTGACGCTGCCGACCGTGGAGCGAGGGTTGCTGGCGCCGCGCTGTTGCTGCAAGGCAATTGCCGGCGGCAGACCCTCGATCGAGTCGACGTCGGGCACTGCCAGTTGATCGATTAATCGGCGCGCGTACGGGCTGACGGATTCAAAGTAGCGACGTTGCGCCTCGGCATAAATCGTACCGAAGGCGAGCGACGACTTGCCCGAGCCCGAAATGCCGCTGAATGCCACGAAGCAATCGCGGGGCACATCGACGCTGACATTTTTCAGGTTGTGTTCGCGAGCGCCGCGTATTTTAACTACGTTTGCTTGATTCACGCGACCGATGGCCCGGGGTGCAGTGCATGGAAGTCATGACGAGTCACCGTAGCTGGAAGATCAAACGCTGACAATCACTTTGTGGCGGCAAATGAGATCGGATTTACTTCCGCTCTCAACGGCCTAAGCCATCGAGCCAATCCAATAGCATCAAAAAGCCGATGCGATTTTCGAGCGCACGCAAATCGCCGGAACTGATGCACCGCTTCCAAGGCATAAAGCTAATGCAGCTCCTCAAAATGTCGGTGTAAAGACTACGAAAAGCCGGGTAAGAAGCGGACATTTTCCTGCCCACGACGGCGCTAGGTTGACGAAATCGAGTCACGCCATCAAAAAAAAGACTGAGGAAAACCCACATGCCGCGCCAAGTTTCATCGCTTACTCTTCAGGACGCTCGGACCATCATTGCGGCGGGCGAAAAGAAAGCGCAGGAGCTCGGAATTCCCTACAACATTGCCGTGGTGGATGCCGGCGGCGGCCTTATAGCCCATGCACGTATGGACGGCGCCTGGCTCGGTAGCGTCGACATTGCTATTCACAAGGCTTGGACCGCTCGAGCCTTTGACATGGCCACTGAAGATCTCGCCAAGATGGCGCAGTCCGGGAAGCCATTATTCGGTATTCAAAACACCAATCACGAGCGTGTGGTCATCTTCGGCGGCGGCGCACCCGTAAAGCAGGGGAAGGAAGTCTTGGGAGCGGTTGGGGCGAGCGGTGGCACTGTCGATCAGGATTTGAAGGTGGCGGAGGCCGCGGTCCAGGCGTTCCAACAGACGCACTAGCCATGGGCGCACGACTATGAGGCCGGCGCCCTACTGCGGGACGCCGCCATTGCCTGCGGAGCTTTGGACCCGCTTCAATCTCGATCCTGTCCTGATCGTCATATTGATCTTGGCATGCGTCGCCCATTTGTGGCTGTTGCATGATGGCCGCAAACGGCTCGCCGCGGGCGCCGGCTGGCTGATTGCCGCCGTAGCGCTGGTCTCGCCGCTCTGCGCGTTATCCGTTTCGCTATTTGCCGCCAGGGTCTCGCAGCACATGCTGCTTATATTGGTCGCGGCACCTTTTCTCGCATGGGCCATGCCGGGGCGTCGTGCTGGCTCAGGTTTTGAGCTTTGGACGAGTGCGATGCTTTTCTTCCTGGCGCTCTGGTTCTGGCACATGCCTACTCCTTATGATGCCACCTTCACCTCGGTCGGCATCTACTGGTCCATGCATATCTCACTGTTCGGCGCCGCTATTTGGCTCTGGAAGTGCCTATTGCATCATGCCCCCGAGCAGACCATAGGCACTCTGGCAGCAGGCGCCGCGACTTCCGTCCAGATGGGCTTGCTTGGCGCCGTGCTCACATTTGCGGAGCATCCTCTGTTTGCATGGCACCTCACCACGACCTGGCCGTGGGGGCTGACTCCGCTGCAGGACCAGCAACTAGGCGGCGTCGTCATGTGGGTGCCAGGCATTGCGTTTTTCCTCTGGGCCATCGGGCGTACATTGACGCGCTTGTTCGAAGCTCTGGAAGGGGCGCGAGCCGCATGAACGCTTCGCCGCTCGGCTACTTGAATGCCGCCGGCACACGAGCACACAGCATTTTGCCCTTGACCTGGTTCATGCTGCTCGTCTCGATCGTCGTCTGCTTGGTGATTGGCATTTTGCTTTGGCTCGGCATCCAACGGCGCAAAGTGCGAGGCGCTGAGGATCTTGTGCGGGTCCCGTTGACGCATGACGGCAACGGGGTGCAATGGATCCGGGTGGGGCTGATCGTTTCAGCTGTGCCGCTGAGCGTGGCGCTGGTCTGGACCATGTTTGTTCTCGCGGCGGTGGCAGGGCCGCCGGTGCATCCCGCATTGGTGCTCGATGTCACGGCGCGGCAGTGGTGGTGGGACGTCCGTTACAACGGCAACGGACCTGCGAACTCCTTCCAGACCGCCAACGAGATCCACATTCCGGTGGGGCAGCCGGTGTTGGTGCGACTCCACGCCGCCGACGTGATTCACAGCTTCTGGGTTCCGAAGCTGACGGGAAAGACCGATGTCATACCCGGACAAGTCAATCAAAGCTGGTTCGAGGCCGATTCGCCGGGCCGATATCTCGGCCAATGCAGCGAATACTGCGGCTATCAGCATGCCCACATGCAGTTCGAGGTGGTGGCGGATACCCCGCAGGATTTTGCGGCCTGGACCGCGGCGCAACTGAAGCCGGCGCAGGGCCCGACGACTGAGCAGCAGACGCGCGGGCTTGCGCTAGTGCAGTTTCGCTGCGGCTTGTGCCATCAGATTCGGGGCACCGATGCGGGAGCGGTCATGGGTCCGGACCTCACCCACCTCATGAGCCGTCGCACGCTGGGCGCCGGTACGCTGGCCAATAATGCCGGGAATCTCGCCGGTTGGGTCGAAGCCCCGCAAGAGCTTAAACCGGGCTCGCAAATGCCGAACCAATATCTATCCGCGGCCGAGCTGCAGGATGCACTGGCCTATCTGGAGACCTTGAAGTGAAAGCCGCCGACTTCCGCACGCCGCGCGTCGGCATCGATTCGGTCGAGCACCAAGGCAAGCTGTATCGTCATTGGGAGAGGCCCGAGGGAGTTTGGGGGTTCTTGGGTTCAGTCGATCACAAAGAGATTGGCATCCGCTACATCGTCACCGCTTTCGTGTTCCTCGCTTTGGGGGGTCTTGAAGCACTGGTTATGCGGATGCAGCTCGCGGGCCCAAATCGCACTTTGCTCACGCCCGAGCAATATGATCAGCTGTTCTCGACCCACGGCATGACCATGATCTTTCTCTATGCCTCGCCGATCCTGTCGGGATTTTCGAACTATCTCTGGCCGCTGCTCCTCGGCAGCCGCGACATGGCCTTTCCCCGTTTGAACGCGCTCAGCTACTGGATCTATCTGGCGAGCGGGTTATTTTTGTACGCGGGGTTTTTGACCGGCAACGGCCCGAACGACGGCTGGTTCAATTACGTACCCTACGCCTCGAAGGCCTTCAACCCGGGACTGAACGAGGATTTTTACGCGCTCGGCATGGTATTCCTCGGAATCTCGGTCACCGTGGGCGCGGCGAACTTCATCGTCACGGCATTTCGTACCCGTGCACCGGGCATGTCGATCGATCGCATGCCCATCCTGATTTGGGGCACCCTCACCGCGAGCGTCGCCAATCTGGTGGTGATCCCCGCCGTGAGCCTCGCGTTCTTCTTGTTGTGGATGGACCGGCAGTTCGGCACGCACTTCTTCGATACCGCCGGCGGCGGGCAGGCGCTTCTCTGGCAGCATCTGTTTTGGATTTTTGGACATCCATGGGTCTACGCCATCGTGCTTCCGGCCATGGGCATGGTGTCGGATGGCCTGCCGGTGTTTTGTCGGCGGCCGCTCGCCAGCTATTCGCTGGTGGCGCTCTCCACTGTGGCCACCATGATCTTGGGGTTCGGCGTCTGGGTTCATCACATGTTCGCCACGGGGTTGCCGGGCCTCGGCCTCGCCTTCTTTTCGGGTGCCTCCATCGCCATCACGATTCCCTCGGCTGTCGCCGTTTTCGCCTGGCTTGCGACCATCTGGTTGGGGCGTCCGGTGATCACGACCGCGTTTCTGTTCTTCGCCTCCATGATCATCTTGTTCGTGATCGGCGGCGTGTCGGGCTTCATGACCGCCAGCGTGCCGGTCGACTGGCAATTGACCGACACGTACTTCGTCGTGGCGCATCTGCACTACGTGCTGATTGGCATCAACGTGTTTCCCGTGGCCGGGGCCGTATATTTCTGGTTCCCCAAGATGACCGGCCGGATGCTGGATGAGCGATTGGGACGATGGAATTTTTGGATCATGTTCGCCGGCTTCAATATCGCCTTCCTGCCCATGCACTTGACGGGGCTGCTTGGCATGCCGCGGCGCGTCTACACGTACAATGACTATCCTGGCTGGCACGCGCTCAACCTTCTCACCTCCGTCGGCAGCGTGATCTTTGCGCTCGGCATCCTTCTGCTCTTCATCAATGTGGCCAAGAGCCTCAAAGGAAAAGCGACGGCGGGCGCCAATCCCTGGGATGCGCCGACGCTCGAGTGGTCGTTGCCCTCGCCGCCGCCGCCCTATAACTTCGCCGTGATCCCCACCGTGGCCTCGCGGCATCCTTTGTGGGAGGGGCGACTCGACGAGAGTTCCAAGCGTTCATCGCTCGATCGCGGCCTGTTGTTGGACCAGGGCAAGGAGACGATCGCCACCTCGGCGCTCGATGCGGGGCCCGACATGATCCTGGAAATGCCGCAAGACAGCGTCGCACCTCTGGTACTGGCGCTCGGTCTCAGTGGCCTGTTTGTGGGGCTGCTGCTCAAGTCATGGACCCTGACGGCCCTCGGCGGAGTCGTGCTTACGGTGGCCCTATTCATGTGGCTCTGGCCGCGACGCGATCTGCGCGAGCGTGAGGCGGAGGCGGCTCATGTCTGAGGTAGTGATCGCCGTACCCAAGGATATGCCGGTGGGGCCCATACGCCGGCATGGCATCGGCTGGTGGGGCGCCGGGACCTTGATTGCGAGCGAGGCGGCGCTGTTTTCGTACCTGTTGTTCTCCTATTTTTATCTCGGTGCAACCAATGATCGCGGCTGGCTCCTGGAGCCAAGCCCCTCGCTGAAACTGGCATTGCCGAACACCTTACTGCTGCTCGCCTCAAGCGCGGTGGCCTGGTTCGGTGAACAGGGCATCCTCGAACGTCGCCGCGGCCGGGCGCTCTTCGGATTCGGCCTCGCTTTCCTCATGGGGTTGGTTTTTGCCGGCGTGCAGCTCCTGGAGTGGCATGCGAAGAGTTATGGGCTCGGAACCTCAAGCTACGCGTCGATCTATTTCGTCACCACGGGCTTTCACCTCGGCCACGTAGTCGTCGGCTTGTTCATTCTGGCGGCGATCTTTCTCTGGACGGCGCTCGATTACTTCAGTCCGCGCCGACGCCTCGTGGTTTCGGCCGGCGTGCTGTACTGGCATTTCGTGGATGCGGTGTGGCTGTTTGTGTTCGCGACCTATTACCTCAGCCCCTACCTCGGATTTGGCCGATGATTTCGGAACTGCACACCACTCATCGTCCGCCCGCGGATCAGCATGGTGGGCGGCTCTGGGAACGATTCTTCAGGTTGTTCGGCGGCCCGCTGGCGTGGTTTTTACAGTTAAATGCAGGATTCGCGCTGGCGAGCCAGCCTTGCTTTCATGCTGGCGAACGCCGCGCTTTCCTTGCGGGCGGCACGGATTGGAGTTTCATCGCCATGGTGGTGCTGATGGGAATCGCAGTGGCCATTGCGCTCCTGGCCGCGCTCGTCGCATGGAGTGCCTATCGTCGGGGGCTGGATGAGAGCGAAGCAGCTCAAGCCCATGCGACGAAAGCCGAAGCCCGCTACACACGATTTTTGGCGTTCTGGGGCGTCTGCCTCGGGCTGGGATTTGCGTTGGCGACCGTGCTCACCGCGGTCGCATTCGTGGTGCTGCCGCGATGCGCCGGCTGACCTTGCTTGCCATGCTTATGTGTCTGGCCTCCTGTGACGGTCACGGCACGCCATTTGCCGATGAGGCGGCCGCTCGCCAGGCGCGCGACTTGATCGCGCAACGTTGCGGCGCCTGCCATCGAGTGCCGGGTATCGACTCCGCGCAAGGCCGTGTCGGACCTTCGCTCGCCGAGATTTCGCGCCAGCAAGTGATCGCCGGCCACTTCGTCAACACACCTGAGATGCTGACCCGCTGGATCGAACACCCGCAGTCCCTGCTTCCGGGCGACGCGATGCCGGAAATGGGCTTGAGTCACGAGCAAGCACGACTGATCGCCGACTATTTGTACCGAGTGGAATGACATCATGAGCAGCCGAGTCATCTTTGCGTTTGTATTTCTTTGCGCCCATGCATGGGCGCAAACCATGCCTGCGCCGGTTCCGGACAGCGAAGTGTTCAAGCGCGAAGATATCGGACACGCCCTGGCGCCGCCCTCGCCGCAGACCGGCCATACTGCGGCCAGTGCCGCGAACGCGCCACAAGACGACGGTCAATGGACCATGCCTTCCAAGAACTACGCTTCGACGCGTTTCTCGACCCTCAAGGAACTTAACCCGAGCACGGTGAAGAATCTGCAGCCGGTCTTCAGTTTTTCCCTCGCCGTGAATAAGGGACAGGAAGCCGCACCCATCGTCGCCGACAACACCATGTACGTGGTGACTGCGTATCCTAACTACGTATACGCGCTGGATCTCACCAAACCCGGCGCACCTCTCAAATGGAAGTTTGCGCCGAAGCCGGTGCCCGCGAGCCAGGGCATCGCCTGTTGCGATGTGGTGAACCGCGGCGGCAGCGTCGATCGGGGCATGTATATTTTTGCCACTCTGGACGGCCAGGTGATCGCAATCGACGTCAAAACTGGCAAGGCGGTGTGGCGCACTGAACTGGGCGACGTCAACAAGGGGGAGACCATCACCATGGCGCCGACGGTGGCGGACGGCAAGGTGTACGTCGGCGATTCCGGCGGCGAAATGGGAGTGCGGGGCTGGATCATCGCGCTCGATGAAGCCAGCGGCAAACAACTCTGGCGTGCCTACAACACCGGTCCCGACGCCGATGTGCTCATCGGCGCAGATTTCAAGCCGTACTATGCCAGCGACCGCGGCAAAGACCTTGGCGTGAGCACCTGGCCCCCGCAGGCCTGGAAGATCGGCGGCGGAACGGTCTGGGGATGGATTACCTACGATGCCGAACTCGGCACGATTTATCACGGCACCGCCAATCCCGGCCCATGGAATGCCGAGCAGCGACCCGGGGACAACAAGTGGACCGCCGGCATTTTCGCGCGGGACCCCAAGAGCGGCGATGCGCACTGGTTCTACGGGTTTTCCCCGCACGATGAGCACGACTACGACGGCATCAACGAACAGATCCTGCTCGACATGCCCTTCGGAGGGACCATGCACAAGGTGCTGGTCCATCCGGATCGCAATGGCTACGTGTATGTGATTGATCGAACCAACGGCGAGGTGCTGTCGGCGGATCCTTTCGGACCAACCAATACTTCTCGTGGCATCGATCTTAAGACCGGGCGACCCATCATAAATCCCGACAAGCAGACCAAGCTCGGCCAGACTGTGCGCGACATCTGTCCCACCGCGTCAGGCTCGAAGGATTGGGAACCCTCCAGCTTCAGTCCACAGACCGGGCTGATCTATATCCCCCACGAGAACATGTGCATGGACTGGATGGACATGGAGGTGAGCTACATCTCGGGCACACCTTATGTGGGTGCTCAGGTGCACATGAAGCCCGGCCCGGGCGGCCACCGCGGAGAACTCACCGCTTGGGATCCGGTCGAGCGGAAACCCGTCTGGACGGTCAAGGAGAATTTCCCCGTTTGGTCGGGCACGGTCGCCACCGCGGGGGATCTTGTCTTCTACGGCACCATGGACGGCTGGTTCAAGGCCGTGGACGCTAAGAGCGGCGCGCCGGCGTGGCAATACAAGGTCGATAGCGGAGTGATCAGCCAACCGATTAGCTATCGCGGTCCGGATGGCCATCAATACATCGCGGTACTCTCGGGCGTCGGCGGCTGGTCGGGCGCCGTGGTATCGGGCCCCGTCGACCCGCGCGACGGTTCAGCCGCACTCGGCATGGTCAACGTCATGTCCGACCTGCCGAAATACACTACCGCCGGAGGCACTCTTTATGTATTTGCGCTTCCACACTAGCTGCGGTCTGCTCATCGCGCTGCTCGGCGGCTGCAGCCCCGGTCCGAGACCCGCCCTGCCTGCCGAGCAGTCGAGCCAGCCAACGCCCGTGGTCTCCGCGCTGTCGCCGGGTCGCGATCAAAGCGCGATCGAGAACGACCCCCGCGCGCAGGACTATTACAACAACGCTGCCGCCGTGAACACCGGCCGCATCCTCTTCGGCCAGTTCAACTGTGCCGGATGTCATTCGAATGGCGGCGGCGGCATGGGCCCTTCGCTCATGGATGACGAGTGGATCTACGGCGGGCGGTTGGAGCAGATTCACGCCTCCATCGTGGAAGGCCGGCCCAACGGCATGCCTGCGTGGGGCGGCAAGATACCGGATCAACAGATATGGCAGATCGCAGCCTACGTGCGTTCCATGTCCCTGCCGCAAACCATCGCCGCCGAGACCGGCAATACGCCTTCGCAGTCACCGGCTCCCGTGCCGCCCGCCGCCGATCAACACAACGGTTGGACGCTGCCCCCGGAGACCACCAACGACTTCACAACGACCACGAAGGGCCCCAATTGAAGCGCCTATTCTTAGTGGGCACTTTCTTTTTGTGGGCCGGCCTCGCGCAAGGCCGCAGTGAGCTCACGGTATGCGCGGATCCGAACAATATGCCGTTCTCCAACCAGGCGGGGCAGGGGTTCGAAAACAAAATAGTAGAGTTGATCGCGCGCGATATGCACGTACGACTGAACTATCTTTGGTGGGCGCAGCGCCGTGGCTTCGTGCGCAATACCTTGAATGCCTCGAAATGCGACCTCTGGCCCGGCGTTCCGGCCATGCTCGAGCGGGTCGCAGCGAGCGTCCCATATTATCGCTCGACCTATGTCTTCGTCAGCCGCGCCGATCGGGGTCTCGGGCACCTGACTCTGGACGATGAAAAGCTCAGGAAGCTCACCATCGGCGTTCAAATGATCGGCAATAACGCCTCCAATACGCCCCCGGCGCACGCCATCGCGCGCCGCGGGCTGATCGAAAACGTACGCGGCTATATGCTTTACGGCAACTATGCCGAGAACAATCCCACGGATGAAATCGTGAGGAGCGTCGAGCAAGGGAGCATCGACGTGGCCATCGTCTGGGGCCCGCAGGCGGGCTACTTCGCGGCCCAATCACGCATACCGTTGCGGATCGAGAATGTGTTGCCCAGTGGCGAGGGGCCGTGGCCGATGAGCTTCGACATTGCCATGGGTGTGCGCCGCGGCGACGCGGCCCTGCTCGGCGAGATTAATGCGGCTCTATCGCGAAAGCGCGAGGCCATCGATGATATTCTCACGGCCTATCACGTGCCGCTTCTGCCGGTTGAGTAAACGAGGCACGTTCGGCCTCGAAATACCGGCCGACTTCATATTGGCAGCAAGAATCAAACGCGGGACTCGTCCCGAAGCTTATGTTTCTTCGAGCCGACCGGCACCGGATCGCCGGTGCGCAGAATATTTTTGAGATTGGCCACTGTCACAGCCATATTCCTTCCCGCGTTTTGCAACTGGGGGCTGGCTGTTTGAAGCTTACCGATGAGCTCGTCTGCCTCATTGATGAGGGCCCATAGATCCTGGAGAATTGAGTTGGACATCTGATCGGTCAAAGGGGGAGAACACCCGCAAGCTTGGGTCAGTGACGCACCGGCATCTGCGGCTTCAACACCACTTTGGTGACTTCGTTTTGCCGTTCCTTGAACATCTTGTACCCCTGCGGCGCCTCCTCCAGGCTCAAGCGGTGAGAGATCAGGAAGGTCGTATCCAGTTTGCCCTCGACAATCAGTTGAAGCAGCTCCGGCATATATTTCTGCACATGGGTTTGTCCGCTTTTCACCGAAAGCCCTTTTTCCATCAAGGCGCCGATGGGGAATTTGTCCGTCACGCCGCCGTAGACCCCTGGAATCGAGATCCGGCCGCCCTTGCGGCAAGCCACGATGACCTGCCGCAAGCCATGCGTCTGATCCGTCACGAGCTTCACCGCCGCTTTTACCTTGTCCATCACGCTGTCCGCAGTGAATCCGTGGCTCTCCATGCCGACTGCATCGATGCATGCGTCGGGACCGATGCCGCCTGTCATTTCAACCAACGCTTCGCGCACGTTGGTAGCTTCGAAATTGATGACCTCGGCACCCAGCGATCTGGCAAGTTCCAGGCGGTGGGAGTGGTGATCGACGGCGATCACGCGCTCGGCGCCGAGCACGAATGCGCTTTGGATGGCGAAGAGTCCCACGGGACCGCAACCCCACACGGCCACTACTTCGTGAGGCTGAATCTCGCAGTTCTTGGCCGCCATCCAGCCGGTGGGCAGGATATCCGACAGGAAGAGCACCTTGTCGTCATCGATTCCCTCGGGTACGACGATGGGCCCCACGTCCGAGAAAGGCACGCGCACGTATTCGGCCTGGCCTCCGGCGTAGCCGCCCGTCAAGTGCGAGTAGCCGAAAGCACCCGTCATCGGGTAGCCATAGAGCAACTCGGACATGTCGGCGGTTTCGGCCGGATTTGAATTGTCGCAGGCTGCGAACTGTTGCTGTTCGCAGAAGAAACACTGTCCGCAGGCGATCACGAACGGAACGACCACGCGCTGGCCAACCTTGAGCTTGGAATTGCCAGGGCCGACTTCCATCACTTCGCCCATGAACTCGTGGCCGAGCACATCGCCGGCCTTCATGGTGGGGATCGTATGATCGTACAAGTGCAGATCGGACCCGCATATTGCGGTGGAAGTGATCTTGATGATGGCGTCGCGCGGATTCACGATCTTCGGATCGGGAACGGTGTCCACGCGAACATCATGCTTACCGTGCCAAGTGAGTGCGCGCATGGAATTCCCCTTTTGAATAAATCCGCTTTAATCAGGCCCGCGGCGCCGCATCAGGCGGCGCAGCCGTCGAAACCTCTCCGGTTTCCATGAGCTGCTTGAATCGACGCAGGTCCTGCCGAGCCTGAATTTTCGGCTCACGATGGAACAATTTGGCGATGGCTTGCCCGAGGGCACCGCCCGGGGCGTCGTACACCAAGGTCACGGTGACGACGGTGCCGCGGCCCTCGGGAGAATCGCGAAATTCCACCCGCCCGCTGTTCCGTAGGCTCGCCCCCTCCTCGGAGCTCCATGCAATGAGGTGCCCGGGCTCATCCATCGTCAGCCGGGAGTCCCATTCCACCGTCTTGCCGGCGGGCGCTGCAACCGTCCAATGTGAGCGTGTGTCGTCCTCGACCACGACGCGTCGGATGTTGTGCATGAAGCGCGGCAAATTGGCGAAGTTGCGCCAGAACTCATACAGCTCCCGCCGCGGCCTGTTTATGGTGACGCTGCGTCCGACTAGCACGTCGCCCTTGCGCGCGTCCAGCATTTCGCCTTCCAGAAGCTCTGGATGGGGTTTCTTGGCGGCACTCATCGGCGCATCGCTCGGGGTGCCATTCGCTGCGGATTCATTCATGGGCGGTCTCATCGAGCATGATGGGTAAATGCTGTTCGCCTACGAAAGTCTGCGCAAGGGCGAATGGGGAGACTGATTATGTCAGCGCCTTCCGTCGAGAGTCGGAGAGCGCCTGCAAGGGATGCCTAATATCGCAGCTGGACGCGGGACCTCAGAGCGCATCTGCTACGCGGACTGAGTGTGTCATTTCATTCGGATTAGGAGCTTTTATGAATGCTATCCCTCGCCCGCTCGCCGTGGTAACCGGAAGTTCGACCGGCATCGGCCTCGAGCTCGCGCGCCAGTGTGCGGCGCATAACTTCGATCTCATCATCGCCGCCGACGAGCCGTTAATCGCGGAGGCGGCGCAGGAACTCAATGGTCGAGGCGTATCCTGCACGCCGGTGCAGTGCGATCTGTCCACGTCAGAGGGCATCGAGGCCCTAGTGCGCACCATTCAGGAAGCAGGACGCCCGGTGGACGCATTGCTTGCCAACGCCGGGCGCGGCCTGGGTCGCGCGTTTCTTGATCAAGACCTCAATGAGGCAATGAAGGTCATCCACACCAATATCGACGGTACGGTCCGACTGATCTACGCCGTCGCGAACGACATGCGTTCGCAAGGCAAAGGACGGATCCTGATCACCGGATCTATCGCAGGCCTGATGCCGGGAACGTTTCAAGCCGTATATAACGGCTCTAAAGCTTTTCTCGATTCGTTCTCTGTGGCACTGAACAATGAGCTGAAGGACTCCGGCGTGACGGTAACCTGCCTCATGCCCGGTGCGACCGAAACCGATTTCTTCGAACGCGCTGACATGATGGATACGAAGGTTGGGACGTCGGAAAAGATGAGCGCCGCGGCGGTCGCAAAAATTGGCTTCGAAGCAATGATGAAAGGCGAGCTCGAGGTGGTGGCCGGATTTGCCAACAAGATGCGCGCTGCTATGTCGCATGTTGCACCTGATTCGGCTCTCGCTGAAATGCACCGCGGCATGGCGGAACCCGGCACGGGCAAGAATGAGGAACCCAAGTCGAAACGGGAGCGGACTGATCGGCCGAGGGTCTAGGCCCTCACCCGAAAGTTGTGCTGGCTGAACTTACGCAGTGTATCGACTCCGCCGGCATGGCGGGGCAGTTTTCGGTGCGGGCGCTTTTATATCAAGGCTGGGACGAGAAGCTGCGGGCCAAGACGAGGTTCTTCGGGGCGGCCAGCCTCACCAATCGCGTTTTAGCGTTTCTCACAGGCCATCCGGGCGCCGGAGCGTTTCGCGGGCGCGGGGAGTGGCTTGCGGCGCTGGGGGGTACGCTGCTGCCGGCGAATATTTCATTGGCGCGCATCCTGTGTTCCGCTTCGCTCGTGAGCGGCTCATGGGACGCGCGAATAGTGGCCATGGAGCAGCGAATGGTGCAAAACTTCCTAGCGAAGGCTCAGTCGTCCAGAGAGAGGAAAAGAATGATTGCAGAAATGAATTTCCTTCTCAATCTGCGCGGGCCTCTTGTGAGCAGATGCGAGAATGCAGCCGTGCGGTGCTACGCTGGAGTTCTCGATAGTGTGCGCGAGCATCTCGCAGTGCCCCTGGATTACGGCCTGCAGCATCACCGCGAGAAAATCGGGCTAGGGGTTATTTCAGCGCTGCATTCGCAGATCCAGTCGAGTGATCTGTCGGTTGGCGAACCTGAGCTTTGAATGAGAGGTGGTGCCTCACCCGCCTGGCGCGTCGGCGCTCCCCACCTTCGGGATTTCCGGTTGCGAATCGACCGATGGCTCGGGATGCTTTATCGGTGTCTGGGCAGACTCTGGGCCCGCCTCCGGAGCCGCAGGCTTGGATTGGGTCTGATCCACGGGCATCTTGGAATCCCCAGCCAAGCTGCTGCGTTGCACCCGCCCGCTCGCATCACGAACCGCACTTCTTGAGAACATGATCCTCTCCCCGGTTGGGTCTTCGTTGGAGTCTAGCGTCAACGGCCGAAATCGTTACGCTCCATGCTTTGTGGGAAATTTCTGGCAACGCCACTGCTTTGCGTCGAGAGGTCGCTCCATCATTTGCATGAGACAGCGCGCGATTGCCTGTCAGCCCGATGCCAACAGCGCCGTCTCGTGTCGGCGCAAGGCCAATTGTGGTGGCGAAGAGTGAACCTGCATGTGGGGACTGCGGGATGGGGCAACCCACCCGCCAAAAGACCTGAACGAAATTCCAGCGAAACCCATCTGAAATTCTATTCGCGTCACTTCGACTGCGTCGAAATCAACTCGTCCTTTCACCGCCGACACCGGCAATCAACGTATGCGCGTTGGCGTGACGAGGTCCCCGAACGATTTCGTTTCTCGATTAAGATGCCACGCAGTATCACGCACGAAAGTCGCTTGACGCGATGCGCCGCAGAGGTCGCGGAATTCTATGAAGATGCGATGGCCTTGCAGCCCAAGCTCGGCGTCGTCCTCGTTCAGCTGCCGCCGGCGTTGGAGTTCGATTCTGATACCGTGCGCGCCTTCTTCGCCTCGGTCCCACGGATCGATAGGGTTACCGTGGCTTGCGAGCCGCGACACCCCAGCTGGTTTACAAGGGAAGCGGACAACGAACTGCGCGATGCGCAGGTGTCGCGGGTTGCCGCCGACCCCGCTCGCTGCGCAGGTGCGGATGGACCGGGAGGATCGACGCGGCTGGCATACTATCGCTGGCATGGCGCGCCGCACATCTATTACTCGAAATATTCGAAGACGCGGCTCGCCGCCTTCGCGGACTCGGTCGCCAACACCGACGCAGTCGAATCGTGGTGCATATTCGACAACACGGCGCGTCACGAGGCTTGGGACGATGCGCAGAACTTCATGGCGGCTGCGGCAACCGCGGGGAAAGCCCCGCGCGGGCTTTAAAACGAAGGCGGCACTTTGTTAAATGCCAGCGTTGATGTGCAGTCGCGCGGGCTGCGCGCGTAACTCGCCGCGACAGGGGCTAGATATCCTGCTCCTCGCACCCCGCGCGTGCTCCGAAGCGCCTGCTGATGTCGCCTTATCCTCCGCGCCGAGTCGTTGCTGTCATAAGAAGCCCGCCTACAGTTCTCCGTGACACAGCTCTCACAATCCAATAGTCGTTAAGTAAAGCGTCTGATATTGGAGACAGCTTCCGCGGGGTTTAATCAATCTCGGGAAACGAAGGATACAAACACATGAATCGAAAACTCCTTGCTGTTTGCACTTGCGTCCTCTGGCCGCTGTTGTGCCATCCCGCAACTTTTCGAAATCACGATCCGGCGCACCGGGAAATTTGTCCGAGCGGGCGCGATGCAAATGCTCATCGCTATATCCTGCAGGATCAAGATACCCAGGCCGCGTTTGACGATGCGGGGAAAGTAGGGGGCTTGGTCTGCGCGCGCTTGGACATCATTCGTGCGGTGGCGGTGAGCCTGACCAAAGAGCAGGCCGGACGAGTTGCACGTCTGACTCGAGGTCGCCTATATGACGATCGGACGGTCGAGCCTTTCAGCAAGCCGGCGCAGAGTTCTTCGAAATCCGTCGCGGCATCGAACGCAAGTCTGGTCACGAGTGCGCTATCGACGGTTTACAGCGACGGCGAATCCGTGACTTCCGCGCCGAGTCAGACCGTCACCAACTACCCCGTACTGGTGGGCGCCACGCAATTGCAGTACTCCGGTACCACCGGCAGCGGGGTAAGCATTGCGATAATCGACACGGGCATATGGAGCGGCGGCGCGCAGAACTTCGCGCCCCGAATCCTGGCAAGCCTCGATCTGGTCGCCGGCGGCGGCCAGCGGGTCAGTTCGGACCCCTACGGCCACGGCACGCATGTGGCTTCGATTGCAGCGGGAGGGGCTACGACCTCGCTGGGCACCTCGTTTGGAGTTGCTCCAAATGCCAACCTGGTCATCGTCCGCGCATTCGACGGCACAGGACGGGGTTCCTACGCTAACGTCATCGCCGGCATAAACTGGATTGTCAGCAACCGGCAGCGCTACAACATCCGGGTTTTAAATCTCTCCTTCGGTGCACCGCCGCAGTCGAACTACTGGAATGACCCCTTGGATCAGGCCGTCATGGCCGCTTGGCAGGCGGGCATTGTTGTTGTCGCATCGGCGGGCAATTCGGGACCGCAACCGATGACGATCGGCGTTCCCGGCAACGTGCCGTACGTCATCACGGCCGGTGCGATGACCGACAATTTCACCCCGTTTGTACCGACCGACGATCGACTTGCGAGTTTCTCCTCTGCGGGGCCGACATTCGAGGGCTTCGTTAAGCCTGACTTGGTCGCGCCGGGCGGTCATATGCTCGGCTCCATGTGGTACGGGAGTTACCTTGCGAACATCGATCCCGGCTCGATGAACGCCTCCGAGTCATTGTTCGTCATGTCCGGAACGTCGCAAGCTGCGGCGGTGACCTCGGGCGTGGTTGCGCTGATGCTTCAGGCGAATCCCTCGCTCACGCCGGACTTGGTCAAATGCCGGCTGATCGCGTCGGCGCATGTCGCGGTCACGAGTGGCGGAGCGCCCGCCTACAGCATTTTTCAGCAGGGCGCCGGTCTCATAAATGCGCCGGCAGCCATCTCCAGCAAGGCCTCCGGATGCGCAAATCAGGGTCTCAACATCGCGGCGGACGTTGCCGGAACCACGCATTTTGGGGGCCCGGCGAATCGTGACGCCAACGGTAAGTACTATCTAATGAACATGGCCGGAAGCGTGTGGGGAAGCGCTTTGCCGGGGGCGGGTCTTAGTTGGAACCAAAACTTTGATCCGACTCAGGGTTACAGCTGGTCGCAAGGTTATGCGTGGACGGGTGGCTATTCCTGGACCCAGGCCTTCGCGTGGAGTCAAGGCTACACGTGGAGCGAGGGATACACTTGGAGTGAGGGCTATACCTGGAGCGAGTCCCTGCCTTGGTGGAACAGCAGTGACCTCGTCAATCCAAGCGCCGCTCCCGCATCGATCGAGAGCTGGGTGCCTAACCAATAGCGGGGCATCGTCGCGATGGCCCGTAAGCACTGACAGCACCGGGCGCCGGATGACAAGCCCTGGCCTCGATGAATTGCTCGCCAGCGCTCGGACGGTGATGGCGGCGTCGGCGCGCCCGGGCCTTACGACGCTTAATCCTTTATTCAATGCGAGCCGACGGCTAACTTAGGTTAGCTCTGCGCCCATTTTGCGCGTCACTTGATGACACGTGGCGGCAACCTCCTACCTCGACTCGCCGCAAAAGCCCGGCGGTTCCATTAGATCGACGGAATAAAAATATGCAGGTGAATTCTTCTAAAGTCTTCAAGAGGTGCATCATGACGAACGAAAAGAGCGGCAGTCAGCAAGGCGGGTCGGGCAATTTCGCGAACGACCCGGCCAAGGCAAGCGAGGCCGGTCGCAAGGGCGGCCAGCAATCGCATCAGGGAACGGCAGATTCGAACCCCAATAAGACACAGCAAGGAGGGTCGGATAGCGCCGGCGGAAAGCAACGGGGCGGCTCCGGCAATTTCGCAGACGATCCGGAGCGCGCGAGTGAAGCCGGCCGCAAAGGCGGCGAACACTCAAAAGGAAATCGTTAGGCCGCAAAATCGGCGGAGCCAATCGGCTCCGCCGTTGGGGTCGCAGGGGATCTCTCAGTGTGAGGAATGCGTTTGTAACTTCGCTGCGGCGATCAGCCCACCGACTTGTTCGGTAGCAGCGTCATTCGTCGGCTTGTACCGACTGTATTCGTCGTGGAAGCGCTGCGTGAGGCGATCTTGGTCGGTTTGAGGCAGTCTTTGTTTCAAATCAATAAACCACTTGCCTTCCTCTTCGTAGACGTGGTGGCGGACCGCCTTGTCCAGTTCTTCGAGCTTTTCGATGTACTCCTGGGACATCGGGTCGAGAGCTTCCAGCAAGCCGAAAGCAAGCTTGGCATCGGCCTGCTCCGAGAACGCTTTGCTTGCGTGAGACTTTTCGCCTGCTCGGGCGAGTGCCGGATAAATCGCCGCTTCCTCGGCCATCGTATGGGCCGTCAACAGCTCTCCCAGTTTTCTTCGCGCCGTGTGGCGGCCCTCGGGGCTTGGCGCCGCCATGGCAGCCTCGAACGCCCGCTCGATGCTGAGGTGTTGGGCTAGAACCGTTGATAGCCAGTCATCGGAACCGGACATCTGCAGCGCTCGGCTGCGAGCGGTTTGCCGCGCTTGCGGCGATTCCGTAGGCGACACCGCAGCAATTACCTTATCGAGCATGGTCATGGCTTTCTCCGAATGAATTCATAGGGCGAGTTTCGCGCCGGCCCGACCACGTGCCATCCGGGGCACATCCATACCGACTGTAAGTGCATCGATGACGCCTTGAGTTTGCCTCTCTCGGCAAGTTGGCGAGCCCAGTTCAGCGGCGAGTGCGCCGCCGATGAGCTGCCGATTCCCAAGCTCCAGTCGGCCTGTCGGTGGCGCAACTGCAGCTCGGGAATTCGAAGCTTCTCATCGATGCTCGTGGTCTGTAGGACCAGTCTGATGTGGTCTCAACGCCCGGAACGGCTGACCGTTTCTGATGATGGCGCCTATTGTCTCCAGTTCGTCGCTCTTAACTCGGAATACACATGACCCAGTCGCAACGAAAAGCGGCGCGCCGCAATATCAAGAAAGCCGCCTCGGCGGCCAAATCCAAACGAACTATCGCGCATTTATCCTCTAAAACTCGCACTGCACTCGGCAAACAGGGCGCCAAGACGGCCAAGCGCAAGCGCCGGCGAACTGCGGCGCGATGATCGAAGCTCGGCCAAGTAATTGAACGTTCTCACGCTGAATGCGGGCAGCAATTCGCTCAAATTCGAGATAGTCGCGGTCGCTCCCGGTTCCGATGCCTTTGGAGAGAGCAAGCTTGCCGGCTCGATTGACGATATCGGCAAGGATCGCGCGCAGTTTTCTTTGAGGGGGACGATTCAAGATCAAGTCGACGTGAAGCCTGCGGCCGCTGATCATGGACAAGCGGCGCGCTGGTTGCTGGATTGGCTGGCCGGCGGTGGCGCAGGCGCTGCGGGAATTTCCGATTTGTCTGGCCTGGATCGAGTCGCTCATCGCGTTGTACATGGTGCGGACCAGATGACCGGTCCGACCCGGATTTCGTGTGAGGTCTTGGCCTATATCGGCTCTCTTAAGGAGTTGGCGCCGATGCATACCGAATCGGTGCTGCAGGTGATTGCAGCGGCGCAGCAGAAGCTGGCCTCGATTCCTATGATTGCCATATTCGACACGGCGTTCCATCGCACGATTCCCGATGAGGCCGCCCTCTATCCGCTGCCGCTCGAGCTTAGTCGTCGCCATCGCATTCGCCGCTATGGGTTTCACGGGATTTCGCACGAGTACCTTGCCACACGCTACGCGCAGATATCGGGCCGCCCGCTTTCTCAATTGAACCTCATCACTCTCCATTTGGAGGGGGGCTCCTCGGCCACCGCGATCCGCTCCGGAAAATCCGCTGATACTTCCATGGGACTCACACCGCTCGAGGGGCTGATGATGGGCAGTCGCAGCGGCGATATGGACCCGGCTTTAGTGCTCTATTTGATGCGCCACGAATCCTGGAGCATCGAGGAGGCCGAACGCTATCTAAACAAGGACTGTGGTCTTCTCGGTGTATCCGGTCTTTCCGCCGACTCGCGGAAGCTCTGCGAGCATTTGGACCAGCCGTCGGCTCTGCTCGCCCTGCAGATGTATTGCTATCGGGTGAGAAAATACATCGGCGCATATCTTGCTGCGCTTGGCGGCGCTGATGCGATCATTTTCGGCGGGGGTATCGGTGAAGACACGCCCTGGGTGCGGAATGAAGTGTGCCGCGGCTTATCTTGCGTTGGCGCCGTGCTCGACGAGGTGCATAACGAGAAGGTCGTGACGCGTGAATCGAGAATTTCGCGTGCGGGTTCCTCCATTGAAATTTGGGTAATTCCCACGCAGGAGGGACTGATGATGGCGAAGAGTGCGGCCCTCGCGTAGTTGCGCGTTTGCGGCGTTTGAGGGTGAGCTACCAGTGGAGTGGCCACCAAATACTGCCACGGTACTCACTCTGGCGATCGCGAGCATCCTCAGAATCCATGCTGATGAAGGGTCTGACCCGCAATGGCGTCCCTATATTCGATGAGACATAGCGCATCCAGGTATCCGCATCGTCTGCCTCGGTCAGTCTCGTCCTACCTCGGCTTGTCCCTTAGCGAGGTTTCAAGCCACTGCGCGCTGGCCCATATTGCCAGCTAGATTTGTTGCAGGTGGAGTTTCCATGCAGGTTACGCGACGCACTTTGCTGACCGGGAGTGCCGCATTCGCTGCGGTGGGCGTTGAGGTTCAGTCCTCCGCGAGGGCGGCTGCTCCAGCGGCGCCGTCCGGGACCGTGCCCATGAAACTTACCGTGAACGGCAAAACCAGCGAGATTAAGCTGGACACCCGGGTCACTGTTCTCGACGCAGTTCGCGAGCATCTTCATCTCACGGGCACTAAAAAGGGTTGCGATCAGGGGCAGTGCGGCGCATGTACCGTGCTTATCGATGGTCGTCGCGTGTTGTCCTGCCTGACGCTTGCGATCGCGGCCCAGGGAAAATCCATCGTAACTGTTGAGGGCTTGGCACGCGCGGACGGCACCCTGCATCCCATGCAGCAGGCCTTCATCGACCAAGACGGATTTCAATGCGGCTACTGCACCCCGGGCCAGATCATGTCGGCGATTGCTTGCGTGAGAGAAGGCCACGCCAAGACTGATGCCGATATCCGGGAGTACATGAGCGGCAACCTATGCCGCTGCGCCGCATATCCCAAGATCGTCGCCGCCATCAAGCAGGCGCGCGAGCACATGGAGGCGGGTTGATGCGCCCCTTCACCTATGAGCGTGCGAACGACCTGAATCAGGCCGCGCGGCTCGGCCAGGAAACCGGTCAGGGGCAGGTCGATGCGCGCAGCCAATACTTGGCCGGCGGGACGACATTGATCGATCTGATGAAACTCGATGTGCTGAGGCCCTTACGCTTGATTGACTTGGGCGGCGTTGCGAGCGCCCATCGGCGCATCGAAGCGGGGCCGCAAGGACTGCACCTGGGGGCCTTCGCGACCATGGCGGCGGCCGCGGATCATCCCGACATACAGGCACATTACCCCGTCATCGCCCAGAGTCTGCAGCTGGCCGCCAGCGCCCAGCTCAGAAACATGGCGACCTTGGGCGGCAACGTGCTGCAAAAAACTCGCTGCACTTATTATCGCGACCCGAGTTGGGCAGCTTGCAACAAACGGACGCCGGGCTCCGGTTGCGCGGCGATCACGGGCTTCAACCGCAACCATGCAATCCTCGGTGTCGACGACAATTGCATTGCGCAATATCCAGGCGACTTTGCAGTCGCCCTCATCGCGCTCGATGCCGATGTGCAGATCAGCGGACCCCGGGGTAGCCGCCGCGTTGCGTTCGCCTCGTTGCACCGATCCGCGGGGCAGCCGCATCTCGAACATACGCTGGGGCCCTCGGAAACCATCATCGGGTTTGATGTACCGGCAGGCCCATGGACCGCTCGCTCAATCTATCTGAAGGTACGCGATCGCGCCTCCTACGAGTTTGCGATTGCGTCGGCCGCGGTGGCGCTCGACATGGAGGGCGATATCGTGCGAACCGCGAAAATTGCGCTCGGTGGAATGGCCTACAAACCATGGCGGGCTGAGCAGGCCGAAGCCTCTCTTATCGGCAAGACACTCACTGAAACCAGTGCCTCAGCCAGTGCGGACATGGCGCTTCAGGGGGCGCGCACCCACGGCCACAACGACTACAAACCCAAACTCGCGCGCCAAACGATCATCCGTGCGTTGCTCGAGGCCAAGTCAATGCCTGCTGGCGCTCGGCCGGTCTGAAGCCCTATGGAAAATGCAAACCTGATCGGAAAGGCAACGCCCCGCATTGATGGGGTGAGCAAGGTTACCGGCGCCGCACGATTCGCTTCGGACGAACCGGTGGTCAATCCGGCCTATGCGTACCTGGTAACGAGCACCATCGCGCGGGGCCGAATACAAGGATTTAAGCTCGAAAGCGCCAAGGCCGTTGCTGGCGTCATCGACATCCTCACTTTCGAAAATGTCGGCAAGCTCGCGAAGCCGGCACCGGGTCCCGACGGCAAGCCTTCGACCAGCACGCTCGAGAGCAATCAAATTTGGCACGCGGGACAGATTATTGCGATCGTCGTCGCCGACAGCTACGAAGGCGCGCGCGAGGCGGCGCACAAGGTCATGGTGGCTTACGCGCCGGAGATGCCGAGTGCTACGTTCGATTCGGCCGGCACCGAAACCGAGCCCCACAAGCCGGAAAAGACGCCGGATCCCAAGGTCGGCGATGCGGAAAAGGCCTATGCAACGGCTGCAGTGAAGCTCGAAGCGCAATACGCAACGCCGACACAGCATCACAATCCCATGGAGCTGTTCACCACAACCTGTGCCTGGGAGGGCGGCAAGCTCACGATCTACGATCCTTCCCAGTTCATGTGGGGTACGAGAGCATCCGCAGCGATGCGGCTCGGCATTGAACCCGAGAAGGTCAGGGCGATCTCGCGCTACATCGGCGGCGCCTTCGGCTCCAAAGGGCCGAACCCTCGCACTGCTTGGATAGCCATTGCGGCGCAACGCGCGGGGCGCCCGGTGAAGCTCGTGCCGACGCGGGATCAAGGATTCACCATCGCCACATACCGCGCCGAGACTCGTCAAACCGTCAAGCTCGGCGCATCCGCGGATGGAAAACTTCTGGCGCTCGTCCATGAAGGCTGGGAGGTCACCTCGCGGCCGTCCGGCTACAACGTTGCCGGCGTCGAATCGACCGCGCGAATGTACGCCTGTCCTCATATTGCAACGGCGGTGAACGTGGTGCATGCCGATCGCAGCACACCCGGCTACATGCGCGCGCCCCCCGAAACGCCGTATATGTTCGCGCTGGAGAGCGCCATCGACGAACTCGCCCATCAGCTGAAGATGGACCCCATCGAGTTGCGACGGGTCAATGACACCCAGAAGGATCCTGTCACCGGGCTGCCATTCACATCGCGCTCGCTCATGGCCTGCTTCGACCAGGCGGCGGCCAAATTCGGTTGGGAGAAGCGCGCCGCGACCCCTGGAACGACGCTGGACGGCGAATGGCTGGTGGGCCACGGTTGCGCTACCGCGTGTTATCCGAGCAATCTAGGGCCTGCTGCGGTGCGAATCTCGCTGACGCCGGACGGCAAGGCGAGTGCAGCATTGGCCGGACACGAGATCGGCACCGGCGCGTACACAGTGGTCGCGATCGCCACGGCGCAATTTCTCGGACTCGAGGTCAAAGATGTCTCGGTCCAAATGGGTGACAGCGACCTGCCGCCCGTCATGATCGCCGGCGGATCCAACAACGCCGCTTCGGCCACCAACGCAGTCGCCAAGGCCTGCGAAGAGATACGCAACCGTATCGCGAGCGCGGCGGTGGCAGCGCACGACAGCGCCTTTTATGGCGCGGATGCCAAAAGCCTGCGGCTCGTCAACAAGCAATTGATCGACAGCCAAGCACATGCGGAGGATTTATCGCTCGCGCTTTCCCGCACAGGGCACCGCCTTGAGGTCTACGCTGAGAACATTCCCCCAGGTTTGCCGCCGACCGCTGTGGCGGACATGAGCAAGGGCAAACCCGTCATGCTGGGAGGCGCAGGGCGCAAGGATGCCACGGCTTTTGCGTTCGGCGCGCATTTCGTCGAGGTGCGCGTGCATCAGCGCACCCGTGAAATCCGGGTGTCGCGCGTCGTGTCCGCGTTCGCGGCGGGGACCATCGTCAATGCGCAGGCAGCTTACAGCCAGTTCATGGGGGGCGCGATCTGGGGAGTGTCCGCGGCGCTCTTTGAGGCCACCGAACTGGACGAGCGCTCGGCGCGGTTCGTCAATACCAATCTGGCGGACTACCTGATACCGGTCAATGCGGATGTTCCATCGGTTGAGGTCATTCTGGTGCCGGAACATGACACCACGGTCAACCCGTTGGGGGTCAAGGGCATCGGTGAGATCGGCATCGTCGGCATGAACGCCGCGGTTGCCAACGCCGTTTTCAATGCGACCGGAATTCGCGTGCGCGAGCTGCCAATTCGCGCGGAGAAGCTGCTCTCGTAGCAATGTGTGCTGCGTCGAGCCAACGGACAACGGATCCTTACAAGTAACTGACGACTACGCTCCTTGCACGCCATGCGGCGCCACGGTCAGGACCGTCCGACACGATTAAGTGAGTGGCGAAGTTAGACTTAGCGAAAAGGCGGTCGCAAAATCCATTGGTTGGCCATCAGAGGATCCATCGTAAATGCCAGGCCGAACCGCTACACGCGCGCCGCTTTGGATTCCAGAGCGAGACACGGTGGCACGCACGCAGATGTCGGCCTTCATCGATCTCGTAGAAAAGAAGGCGGGACGGCAGTTTTCGAGTTATCGAGAATTTGAAAGTTTTTCAATCACGCATCCCGGCGTGTTTTGGTCCCACATTCTAGGCTGGACAGACTTCGAGGGCGACTCATACCCTGCCATCGTCGGATCCGACTGCGAGCACGCGCGCTTCTTTCCGGGAGTCCGCCTCAACTACGCCGAAAACCTGCTGCGTCTCGACGATCGGGATTTGTCATCCAACAGGCCTGCGGTAACCGCGGTGCATGCCGATCGGCCGCCAGAGCATCTCACCAGGGGCGAATTGCGGGCCAAAGTAAGGACACTGTCCGCTGCACTTCTAAACTACCGCCTCGGTGCAGGCGATCGGGTCGCGATCGTCGCGCATAACACCCCCGGCGCCATCATCGGCGCCTTGGGAGCGGTCGCCATCGGATGTACCGTGTGCACCGTGGCACCGGATCTTGGGAGCACGACGCTCGCCGCCCGGCTGCAGCAAGTCGAGCCAACACTGATCATGGTGGATCTGGCGGCAAGCCGCGGCATGTTGCTGCAGCAGCAGATGCTCCGCATTGCAGAGATTGTCAGAGCGCTGCCTTCAGTGCATACGCTGCTGGTCCTCGACGAGCGGGATTGGCCGCCGAACCCACCCATCCGAATTGAGAGATTCACGGGGCAGCCCGCAGCCGGCGACGATGAGCATTTTTGGCCGCGTTTCCCGTTCAATCATCCGCTGTTCATCTTGTTTACCTCGGGCACCACCGGGCCGCCCAAGAGCCTGGTGCACGGAGCCGGTGGAACGCTGCTCGAGCATCTCAAGGAACACCGTCTACATTGCGACTTGAGCGCCGCGGACAAGTTGTATTTTCAGACGAGCACCGGTTGGATGATGTGGAACTGGCAGCTTTCAGCGCTCGCGAGCGGCGTCGAAATCTTGCTCTACGATGGACCGATAACCTCCGCCGATTGCCTGTGGCGCATCGTGTCGGAGCAGCGCGTGACGGTTTTTGGTACGAGCCCGGCATATTTGCAAATGGGAGAGTCGAGCAAGCAGCCGATTGGCCAGGATCTCGATCTCTCTGCGCTGCGATCCATTCTTTCCACCGGTTCAATACTTTCCAGCCGCCACCAGGACTGGGTTTCGCGCTGTGTCAAGCCGCTGCCGATTCAATCCATATCTGGAGGAACCGACATCATTGGTTGCTTCGTTCTCGGCAATCCCAACATTCCGCTGTACAGCGCCGAGTGTCAGTGCCGTAGCCTGGGACTTGACGTGCGCGCCGTGGGAACAAACGGACGGGACACGTCGGGAGTCGGGGAACTGGTGTGTGCAAATCCCTTTCCTTCACGCCCCTTAGGCATTCTCAAAGATCCCGAAGGGAGGCGGTTCCATGACTCGTACTTTGCGAAAAACCCGGCCTGCTGGACGCACGGGGACCTCCTCGAGATAACCGACGAAGGCTCCATTCTGATGCACGGCAGGTCGGACGGAGTCTTGAACGTGCGCGGCGTACGCATCGGGCCAGCTGAGATCTATAGGATACTCGAGAGTCTCGCCCCCATCGCCGATGCCATGGCCGTCGAGCAATCGGCGCCGGAGGAAATCGGTGGTGCGCGCCTGGTTCTGTTGGTCGTCCTCAAAGAGGGATACCAGCTCGACGACAAGCTTCGTAGCCGGATCAAACGCACGCTGGCGCAACGAGGTTCTCCGGCGCACGTTCCGTCCGAGATTCTGGCCGTTGCAGAACTGCCGATGACTTACAGCGGCAAGAAGTCCGAGCGCAGCGCTCGAGATGCGCTGAACGGAAGCGAGGCCGCGAATGCCGAGGCGTTGCGCAATCCCGAGTGCCTGCGGCCCCTCATCGAGTTCACGCGGCAACAGAGGGATCGCAAGCGTGCCGGCGACGCCGAGGCCAAACTTCCCGCGCATACGTTGTCGCTCGCCGGGATGACTGCTCTTTGGGAACGGGTGCTGAACGTGCGCCCGCTGTCACCTCACGATAATTTCTTTGACGTGGGCGGGGATTCGCTGACCGCCCTGCGACTGATCGAAGAAATCGCGCGGCAAACCGACCGCCGTCTGCCGCTCATTTCGCTGCTGGAGCGACCGACGATCGCGCAGCTGGTCGCGCTGGCCAACGGCGAGGAGATCCTGGCCTTCGAGCCGGCGGTGCTGCTCCGAAGCGGTTCCGGCAGGGCGCCCTTATTTATCGTGCACGGTTACGGTGGCTCGGTCATGGAACTGCGGCAAGTTGCGCAACTCGTGCGCGGCGACACGGCCATTTATGGCATCCAGGCCAGCGGGCTCGAAACCGGCGGAGCGGTGAACGAGTCGGTGGAAGCCATGAGCGAGACCTATCTCGCGGCGGTGAAGGAAATCCAACCGCACGGACCTTACTTGCTCGCGGGTTACTCGGCCGGAGGACTGGTTGCCTGGGAAATGGCCAAGTCCCTGCGCGAAGCGGGCGAGACCGTCGCATTCCTTGGCTTCATGGACACGGTGTGTCATGAACGTTATTGGAATCTTCGGGCCTGGCGGGAGTTCGTCCTGCGCCGTACGCTGCTTCATGCGAGGGATCTGCCACGGCTCGGGATGGCCGGTGCGTTCCAGAGGCTTGGCGGGATCGCCGTGAGTCTCTTGCAGCGCATAACTCATACCCGCCAGCCTCAGAATCTGGAGGGGCTACCGGATTACATCCGCGCCGTGCGGCGCGCTAGTTTCGCGGCGTTCGCGCGCTACAAGCCCGTGAAGGGCGACGTGCCGATTACCCTCATCCGCTCGGATCTCGCGTTGTCGAGCCAGTGTGATCCGGCCCTGCTGTGGCGGGACTTCGCGCCCCAAGTGAGACTCTGCAATGTGTCCGGAAGCCATGAGTCCATGCTGCGCCCGCCGCATGTCTCGGCATTGGCGGACACCCTGTCCGAATGCCTGCGCGAGGCCGGCGAGCCGGATGCACCTGCAATCATGCTCGACGACTCAGGCGTCGCGGTGCGGCCTTTGACCGGCAACGCTCCGGTTAGCATCGATAGGCGCCCGCGCCGGCCGTCTCACGCGTAGCGACGTTTCCTGCGCCGTCGTGCCGGCAATCTTTTAGATTACCGGTTTACCACCCGGCGCTGTGAGTCCTCCGCGCGGGATGCGAACCATTCGAATACCTGCTCGAACTGCATCGGCCGACTCAACAGGTACCCTTGCGCGTAGTCGCAGCCGAGTCGGCCGAGCATCTCGAGTTGCTGCGGCGTTTCGATGCCCTCTGCGATGACTTCCAGGTTTAGCGCGTGCGCAAGGTCGATCGTGGACTTGACGATCAACCGATCGCGCTCATTGGACAGCAATCCGGATATGAAGCTCCTATCGATCTTGAGTCTGTCCAGCGATAATTGCTGCAAATAGCTCAGCGACGAATAGCCGGTGCCATAGTCATCGATCGATAGGGTAATGCCGAGAGCGCGTATGCCTTGCAGGATGCCGAGCGCCCGCCCCGGGTCGCGCATGATCGCGCTTTCGGTAATCTCCAATTCCAGGAACTCAGCGGCGACGCCCGAACGCTCAAGAATCAGCGCCAGCCATTCGGGCAGCGTCTCATCCTGAAGATGGCGCGCAGACAAATTGACGGCCACCTTAAGGGGCAGGCCTCTCGCGTGCAATCGCCTGCAGCAGCCGAGCGCATGTTCGAGCGTCCATTCGGTTAAGGGGCGGATGACATCGCTCGCCTCGGCCAACGGGATGAATTCCGGCGGAGACACCGGCCCGAGGGAGGCCGAATTCCAGCGGCATAGCACTTCCACCTCGGGCCGCCCGCCTGTCGATAAGGGGACCTTGGGTTGGAATAGCAGGTGCAACTCATCGTGCTCGATGGCCGATCGCAGTGACGTCAAGATTTGAAGGCGGCGAGGGCTGCGCACGTCCATCGAAGCATGGAAAGATTCGATGCCCGTACGATCGCGCTTGGCGGCAGACAGCGCGAGGTCGGCGCATTGCAGCAGATGGTTGGGGTCGGTGCCATCGACGGGGCTGGTTGCGACTCCAAGCGTTGCGCCGAGCGAGATCGGAATCCCTTTGATCATGACGGGCGCGAAGACGATGGCACGGAGCTGCGCGACGAATGGCTCGAATGCGCTTGTTGCCTGGGTGCCGGTTAAAAGCACGGCAAATTCGTCCCCGCCCAATCGTGCAATGCAGGTGCATCGCGCGCTTAGCTCAGCAAACCGCGTAGCCAAGGCCACGAGCAGCGCGTCGCCCATGTCGCGACCCAGCGTGTCATTCACTTCCTTGAAGCCATCCAAATCGAGCATCAAGAGTCGTAACGGCCTGTCGGCGGATGAGAGCTCGATTTCTGTCGCCAGTAGTTCCATGAGTTTTAAGCGATTTGCGAGTCCTGTCAGGCCGTCATGGGTGGCACGGTGTCGAAGTTCCTCCTCCCGGCGACGCTGCGCGCTTACGTCGTGAAGGGTTACCACCACGACCGAACTCTCTTCCCAATCGAGGCAGCGGGCGGAGACCTCGACCGAGATTAGGCGGCCTTGATTCAATTGCAATTCGACATATGCCCTATGGATCTCCTCATCAGGCCTCACTGCTGCTATGAGCGCAGAGAGTTCGGGTGAAATCTCGCTGAGGGAGACGTTAGGGATTGCGCCGGCTTCTTGTCCAAAAAGGCGTTCCGTCGCTTCGTTCGCAGTTCGGATGACACCGTTCGAATCGAGGGTGAAGAGCGCATCTGCGGAACGATGCACGATCTGCCGCAGCAACACATCGTGCTGTCTTAAGCGGCGGGCGGCCCGCCAGCTGCGCCAGGTCTCCGTGTAGAGCATATGCAGCACGACCCCTGCAAAGCTCCACAGGACCACGGCAATGAGAGGCGCAGGTACGAGGATTAGGTTGAAAGCGGCATAGGCCAAATACATTGCCGACAGTGACACGCCGATCATCACCGCGGTGCTCCATGGCAGCGCGCGCCATGAGCGGCGGGTCATGAAGTACACGCCGAGCAGGGCGGCCACCGCCAACAGCATTGTGGCTGCGCCGCCGGGCACGCGCCGCAATGGCGGGCGTCTTCCGCTCTCATAGGCGGTCGCCTGCACCAATATCCCGGGCAGCGAGCGATAGACCGGTACTGGCACGATATCGCCGAGTTCAATCGCAGTCGCGCCAACCAATACCGTCTTGCCCCGTAGATCGGGCGTCACCACACCTTGGACCAGGTCGCAGTAGGAATATTTTGTATATGAGGTTGGCGCTATTCGGAAATCCAGTTCGAGAGCGGGGCCTGGATCAGCGCCCGTGAGGCGACGCCAAACCGGGGGCGCCGAGGTTGGATCTGACGCATTGAGGTCGGGTATCTGCCGTACCAGTCCATCGGCGTCAGCCGTCAGATTGACCGAGCCCACCGCGGAATAAGGCCGGAGCTCCGGCAGCGGTTCGCTCAATAAAAGCGGCTTTGAATCCACACTGAGTGGTTGCCAAAACTGTGGCAGGACGACCAAGCCGGGCGCCCGCCGCAAGGCTTGAACGAGCAGTGCGTCTTCAGTCGGCGTCGACGGCGCGCTGAAATCAATGTCGATGAAAACCCGCTTCGCGCCCTGCTTGCGCAAAACGTCAATCAGCGTCGCATGCCGGCCGCGGGGCCACGGCCACGCTCCCAGCTCGTGGATACTCCGGGCATCTATCTCGACTACGACGACGTCCGAATCAATGTTCCGAGCGGATAACTGCGTCCCATACCGAAGCAACTCGTTGTCGAGCGGCGAGGTTATCCCGGTGAAGTAGCAGAATATGCCGACGAGAAACGCGCTCAGCGACAGGAGCGCAAATGCAGATAAGCTAAGCGATCTGTCGCGTACGGTACGTTCCGGCACGGCTAACGCATGCCTTAGGGCTTATGATGCCCCAGGCATTTGCCGAGGCCTGTGCCATTGGTCTTTCCGTTGCAGCCGACGATCGTTGACCCGCCAGTGTTGGAGTCCGAACCACTGGAGCCTGACGATCCGCTCGAATCCGAAGACCCACTAGAACCCGAAGATCCGCTAGAACTCGAAGATCCGCTAGAACCCGAAGATCCGCTAGAACCCGAAGATCCGCTGGAGCCTGAGGATCCGCTGGAGCCTGAGGATCCGCTGGAGCCTGAGGATCCGCTGGAGCCTGAGGACCCGCTGGAGCCTGAGGATCCGCTGGAGCCTGAAGAACCGGTGGAACCTGAGGATCCGGTGGAACCTGAGGATCCGCTGGAACCTGACGAGCCGTTGGAGCCCGTGGACGACGACGCGCCGGTTGCCGCTGCTAAGAAACGCTGGGTCGAAACGCTGGCCCCGACCTCAGACAAGTCCCGAGTCACCATTGCCATCTGCGCGGTCTTGCCCTCGTTGTCGCCGAATTGCAAGGCCGCGTGATTGCTCTCTACCGGAACGCTGGCCGGCGTGACGACTAACGACTGTTCTCCCGCGCGGCGCAGGATCGACTGATTCGGCTTCAGCAACACATGTTGCTTGCCATCCGGCGCAGAGACGTCCAAGGAACCTTCCATCAGCGTGACGCGCGTTGCATCCCGTTCTACCGCAATGGTGAACACGGTGCCCTTGACGACCGAAACCAAGTACGGCGTTTCTACCGACATGGGTCGCCCGTGTCGCGCCTGAATATTGTAAAGGGCAGATCCAGCGCCCTGAAGATACCTGTCGACTAAGTTGCCCGTCGGGCCGGAATCCGGAAGCGCCACGATCGAGTTGGGCCCGATGTGTATCTGTGACTCGGCATCTTTGAAGTCTATTGCACCGTCCGCGCCTGTTTTGATCTGCGCCGGGAGCTTAATGCGCGTCGAGGCACTCACCGCCACGAGATGATCGCTCTGCGTGATGCTGACGCTTCCGCGGGTCGAGACGACCACAATCTCTGTCGCGCGTGCGCTGGTAAATACTACAAACAAAGCGCTAGCGAGGACGGGTAGGGCGATGGCTTTGGGCTTCATGGGCGGTGCTCCTTAAGTGCGCTAAGCCTAATGAGCGCGACCTCACAATTGCCGTGAGCAACGTCACGTGCGGCCTTTGGACTACAGAATAAGGAGAGCCAGCGCACGCCCAGTAAGCGATCCCTCGGTAAACATTGGCCGCCCGTAGAGATCGGCGCGTTATGACACGGCAAATACTCATCATTCTTGTGGCCGTTGCGCTATCGGGCCCGCACCCCGCCAGGGCGGCGCCCGAGGCAGCTCTCTTTGCAGGCCCGTATATCGTTGGAACCTCGGTCTACAGCCCTCGAGACTTTGCCTCCGAGATTGCTCCTCACGTTGGCGAGCGCACCTCGCCTGCGATGCTTGACGAACTGCGCAGCGCTATCCGCGGTCGGTATGTCAAAGACGGTTATGTCACACCGATTGTGTCGATCCCGGCCGAGGACGTGGGAGCAACCAATCCGCGTTTCATCGTCCACGAAGCAAGAATCGGCGCGTTCGAATTGCGTGGCGACGCCGGGCCCTACAAGTCCTACATCGAGCAACTGGCCATACAGCTGCAAAAATCGGCTCCGCTTCGCAAAGAGGCGCTCAAACTAGCGCTTGCCCGCATAAGTCAGCTCCCCGGCATCACCTCAAAGCCGCTCTTTGATCCTCGTCCGGATAGCACGAATGAATTTTTGCTGGTTCTTCGCGTGCACTACCAACCGGTTGCGGCACGAATCGAGCTTAACAACGGCGGCACCAAAGGGCTGGGTCGCGAACTATTGAGCGCCGACGTGGCGACCAATGATGCCCTCGGCCTTCGGGAGCAAATGAACTTCACGGCGGCCATTTCGTCTCACCCCGACCGGTATCAATACGAGGACGCGCGGATACAACGCTCGTTCGGCAGTACCAACGTCTTCGCCGACGTCAGCGGCTCGGTTGCCGTGCCGGACCCCGACGTTCGTTTCCGAGATGTGCACTTCAGCACAGGTGCAGCCCGGCAATGGCAACTGTCGACGAAAAATGAGTTCTCCGTCGGCGCCACTTTCAATGGCGACCAAGGTTCCATTCGTAACGCCGCTGCCAACACCGTTATCCAAGATCACGAAAGGAACGTCGCCGTGGCCATCACGTTCGCACGAACCGACGATGCGCATTTCGGCAGACTCTCTCTCGGAGCTCAGCAAGGGCTGGATGTGGCGGGCAGCGTGGTCGATGAGGGCGATTATTCCCAGGTGGATGCTCGGTATACAAAGTATCTGCTGGACGCTGAGAAAATCATCCCATTGGGAAGTAAATGGAGTCTCCAGGTCAATCTAAACGGCCAGGTCACTTCGGAAGTGCTTCCGTTGCTCGATCGGTTCACCTTTGGCGGAATCGGCTTTGGAGCCGCCTTTGACCCGGGTTCCCTATCCGGGGATTCGGGTGCGGAGATCAGCGCGCAACTCGCACGAGTTGTGCACATCGACAGGTGGGGAATGCAGTTCGCGCGTTTCTATCTTCGATCTGACACCGCTGTTGTCTGGAACAATTCTGCCTACTTCTATCATAGGCAGGAAGCCAGCTCGGCAGGATTGGGAGCATTTGCGCGCTGGGCGCACGTTCTGTCAACGCTGGAGGTGAGCACTCCCGTGGACGCGCCGTCCGATGTCGCGGCACAAGCCATCCGCACTTTCTGTTCCGTGGCCTACGTGTTTTAACTCTGACGTTCTGCCGAATCAACTGACTCAAGTCGCAACGACGACGGATCGCCCGAAAACATCGGCGTTCGGCGTTTGCTGTGTTTCTCTCGCGTCGCCGAGCGCGCTCGCTCTGACTCGCCAACACCCTCAATCGAAGTGAATGGCCGCGTTGGATCAGCACGAACCCAAAGTGGCTCCGCGAATCTCGAGTGTTCAACGGATCCACGCGCACATCGGCATGATTGAACAAGCTATTCCTAGGTTAAAATAAAAGCACAACATCGGCGGGCCTCCGCGGCAGACAAACCAGGGGAAGAAATGAGCCATCGATTCTGCTTTGAAGTCGGCCGTGCGATGCGTAGAGGCCGCTATGGTTTATTGGGTATGCTCGTGGTATCGGCGGGCGCGCCGGCCATCGCTGCGGGATCTCTCCCGGCTGATCTTGCTCGTGCCGCTGCCGAGTATGACCGGAGTCAGATTGAGGGCAGCCGGGAGGCGCTCGAGCGGCTGCTGGCGCCGGATTATCAGCTGGTAAACGGATCAGGCACGGTCGAGTCGCGCGAGCAATTCATCGCCGAATCCGCCGACATTAGACTGGAGCCCTTCACCGTGGAGCATGCGGTTGAAACGGTGTGGAGCTGCGGCGCGGTGCTCGGTGGCGAGGTGCATATCAGCGGCACCGATCATGGTAAAGCGTTCATGGGGCATTTCCGCTTCGCCGATGTCTGGCGCAAGGAGAAGGGCATCTGGCATGTGGTTTTCACCGAAGTTACCCGCTTGGCCGCGAGCGGCAGCTAGGTATTTCGAGGAGAACAAGCTGGAGTGCACCGATTAGATAGCCTGCGGTTCCGTGAGACGAGGTTCTTATGATCATTCGAGAATGGCGCGGTCGCGCAAGTCGATCGCAATCGGCCGAGTACCCGAAGCATTTCCGAGGCGCCGTGCTTCCAGAGTTGCGGAATGTGCCGGGATTTCTGGGCGCATATCTGACTCAACGCGCGGATGGCGAACGCGTGGAGTTCTTGGTGCTGACCCGGTGGGCTTCGATGGAAGCCATCCAGAAATTCGCAGGTTCGAATCCTGAAGAGGCCGTGGTAGAGCCGGGGGCCCGTGCGGCTCTTGAGGACTTCGACCGTCACGTGCGCCACTATGTTGTGCTGGAAGACGAGGTCCCGCCTGGATTGACACCATAAGTCCAAGCATCGCGCGCATAGCGTCTCGAAGCGGCGGTCTGTTATTCGCGTGATGGCGTCAATCTCATAATCCGCCCATTGCGACACTCTCTGGGTCCGCGCGAAGAGTTCTGTCACCAGGTACTTCGCGGCAACGGCGGGATGATGCAATGGACACTCGGCCGCCTTCATCGATGACTGAAAAATAAGAGGCTTGATCGTGATTGCCGACAAAGAAAATGTGCGGGGATTTTGGATGTGGTGGCCCTTGCGCCTCGTCGCGCTGTTTGTCGTTCTGTGCAGCGCGTATGTGGGTGGCCAGTTCTCTATTCATTATCTCGCCAAGTCATCGTCACTGCGCTTCCAGGCGGCCTTCTTGCTGGCAGACGCCGTCGTCTGCGCCTGGCTCGTCTGCTACCTCTATCGCCTGCTGGTTCGATGGATGGAAGGACGCAAGGCCGAGGAGCTCGCTTGGAATCAACAGGCAGGGCCGCTCATCTTCGCAGGCGTGTGCCTCGGCGCTCTTCTTTTCTGCGCGGTCTATGCGCTCCTCTTTGCATTCGGCGTGGTCTCTTTTCACGGCTTCGGCTCTGCAGAGCGCCTTGCGGTCGCAATCTCGGCCTCATTGGTCGCGGCGTTTGCGGAGGAAGTGATATTTCGCGGGGTCATTTATCGCCTGTTCGAACAAGGGTTTGGAACGGCGGTGGCGCTGATCCTCTCGGGCGCCCTTTTTGGCCTCATCCATTCGGGCAACCTGGGCGCGACGGTCGAATCGACCATTGCAATCGCCCTCGAAGCGGGCGTGCTGCTTGCCGCAGCCTATGCACTCACGCGCTCCCTGTGGCTGCCCATCGGCTTGCACTTCGGCTGGAATTTCACCGAAGGCGGAATCTTCGGCGCGGCGGTCTCGGGCGGAGCCATCAAGGGCCTGATCAATGCGCCGTTGAGCGGACCCGACTATTTGACGGGCGGCAGTTTTGGACCTGAGGCGTCCATCATCGCGGTGGGGGTTGCGCTGCTTGCCTCACTCGTCATTCTCATTCTTGCCGCGAAGCGCGGCCAATGGCGAGCCCTTCGATTTCAATTGCGATCCGCTGAAGCTCGACCGTAGGCTTGCCGGCTCATCCAGCACGGATTCGTGCGTTCCCCCAATGCCCATTTCGCGTGATCCGGCCGCGGGCCCATAGCATCAAAACTCAATCCCCATCAAGGCTGAATGGGCTGGCGAAGACCGAGATCATCCGGTTCCAGGGAATTGATGCGCGGACTCACCGGATGCTGCTGCAGCCAGTCGTCCCGGTAGGTTTTTAGCGCCGCCTTCGCCTCAACGGGTGTGCCATTCAGCCACACGCCGTAGTCGCGTCGTCTGAGAATGGCCGGCATCGAGAATTGCATGCTGGCGGAATCTTCCAGCGCAGGGGTGGCCGATACCAAGACGATGGAACAGCTCTCGATCACATCGTCGCGGTCAAGGACCGAGCGATCCCATATACCGGCCACGCCGAACACCTGGCGATCGCGGACTTTAACGAAATACGGTTGCCGATAATTTGCTTCCGTAAGGCGCCAAACGTAAAACCCCGCCAATGGGAGTATGCAGCGCTGACTGCCGAGCCATGGCATTCGAAACACATTGGATCGATCCAGTTCCCCAGCCTCCACGGTTTCGGTGGTCTCGTCGGGCGGCTTTCCTTCCGCCCAGCTTGGAATGAGCCCCCATCGCATCATGACCCCTTCGGTGCTGGAATCGTGGAGTCGAAGCGCCGGCACGTACTGGCCGGGCGCCACATTGGAACGCTCCTCGAACTTCCACCAAACCTCTGTCGGCAGGAACTCGCGTTCGACGGCGAGCGAATCGGGCAGGGCGAAGCGGCGGCACATCAGTCAAGGATACGGGCTAGTGGAGTTCCGACGATGTGTCGGCTTTCAACGACGGTGCACGGTTGAAGTTTTCCCGGCCCATGGGCCACATCTGTCGCGTCCGCTAAGACCGGCGCGTGATGAAGGTCAAGAATACCTTCAAGTTTTCCTTGGGATCGGTGTTCTCGATCCCGTGTGCGACGTCCAAGGGAGTATGGACGTGATCGCCTGCGGAAACCGACACCTGCTGCCCATCGATATCCATATGGCCTCGGCCGCTGACGATGTAGTAGTACTCGTCGAATGGCCCTTCCTTGTTGCGATCATCCAGATGGTGGGTGTGGACGCCTTCACTGGCCCCGGCGGAATGTCGTAAATGATGAAGTTTGCGGGCGAGGTATTGCCGTTGAAAGGAAATCGCTTGATGTGCACGGTGCCCTTGCCGCCGTGAATGGCGTCATAGGGGCGCATGGCTCCGGCCTCCGAGTCCTTCGAGTCCTTCGAGTCCTTCGAGTATGTATGATGTCCCGGAAGACGTGTATCGCCTGCCACGGGCGAACTCGTCGCGGAGCCGGCAAACACCGTGGCATAGGCCGATGCGCCGAGAAGAAGCGTGTCCCGCCTAGAGATCTTTTTCTTCGAATTTCCCGTTGAGCGTTGCATGGTGTCTCCCGCACCCATGTTAGCGATCAAGCTATTGGCTGTCACGAAACGGCGTCTTGCGGGCGCGTTGCAGCAGCGGCCGTGGCGTTCTTGCAGCTCGGGCTGGGAGTCGGGGAGGCCCTACTCCCATGCGGGCGATCTTTCCCGGATTATTTCGCCCAGGCCGTCACCGCACTGATGTACATCTCATACGGGACATACGCACCATGGGTGCTCGCCGACATCACCAGGTAGTAGTGCCAATCCTTGATGAGCGAGTTCGGAGGGACTATTTTCCACGTGGGCTCGTCATCGACGTACCACTGCAACGTGTTGGTGGCCGGGTCATAGCTCACGCCATAGCGGTGTTCGACGGTGAAGTCGAGCGCCGCTTGATGACCAGAATTGTTCATGATCGTGGGTGTGTAGTGCGGGTATTCGCCCTGCCAGTTGATCACCGTGGCGAGCGATCCCGGGCCATAACCCGCTTCCGACACGTCGATTTCGGTCCAGCGCTCAAAGCCTGCAGGATCCGTGGACAAATGGTCGGTCTTGGCTAGGTTGTGCTCCATGGGCAGAAGATACAGGCCGGTATGATGATCCGGATCGTTGCTGGACAAGCGCATTGTGAATTCGACGTAGAAACCGGTAGCGCCGCTTAGAAACGGCAACACGCCCTGCGTCGAGTTCTGAGTCTCCGAGCTCACCTCACCCATCAATTGCAGAGCCAGGCCGGAACTCGAACCCAGGAGAAGCTCACGGGTCGCGAGATTTGCCGTCACGGTATGGCTGAAGGTACCGGGATACCATCTGGACGTGGTATCGGCATCGGCGGTGCTGACTTCCGTGATTGAAGGTTTGTCGTAAAAGACTTCGGTGGTGTAACCCAGCGCCTGCGCGCCCACCGGGATGGGCGAGCACGGTGCGGCGCCGTAGGCCAAGCTGCTGGCGAGAAGCGACAACGCAAAGACGTATTTCATGAAGACTTCCTTTCGGGCCCGGCTCAAGGTTCGTCACATGCTGAGGCGTACACAGCCCGGGCGGCGAGCGCATCGCATCATTGCGAGGGAGGCGAGCGTCTTGCTAACGGCGCGTTGATTATTCCCGGCGCGCATCTTCATCGTTTTCTTCCCAAATTCGAAGTGTCGCCATTGACTGACACGAGACCAACCACCGCCCCATGGTGCGGCACGGCAAAGGAGGCTGTCGCCGGCCGGTATGATCGCCAGATGGATGTTGACGGTTGCAGCAAGTAGGGGAGGTGGCGTCGACTAAACGGGTGGCAGTCCCGCTCCCATTATCGAGGTTTACTTGCCGAGTGCAGGCGCATGGACGTTCGTATAGGCAAAATCCACGGTCACCTGTGCGACGTGTTGGTCGAGCGTCTCGCGCAGAAGTTGTCCGCCGCTCGCGGAAATAAAGAGCTGAACGTGCTCGCCTGACTGCATGACGGCGGAGTAAGCATTCGTTGGTTGTCCGGAAATCGTTGCATCCGGCAACCGTTTGCATTCGCTGAAGGGAAGGTTCCCGCCGGTCACCCCAACGAGTGCCCGCTCGGGCGGCATCGGGCCGCCGACCCAGCGACCACTCATCGACAGATACAACGTATTGTCGATCCAGATCATTTCGCTCTTGCCGGCCGGGATGGTGCCCGCCTGCGTCGGCGCGCTAGTGACCATCGCGTGAAAGGGCGTCTTCGATTGAAGTGCGACTGCCGCCCGAACGCGCCGCAATCGGAAGCTGCGGCTCGGGCACCAATCGGAGCGGCGACAACCAGCGCGCATGCAGCGGCAATCGTCAAGCCTGGACGTGCTGCTCCAAGAGTTCTGCTCGAAAGCGACGCCGTAGCGCTCCGAATCTTTTGGATAGTCGAGATGCATACCTTGACCATGAAGATTCTCCTCGCCGACTGACCTTTGGAAACCACGACTCGACTTCGCGCACCTACAGTAACCGGAGGTGATCGCCATTCCCGCCATGGTCTTTACAAAGATCATGGGCTGTCCGGCGCTTTATCCTGATCGTTTAATTTGCCTTGGCGAGCGAATCAACGTAGTCGATGTCGCCCCTTTGGCCGAGGAACTGCCAGCGCTGCAGGCAATGGGGACGTTGGCCTCGGATCCGAGCATGGCGAGTTGCGGCCGAGTCCTCAGGGGGCCGTGGCTACATAGTGCTGGACTCTTTCGGGTCTGGTGAGGAGAAAGCGGTCGTCTTCCGGGTAGTAACGAGCGCGGCCGAAATCATCGCCGGCAAACGCCCTGATTGACGACTCATCCCTCCACCAGCTTAGCGTAACGATTTCTGCGCGTTGCGCATCAATGTCTCGCGTGGCCACCACCGCACCGATGTTTCCGGGCGCCGCCCGGTAACCTGCGATCCCTGTGGTGTTGACGTAGTCAAGATATTCCTGTTTCAGGGGTCGGCGAATCTCGGCGCGCCATTCTCGAAGTATCGCCATTGTGTGTTTTCCTAAGGTGACGTTGAAGGATGCTTGTCCCGGACGCATTTCGCGCTCGCTCCAGAATCGGACGTGAACCAGCAATTGAGCGCTCTGCAAAGGGCCCGAGTTGGATCTTAAAACAGATGCGCCGGGCTGAGGAAAAACCTGCAATCTTGAGCGCCACTTGGAACCCAGATTGCGGGACGCATGGGGGTCAAATTCGCGCCCATCGCCACACGCGTCATGATGCACGTGATTCTCAAGCGGGCCTTGCGGCCGAATGAGTTCGATGACCTCGTAGCCGAGGCATTGAAGACTCCAACCGCAATCGGCGACGCGATGCTGGTGGCGGATTTATTCGGCGTTTATCGCTCGCCGGCGTTGACAAAATTCGACCGATCGATCCTGGTGATTGTCTCCGATTCACCCCGGGAGTTCGACACACAAAACCCATCGCATACAGCCTGCCAATGGGTCGCTTCGATGCAATGCGCGATGCCGCACATGCCGCATTCGTCGACCAACCGCTAGAATTGGATCGCCTTTTGTCTGAGTACTTAACGCATGTTGACGCGGGAACAGACTTTGCGCTACAGAGTCTCGCGCAATCCCTCCGCAACGCAGCATGGCGCCCTGCGACACATGCCAATTTCTGTACTATGCTGACCCCCAAGACCACAAGAAGCGGGCCATGGGAAATAACTCGATTCGGATCGGTGATATCGCCGATCATATGAGCGCGCGGCGCGAACCCATCTTGGTCGCGTGGCGACGCGCAATTCAACGTGATCCAACGGTCACGTCCGGCGACGCGTTGCCGCGACACCAGCTCTACGATCACATTCCAACCATGTTGATCACGTTCGAGCAGCAGCTGCGCCGGGCAAATGCGGGGTCGGATGGCTCGGCCGAAGCGGCCGCCCAGAAGCCGGCCGCGGCGCATGGGTTGCAGCGCTGGCAACAGGGTTACGATTTGCGCGAGGTCACCCGTGAACTCTGCAAACTTAACGAGTGCGTGGTGCAGGAATTGGATGCCTTTCATGCCGAGCATCCGCAGGTGAGCGGGGAGACCTTTGCGGATGCGCGCCGCTGCTGGGCGGCGATTTGCAGCACCGCCATTGAGGAAAGCGTGTCGCAGTACTTCCTTCTGCAGCAGCAGGAGGCTGCAGGCCATGTTGCAGATCTTGAAGCCGCGCTGGAACAGATCAGACAGTTGGAACAGCAGCGCGCCGATTTGTGGCGCCAGGCGGCTCACGATCTGCGCGGCAACTTGGGCGTTGTGGCCAACGCAACCGTCGGACTTGCGCACACGGGCCTGCAAGAGTCGTCTCGCGATCAATTCGTGCGCATCCTGATGCGCAATGTGGCCTCTTTGCATCATCTGCTCGATGACATCACTAGCCTGGCTCGGCTTCAGGCGGGTGACGAGCAACGCAAGATCGAGTTTTTGGATGTCGCCTCCATCATGGTGCAGTTGTGTGAAGGTATTCGACCTCTGGCTCAACAGCGACATTTGTTCCTACGCACCGAAGGGCCTACCGGATTCGCCACCGAGGGCGATGCCACCAAGGTTCGCCGGATCGCGCAGAACCTCATTTTGAACGCGGTCAAATTCACGCAGCTGGGTGGAGTCACGGTAACCTGGGGTGACAGCGGTCATGACGACCCGAAGCGTTGGCTGCTGACCGTCACCGACACCGGGCCGGGCCTGCAGACTGATTCCGGCGCCCCCATCTCGAGCGCCCTGAAAAGCTTGCAAGAGGCACCAGCGAAAACTACAGATCAAGTACAGGCTCAAGATGCTTCGGCAAAGACTCAAAGTACGGGCGAAGGCATTGGCCTGTCCATCGTCAAACGCCTGTGTGAACTGTTAAATGCCACCGTAGAGGTGCAGTCGTCGGAAGGCGCCGGAACTACGTTTCGCATTCTCTTCCCGCGCTCCTACTCGAGCTAGCTCTACGCCAATTTCCTTATTGAGATGGAGAGATTGAGCCCGGACTCCCGGCGCCGCTCATATATAAGCCGGTTTGTTCCTCGTCGGACACTGCCTACGCGCCGGCGGAACCCAGCGTGGACACAGTGCCTCGCAGCGTCCCGTTAATATCAATGTTGGGAATCTGACGGTCCCGGCCGGGCACTGACTGCGAGGCGTACTTTGGCAAAATTGCCGGACAGGGAGTCGCTGATCGAAGCGCGGGCGCTTATCACACATCTTCAGGCAATTGGAGAAACTGAGCGCGCCACCCTGGCGCGCTCAGTTCACGACGATATAGCCGGGCTGATGGTGGCGGCCCTCATGGACCTCACCGCGGCTTCGGCACGAGTCCCGGTTCTGGATGCCACTACGCGGGATCGGCTACGCCGAGCCCATCGCTCGCTGGTTGATGCGGTCGATCGCAGTAGAAAAATGATCGAGGAGTTGCGGCCGAGTCTGCTCGATCATGTTGGCTTGATCGCGGCACTTAAATGGCGCGTGGAGTCGGCACGCCGTGAATTCAACATCGATTTCTCGGAGTGGTATGTTGCCGATGAGCCTGCGCTCAAGCCGGATGAATTGATCGCGCTTTTCCGGATCGCAGAAGAAGCCCTGGGAATGACGTTCAGACGCGGTGAAGTCACGGTGGCGGACCTGCGCGTCACCGTCGAGCCCGGATCTCTGGTCATGGAGCTGTCCGACAATGGCATTCCAGTCGAGCACGAGGGAAAGGAAAGAGATGCAAAGGTGCGGATCGCGGGTATGCAGCATCGCATGCGGGTGCTCGGTGGCAGCGTGCAAGTGGAACATAACGATTTCGGGGGAACGCACCTGATTGCTCGGTTGCCCTTGAGCAAGTAGCGCCGCTGGATTCCCGGACTGAGGATATGCGCGGAACAGTCGTGCTGGTTGGACTACTCAATCACCGTGCGGCGCTTTAGGTTGCACGCAGGTCGATGAGGATCGCGTCTTGAGGGAGGGCCGCCTTATGCGGCCCCCCTCAAGATCTCGCGAAGGGCTAGTAGCGGCCGTGCGAGTTCGGGAAATCAAAGAAATCCCAGAGATCATCGAGCGCCGCCTTGCCCGGCGCGCCGTCCACGTACGGCACGTAGCCCAAGGTGTCCACGAAGCCGAAGAAGCCGCGCGTGACCGGCAGCTGCTGCGGATTCGGGAGATTGTCGCGGCTGCGGGGCGTCACGGCGGGCAAGCGCCAGTTGCGCTCAATGAACTTGAGGATCGAGACATGATCCGCGTACTTGTGCGAGATGTAGCCGTTCCCCTTAAGGTACTGCTTCGGTGCCACTACCATCAGGGGGATGCGCGTGCCATCGCCGAAGAAGTCCACCGGCTGCACATAGCCTGAGTCGTAATAGCCGCCGCCCTCATCGAAGGTGATGAAAATGACGGTGTCGTCGGCGTAGGCCGAGGCATGCACCTGGTCCACAACCTTCTTCACGAAGCCTTCGAACAGATCCAGTTTCGACGAAGCCGGGTGACCGTCGACCAGGCCGCTGGGCTTCACGAACGACACCGCGGGCAGGTTGGTGCCACCCTTGATGTCCGCGTACAGGCTGGTGGAGTCCTGGATGTGTTTGTTCACATCCGGGCTTTCCATGATCGACTGATCGTACTGGAACGGATTGCAGATCGTGCAGTACTCATCCGGCAGCTGGCCTTTGGCGGGGCTGTTCGTGTCGTGCGGATCCGTGTGATACACGTTCAGCTGGTCGCCGTAGTACTTCCAGGAAATGCCGGCATTGTTCAACGTGTCGCCGATGCTGTTGGTCTTGGCAGGATTCTTGCCGTTGCCATTGCGATTCGGCGGAATGGTGAAGGCCGTGGCGCCGGCGTTCACGGCGTAATCCTGATAGTAGGCATCCTGCCAGTGGCCGTTGAAGGCGCTGGCATCTTCATTGCTCAGCTGCGGCTCGTAGCCGGGGTTGTAGTTGTTGAGAAGGTAGTAATGGCCCGGCTCGCAGCGCGAGGCAACTCCCAGGCTGCGGATCAAAGAGAGGACCGGCCCGACGCCGGGCTGACCTGAGTCGGCGCAATCGCTATAGGTCCCGCCGCCGTGGTAGTCGCTGCCTGCCTTGTCGAAGGCGCCATAGCCATCCTCGGTGTACCAGTTGTCACTGCCGAGTGCGACTGCGGCCGGATTGGGGTTGGGATTCTCAATCTCGCTCAAGGCGCCCTGCGGATTGCTGATCGGATTGGGCGGGGCGATGGCGTTGCCGTTTTGATCCTGGAAGTAGAGCGCATCGCCGTGGCCCAACATGATGTGGTTGGCGCCGGTGCCGCCCTGGAACGATTGGTGAAAGTTGTCGCTCATGGCGTAGGTGTCCGCCAGTTGCTTGAAATACGGGGCGTCGCCCTGCTGCACGTTATAGAAGCCGAGCGCGGTAGAACCTTCGCCCGTCGTTACCGGCGCCGGGGTTTCGCCGGTGGTGAAGTTGGTGGCGAAGGTGCCCGTCTGGGCATAGTCGCTGGCGCCGGGGGTGCCGGTGAAGCCGGGCAGATCCCCGTTCGAGCCGGCGCCGAAGGTGGTTTCCACCCACGCAAACAGCTTGCCGTCGCAACCGGAGGGGTTGAAGAAGTCCCACTCATGCGGCTTGCAGTTGAGCTGCTGTTGCATCTGGTAGAAGCGATGCACCGGGCTCGCGGCATAGGCGGTGTATGCCAGAGTGGCACTGGTCAACTGGAACGGACCGGGCAGCAAGTCGTTTGCCTTGACGCTGTTGCCGTTCCACTGGATGCGCGTGTCGGGTGTACCCGAGGTTAGGCCGGTGCCGCCGGAGGCCAACGATCCGTAGTAGGAGGCGGGCAATCCGGTTTCGACCTCTTCGGCGAGCGCGGTGCACGCCGCAGCGTCGGCGCAGAAGCCGGTCAGGTTGGCGAACTGCCCGGAGGGGCCGCCGGCCAATGGATTGGGCAGCGTACGGTAGTCTCTCGACGGCGGGCTCAGCGTGAATACCGATTCTTGCGTGGCCGCTTGCTTCTGCACCGCCCGCTCCCAGTTCGGGCCGGGCACCGCTGCCGTGCCTTTCATCCTGATGATGCCCTCGCTCAGCAGGTTCAGGACCTCTTGCGGGCGCCCTTGAATGGAGGTCGGCTGATAAGTGGCGAACACGTGATCGAAGCTGCGGTTCTCGCCGATGATCACAATGACGTGCTTGATCGGCGATTGCGGGTTGCCCAGGCTGCCGGGGCTGGGCAAATCGTTGGCATTCTGTGCCGCGGTGGCCAGCGCAGGGCCTATGGAGAAATGGATCACGGCCACCGATAGGGCCGTCGCGTGCAAGACGCGCAGGGTTTGCGAAACAATCGCACGAACTCTCATGCTCTTCTCCTTCGTCGAAATGGAAAGGGGCGCTATGCGCACTGCGGCGATGGTATGCCGGCGAATGTTGCAACCCGGTGATGCTTTTTTTAAATTCGCGGTTGTTGCTTCGCTAGGCGGAGCAAGTCGTTTCGCGATGCAAACCGTCTAGACAACCTTTATCGAAGTCGCAACCGATTTTGTATTTTCTTCAAGGTTGCTCGCGGCGTAACGGAGCCGCACCGGGGCGCTCCTTATAACGAGCTCTCTGAATTTCTTTCAGCACCGCAGCCGAAAAATCTTCCCTTTTCATTTTGGCGTAAGCAGCACATCGGCGGGCGAGCCCTGCGTCGTTCAATGAATTGATGATGGCGGGAGCGAGGTCGCTTGGGCGTCTAACCCATCGCGCCAAGCCGGCTTGATGCAGCCGGGCGGCATGATCAAACTGATCGTAGTCGATGGGGTAGACGACGGCGGGCAGTCCGGCGGCAAGCGTGTGGTGCATTACGCCGGCACCTCCGTGATGGACGATGAGCACGTAGCGTCCCAGGAACCTCTGATAATCAACGAAGGGCAGCCGCGTGAAATTGCGTTCGGTTACAACCGGTGCGGATTCACCCGCGCCATCCGAGAAGTGGAACTCACAGTCTGGCAGCTGCGCGGCGACTCGGCGGATGAGTCCTGCAATCTCGTTCTTGGCAAACTTCAAATGAGTACCCAAAGTCACCAATACGTGCCGCTTGCCCAGCGCGAAAGGCGGCGGCGGGGCATCGTTAGGCGGCGTGTACAAGGGCAGCGGCATGAAACGCACGTAAGGAGGCCAGTCGCTGCGAAACTCCAGGTCGCGTGAACCGAAGGCGAGAATTCGTTCATGGGAGTAGGCCGCCTCCGAGCCGTCCATCCGATACAGCGAAGTGATGCCGAGGGCGCACAACCGCCGCCGGAAGAAGGCGGCGGTTGTGCGTTTGAAGAGACGAATGGCGGACCATCCCGCGCGGTTTCGAAGCACGCCCAGCAGGCCGTCCATGGGCAAGAGGCCGCCTAAGTAGCCGGGCGGGCCGTCGCCGCCTTCCAGCACGCAGGGTGACGGCAGGCTGGTCCACCACGAAACGCCGCACAGCTCTGCTGCCGTGCCCGCGCTGGTGAGCGCGAAGTCCGCGATCAGCAGTTCAGGTGCACCGGTGCGATACAGTGCCGTCACTTCCTCGTGGACCTTCAATTGCAATTCCAGTGCTTGCGAAAGCTGGCGGATCAAGCGCCGCGGATTCGACCCCACGGCTTTCGGCGTGTCGATCACCGCACGCAAGCGATCGTCCCAACCTTCAAGGAGCGTGACGCCGCGGAGCCCGGCCGCCTGCACAATGGGCATTGCGGCCGCGGTGGAGAGCACCCGCACCTCGTGATGGACCGCCAGAGCCCGCGCGAGGCCCAAGATCGGATGCAGGTGCCCTGCGAAGGGCGGTGATGCCAAGTCTATGCGCATGCGACCGTGGTCTTGGCCATGAAACCGAGCCACAGCTCTCTGACGGCGGGACTTCTGATGTAGTCCAAATGACTGCAGTCGACCCAACGGTCAGGCTCTGGAAAGTACCAACGGGACAAGAGATCTCGCCGGCTGCCCACCAGCAGATGCTCGCAGTCCGGACGCCGCCGTGCAACCGGGCCATAAGCAAACAGCCGGACCCTCGGCATGATCGAGGCCGGCAGGCGAAGATTGTTGAAGAGTTCGAGGCCGCAGCTGCCCGCAAGCAGAATCGTGCGCTCATGCGTTTCGATGAGATCGCGGACGAGGCCGGTATGACGCTCGGCAAAACGCCGCCTGCGGGAGTGAAGGTATTGCCAGGCGTTGCGAACGCTGGCGACTGGCAGCGGCGTGTGACGATAGGGGCGGGAGGAGGGACGGTATGGGAAGTTGAATGGAAAAAGGGCAGCAGGCGGAACTGAGGCATCAAAGAATGCTTGCTGTGGCGGACTCAAAGCCCACTGCGCAGGATCACTCTGGCCCGTCAACAGCAATACCTGATAATCGAGAGGTGGGTTCACAGAGACACGAATCGATCATTCTCGTAGACGCGGTAGCGGCGCGTCCGCCAACGTATCGATTTGACCGTCATTGCGTGCAGCAAGTGGGCAGGCTGCAGGAGTTCCGAGGCGATCGACAGCCCAGGCTTGTGGCGTGGGCGGCCCGTGAGATGTCTTTGCAGGCCTGCGAGGACTATGGCGCGGATGAAGAATGTCGCGCCGAGCATCACGGCGGTCTGCACGCTCCCGGAAATGAGGGTCTCCACGATGCCAATCCATAAGAGCAGCGGGGGAACGGCGTAGAACGCGATCATCAACAGGTTGAGCCCCATCCCGCGCCGCCGCATCAATAGCAACGCGAAAACATACCAGCGATGCATCTGGGCGACGTATTGCCGAAATCCCGGTATGGTCGTCGCCACTTCCTGCGGAAAGGGCGTCTGCACTATACAGCCGCCCTTCTCGCGGACCGCATCCGCCACGGCGAGATCGTCGGTCAGGTGACGGAACAGCGGAGAAAAGCCTCCGAGGGCACGCGACGTTTCGGTTCGAAGCGCGTAACACATGCCGTTGATGGAGACCGGCGCCGCCAGATTGAGCAGGGGCAGGTAAGTCAATGCGGCATTGTTGTTGACGAATTGCGCCAGCAGATTACCGGCCACGGTGTCCGCGTCGCGATAGAACGGCAGTCCAGTTGCGAGTTCGGCGGCCGACAGCGCGCCCACCAGGGCCTCGAAGCCGCTTCTCCCCAAGCGCGTGTCGTCATCCAAGACCAGCAGAATTCCAGCCGGCATGGACAGAAGCGCATCTTCCAACTTGAACAGCTTGGGATTGACTCCCTCGGGTGCGGCGGGACAGACCAGAACGCGAATCGCGCGGGAAGGGAATCGCTCGATCAGACCACCCGTCACTCGAGCCGCTTCCGCATCGTCTTCGTCGATGAGCCACAGGTAGTTCGCTTCGGGCAACGCTTGCACCGTGTCGGCCAGCGCCGCTTTAAGATCCGGATCACCACTCAAGATGGGCTGACAGATCGTGACGCTGAGCGCTCGCGTCGGCGCCGCAGGGCTGGGGAAGCGACGCGCATAGCGCAAAGCGCCCCACGTCTTCAGCACCAACACCGCCAGATAGATCAGGAGCGACGTCACGCCTGGTCCCGCTGCCAGCGAACGAACCGATCGGTACCTTCCTCGAGGCTCACCGCGCAAGGTCCCAGTACGCGAACTGCCTTGCCGACATCGAATGTCTTCGAATAAGCAAATACCGATATGCCGAATCGCGTCACAGGTGGCTCGCCTTTGAACCGCAACACGCGGTACGCGAGTTCGAGCGCGCCCGCCGTGTGCATGGCAAGTCGCACGGGAATGCGGCGGCGGGATGGCGGTATCCCCAGACGCTTCAATATGTCGGCAAGATAATCCTGGATGACGACGGGCTGCGCATTGGTCAGGTTGAAATCGCCCGTGACATCCTGTCGCACCGCCGCCGTATATAAGTAGTCGCACAAGTTATCGATGTAGATCAGATCTCCCTGGGCGGGCGGCCCCGGCTGGGTAAACAGCGGCAGCTGACCCTTTCGCGCCGCGCGCAAAATGCGCGGAAAGAGCACGGTGTCACCTGGCCCGAACACAGCGCGCGGCCGGACGATGACGTGCTTGCCTGCATAGCGCCGCACCAGCTGCTCGCCTGCATGTTTCGTGGCGGCATACTCATTGACGAATTCGGGTCCAATGGGGCTCTGTTCGGTGAGCCCGAGCTGATGCCGGTGACGATAGAACACCGAACTCGACGATACATACACCAGTTTCGGCTGACCATTCGCCTCGCAGAAATCGATGATCTGCCGGGTCGCTTGGACATTGTCCCGAAGGAATTCGGCGCGAGTTCCCCACGGCGAAGCGCGAGCCGCCGCGTGTATAACCACATCCGGTTTGAAGCTCAACGTGAGCGGCTCGCTGAGGTCGTGCCGTATGTACTTCGCAAGCGCCGTTTCGCGGCGGCCTATACCCCAGATATCGAGATCGGCGCGATGCGCATAGCGCTGCATGAACGAGCCGCCAACGAACCCGGATGCGCCGGTCAGAAGGAGTCTCACGCGCGCTGGGCCTTGGCTCGAGCGCGGATGAATATGTCCCGCAGATCGGGCTCTGGAGACGGCACTCCGTTTTTGTCCGGCGCTTGTAGCGCGATCTCTGCCATGGCAGATCAATCCTTTTGTCCGCGTCCGATTGTGACTTGAGTCTGCTGGGTCTTGCAGCGGGTTTCAAATCCGGTTTGCACGGCACGCATGATGTGACGCTTTGCGTATTATTCGACGATACCTTGAGGACTGACCGCAGCGCGCTGGGAGTCTCTTCAGGATCGCAGCAGGTCGTCCGGTTGCCCAAAGTAGCGTCGATTCCGGGCGCACCGGTAAAATCGAGATGATACTTGCGAGGAGAATAGGGTATCAAATAATGATCCCTGATAGATCGCCGGCTGCGCCACCGACACGATTTTTTGCACGCGCTTCAGCGGGACGCGACACTGCGTGTGCGACTTTGGCCAACGGAACAGGAGCCGAAACAAATGAGCGACCTGAAGCATCGAGTTGATGGCTGCTCCACATCGCGAAATTGTGGGGATGCGCACGGTGGGCGAAAAGCCGAGACTCTAAAGTGGCGCACTGACAGCCTAAATTCATCGGATCGTGCAATGGATTGCTTGCCCACCCTAACTTTGATGCCTGCGCTTAAGGATTACTTGGCCTGGAGCGGCCGGTCATGAGTGCAGCAAAACGAGCGCTGCCCGCCAGACTCTTCACGGCGATACTTCGTAGCATTGCGAAAGTCCTGTTCCGAATAAAACTGCACGGCGATACCAGCACCTTCGTCAATGAACGCACGTTGATCGTCGCCAATCACGAATCCTTCCTGGATGGATTGCTGCTGGCATTGTTCCTGCCGGTGAATGCCACTTTCGTCGTGCACACCACGGTGGCCCGGAACGGTCTGATCCGCTGGTGCCTGCGCTTCATTCCGCACTTGTTGGTCGATTCCACCAGCCCGTTCGCCATCAAGATGATTTGCAAGCTGGTGGAGTCCGGCACACCGGTGGTCATCTTTCCGGAGGGGCGCCTGACCGTGACCGGTTCCCTCATGAAAGTCTACGACGGCGCCGGCTTCGTGGCGGCAAAGACCGGCGCGGTGGTGGTTCCGGCCCGCATCGAGGGGGCGGGCTACAGCTATTTCGGCCGGCTCGCGGGCATCTATCCGCTGAAGCTGCTGCCCAAGATCACGATCACGGTGCTGCCACGACGAACCATCTCCATGCCCGTGCTGCCGTCGGCAAAACTGCGCCGCCGCCGCTCGGGCGAGATCATGCGAAGAGTTCTTTTGGACATGGTGGTCGCGACGCGCCCGCGTAGAACGCTGTTCGATGCCTTCCTGGATGCCAAAGCGACCTTCGGGTCGGGCTACAAACTCGTCGAGGACGTGCGGCTCGAAGAGGAGTCCTACGGATCGTTGCTGCGCATGGCGCTTGGCCTCGGCCGGTTGCTATCCAAGCGGACGCGCGAAGGTGAGATCGTCGGTGTCCTCATGCCGAATGCAGCGCCGACGCTGGGTTTGATCTTGGGCCTCTGGTCGACGTGCCGGGTTCCGGCCATGCTCAACTATACGGCGGGTCCGGAAGGCCTCCGGGCGGCCTGCACCGCCGCCAAGATCGACAAGATCGTCGCCTCGCGTGCGTTCATCGAAAAGGCCCGCCTTGGTGCGCTCGTCGAGGAGTTGCGCGACGTCGAGTGGGTGTTTCTCGAGGACTTGCGGCCGCAGCTGACGCCGCTCGACAAGCTGTGGGTTCTGGTGTGCTTGCGATTCCCGTCGCTCGCGGTTACGAAGCAAACGACCGACGATGCGGCTGTGGTGCTCTTCACTTCCGGCTCCGAGGGGAAGCCGAAGGGCGTGGTGCACACGCATGCCTCCTTGCTGTCGAACATTGCGCAGATTCGCAGCATCGCCGATTTCACGCCGCTCGATAAGTTCATGGTGGCTCTGCCGTTGTTCCACTCGTTCGGTCTCGCCTGCGGCGCCATCATGCCGCTCGTTTCCGGCTGCAAGGTCTTCCTGTACCCGAGCCCCCTGCATTACCGGATCATTCCCGAAATCGTCTACGACAGAAATTGCACGGTGCTGTTCGGTACGTCGACCTTTCTGGCCAATTACGGCAAATACGCGCATCCCTACGATTTCGGACGCCTGCGCTCTGTCGTGGCAGGTGCGGAGAAGCTTTCGGATGACGTGCGGCGGCTCTGGCTGGACAAGTTCGGCATTCGCATTCTCGAGGGATATGGGGTGACTGAGTGCGCGCCGGTGATCGCGGTCAATGTCCCGATGGCCTGCCGCATCGGCAGTGTCGGACAGATGGTGCCGGGGATGGAGTTCATGCTCGAACCGGTCACGGGCATCGCGCAGGGCGGCGCCCTGCATGTCAGAGGGCCCAATGTCATGAAGGGCTATCTGCTGTACGACAACCCGGGCGTAATCCAGCCGCCGCAGTCGATGGGCGAGGGCTGGTATGCGACGGGGGATATCGTCGAATTCGATCACGATGATTTCATCCACATCCGCGGCCGGGTGAAGCGCTTCGCCAAGATCGCGGGCGAGATGATCTCGCTCGAAGTCGTGGAAAAGATCGCCTCTGCAGCGGCGCCCGGCTTGACGCACGCAGCGTCAAGCCGCGCAGACGCAGCCAAGGGCGAGGCCATCGTTCTGTTCACCAACGCTCCGGCGCTGAAGCGCGAGGCGCTGAATGCCGCGGCCAAGACACTCGGCCTGCCTGAGCTCGCCGTGCCGCGCGACATCCGGGTGCTCACCGCCATTCCTCTGTTGGGATCCGGCAAGACCGACTACGTGCGGCTGAAGGAACTTGCGGCCAAGACGGATCCGGGCGCACTGGAGGTTGCATGAGCACGACATCCGGCCCTGCCATGACAAGCACCAGTCAATCGCTGTGGTCGCGCGGTATGGCGGCGGTATTGACCGCGCAATTTCTCTCGGCCATGGCGGACAATGCGCTGCTCTTCGGTGCGCTTGCCCTGCTTCGTCATCAAAATTATCCGGCGTGGACGGCACCGCTGCTGCAGGAATTCTTCGTCGGGGCGTACATAATCCTCGCACCCTTCGTCGGGCCCTTCGCGGACTCGAGGCCAAAAGGCACTGTCATGCTCCTGGCCAATGGTCTCAAGCTGGTGGGCGCGCTCGGCATGTGCGTGGGCATCGATCCGTTCCTCATGTATGGGTTGGTAGGCGTCGGAGCTGCGGCCTATTCCCCGGCCAAGTACGGCATCCTGTCCGAGCTGACCGCGGCCGAGAATCTGGTCAAGGCCAACGGCTTGATGGAATCCTCGACCATCGCAGCCATATTGCTCGGTGCGATTGGCGGCGGAACGCTCGCCGATTGGAGCGTGCCGGGCGCGCTTGCAATCGTCGCCGCGTGCTACGGGGCGGCGGCAGTGGCGAATCTCTTGATTCCGCGCATCGCGCCCGCGCGGGGATTCGAACAGGTAGCCCTGGCAGCATCCATTCGCAATTTCGGTGGCGCGCTTAAAACCTTGTTAGCTCTTCCAGCGGCGCGCTTCAGTATTGCGGGCACGAGTCTGTTTTGGGGCGCGGGATCCACGATGCGCTTTCTGCTGGTCGCGTGGGTGCCGGTCGCTCTCGGCATCACCACCAATGGGATGCCGGCTTACCTCAACGCGATGGTCGCCATCGGGATCGTGCTGGGCGCCGGACTTGCCGCCAAGTTCGTGAGCTTGAAGAACGCGCACCTTTCGTTGCCCGCCGGCATTCTGCTCGGTATCGCAGTCTGTTTCCTCGCCGGCGTCAGCACACTCACGGCTGCCTTTATCCTCATGGGGATCGTGGGCGCCTGCGGAGGATTTTTCGTGGTTCCCTTGAACGCGCTGCTACAGGATCAGGGACACCGCAGCGTGGGTTCAGGCAACGCGATTGCCATTCAAAACCTGGCCGAGAATTTCACCATGCTCGCGATGGTGGGCTGCTACACATTGATGAGCCGTGCAGGCGTTTCGGTCAACGCGACCGCGGCCTCCTTCGGACTTTGCATGTCGGCATCCATTGCGGCGCTATGGATTTATCATCGAGTGGCGGGGAAGGTGCCCGCGGCACCCGTCACCGCGAAGGCTTGAGCGCGGAGGCTCCTCGAACCGTCTAGGATGGACGGCCAAAAGACTGATGGAGAGGGAGCTTTATGCGGATGGGATTGCATCGGTGGGCAGGTCTGTGGGTCGCGTGCGCGCTGACATCGGGTTGCTTGCTGAATTCAGTTCATGCCATCAAAGGAACACCGCAGACCAAACCCGATGCGGCTCACGCCATCGTCGTTATTGGGATAGGGCTAGATGTGGCTTGGCCGTACTCCGAGTTCCCTGTGAGGCTCACCGAGTACTCATCCAAGCAGCAGAAGTCGACGGGGACGTGTTTTCACTTCAACCGCATCGAAGCCGTCCGCCCGTCGAGTGCGGCCAAGGTGACTTACCTCGCATTTGAGGTTCCGGCCAACGTGTACACGTATGTCGACAACGCCCATGCGCCTCTAGACTCATCACCCTTGGGCCATGCTTTCATTGCGCCGCCGGGAGGGACGGTTTACTTCGGCGACTACGTATTGGTAGATGAGAAGCACGTAGAATTTCGCCACGATCTAGAAGCCGCTCGAGCGGGCGCGAAGAGACTGCTGCCACGCGGCGCCGTTTTACAACCAGCTTCGGCCACGACGACACCACCTGGCGCGCACATGCCTATCTGCACACCCTGATTTGCCCAAAGTCGGCGTTTGATCGAGAACAAGAATAAACGTGCATTTGTAATACACGATTTCGCCTGATATCATCCGTTGATGCCTGAACTATCCATGGAACGCCGCGATCTGATCGCCGGCAGGCTCGCGCAGGGCCGTTCCGTGGCAGCGAACGCGCTAGCCCAGGAATTCGGCGTCTCGGAAGACGCGATTCGCCGCGATCTGCGCGCGCTGGCCGATGCCGGCATTTGCCGCCGTGTGTACGGGGGGGCACTACCGATGGCGCTAGCTTCACTGCCGATGGCAGATCGCTTGCAAGAAGGGCGGTCCCGCAAGCGTGCGCTTGCGCGAGCGGCCCTCAGGGCAGTGGAAGCAGGCGAGCTCGTTTTTCTCGATAGCAGCAGCGCAAATGTGGAGCTCGCGCGCATTCTGCCCCTCGAGCGGGAGATCACCGTCGCAACCAACTCGATCGATGTCGCGAGCGTGATGGTTCAACGCTCATTACGGTTGCTCATGATCGGGGGCGTGGTGGATCCGGTCATAGGCGGCTGCGTCGACGCGTCGGCGGTGGCCGCGGTAACGCGGCTCAATATCGATCGATGCTTCATGGGCGTCTGCGCGGTCTCGGCCGAGAGCGGTGTCAGCGCAATCGATCATGCCGATGCGATCTTCAAGCGCGCCGTGATGGCGGCAAGCCGGCGACGCTGGGCATTGATCATGAAGGATAAGCTCGAAACCCGCGCGCCGCATCGGATCGGCGCCATCGACGAGTTCGATACCCTCATCGTCGAACACGACAGCGCCGATATGAAGCTCGAACCCTTGAGCCATGCGGGTGCCAAGTTGCTTCGCGCGGATGCGCCCGATCCGGATTGAGCGAAGCGCCCGTGGTATCGGCCGACCGCCCGGGCACGCGCCTGGCGACCCGCATCGCGTTTTTCATCGCCGGATTCCTGGTGTCGTGCTGGGCGCCGCTCGTGCCCTATGCCCAGACGCGCCTCGGGGTCGACAATGCGCTCTTGGGATTGCTGCTGCTATGCCTTGGCGCCGGATCGGTGGGCGCCATGCTGCTCACCGGCACCTTGAGTGCAAGGTACGGCAGCAGGCCCATTATTCTTGTCGGTTGCGTCGGCTTGGTTTTGGATCTCCCCTTGCTGACTTTAGCCTCGACGCCGCTGTCGCTTGGCGCCGCCTTGTTCGCCTTCGGCGGCTTCTTAGGTTCGCTGGACGTCGCCATGAACATCCACGCCGTCGAGGTTGAGCGGGCGGCCGAGCGGCCGCTCATGTCGGGGTTTCACGGCTTATACAGCGTCGGCGGATTCGCCGGCGCCGCGGTGATGACATTGCTCTTGTCACTGCATTTCGGCGCAACTCGAAGCACGCTGCTCTGTTCGGCATTGATGATCGTCGCCACGTTGGTCGCTTGGCCTCGATTTTTAATTCAGACGACGCCCTCGTCGGGATCCTCATCGGTCGTGCCGCGAGGCATCGTGTTGCTGCTGGCAGCACTCACCGGCATCACTTTCCTTGCCGAAGGCGCAGTGCTCGACTGGGGCGCACTGCTCATGACGCGCGCCGGCTTGGTGTCGGTAGCGCACGGCGGCATCGGCTACGCGCTGTACTCGATTGCCATGACCGTCGGGCGACTAAGCGGCGATCGGCTCGTGGCCCTCGCCGGCGACCGTGCCACCCTCTTCTGGGGGAGCCTGCTGGCGATGGCCGGATTTTTGTTGGCCGTCAGTGCGCCGATAGCGGCTTTGGCGCTGGTCGGATTTCTGCTCATCGGTGCGGGCTGCTCCAATATCGTGCCGGTGCTGTTCCGAGGCGCGGGCGCACAGAAAGTCATGCCCATGGGCATGGCCGTGGCCGCGATCAGCACTACCGGATATGCGGGGGTGCTCGTAGGTCCCGCGGCCATCGGCTTTCTCGCGCAGATGACCAATCTGCGCGTGGCCTTTGGACTACTGGCGGCCCTGATTTCCCTGGTCGCGTTCACCTCAGGGCTGGTGGCCGGCCGGCGCTCTTGAACTGTCTCGTCGCGGTGAAAGTCCGCGAGCAACTCTTCACAACTCGCCTCGCCGGGCAAGCTCCCCAATACGCACTGCCGTGCGCATGCCGATCGCAGTGATGGTCAACGATGGATTCACGCCGCCGGTTGTCGGAAACACGGATCCATCGCATATGAAAAGGTTGGGAATATCCCAACTGCGGCAGTCCGCGTCGATGACACTGTCCTTCGAGGTGAAGCCCATGCGCACCGTCCCGGCCAGATGATTCATGTCATTGTCCTGGCGGAAGAGATCTTTCGCGCCCACCAGCGCCAGACTCGTGCTCATCTCATCGAGCGCGTGGCGGATCATGGCCTTGTCATTCTCGCCCCAGGAATAAGTGATGCGAGGAATGCGCAAGCCGTACTGGTCCTTCTCATCGGCAAGCGTGACGCGGTTGTTCTCGTTCGCTAGCTGCTCACCGACCATCTTCAATCCGACCAGATGGTTGTAGCGCAGCATCTCCTCGTGGAGCGCCGCGCCCCACAGCCCTTTGGCCCCGTTCACAATGGTCATGGTTTCGATCGGCAGAGGCCCTTGCGCCATCCAACAGTAGCCGCCGAAAAAATCCTTCCGATCCTCGTAGTTCCAGTGCTCCGTGATGGTGGTGGAGGGCGGCGCCTTGTAGGCCCGCACCACATCGTCCATGTAGCCCCACGCCGCCTGGTTCGACTGGCTCATCAGGTTTTTGCCCACCAGTCCGCTGCTATTGGCCAATCCATCAGGATAGCGATCGGTGCTGGAGTTCAGCAGCAGGCGAGGCGACTCGATGGCGTAACCGGCAACGATCACCGCGCGAGCCTTTTGAAAGCGCCAGCGCCCCTCGCGGTGATAATGAAGCCCGGTCACGCGGCCGTAATCGCCCATCTCGATCCGCCCCACCATGGCGAGATCGCGAATCTCCGCACCTGCAGCCAGTGCCCGCGGAATGAATGTCACGAGCTGGCTCTGCTTGGCGTTGGTCGAACAGCCGAATCGGCAGAAACCCCGGTACACACAAGGATGGCTGTCGCCCTTGGGCGAGGACACGGTGGCAAGCGGTGTCTCCGTCCAGGCATACCCCATGGCCTCTGCCCCGCGCGCGAGCAGCTGCGCCGCCCCGTTCAAGGGATGCGCGCGCAACGGGTAGCGCGGACGCTTCGGACCCCAGGGATAGGTGATGGGTCCGGAGATCGATAGCGCCCGCTCCGCACGGCCGTACCACTTCCACATGTCGCGCCAATCGAGGGGCCAGTCCGTGCCGTAGCCCAACTGCGAACGCGCCTTGAACCATTCGGGACGAAAACGGAGCGACACCATGGCAAAATGCACGGTCGAGCCGCCGACCGCCTTGCCGGAGTTCTTGCCGCCCATGACCAAGGGGTTGGCACCTTCCGAGATACGATCGTCATTCCAATAAAGCTTCTCTTGCTCGCGCTCGTCCGAGGCGAAATCCTCGAGCGGCCGGAAATAGGGCCCAGCATCGAAGCCGATCACAGAATAACCCTGCTCGGCCAGGCCCGCGATCACCGGGCCGCCGCCGGCGCCCGTACCGATGACCGCAAAATCCACCGCCTCATCGTCGGCAAATTCGCGCATCGGCACCCATGCGCCCGGCCGGAATACATTGGGCGCACGCCCACCGCTCGCGCGCGGTTCCGCGAAAGGATCAGCGGACATGCTTGTTCTCTTGCGCCGCGCGCGACTCCTCGCCGGGAGCAGCTTCCTCGGGTTCCCATGCGTCGCGCCGATTCAGGCCCAGACGCACGTAGCCGCGCGGCGAGGCGGGTCCCGCCCAACCTATCTCGTTCCAGGCCTCAGGATGGGCGTAATAAGCGCCGACGACATCGTGGATCACGTGCGAGGTCCAGAAGGTATCCGCGGGCATGCCTTGAAGCGCATCTGCCTGAAGAGCGCCCTCCGCCATGCGGCGAAGAATCGCGTCCTGATCGCCTTGGGTGAGATCTGCGAATGTACGGCCGCGCTCGCGCAAGGCGACTTCCGCGAGCGCGGCCAATCCCCGCTTCCACGCCTCGGCAGGCTGCGGCATGCCGGCGAAGCGATAACCCTTGGTTTTGCCCGCTGTCAGTTGGTGATCGACGTAGCTCTCCAGCGGCACGCGCGCTCGGCCGGGAGGCTGCGGCATCACCCGGTCGCAGAGCGCCTCGAGCGCCCGCCATTCCTCGGCGGAGAAGAACCTGGGGCGAGGGGAGATGGCGAGGCGCGCATCGATCACCTCGCGCGTTATATCGTTCCATGAGAGAGAATCGTGCTTTGCCTTGACGTCGTAACCGGGGTAACGCCCGCGGGTGAGTCGCTCAGTCATCGGGGTTATCCTCAAGAAGGCCGAGCGCTGCGAGCCCGGCGAGCGCCAAGCCGGAAAACGCCGGTGGTGCGGGTAATGGCGGCCCTGCCTGAATATTCTGCCGCCAGTTGCGCCAACCACCCATATTGCGCGCAACGCCGACGGCGTGAAATCCAACCCCTGCCACACCCAAGAGCGCCGTGAAGCGCAGCCACCAGCGGGTGAGCGGGCGCGGCCTCGCCGCGGGGCGCACCGCCGCCTCAGCGAGGAGCGCCGCCGCGGTTGGAGGGAACGTCACGGGTAAAAACATGGCGGGGTTATGAAAGGCGCCCCGGAAATGGAGCAATGCGGCTTCCCCCGCCGTGCCCAAAAGGCCCATGCCGGTCAGCGCCGCTACCACGCGTCCCGCGGGAAGTCCCGCGACCTTAGGCACCGTACCCGCCGGATTATTGCGCACCCGCTCGGCAAGAAATCCCGTCATCCCGGCGAGAGAGATTGCCGCCGGTGCGCCCAACGGGGCGGCGTAGAAGATGTTCTGCCAGCAAAACCCGCCCGGTTTCTTACCCACGTTATAAAGATGAAAGCCGGTGCCGATGAGTCCGGTCAGACCCGCCGCCGCATAGATGGCATCGCGCGCGCGATGCGCGCGGGTGACTTTGTCCCGGTGCCCGTGCAGGGAGGCGAGCATGGTGAGTGCCGACACGAGAAGCGGCGTATACATGGCCTTGTTCTCGAAGGCGCCGCGGTAGTGCTCCATCGCACTATCGATGAGAACCGAAGTCGCAATCGTTCCTGCCGCGCGGTTCAACCGCCGTGCCGCGCGCACCGCGCCGCGCTTGTCGACGACCGGAGAGGATCCCAAATTCCGCGCTCGGCGCATGGCTGGCGCCTTGTGTCTTGCGACGTCACCGGACTTGCCGGTAAGCAAGGCCGCGCCGGTGACGGTGGCGACGCCGAGCAGGGCGAGCGCCGCGAAGACCCCGCCGGTGGGAAGCTCGTTGGCGGAGGATCGCGACGCATGCGTTGCCTCGGATTTCATAGCGCGAAGCGCTCCGCATCCTGTTCTTTGAATTCTAGGCCCAAGCCGGGGCGGCTAAGATCGGGCGCGATCACGCCGTTCTTTGCCTCGGGGGCGCCATCGAACAGCATGCGTTCGATCCGGACGTGATCGTGAAACCACTCCAAATGACGCAGGCGCGGGACTGCGCAAGCCGCATGCAGATGAAGTGCCGGCGCGCAATGGCCGGACAGATCGATGTGATGCGCATCGCAGAGCGCGCCCGCTTGCAGGAATCCGGTGATGCCGAGGCACCGGGAAGCATCGGCCTGCTGCACGTCGACGGCTCGTGACGTGAGCATGCGCCGCACGTCGTCGCAATTATAGGAATACTCGCCCGCGGCGATGTCCATGCAAGGCGGGGCTGCCGAGCGGACTTGCGCGAGCCCCTCAAGATCGTCCGAGGACACCGGTTCCTCGAACCAGGCGACATCGGCTTCTCTTGCAAAGGTCTCGGCCATGCGCAGAGATTGCTTCACCGAGTAGGCGCCGTTGGCATCGACGAACAAGCTAGCGTCTCCGATCGCCTCTTTGGCCACTCGCACCCGGCGCGAATCATCCTCAGGTTTGCTGCCGATCTTCATCTTCACCGCCCGGCAGCCTTCGCGTTCGACCCAGCCGCTGAGTTGTCGCGCGAGCTGCGTATCGTCGTAGCTGGTGAAGCCGCCGCTGCCGTAGATGGGCACAAGGGTGCGTGCCCGGCCCAGCAATGTCGCGAGCGGGACGCTGAACAACTTTGCCTTAAGATCCCAAAGCGCGGCATCGAGTGCCGAGATTGCGGTGGCTGCCAAACCCGAACGCCCGAGGTTTCGCACCGCATTCACCATCAACCGGTGGCAGCCCTGAATATCCAGAGCACTCCGTCCCTGCAACGTGTCCGCAAGCGTGCCCGTCACCAGCGAAGCGGCCGCGCGTCCCGTATAGGTGTAGCCCAAGCCGGTGTGACCGCCTGCCTGGATTCTCACGACGATGAGGGTGGTGTCGTTCCACGCATAGGTGCCGTCGGCTTCCGGCGCGTCGGTCGGGACGGTAAAGGCGCGGGCCGTGATGGTTCCAACGGGTATATCAGCCCGCATGGTGTCTAACGGCCCGGCAGGATCGTGGCGATGAGCGCCTTGGCGGAATTCTTGAGGACGCTTCCGAGCTCGGGCTCGCGGGGCATCATGGTCATGAAATGCTCCGCGTCCTTGAGCGTAATGTGCGGCGGCAGGGGCGGCACGTTGGGGTCGGTGTAGAACTCGAGAATAACGGGCCGGTCGGCCGACAATGCCTCGTCCCACGCCGCACCGATGCTCCTCGGGTCCCTGCAGAAGATGCCCTTGAGTCCCAGTAGCTCCGCGTACTTGGCATAGGGAAAATCCGGAATCGACTGGGTGCTTTCGGTTTTGCCCTCGCCCAGCTGGATGCGTTCCTCCCACGTCACCTGATTCAAGTCGCGGTTGTTCAGCACCATGAGGATGAAGCGCGGATTTGACCACCGCTTCCAGTACTTGGACACCGTGATCATGACGTTCATGCCGTTCATCTGCATGGCGCCATCGCCGATCGTGCCGATCACCACGCGCTCCGGATAAGCCATTTTCGCAGCCATCGCATAGGGCGTCGCGGCGCCCAAAGAGGCGAGCGAGCCGGAGAGCGAGCCCTTCATGCCGCGGCGGAACTTGAGGTCCCGGCCGTACCAATTAGCGACCGAACCGCTGTCGGCGGTCACAATGCAGTTCTCGGGCAATCGCGGTGAGAGTTCCCAAAAGACGCGCTGCGGATTGATCGGCTCCGCCTCCTGGAGCGCGCGGCTCTCGAGGGTCTTCCACCATTCCTCGACGTGCCCCTTGATGGAGTCGCGCCACGCGGTGTCGGTCTTTTGTTCAAGCAGCGGGAGCAGGGCGCTCAATGTCGCGGCGCTGTCGCCGAGCAGGTTAACCTCCATCGGATATCGCAAGCTCAGCATCTCGCCCTTGATGTCGATCTGCACCCCGCGGGCACTGCCGGGCTTGGGCAGAAATTCGCTATAGGGAAAGGCGGATCCCACCATCAACAGGGTGTCGCAATCCTGCATCAGATCCCACGAGGGCTTGGTGCCCAACAAACCGATCCCGCCGGTCACGAACGGCAGGTCGTCGGGCACCGCCGCCTTGCCCAAGAGCGCCTTGGCGATGCCGGCGCCAAGCTTGTTCGCGACCGAGAGCACCTGGTCGGTTGCCTGAAGACAACCCGCGCCCACCAGCATCGCGACCTTCTTGCCTTCATTCAGCACTTTGGCCGCCGCCTGCAGGCCCGCCAAGTCGGGCACTTTGCTTTCCACCGGGAAACCGATGCCCGTGTGCGTGGTGCCGTGCGCGAGGGGCGGATCCTCGTACTTCATCAACTGCAGATCGTTCGGCAGGATGATGCAGGTCACCGAACGTTTGTTCTGGGCGATGCGCACGGCGCGATCGACCATGTGGCGTACCTGGCTCGGCACGGTGCCTATCGCGACATAGTCGCTCGCCACGTCCTTGAACAGCGCGACAAGGTCCACTTCCTGTTGATAGCGTGCGCCAAGTGCCGTGCGTGCCTGCTGACCGACGATGGCGACCACCGGTTGGTTGTCCATCTTGGCATCGTAGAGCCCGTTCAAAAGATGAATGGCGCCCGGTCCCGAAGTTGCGTAGCAAAGCCCGACGTCTCCCGTGAATTTGGCATGCGCGGAAGCCATGAAAGCCGCCATTTCCTCGTGACGCACTTGGATATACTCCATGCCCGGCTGTGCTCTCTCGAGGGCCACATCGAGCCCGCCCACGCCATCGCCGGGATAGCCGTAAACCCGCTTCAAGCCCCATTCCTGCAGGCGCTTCCAAACGAACTCGCTCACGTTCATGGACATCATGTTTCTCCGCCGGTTATCGAGGGACCACTCAATGCACCACGCAGGGACGCGGCACACCGCGCACGCCGGGGTTTAGCCGAAAAAGACCGCCCGCATAGGGCTCGCGCGCGAGTTGTTCCGGTGTCAGGTGCTCCCGGGCGCTGGTTACGACCATCTCATCCAAGTTGGGGCCGATGAAGGCGCACATCGTCGGCTGGCTCACCGGGAGTGCGATCCGCGAGAGCAAATTGCCTCTCGGGTCGTAGCGGTGCAACGCACTTGCGCCGTAGACGGCGCACCAGTAGCAGCCTTCTTCGTCCATCGCGGCGCCGTCCGGAACACCCTTTCGGTGGGCAATTTCGACGAAGGAGTGCGGCGGTCCGATGATGCCCGTCTCCAGGTTATACGGACCCCGGTAGACGCGCCCCTCCTTGGAATGCGACCACAGGAATTCATCGCCAGCGACGCTCCAGGCAAATCCGTTGTGCAAATCGGACTCATCCCAGGCGGCGATGAGTCCCTCCTGGAATGTGAAGTGGTGTAATGCACGCTTCTGGTTCGGTTCGCCCGGAGTCTTAGTCTGCGGATCGAACATCACGCCCACCCAAAACCGGCCCCGCGCATCGCAGATGCCTTCGTTGAACCTGAAGAGTTGGGGATCATGCGGAGCGGGCGCGATCAGTCGAGGGGCTGCAGCGGAAAAATCGAGGCTGAATATCCCGGTTCGCAATGCGACGAGCGCGCCGGTGGCCTTCTCAAGGAGCGCGAAAGCGCCTATGTCCGACGGCAGCGGCCAGCGTCGCGCCGTCCCGTCCCTGCCTAAGCGGTGCAAAGCGGGTTCCCTGACGTCAATCCAGAAAAGGGCGCCGTCGCACGCGGACCACGTCGGCGACTCGCCGATCGTCGCCCGACAATCCAATACAAGTTCGAGCTCGCGCATGGGCAGCTACGCATGCCTCAATAATCGAGTCGCTTTACTATTCGGCGCAGCGCAACGCCCGCCATCACCACGAAGGCGGCGACGACGAGCGCGCGGTGCCGGTCGGTGAACATCGCCGCGCTGGAATTGCGTGCACGCGCGTCAAAGCGGCCATGAGCGCCGTACGGACCCGGCACCGGCTCGAACAGGTTTGCGGGCGCAGCGGCGGATTGCTTTTCGTCGGTGAGCTGACCCGTATAACCGGCCTTGGCCAAATAGCGATCCAAGAGGCCCGGAGCGAGGCGATTGGCGAGGATCGCCTTGACGGTCGAAAATCCAAGCCAGATCTCGCGCCTCTTGTGAGTCGCGGCGAAATAGATCGCCCGGGCCGGGACCTCCGGTTGAAAGATCGGCGGCACGGGTTGCGGACGGTGTCCGGTTTTGTTGAGCGCCCAATCGAACTGAGGCGTGTTCACCGCCGGAAGATCCACCATCGTCAATCGTATGGCGAGCTTGTCGTGGATGAGTTCCGAACGCAGGCTGTCGGTGAAGCCTCGAATAGCGGCTTTTGCGCCGCAGTAGATCGCCTGAAGGGGAATCGAGCGGTAGGCAAGCGCGGAGCCCACGTTCACGATCACGCCTTCGTTGCGCGGTCGCATGTGCTTGAGGGCCGACATCATTCCGTAGACCTGCCCGAGATAGGTGACGTGGGTGCCGCGTTCGACTTCGGCGGCCGTCACAGTGTTCACAGCGCCGAAAACCGTGGCCATCGCTACATTTACCCAAGTGTGTATGGGGCCTAATTCGAGTTCGACTCGATCGGCCGCCGTTGCCACCGCCTCAGCAGATGCGACATCGGTGGGAATTGCGAGCGCCTTGACATCATAGCGCTCCCGAATCTCAGAAGCGGCGCGCTCCAGTCGAGCCACGTCGCGACTCAGCAGCGCGACGTGCCAACCGTTCTTCGCAAACTCCTCGCAAACGGCACGTCCGACGCCTGCTCCTGCGCCAGTGATCACGACGATCCGCGAATTAATGATGCGTCTCCAAAGCTCGTGAAATAAGCCTCAACCGCCCGCGCCTGGGAGTAAAGGACCGCACAGTCCACGCCGGAGTTGATGATTGCAATATGCGTCAACGCCCGCGGAATGTTGCCCAGCAGATACCCCTATCCGACGTGGTACTCCTCCGACAGCAGGCCGAAGTCGCTGGCAACAAGCGGCCGCTCAGCAGCGCATGTGCTCGAATCGAGGCCCGTGATTCCGCCAAATGATGGTTGAATTCTCCAAGTCGCCACCTATATCCCATCGTTATCGTCGTACGCTTGGGATTCGATGGAGAAAGAGGATGACTGAAGGCCAAAGAATGGTGGAGCGATTGGGCGGGCTGCCTGATCAATCTTTTCCCGCGACTGCCTCCCCCGTCTTACATCTCGGACAGTTTCAGTGTGCCGGACCGCCAGGAAACAAAACTGCATACCCGCAAGGCGTGGGACAGCGGCGCACACTTGCTGGCGCATCTTCGAACGACGAAACGGTGCCAAACGAATCTTCTTGCTTGTTGGAAGAGGCGGGGATGGATCAGGTCCAAGAATGGCTTGAAGAATTAGCCGGCCCGTGCAGCGCCTCCCGCAGGGAAATTCTCGCCGAAGATCTCTCTCTGGCCCTGGAAGGATTTATGGGTATAGAAAGTGAGATGCTGGTGCCGGTGCTGCTCGATCTTGCGGATTCGGCGCCAGGTACAGCTGCCTTTTGATGAGATACGGCCGTGAGTTCTCATCGCCTTGCGATGGCCTGGGCGCCTGCAGTGGGTGAAGCGATGTCCCTTGGGGCAAAAGTCTCAATTACCGCTCAGCTTCAATTTCACCAGAAGCGCCTTGAACCGCGGGTCTGACTGAACGTTTCGGAGCAGAGGATCGACCTTGACGGTCGTTAAGGTGGGGTTGTGATCGAGGTATGCTCTATCTAGCCACTGAAACGCGCGATTTAAATCATTTCGGCTGGCGTACACAAGCGCGATCAGATACGCATTACTGTCTGCGCCCGCCTTTTCCATTGATGCCAGCGCCGCATCTGCTTCCTGTTTGCGGCCCAATGCGTCGTAAGCCATAGCGCGACAACCGTCTTGAAATTGCGTTGATCGATCGGGGTCGCGATCCAATTCAGTGAGCGCGGCGGCAGGCTCGCCCATCGCCACATGAATCCAAGCAACAAACAGGTGATTTCTGTGCGCGCCCGGATTCAAGTCGAGCATGTGGGCGTGGGCATCCAACGCTTCGGAGTATTTACGCGCCAAGTACAGGATCAGGGAGAGATCCTGGTACCGCAATGGATTTGCGGGGTCGGTGCGGATGGATTCGTTCATCATATGAACACCTGTCTCTTGATCGCCCTTCCAGGCGGCGAGAGTTCCGAGCCAGCCTTGTGCGCGAGAGTCATTGGGATCCAGTTTCAGGGCCTCGCGAAACTGCCGCTCGGCTCCGGCAAAGTCCCAGTCAACTTCCACAAGGAGCCTTCCCATCGCGGTGTGTCCATCGGACAGCATGGGATCCAATTCGAGGGCGCGCTCAGCCGCCCGACGCGCCTCCGCATTCAACTCGTGGACCGAACCCATGCCGTCGTCGGCTTGCGCGCCGCCAAGCCTGATCGATAGCAGAGCCCATGCCGGGGCGTATGTGGGATCGGCCTTCAAGGCCCGGTGCAGATAATCAATCTCCGTGACGAATTCGGAGACTTCATTGGCCCGCCGGTGCATGGCAAGTGCCTGCAAATATAGGTTGTAAGCCTCGAGGTTGGGTGTCCTGGTGATCCGTTGAGGCGCATCCCCCAGCAATGAAACCCTGAGAGCTTGCGCGACAGTTCCTGCGATCTGCTCTTGGACCTTGAACACATCGTCGAGCTTACGATCGTACGTATTCGACCATAAATGTACTCCGTCGGACGCCCTGATCAATTGTGCCGTGATGCGAAGCTTGTCTCCCGATTTGCGCACGCTCCCTTCCAAAATATTGGCCACGCCGAGTTTTCCCGCGATGGACCGGACGTCCTCGCTCTTGGTCTTGAACTGGAACGATGAGGTGCGGGCGATAACCTTCAGACCTGCGTTTTGCGCGAGCCGGTTGATTAGCTCCTCGGACAGGCCATCGGAGAAATACTCTTGGTCGTGTTTCTCGCTCATGTCCGTGAAAGCGAGGACTGCAATCGATTTGTCTGTAGCCGCCGGTGGGGCGGGCGATCCCGAGTGAGCGGTTTGTGCTGGGACAGGCACAGTGTCCGCAGCGCGCCGTGGCGGAAGCAAGCGGTTTCTGGCGAAAAAACCGACTGCAATGACGACAATCGCCGCCAGCAACAATCCTGCGCGGACGGACCGCGGCAAGGCGGAGGGACTCTGGGGCTTATCGGAACTGCTTGGCCGTACACCGACTGCCGTTCGCGACTGACTAGAGCCAGGGGATTGCTCCGGCGCGAGCAGCTGCAAGACGCGTTGTATGAAAGCCGGTGTCGCTTCGCCGGCGGGCAGCCGAGTCCATTGCAGGTCGCGAAATCTGTCCGGAACCCGGTCATCCTCCTGCGGCGTGCGATCGATGACAACCGGCAGCAAGAAGGTCCGGTCCGGCGCGATCGAGTGCGAGCGATCAATCGCGAGCTTCCATTCGAGCCTGAAGTAACCCTCTACCCGAGCGTGCGTATTAACCGAAATGAGCGGGACAAATAAGGTGCAGGCCTTGATTTGTTTGCGGATGGCGTTATCCCAGGCATCGCCTCCGCGCAGTTCGCTCTGGTCGAACCATACTTCGATGCCGGCTGCGCGCAGCGCTGCGCATAATCGTGCCGCGGCCGGCGCATCCTCGGAAGCGTAACTCAGAAAAACCGCTTTGCTCGACTCGGCCATCGGCATCCTTCGCACCCACCTCCCTCACGGTATTAGGATGAGGGAGTAATGGCTCATTGCGCAACATCAAACGATGGAGAGTGCGTGATGACTAGTCTTCAGCAGCAGGGCATGACCAACCCACTTGGCGCTCCGGCGGAATCGCCCCTTAAGTGGTCATCGCAGTTCGCCATATACTGGGACTTGGCGGGAATTTTGCGGTCGCAGACATCCAGAAATGGGAAGGGCGAATCACATGACTGCGCAGCTCAACCATACCATTGTCCACGCTTCGGACCCGGCTAAATCTGCCCGCTTCCTGGCCAAGATATTGGGACGACCGGATCCAATCCGGTTCGGCCACTTTCAAGTAGTCGAACTCGACAACGGCGTGTCACTTGATTTCGCAGCCGCCAATGGGCCGATTCAACCCCAGCACTATGCATTCCTGATTTCCGAGACCGATTTCGATGCCGTTTTCGAGCGCATCCGCGAGCAGGCTCTTGAATATTGGGCCGACCCTAGACGGAGCCGCCCCGGCGAGATCAACCGAAACGACGGCGGACGTGGCGTCTATTTCCCGGATCCCGACGGTCACTATCTGGAAGTTATTACGCGCCCATATGGAAGCGGAAGCCGCTAAGAGGCTAGGGGTGGGATTTCGTCTTTATCGAGATCGCCGCGTGAGCATGACTCTTGCTGTGACCAGTCGTGGGGGCGCTGTGTTAGAGTGCCGCAGCATCGAGTGCGAAAACCATAACGCCTGCACCGAGACTTGTGACCACAGCGCATCCCCTTCGCAGAATTCTTGGACTGGGATTCGGTCTTGCCTTCGCCTTCGGAACGATGGTGGGGGTAGGCATTCTACGCTTGCCGGGCATGGTGGCGGCGGCAGCCGGCACCCCAGGTCTGGTCATTTTCTGTTGGTGCATCGGAGCGCTGTATGCATTCATGGGTGCCGTGTCGGTCTCGGAGCTCGCGGCCATGTATCCGGAAGCCGGCGGCTTCAGGGTTTACGCGCGACGCGCTTACGGTGACCGCGCGGGTTTTGTGGTCGGCTGGATAGACTGGCTCGCCTCTGTCGCAACGCTTGCCTATGCGTCAGTGTCGGCTATCGAGTTCCTCGGCACCCTCGTGCCTGGCGTCGCCGGCAACGAAACGCTTGCTGCAGTTGCCGTCCTTGCAATCTTTACCGCCATGCATTCTTGCGGAGTCAGAATTGGCAGCACAGTCACTTCGCTGGCCAGTGCGACGATCGGGATTCTGCTGCTCGCCCTGATCGTGGCATGCTTTGTTTCTGCGCCGTCCGCGCATCCCACTGCTCCTGGCGAAGCAGCTTCAGCGCCGATGCTTTCCATCGCAACGCTGCTCGCGCTCGTGCCCGCGCTCCGCGCGTTGCTCACGGCGTACGACGGGTGGTACGCGCCGATCTACACGGCCGAAGAGTGTGTCAATGCGTCCCGCACGCTGCCACGCGCCATCATTGGAGGCTCGCTGCTGGTCGGCGTTTTGTACGTGGGGCTCAACATTGCGCTGCTTCGGGTGTTGTCAATTCCCGATCTGGCGGCGTCCAAATTGCCCGTCGCGGCCGCTGCGACACTGGTGCTTCCACGCGGGAGCGCCTCGCTCATGACCGCGCTCTCGATTCTGATCGTGCTCGGACTAATCAACGGCAATGCCATCATGGGGCCTCGGGTGTTGTTCTCGATGGCTCGGGAAGGCTGGATTTCGCAAAAGATTGCCGCCGTGAATGGCGGCGGTACACCGTACGTGGCGCTTTTGGCAACGACCCTGACGAGCGCCGCGATGATACTCACCGGCACGTTCAACGAACTCATTGCGCTCTTCGCCGTGCTCATCCTGCTCTATTACATTGCGGCATTCCTCGCGGTTTTTGTGTTGCGACGGCGCTCGCCGGAAACACCAAGACCCTACAGGGCCTTTGGATATCCCGTGTCCACGTTCGTGGTGCTCGCAGGATCGGTGGGGTTTCTCATCGCCGCGGTTGTCGAGGATTGGCGCTCAGGGGTCATGGCGCTGCTGTTTCTGTCCCTGTGCATTCCCGCCTACATGCTGGCCTCGCGGTCGAGGCGTGCCCGCATGGTCAAATTTGAACCGAAACCTGAGCTGAAGATCTGACCCGTTGCAATGCAGCGCCGGCGGATCCTGCATGATTACATCTACTGAGCGACGCGCGCCGACTCGGTCTCCGCCCCGCTTGGCGGCAGCCTTGCTCATCTTCACGGAACTCTTCACCTGGAACATGAGCGCTTCTGCGGAAGCCCCTGCGCGCAATGCCGACGTAATGTCGGTGGAGACCTTGTATGCGGATCTGATCGATGAGGCCGGCGTGGTGAACGCCATCGACTCGGGCTTGTTTAAAATCTATGAAGGCAAATCCGGCGAGCAGTGGCTTGCCCGCTACGCTCGCCAAAGGCCGCTGTTCCTCAAACGCTTGGCGAATCTTTTGGACCGAGGCCTCTCCGCCGATGACGTCCGGGCGGTCAAGATCATGCGGGCAGCGCTTGACTCCACATTGCCCGAAAACCTTCGCAAGGCGACCTATTCCTTCAGCCCCGCATCGAACAATTGTGAAAATGCCGCGCGCAAGGATATCCCAGCCGAAGAGCTCAGGGATGCGTTGTATGCGTGCTTCGAATTTTTCGGCAACAACTTGAAGTTCGAGGGCCGAACCATATCGCGAGATTCTGCGATCTCGCTGCTCGGCCAGATGGACGACGCCGATCGCCGCAAAGCTCTTTTCTTCGCATTCGCGCCGCTCTGGGAGTCGGTCAATGGCAAGGACGAGCCGGATAGTCCGTACCGGCGCAGAATTAGGGATGCAGCCGGTGCAGGGCTGCATGATTCTCCGATAGAGGCCGTCGCCCGGGACCTGAGCTTGACGCCCGCCGAATGCGAGCAGTGGCTTGTCAGAATTCTGGAGGTGTGGCGCGAAGTGACACCGCCTGAGCCGGTGGAACCCTGGGACTACCGATATGTTGCGGGGGGCGCCGATCGAGAACTGGCCGCCGCCATTTCCTCGGCCGGGATATTGCCCCTGGTGAAGCGCTACTTTCGCGACCTCGGCGCGGACCTGGATGCGCCCGGCGTGCTGTTCGACTTGGAGTTTCGCCCCGACAAGGCACCGATCACCTACACAAATTACATCACGATGGGACGCATGGTAGAGGGGAAGTGGCGTGCCACCCGCGCGCGCATTTCCGCGGATTTTTCCGACAGCGGACTCTACGTGCTCAACATGCTCACGCACGAGAGCGGGCATGCCGCTCATTACCGCGCGATCCACAATCGTCCCGCGTTCATGGATATCGGAGATGACTTTTTCTGCGAGTCGTTTGCGGATGTCACTTCTTGGGACGTTTACGAGCCTGCCTGGCAGGCGAAATACTTGGGCCATGCCGCTTCGGAAGCGGCGGGACTGCGCAGCCGGTTCACCATGGTGACGCTGGAGTCGACGTGGGCGCTATTCGAACTGCGAATGCTTCAGAATCCCGGCGCGGACCCCAACGAAGTCTGGACCGACATCACCAGCCGCTATCTGCACATTATCCCGCACCCAGAAATTTCCTGGTGGGCACAGCGCGTGCAGTTGGTCACGAAGCCCGGCTTCATGGTTAATTATGGACTGGGCGCCGTGGTCACGGCCGACATCCGCAGCCGCATCCGCGACTCCTTGGGGCAATTTGCGGCGGGAAATCCGCGCTGGTACCCGTGGGTGTCGCAGCACCTGTTGCGCCAAGGATTGCAGTAAGACACCTCCCATGTGCTGCAGAAATTCTTCGGCAGATCCGTCTCCCTCCAACCGCTGCTCGATGAAATGCGGCGCGTCAAATCCCCTAGCCGCGCTCATCCGTGAGAACGCAGGTAGTTGCGGCGCGGAATAACCTAAGTTAGTGATTGCACCAGAATTGAGCCAACTCTTAATCAATTCTTCGTTCCAGACGGCTCAAGGTTTACTAGTATGGGGGATGATCCCGAGGTCTCAACGTCTTAATCCCTACTGCATTCTTCTTGCGGGTAGGCCTTTATCCGGCGATGCCGCTGCGGCGGCCAGCAGCAAACGAAAGGACCCTGTAGCCGATGCCCTACGCCTCGCCGAGGCACTGACCTCGCGCGAGCGCTTGTTTGCCGTGATTTCGGATTCGGAGCGGCAACCGACGGCCCTTCAGGCCGTGACGCAAGATAACTTGATCATCCAGCCGCGTCATCGCGGAACGGCCTTCGAGATTCTACTGGCGCTGCTGGCTATCGAATCCCAAGTAGAGCAGAACGTGCCGGTGATATTCGTGCCCACCGATCACGTGGTGAGCGATCCGAGCACCATGGCGCGCTCCCTCGTGGAGATGGGCTTGTGGGTCCAGTCGGAGCCCGATCGCGTCTACCTGCTGGGGGCGGCTCCCGAGGGCCCGCACGATGAGCTCGGGTACATCATCCCGTGGTATGACGCGCGCGAAACACCGGCGGCGGTCTACGAATTCGTCGAGAGACCGGATGCGCGCCGTGCCCGCCAGTTGATCAATGCCGGCGGCTTGTGGAACACATTCATTTTCAGCGGCACCATTCAGTCGCTGCTCGGCTTGTTTCGGCCGCGATTCGACAAGGCTATTTCCGCAATTCGGCCGGCGGTGAAATGGGGCCCTGCCAATCCCAGCTACGCGAAGTTGCTTGCAGTCGTCTATGAACGGTTGGAGGCGGTGGATTTCTCGCAGGACGTGCTCTCGGCGAGGGTCGAAGAGCTGCGCGTGCTGCGCGTCCCGAACTGCGGGTGGTGGCCCTTGAAGTCACCGTTGCGGGGAAGACCTGCGCACACTCGCTCCATTTAGGCTGCATTTCGGTCCGAAGGCCGCGACACTAACAAGTTGGCGTAGCCGCTTCATGTCCTGCCCGTGGCTTTCTAAGCGCTTCTGCCAATGGTACCGTGCCTGGCAATGATCGCGAGGTGGGAGTCGAGCTGATGACCATGCCGCTGCCAAGCCGACTGATATACACGTTGGTCTCCTTGCTGATGCCCCTCGGCGCGCACTTGGCCGACTACAACGTGACGCACATTTTCAACCCGCGTTGGCCGCCGCATGCCAAATTTCACACCGGACAAACGCTGATGATGTCGGTGCTGCTCGGTGTTTTGACGATTTTCTTCGCGTGGCGCAAGTCGGCCGATCGGCTCGGTGCGGTTCTCGCCGCCAGCGGCTTCGCTTCGCTCTATTGGATCACGCAAGCATTGGCCATCGTCTATCCGGGCACGGCGGCGGTGGATCCGGAATTCAAGACCCCCGGCAGCTATCCGCACGGCATTGCGAGCCAGTATTACATCGATGCGGCGTTTCTCGCCCTCATCGCGTTGGCTGCCTGGATCGCTCTGCGCAAGGGCGGCTCTCAGCACATCCGCTCTTAAAAAGCGGCGCCCATTGCGAGTGGGGCGCGAGGGGATCCAGCCGCGTTGACGCTTTCGCGATCAGCGCGGCCGCCTTCAAGATCTCCCCCCTCCGCTGATCCAGCGAGGCAAGTGGCGGGAAACGGACCTCGAAGCGGTTCCCATGGCTACCCATTGGAGGAATCGCCGCCATGTCCCTTCGCCATCTCATGCTTGCCTCTATTCTGCTTGCCGCATGCAGCCGCCAGCCGCCGCCATCGGCGCCGGTCGCGCCGCCTGCCGCAGCCACGCCGGAAGCCCCCCGCACCCAAGTCAGCGAGGCGGGAGCGATCCCCGGGTCCCACGACGGGGAAAGCGCTGACGCCTTCTTCGATCCAAAGAACTATCCCAATGCCGTGCAGGGCAGCTTCGTCGATCCGAGCAAACTCACCGCGACGGAGCGTCAGTACGGCATGGCGCCCAAGCGTGATTCCCGCGTGACCTATCAGGAAGACGTGATCCTCATGGAGCACGGCGATCAGGCGATCCGTGAGGCCAAGAGCGACGGCATGACCTTCAGCTTCGATGGCAACGCAGAGCACGTCAGCGAGATCGCAGTCGGCAAAGTGGTGTTCGCCACCGGCCGCGTGGTGGGGCGAGTGGGCCAAGTCAGTCGCGACGGCGACACGGTGACGGTGAAATTAGCGCCGGTGGCCCTGACCGAAGTCATCAAGAAGGGCACTTTCATGCTGAACAGCGCATTCAGCCCGAAGGATCTCATCGTCTACACGGCGCCGGATTTCCCCAGCACCAACGATGTGGGCGCCCAGCAGTCCGAGAATCTGGATCCGGAATTCTTCGAACCACAGTTCATGCGTGCCAGGCTCATGGACCCGGCCCTTCCGAGTGGCCTCGGCAAGGATCTTTCGACCCGAATTCCGCAGCAACCGCCCACCCTTCCGGCACCGACGCTCGAACTGAACAAGGGACTGAGCGTGAGGCCCGCTATCGGCTCCGACGGCGGGATCGGCGTGAGCTTCAAATACGTCAAGAACGGCATCGTCTTCGACGCTTACGGCCAGCTGGTCCTTCCCAGCCCCAAGGTCAGATTTCTTCTCGACATCGACACCTCGGGGATCGAGACCTTCGGCATCGAAATCAGCGGCGGCACCTCGCTGCGCATGTCGATATCGGCGCTGGCTGATGTCGAGCGCTACATCAACGTCAACAGCACCACGGTCGCGCCCATCGACATCACCTTGCCTTGCCCGATCGCGGGTGTGCCGCTGGCGCTGTCGTTCAAGACCTCCTTCAATTTGCACACCAATTTTTCCGCCAAGACATCGACGCTGACGGCCAGCGGCTCATGGAACCTGTCCGGCACCATGTTTGCGGGATTCAAAGGTGGCAGCAAATCCCACGAGACCCCAACGAGCAGCATGGGTTCCTCCCTGGCAGAGAACGTGAGCGGCGCATCGCTCGGCATCAACCGAATCGGCGGCGCCATCAACGTCCGTCCGATGATCGGTCTCGGCGGCTTTGGCTTTATGACCGGCGTGTATCTGGGCATCACCTTTACGGGTGATGTGGTCAAACAGGCCAGCCAAGCCATGGTCGACTGTCACGGTGCCAGCGGCTCGGCAACCATTGACTCGGGAGCCGGCTACCAACTGCCCGCTCCATTCGTGGCCATCGTCAACGGCATTCTCTCGGTATTCACCAAGTACCGGATGGATAAGGAAGGCACTCTCAAACAGGGGTGGGGTGGTCCGCTATTTCAGATCAATCAAGACATCCCCACCGGGTGTGCCGGCCTCTCGGGCAAAGCGGCGACAAAAACCTAGTTTCTATCGCTGCTAGATCCAGCATGGGCGAAATGACTCATCGCCCGTGCCTCCGCCGCCTTGAGTGCTCATGCGAGCGGTGGAGGGACGGCGCTTCGTCAAGAACCAAGGCAGGAATCGGGCCGAAGGAGCCGCTCAGCGCCATCAGGGGTATTTAAAACTCAATGACTTGATGGCTGGCGACACGGATCGAGGCGCGGTCAGGAAACGGCCGGCGGCCGGGCCTTCTGAATGCTGATTTCTACGCGGCGATTCTTTTGTCTATGGGCCGGCGAATCGTTCGGCGCAACGGGCTGGGTAGCGCCAAAACCCTGGGTGGCGATGCAGCCGCCGGGCACTTTTCCGGTGGTGGCGAGCCATTGTTTCACAGAGTCTGCTCGCTGCTGCGACAAGGTTTGATTCTGCGGCGCATTCCCCACGTTGTCAGTATGTCCCGCGATCAGGACCGGCAGGCCGGGTTCGCCGAGCAGCAGGCTCGCCAGTTGTTGCAGCGAGGCCGTGGCTTCCGGCCGCAATTCGGATTTGCCGCTGTCGAACAACACCTCGGCACCCAGGCGAATGTGAATCGCGTGGGCGTCTTCCGTCACATGCAGCTCGCGCCGGCTTTCCAGCACGCGTTGATCGAAATCCTGCAAGGCAAAAATCTTTTCCTTGCCGCCCGGTTCCTTGACGAACAACTGCAGGCCGATCTGCACGGGCGGCCCCTGGAAATAGCGCAGCTTGAATGCGTGCGTACCCTGCTTCAGATCCACTCCGGCCGATTTGTCGGTCATGGTGTGGACGCCGTCGTTGTCGATCACTAGGGCGTCATCCAGGAACAGCTGCGAGCCGTCATCGGATGACAGGCGAAAGTTGTACTTGCCCGTCGCAGGAATATAGATCGAACCCTGGTAGGTGAGGGAAAACCACTCGAAACGATTGGTTACGCCCGGAAAGCCGTCGGTAAACGAACGCGAGGGAATGTCCCATTTGTCGGTGAACACCGATCCTGTGCTCGGCAGGGAATCGAAGTCCTTGAGTTTTATCACCCACTGATTGTCGGGCTTCTGGGGCAAGAGAAAAATCTTGCCCTCCATGCTCACGTCCATTTTCTGGATGGAGCCGAAAGCGCCGGATGGCGGCTTGCAGGCGGCAGCACCCGACTGCGATTGGGCGGACGCCGCATGACAGAGCAGGGCGGTGACAAGCATGGAGAGATTTAGTTTGCGCATCACGATCTCGGCCGGAAGGCGAAGTCTGGTCGGTGGCGCTGACGGCAGCGCCGCCTCGTTACGGGATCAGTTCTTGGGTCGCATGGTTGCGACGATTTTCACGACCTCGTCCTCGGCATAAGCCTTGGAGACGAAAATCTGCGCGACGCAACGGACGCCCTTGAATTGCTGATCGGCGATGTACTGCCGGGTGTCGCCCTGCGGTTTCGAGAGGTAGAAGACGCGCGAAGCGGTGTTCTCGATAAGTCGATCGACCTGCAACAGCTTTTGATCACCCTTGCTCAAGGGCTCGAGCGCCTTTTGCGAGCCGATGGTCACGAGGGCTCGCCCGCCGTCCGCGGCGGTGGCCTGACCGTCCGGCGTCACGCGCCAACTTGGGGGAAATGAGATCTGGCAGGCTCGCGACATATCCTGGGTGCTCGTCCAATTTGCGGGCGTCTGCGCAAAGGCGTTCGAACAGAGGTTGGGTAGGAGCGCTATGGCACCTGCACAGCCGATGAGATTCCGCAACCTCGCGGGCAGGTGAGGCGCTTTCGGCATCGACGGCAACGGCTTGGTGTCCATAGCAATCTCCTCGAGTTGAAACGTGGTCATCCCATACATCAAAACCCGATAGGCCACGATTTCCCGCCATGAAAACACTCCGAAACAGATCAAACATAAATGAGAGGGTCAGTCGCAGAACCGGCGGGCTGCCGACAATGGCGGGATTGTTCAACCGTTGTGGTTACTTACCGTGCGATCAATTCATCCATCAGCTTCAAAAGGAACTACCATGTTGAAACGTTCGGTTGCCTTAATCCTGGCGCTGAGCGCCGCCTCACTCGGTCATGCAGCGACCGTCGCCAATCTGACCTGCACGGGCAGTCAAGGCACGGTCAACATGAACCTGAGTTACTTCAGTATCGGCGCAAGCTTGAGCAATCCTGCCAGCAGCACCAGCGCAGCTCAGAACAGCATGTTGCCGCTGAATCTGCACGCCGCGCTGGTCTCCTTCGAGACGCTGTTCCAGGCGGTCTCGGCCGGCGTCCCCTATACGAGTTGCGTACTCAACACGCAGGGGTCCAACGGCGGCGCCATTCAATTCACTTTCTCTTCCGTCTATGTGAATACGGTAACCGCGTCGGCAACGTCTGCCACCGTGATGTCGCCGAAAACCGCCTATGTGGATGCAAGCCTGCTCTACTCTTCTGTGGCGGTCACCCAGGGTGGAAATACCGTGGATGACGGCGGCACGAGCACGCCGCCGCAATGGGACATCGGTGCGAACAAGGCCAGCTAGTTCCTTCAGGATTGGCGCATGCGCATAGATGCGCATGCGCCAAATGGACGCTCACATTCCCTTAAGAAAGTGAGTTGCAGCACCCGGTGCGCCAAAGCACCGGGTGCCCGCACCTCAATTGGCGGCCGCGATGTCGCCGTCCAATCGCTTGATGAGGGCGAGCACCGAGGTCTCGATGCACGCGCGCAGGGCCTTGTCGACGCCTTCTTTCTTCGAGGCCTGTAGGTTGACATCCGGCGTCAAGGGATTTGCGGTATGCCCGGTCATCGAGGCCAGCGTGCCGGCGAGTCCGGCCGTGCCGCCGACGCCCACCGCCGAGGAGTCGACGACCTTTGAGACGCTCACAGAGTCCAGGACATCACCGGTGTTGGCGTCGAGAATGCGCACATCGACCGCGATGGTGTCCTTGTTCTTAGCGCCGCCGAGGGTGAGACCGCCGATATTGACGCCGCCTTGGTGCTGCTGCTCGCCCGCGTTCGCTTCGCTGACGGTGCCCTCGAAGATATAGCGCGCCCCGCGCAGCTGATGCTGGGCCGCATCGCCCGTGGCCATGCCGGCGCCGTTCAGCTGCTTCTCGTAGACCACGCCCTGATTCAGTCGATTGCGCTCAACCACGCGGAACTGGCCCGACTGGATCAAGGCGGTGGTGAACATGTCGGTGGCGGCCGCGACGCTGACGCTCGGCACGCCGCCGTGGAACTCGTAGATGGTGACGGGCAGCCGCTGTTCCATGGGCTTGGGCGGCAGCGAAGACAATGCCTTGCTCTGCTTGGAAGTCTCGATCACCGGATCCTCGCCGGCCGACGCCTGCGCTGCTGCGAACGACAGGGTCAGTACCGATAGGATGGCGGCGGCTAGCATGCTCGAATGATTCATGGCGTTAAGGCTCCTGGCGTTGTTTAAGGATTCGGCGGCGGCGCGGGCTGGGCAGGCTGCGCCTGCTGTTGTACGGACCTGACGGCTTGAAGTTTCAAAGCGCTGTTGACCGCCGGAGCGGGCGCTGAGGTTGCCGCCGGCGGCGTCCAGCCCTGCACCGGCGCCGCGCCCCACACCGAGGTCTTGGCCTGAGCGGCAGGCTGCACGACAGTCGGTTGCACCACCGGCGCCACCGCACTGGCAGGGGCCTTGATGGCGGTGAGGCCTGGACGCGGCGTGGCCAAGGTAGATACCGGCTGGCCGGGTATGGTGGGGTTGGCAAGGCTTGTGCCGGTGGTGGTGATCGGCCCGTTACTTAAGCGCGTGGCGCTCAAGCTGGAGGGAACGGCGGACACAGGGACGTTTGCTGCACCCTGCGAATAGCCGCCGGCGCTTGTATGTTGCATCGAGGTTGCCATGGATTGGCCCGGTAGCGCCGCGGCTGGCGTCGTGGCCGATGCGCTCAAGCCGTTCGATCTCTTGGCGGCCTCGGAATTCAGCAGGTTGACTACGGCGTTGGCGGTGGTCGGATCCTTGGCGAACTGCGAGCGTGCTTGCGAGATCAACTGGTCGCGCTGGGAGGCGAGGATGGTCGGTGATTTGCCGCTGAAATAGCTGTCGAACTGCTGTGCCAACTTGCTCTTGTATCCCGCGAGCATCGCCGGCGGCATGGTTTTGCCCTGGGCGCGTTGCGCCTTGAATTGCGCGAGCGCAATGCGCAGTTGACTGGTGTTCGGCGCCTTGTAGGCGAGCTTGGCGCGCTGCTGCGCGCTCGACATCTTCGCGGCAATGGCGGAAAAGGGGATCCTCTGCCCAAACTTGGTGGCCAGGTTGTTGGCCGCCATGCCGGTTCCGGCGATACCCTTGCTATCCACGCCCTCAAAATGCCGCAGCGGCAGCGCCGCGTACAACGCGTTGGCCGCAGCCGTGGTTCTCTGCTGATGGGCGTTCGTCATGACCGCCACCAGCGCCTGTGCCTCCTGGGCCTTGGCGAGCAGGTCGTCGAAGGTGGGCTGTGCGGCGTTGAACGCATCGTTTGGGCCGGTCGTGATATCGGCAATCATCTGCGCAACGTTGCCGCTCAAATCGGCGCTCACTTGGTTTTCGATGGAAGTGACCAGCGAGGTGGGGTCGAATGCGTCCCAGGGATGAGACAGCAAGTTGCTCACCGTCGACTGTATGGCCGTCAAGGGTGCGTTCATCACTCCCGCGAGCGTGTTCGCCTGTGAGACGCCGGGACCCTCGCTGTTGAGCGCCTGCTGCAGATGGCCGTTCACGTTGGAGAAGTCGCCATCGCCGGCCGTTTTCAACGTCTGGATCTGCTGTATGGCGCGTGAGAAAGCATCGGCAAACGTGCCCTGGGGGCTGCTTGCCATGACCGGCTTCGCGGCCGATTGCGCACCCAGATCCACGGCGCTTTTCTGCGCCGTCGGATCGCCGGACCCCGCAGCAGGCGCCAAGTTCTGGCTGTGCACCGCGCTCATCGCGAGCGGCGGCCCGCTGCTGGTCGGCGCGCCGCTGGCCCGGGCCTGCACCTGCGGGCGAGGCGGTGCGCTGGTGCCGGAAGCCTGGGCCTGGGCCGCCGTCTGACCGTGAGCTTCCGCGAACGACTGCGCCGCGAGTGGTTTGATGGCGGTCTCTTCTTTATAGAGCGCGTTGGCCTGACTCAGCGCTGCGGCGAGATCGGCTTCAGCTTGTTGCGACTGCGACTGCATGGAATTGTAGGCATCGCTCACGGACTGCTGTGCGCTCTGCTGTGCAGCCTGGGTTTGTCCATTGATGTCATTGATGAAGTTCGTGATCCCGGTGCTCAACGCATTGAGCGTGTCGATCACGGTCTCGATTTCGCAGCTCAACCCGTCCGTGACGTAAGTAGCGGCGCAGCCCAGGATGGAGCTGCAACAATCCGCCCAGGCGGGCGACATGATGAGCAGCGATAAGCCCGCAGCTGCAATGGCGGTGGATCGCACTCGGACTGGGCGGATGGTCATGGAGGACTCCCTGTGTGTCTTGGCTCTTCTCCTAAAGAACCGGAATACGGCCCGAAGACCGCCATGAATCATCGGCGCGCAAGCGCTGCGATCAGATTTGACGGCCCAGGCGGGTGTGATTTTCCGGCACCCTCGTTAAAAGGGCGCAGACTCCAAGGGCAGTGGTGGCTGGCTCAAGCGGCGGGTCTAAGTGACGGTTCGGCTCAAGGCATCTTTGGCGCGCAGCGTCTCGGGATGATCGGCGCCGAGCTGCGACTCAAGATCACGGGCGGACTTCTTCAATAGATCGCTTGCCTGGGGAGCGGCCGATTTCCACAGCGCCTCGCCGAGCCGTTCGCGCGCCCGCGCCAGTTCCCACAGATCTTCCGGCGATCGTTCGCGGATGTTCACTGCGTCGTTGAGCGCCGCGGTGGCGGCCGGGATGCTGCCGACGTGCGTCAGTGCGTCGCCCAAAGTTTCGAGTGCGAGCGCGAGATTCGGCTCGCCCTGTGCGCCAAGTTTGCGAAAGCCCGCGACCGCGATCTGCGCCTGCGCCGCAGCTTTGTCGTAAGCACCGCCGGCGGCCTCGACCTGGGCCAGCGCCAATTGCGCCCTTAAGGTGAGAGGATGCGCGGGGCCGTATTGCGATAGCGCAGTATCGCCGGCCGCACTCAAGGTCTTGCGCGCCTCCGCTTGATCGCCGATCGCCAGCTGCGCTTCGCCCAGGAACAGGCGGTTTTGAGTTTCCAAGGGGCTTCCTGCACCCGCGAAGCGCGCGCCGAGATCGCTCGCCTGCCGCAGCACCGATATAGCGAGTTCGTTGCGGTTGGTTATCGACAGCACCTTGCCGTAGTAACCCATGGCCGCCGCGACCGCTGCAGAATCGCCGGCGAGCGAGCGTTCGCGTTCGACCGCGGTCTTCAGCAGTACCTCGGCTTCGCGCAAGTGTCCGGCCCGGAATTCCAAAGTGCCGGTGTTGGCCACGATGATCTGCGCATCGATGGCATCGCCCAAGCCGATGGCCCGGTAGATGGCGGTGGTTTCGTGGTAGGCCTCGAGCGCCTGATCCAGTTGATTCGCCGTTGCCAGAGAGATCGCCAGGGAGTTGTACAAGATCGCGGTTTCGCGATGATCGTGGCCGGAGAGCGCGATCCGCTGCGTGATCGCGGCGCGCGTGGCGGCAATGGCGCCGTTCAGATCGCCGCGCGCCCGTTGCAATCGGGCCCGTACCGCGAGTCCCTCCAGGCGCTCCTCGAGGTAGGGCCGTCGGGAACTGTTCCAGAATGCGTCCGCCTGGTCCAGTAACTGTCCGGCCCGTTCGGTATGGCCGCGGAGCAGCTCGATGTTGGCGAGCTTCTGCCGTGCATCGGCGAGCGCCGCGGGGTCGGCGCTGCTGTTTGCCTGGGCGATGAAGCCCTCCAGCAACGCATCGGCGCCTTGCACGTCCTCGAGCGCTCCGTACAAATCCGCAAGGGTCAGTACCAGTTGACCGGCCAGCTGCGGCTGATCGCTGTAATCCTTGAGCACGCGCTCGGCACTGCCGTCGATCATGTTCTTGGCGGTTGCCGGCTGCGCGCCGTGATCCGCGATCGCCGTGCGGAACAAGCGCGTCAGGCTGTAGCGCACCGCTTCTTCGCGCGAGGCATCGCGGCGTGCATTGTCGCGCTCCACCGCGACGCGATGCGCCTGCCAGGCCGCGGCCCCCAAGCCGCCCGCCAGGGAAATGAAGATGGCGGCGGCCGCCGCAAACGCCCAGCGATAGCGGCGCAGCAGCCGCCCGACCAGGTAAACACGCGCGCCTTCGCGCGCCTCCACCGGCTCGCCGCTCACCGCGTGGCCCACGTCCAGTTTGAAGGCATCGACCGTCGCATAGCGGCGATTGGGCTCGGCGCGCAACGCCTTGGCGATGATGGCATCGAGATCGCCCCGCAACAGCCGCGCCGGCACCGGCGCATCGGGATTCGCCTCGGCGGCGCGGCTTGCCGGAGGCGCGCTACTCTGCAGCACGGTGCGCAGTGCCTGCAGCATCGGGGTCGCGGAATTCATCCACGGATGAGTACCGGTCAATAGTTCGAACAGAAGCAGGCCCAGCGCGTAGATGTCGGTCGCCGTGGTGATCGGGCCTCCGGTCAACTGTTCCGGCGCCGCGCAGATTGGCGTCATGGGCGACAACGCCACTTGCGTGACGCGCGCCACCTGCGGGTCGAGCAGCTTGGCGATGCCGAAATCGAGCAGCTTAACGGCACCGCTTTCGGTGACCAGGATGTTCGAGGGTTTGAGGTCGCGGTGAACGATGAGATTGCGGTGCGCGTGGGCGACAGCGTCGCAGACTTCAACAAAGAGTTTCAGGCGTTCCTCGAGCCCGGCGTGCTTCTTGGCGCAATACTCCGTGATGGAGCATCCTTCGACATACTCCATGACCATGAACGGCCGATCATCGACGGTGATGCCGCCGTCATAGAGTCGCGCGATGCCGGAGTGCTCGAGCCGCGCGAGAATCTGCCGTTCCGCCTGGAAGCGTTCCAGCTGCGCGGCCGCTTCACGCTGCAGCAGCTTGATCGCCACGCGTTGCTCGAAGCCCCCTTCGGCGCGCCGTGCCTCGTAAACCTCGCCCATGCCGCCGCGCCCGATGAGGCGGGCGATGTTCCATGCCCCCAGGCGCGAGCCGACCGCATTGTCCCGACCGTCCTCATCGAGCTCGGTGCCGGATTTGGCATCGAGAAAATCGCCCGACGCATCGGCAGCCTGCAACAGGCTCTCCACCTCGGCGCGCACGGGAAGCTCCTCGTCTCTCAAGGTTCGCAGGCGCGCCAGCCGCGATGTCGGCGGCAGATCCAGCAGTTCGTCCAGCAGCTGATCGACACGCTGGCGCTGTTGCCGGTTCAGGGCCTGAGAGGTTGGAATGCTGGTCTGCATCGGCTTCCTCTAGATCGCGGCGAAGATCTTGTTGCAGAGGGATCCCACGGCGGCCGGCAAAGCCTTGGCGCCCATCGCAAGATCGCTGCCGCCGCCGCGTACTTGAATATCGCACAGGAGCGCATTCTTCTGCGCCACGACCTCGTGCAGGGTCTCCTGCCAGACCGCGGCATCGCCCACGCCCGGCAACGGGCTGCTATCCAAAGGCATCTTGCCGTTCGTCCACGCCTCGACGGTGCTGCGACCCACCCCGGGCCGCACGCTGACGATGATGCCGGCGAAGGCTGCGGTGGCGAATTCGCACGATTGCGCATCGCCGGGCAGCGGCCGGATCTGCGTGATGGGCGCAGTGAGGATGCCGGCCAGATCCTCGACTTTGAGGATGTGACGGTCACAGGCGGAATTTGCGGCGCGCACCGGCTGCGATACGGGGGCAACGTCGACTTTGGGCGAACAGGCGGAGGCCGCAATCGCGCCAAGTGCGCAGGCCGACAGCAGCAGTGCGCTGCGATTTTTTACCGAACGAAGCGCCGGCGATGACTTGCGGTGTTTCACGGGGCCGCCTGCGGCTGGACGTGAGTCTTCATGAAGATTTGCACCGGCTTGTCGCCCTTTTGCACGATCATCACGCCGAGGTCGCCTTTCGTGCGCTCGGGCGGCGAGAACATGGAGATGCGGGTGCGCTTGTCGGCGTCGGTGGCCGGCGCGTTGTCGACGGGCTGTGCCTGGCCTGCTGCCGTGCTCATTTGCAGGATCTTGTCGGGCGAGAGCTGCCGGGCCAGTGCGCCTATTTGGTCGAGATCGCCGATGTTGGTATTCGACCATCCGACCGGCAGACTCTTGCGGTACCAGGCGACGACCGTATCGAAGGAGCTGCTGGTGGCAATGCCGCTGCTGCTGCCGTAGCGGTCCGTTGAACCTTCGGCCGCGTAAGACAGCGCGCTGAAGACGGCCGTGTTGGCATCCGGATAACGTGGCAAGCCCGTCTTGTCGTAACGAAAATCCGGCGCGCTCAGAACCTTCACGGAAGCGCTTCCGGGGTTTTGTTCCGGGGTGTTCAGACCGCCGTCACTAAGCGGCGCACCCGTCGCGAGCTTCCACACGCCCGATTCCATGAGTTTGGCATCAGGATCCGCGTCGGGAGTGTGTGGAATATCAGCAACCTTGGACTTGCCGCCGCCGCCGCCGCCGCCATCGTCCGAGCCATCGGATCCGGCTGCAGCGCCGTCGTTGCCGTGGCCCACCGTGACTCCCGATCCGCCGCCGGTGCCGCCGCCTTGCAGGTCGCCATCGCCTTTGCCGGCCCCGACTTTGGCGCTCCCGCCGCTGCCCTGAACGTTGCCGCCGGCACCGACGACCCGGCCGTCGCCGCCCCCATCCGCGCCGCCGCCTCCCTTGTCGGGCGTGCCCTTGCCCGGAGCGCCATTCGCGGCGCCGTGACCATTGCCGCTGCCGCCGGCACCGCCGGCGCCGGGGGTGGAGGGTGCCGGGCATTTCGGGCACTTGGGCGCCAGCATATGTCCGAGAAGAAAGCCCAGGACGAAGACGAGCAGCAATGCCAGCAGCCAAAGCCCGGTGCGGCGCTTATCTTTCGGTGCCGCCGGCGGCTCGCCGCCCGCAACGCACTTGGGGCATTGGCCGGTCTCGGGATTCAACGCGGATCCACAGCGCGGGCAGGCGAAATTCATCGGTCTGGGTTCCGGATTCATGCAGTCTAGAACCGGATGAGATCGGCAATCCCGCCACCGCGGAGGGGGTAAAGATTCTTCGACGGTGCTTCGGTTCTTTACCTAGAATCGAGCCGTGACCGACGAAGAACATCCACTTACCGAGGAGGCGCTCGGTCGGCTCGAGACGAGCACCGCTTCCGCGGATGTACGACGCATTGCGCGCGAGTTGCTGCCGGCTTTCTATCAGCAGCTGAGGCGCGTGGCGCACCGCACGCGCGCCCGATTTGGGGCCGGGCACACCCTGCAGACCACCGCCCTGGTTCACGAAGCGTATCTGCGGCTGGGGCAATCGCGCAGTTTCGTCGACGAGACGCACTTTCTGCGCGCTTCGGCGCTCGCCATGCGCCATGCCATCATCAACCATGCTCAGTCGCGGCTCGCGGAAAAGCGCGGCGGCGGCGGTCACCACACGACGCTGTCCCAGGTGGCGGATCTGTCGATTGATTCCGACGAGGGCATGGTGGCCTTGAACGATGCCATGGAACGTCTGGCCAAGGAGCTGCCACGGCTCGCGGATGTGGTGGAATGCCGTTTTTTCGGCGGTTATAGCGAACAAGACACCGCCCGTGCACTCGGCATGTCGCTGCGTACGGTGCAGCGGGACTGGCTGAAGGCTCGGGCCTGGTTGTTCCGCGAACTCGGCGGGATGATCGGCCCGCAATAGCGCTCGAGCCAGCGGCGGCCCCCGTTCCAGCGGGCATCGCCTCGCATTTCCCGTGGGCTGTCCTGCCAAAGCGGCGCCGCGCTCTTTTCGGTGGCGGGAACTCGCGCGCGTTGCGGTTTAAAGGTTCACGCGGCTACCCACGGAATGAGGGGAGTGCCGCCAACCTTTCAGGAGAAAACCGTGAGTCTATTTGGCCATCCGAGCGATCTTAATCGGCAGTTCATTGCGCGTCCCGACACCGCCAAAGAGGACATTCTCTACAAATGGCCCGACATGACCATCCGCAAGCTAACCCAGGTCACGGTACAGCCGGACGAGACCGCGCTCTTTTTTAAAGAGGGCAAGCTCGCCGGCGCCCTGCCGCAGGGCCGTTCCACGCTAGACGGGGCGCTGATTCCGTTCTTGGGCGATATCGTCGATTGGGCGAGCGGCGGCAATATGTACCGGGCCGAGCTTTACTTCGTCGGCACCCGCGAATATGTGAACCTGCCCTTCGGCGGCCCGATCGACAACATCGAAGATCCGGAGACGGGTCTTGCCGTAGGGCTTCGCGTGTACGGCGATTACGCGCTCTCGATCAGCGATCCGACCGCGATGATTCTCAAATTGGTCGGCACCCGCCAGGCCTCCAACGATCTCATCACCGACTGGGCGCGCGAACAGATCTTAAAGGCGCTGCGCACCAGCGTGGTCAAGAAGCTCACCGCCGAGAAATGGCCGGTGCTCGGCCTTGCGGCGCGCACCACGGAGATCGAGGCGGCCCTGATGAGCGATGTGCAGGAGCCCTTGGCTCCCTACGGGCTGAAAATCACGCGCCTGGGCAATGTCACCATCAGCTTGAGCCCGGAAGACGAGCAAACGCTGAAAGGCTTGCGCAAAGACACCGCCTACACGCGCCTGGCCGGCGGCTTTCGCGAGTACGGCGTCGGCGCCGCGCTCAAGGGCATCGGCGAGGGAGCCGCCGCGGGAAATGGCGGCGGCACGGCTGCGCTCGGTGTCGGCATGGGTTTGGGCGGAATGGTCGCGGGGCTGGGAGCGGCACCGGGCGGCGGCGGCCCGTATGGCGGCGGCGCCGCGTCCACGCCGCCAGCGGCTCCGTCGGCCGGCGGCAACAGCTGTGGGAACTGCCACGCACCCAACGCGCCGGGCGCGAAATTCTGCTCGAGTTGCGGTACGGCGATGACGCCCAAGGGCGTGCACTGCTCGCAATGCGGAACCGCGGCCGCTCCGGGAGCCAAGTTCTGCGCCAGCTGCGGCAGCGCGCTGACGTGAGCGGCACACGCGGCCGTTTCGCATTCCTCGCTGTGGCGCTCGGTTTCACCGCCGGCGCGTGGGCGCGCACCGGCGCCGGAAACCATGCAGTGGCATCCTCCAACAACAGCGGCGGAGGATTCCCGCTGGGCGGCGGGGGCTCGTTCGCCGGCTTGATCGTGCTGGTGGTCCTCTTCTTCGCTTTCCGCTACGTCATGCGCCGGATGGGCAATGGCGCTGCAAGCGGTCAGTCGATGGATCCGCGCGCGCGCGGCGCGCAGGCGGTGCTGTCCGCGCTCGGCGCTGCGGCGGCAGCACCGGGTCTTGCACGCATGGGCCTGTCCGACTTGGGCGGGGCGGGGCGGCCCGGCACCGCACTGCCGGCGATCGGTGCCATTCGTGCTGTTGATCCCGGCTTCGAGCTCGAGACCTTTCTACAGCGCGCGGAGATGACTTTCTTTCTGGTGAAGCGCGGCATACAGAAGAACAGCGCCGCCGCCGTGCGTGCCTTTCTCACCGACGGCCTGTACGCCGCGGTGGCACAGGGCATCTCCCAATCGCAGGCGAAGCACACGCACGCGCTCCTGGAAGGACTGAACGTCCGGGGACTGGCCATCGAGGAGGCCAGCTGCGACGCGCAGGGCCAGAAGCTGACCGTGCATTTCGATCTGGTCTATCGCGCCAAGACGTTGGACGATGCGAATCGAACGGTGAACGACGAGGGAAAGGATCAGGCCCATGCCGAACGCTGGACCTTCAGCCGCGCGGCAACGGCGCGCACCGCGCAGAACGGCGGTGTCATCGCCTCCAAGTGTCCGGCCTGCGGCGCGGAGTTGCGTTTGAGTTTGGATGGCACTTGCGCCCACTGCAAAGCGAGCGTCACCAACGGCAGCGTCGATTGGGTGGTCAGTGAGGTGGCGCCGGCCTCTTTCATGGGCTATTCGGCGGACTCCTCGCTCGGCACCGCGGCGCCGACGGTGGCCGCCGGCATTGCGACGCTCACCGCGGCGGATCCGGCCTTTGCGCTCGAAGCCTTCCAGTCGCGCGTCAAGAGCGCCTTCCTCGCGTTGCAGGATGCGTGGTGCAAGCAGAACCTGGATGCCGGCCGAGCGTTCATGAGCCCGGGCGCCTACTTCAGCTGGAGCGCGCAGCTGGAAACCATGGCCGCCGAAGGGCGTCGTAATGTCATGGAAAACCTTGCCGTGCAGCGCATCGAACCGGTTCGTGTGGTACACGGTCGGGTGTTCGATGATTTGACGGTGCGCATCAGTGCGGCGGCGGCCGACTTCGAGGTGGACCAAAGCGGCAAACTGGTATTCGGCGACCGAAGCGTGCGCCCGTTCAGCGAGGACTGGACCTTTCAGCGCTCAGTCGGGGTCGCCACCGCCAACAAACCCGGGACGCTGGAAAATACCTGCCCGAGCTGCGGTGCGCCAATCGCGCTCACACAGATCGGCGAGTGTCGTTATTGCAAGGCGGCCGTGAGCAGCGGCAAATTCGACTGGGTGGTGTCGCGCATCGAACAGCTCGATGCCGAAAGCAGCGACGGCGGACTCGCGCCGATCGGCGAAGCGATTGCGGTTCAAGTCGGCAGCGCCCTGGTGGGCGGCGTTTTGAGCAGCCTGCTTTCGCCGCGGCGCTAATCTTAGCGCCTTTGAAAGCAGCGAAGCGCCCCATGAAACACGCGCAGCTGTCCGGGCGGATTTGCGATGACTCAAAGCGAGGAGCAGAGCACGGCCAGAAGCGCCTTGGCTTTCTCGTAGTCGGCGCTGCGCAGATCCATACTCACCATCACGTCGTTCTTGACGGCCAAGAGCTGTGTGCCGTGCATCAACATGGCACTGTCCCAGGGGCCTTGTAGGTTGGTGTCGGTCTTGAAGCCCACCTGCGTCGCGGCGCCCGGCGCACCGCCGCTGCCGCCCCCCGCGAGATTCATGAGACCGCCGATCATCTTCGACATGTTGGGGTCCATCTTCATCGAGTCCATACCGGTGGTCGGAATCGCGCCGCCCATCGCGGATCCCAATGTCCCGTTCATGTTCTTGAGCGTGTTGAAGTTCTTGCTGCCGCCTTGCCACACGTACTCGATCGCGTAGGTGCGCGCGCCCTCGGCGCTCGCCACCTGGTAGGCGCAGGTCGACTGATCCGTGGCGGCGGGCGAATGGCTCAAGGGACCGATCGCGCCCTCCACCGCCGCACGCGGCGCGACCTGACAGGGGTCGGTGGGACGCGGTTTGGCGGCCGGCAAGGCCGCAACGGCCTTGGCGCCGTCATAGTCGAGGGGATGATCGAAGCGCGGCACGATCAGCCGGGCGATGGCGACCGCATCCTCCTGCTTGCCGCTCGCGCCGCCGACATCGACATTGACGCCCCGGCCGCCCTTGGTGACGAACAGAGTTCCCCCGGGAATCCACGTCGCCTTGTCCCAGGCACCGTCCGGAACCTGTGCCATCACGCGGTGTGCGGTGGCGCCAAGATTACCGGCGCCCGCTTTGTCGAGGGCGCCCCCCAGGAGATTGGGGACATCCTCGGCGGCCTGCCCGGCTGTCGCCGAACCTTCATAGGTGGGTGTGATGGCGAGTTGTCGCGCTTGCGAGCCACGATAAATGCAGGCATCGCCGCCGGCATCGGGAACGCCGTCATTATTGCCGCGAAACGGCGGCATGACGAGCGCACCCACATAGGTTTGTGCCTCGCCGGCCGAGAGCAGGGTGCACGGATCAGGTTCGGCCCGCGCGGCAGCGCTCGTCGCTGCGGGCTGCGAACTGGACGGCTTGTCGATGGCGCTCGTCGGACTGCTGCTTTGGTTGCAGGCACAGAGCGTGGCGGCCACGCTCAACGCCACCAGCGACAATGCAGGACGGAATGGGGTGGTCATATCAGTCATTCCTTGATGGTTCAGCGGCACGCGCGGTGATGTGCGCGACGGCCGCGGTGAAGATCTCGAGAGGACGCAGGCGAGGCTTGTCTCACGGGCAGGCGGCAGTTTGGGAGTTCATGGCCGCGATCACCTTGTCGGTGACTCCGGGTTGGATCGTGCCGTAAATCACGGAATAGACCTTGGTATCTTGCCCTTCCGCGCTAGGCTCGCCGGTGATCGACACTATCAATGTGCCTCCGGCGTTATAGAAAGTGTCTTGGGAGCGGCCCGAGCCCATGCCATGGACGTGTTTGAAGCCTGAGAGGTGGGCGGCGTACCAACTCACCGCGGCACTCACCGTGCCGCTGCGCGCCGAGTAGAAATTCATCGTGGAGCTGCTCTTGCAGACCGGGACGGCATCCAGGCGATTGGGATTGTCGAACAGCGCCAGGGGTGCCCCCGCCATCGGCAACGGCAGTTTCGTCAAAGAATCCGCGGCGCCTTCGGCACCCACGGCACAAATTGCCAGTGAAATTGCGAGGAGTCCGGCAAGAATGGGCAATGGCTTTATTTGCATGGTTCACCTGTCGAGGATCTTGATCAGTAGAACCGGGAAGGGCCGCATATCCCGCCATGCCGAGGCCACGGATCGCCGGTGAGAAGCGAGAGTGAGCGGCAGCGTAATCGGCCGCACTGTCCGCGCTCCCGGGCGAGGCTCAGGTGAAGTTCAATCGACCCCTGCGGGCGGCTGCACGTGCGCGTACTCGTAGCGTATTTCCATATGCGCGCCGTCGGGCAGTGTAAGGGTCTGGCCAAGAAGCAAGCCGCTCGATGTCAAAACTCGCACCAGCGAATCCGTGTCGCTTTCGTTGTTATGCACTTTGTAAATGGTCACCGCCTGGCCATTGATGGTCTCGGTGCCGGCGGCGGTGCAAACGTCGGGGTGGGTTTTCAATTTGTCCTGCGCCGCCTCGATCATGTCCTGCGGCGTCATGGGGCTGCGCTTCCAAGCCCCGCCGATCAGCACGTACTCACGTCCCGCGGCATAGATCGACTCGCCGCCCGGCGCCTTTGTCCCGTTCGCGAGGGTCTTGGTTGAATAGACGTGGTGCGGGGTCTGCAGGGCCTTGATGCTGGCGTTGTAGAGCGCGTCGCAGCTTTCTGCGGCGTGGGCCGGCAGGGCGAGCGCGGCAATCGCAAACGGAAATGCGAGGATGACCCGGGACGCACGAGCGCGGCCAGGTGTGAAGCCCACGCAAAGAGGAATCGCCGGGGTGAAATGGGACATGACGTGGCCTCTGGGGATCTTGTTGGTTTCCAGAATAGAAACCGCAGATGCCCGCCATTCCCGCCACTTTCAGCTCTGGGGCTGGCCGATGCGCTTGAGGATCCGCCCCATGTGATGCTGCGCCGCCGTCTTCGCCAAACTCTCGGCCAGCAGGGCGGCGGCTCGCCGCTCGCCATGGGCCTGCGCCAGTTGCCACGCCGCGAGGCGCGCCTCCAGCGACCACCTCAGCCAGTGCCGGTGAGCCGCATCGGCCGCCAGCGCATTCAATTGCGCCATCGCATCGCGATGGCGTCCGTCCGAAAATCCCAACTGCGCCGACACGATCTCGACTGTATACACCTCCAGGCGCGAGGTGATCGCCGCGCGCAGGGCCCGTGCGCGGGCCAGCGCCGCGTCGCGCCGGGGCGCATCGTGAAGTTGCTGGTAGCAAAGGGCGCTGAATGCCTCGGCTTCTGCCTGGCCCGTATGCGACTCGAACTTCCCGAACTCATCGATGGCCTGGGTCAGGCGCGGCAAAGCCGTAGCGCACCTGCCGCCTTCCAGGTCGATCTGCCCCAGCGTCAGGCGCGAGTTGGCAATATAGATGCTGTTCCTGCTCGCTTCGCTCTTGCTCTGCACCTGCTCCAGCATGGCGACGGTGGCATCTGTATTGCCCCGGTCCAACTCGACCAGCGCGCACGTATACGTGCTGAACACCATGAACTGCGGATCGGACAGAAGCGCGGCTTCCGCCAAGGCTTGGGTGCAGCTCGATTTCGCCTCCGCCATTTCACCGCGCAGTCGCGCCATATCAGCATAGGTGGCAAGCGACCAGACATGCCCGCCTCGATCGCCGCTGCGTTCGGTCAACGCCGTTACTTCCCGGTAGTCTCGCATCGCCTCGTCGCTGGCGGATTCGTCGGAGGCGATTGAGGTCACCGCGCGAAGTGTCCAGGCCTGAAGTTTCAGATCGCCCGTCTGTCGACTGAGCTCAAGACCCCGAGCGGCCGCGGCCGCGGCGCCGTCGCGGTCGCCGTTGTCCCACAGCATTTCGCATAGATCGCGATAGACCCCCGACACGCCGCCCAAGTCTCCAATGCTCTGCGCAATGGCCATGGCGGTCTGATATTCCGCGCGTGCTTCGGATTCGTGATTGCTCGCGACGAGCACCCTGCCCAGAACGCGATGCGCCTCCGACTCGCCGCGCGGGTTGCCGATGGCCTTGTACGCCTCGATGGCGCTGCGGATGTTAGCGCTCGCCGGCTCGATGGTGCCGAGGTGCGTCAGGGCCACTCCGAGCTCGCTGCGCGCATCCGCGGCGAGTCCCGGCGCTTCGAGCGCCAGCGCCAGTCGCAGTGCCTCTTGGGCGCGCTCGGCGCAGCCCTTGGAATCGTCGAGCGCGCAGGCCACGCGGGCGGCGGCCAGTGCGATGCGCGGATCCTGATCGGCATTGGAGAGCTTGAGCAAGTCGGCGAGCAGCGCCTGCGCGTCACGCGACTCGCCGGCGCTCAAGGCGGTATTGACGGCCTGCAGGCGGTATTCCGGATTCTCGGGCTCGAGTTTGATGAGGGCGTTCCAGTCGCTGGATGCCTTGGGCCATTTATAATTTGCGGCCTGCAGTACCGCATCGATCTGCAGCTGCGTTTCGTTGGAAAGACCCGATGCGCGGGTTTGCGCTTGTTGTGCGGCGGCAATGGCCTTCTCCCGATAGCCCAAGGCGTTCCAGGCATCCGCCAGATCTGCATAGCCCGGCGCAAATCCAGGCGACTCCGCCACGACCTGCAGCAGCTCGTCGCGGGCTTTTGCCGGGTCATAGTGCTGCATGGCTTCGCGCGCCAGACTGAGCTTTTGCGCGACATCCACGGAAGGCGGTTGCGCGTTGGAGATCTGCGTCAGCATCTTGCTGCTGGATGCAGGCGCGCCCAGATCCTTGCGCAACAGCGCGCCTGTCTTGCCGACCAACTCCGAGAGGGAACTGAGGCTCGCCTGCTCCGAGAATCGCGCGATGGACTTGCCGCTTCTCACATCTTGCACGGCGAGGTCGACGCGCAGCTTCGGATCGCTGGCGGCGGAGGAGAGCAGGTAAGTGCCGCTGATGACGTAGTCGGCATGCAGTTTCCGACCGAGGCCCTGCAGCGTGTCGAAGCCGTAGCCTGCGTTCTCGGTCTGCTCGATCCCCTTGGTCACATCGAGCACCAGTTCGTCCGGAATCACCCGGAACTGCTCGGCGCTGCTCATCTCCGTGCCGAGCATTTCCGTCAATGCCCCGGACAGCCACGGCAGATCTTGCTGGCGCGACAAATTCTTGAATCCCACGAGCGCGACCGTATGACCGGGCGGCTCCCGCGTCGCCGGTGCAGGAATCAAGCTTTTCCCGAAAAACAGCAATATCGCAACTCCGAGGGCGCCGCCGAGCTGCCAGCGATAGCGCCGCAAGCGGCGACTGATCACATAGAGATGCGCGTGCTTTCGCGCATCAACCGCTTCGCCCCGCAGCACTCGCTTCACCTCCGTTCGCAGGGCCTCCACCGTCGCGTAGCGGTATTGGGGTTCCTTGCGAAGTGACTTGCTGACAATGGCGTCGAGGTCGCCGCGAATCTGCCGCGCGGGAACGGGTGGTGTGCCGTGCTTCTGCGCCGCGCTGCTGGCCAAGGGCGCCGGGCGCTCCATCACGGTGCGCATGGCTTGCAGCACCGGAGTGTCATGGTTCACCCACGGGTGGGTGCCGCTCAGCAGCTCGAATAATAAGAGACCCAACGCATACACGTCCGTGGCGGGCGATGTGGGTTGGCCGCTGAGCTGCTCGGGCGCTGCGCAGATCGGCGTCATCGGCGCAGCTCCGGCCTGGGTGACCCGCGCCAGTTGCGTTTGCTCCAGCTGGGCGATGCCGAAATCGAGCAACTTGACCCGCCCCTCCGCGGTCACCAGGATGTTCGACGGCTTTAAGTCTCGATGGATGACGTGGTTGCGATGAGCAAATGCCACGGCGTCGCAAACCTGCACGAACAAATCCAGCCGCTGCGTCAAATCCGCTTTGTGTTCGTTGCAGAACTCGGTGACGGGCAATCCCTCGACGTACTCCATCACCATGTAGAGGCGGCTGTCTCCGGTGACGCCGCCGTCAAACAGCCGGGCAATACCGGCATGGTCCAATCTCGCCAGGATCTGACGTTCGGTCTGAAACCGCTTCGAATCCCCGACGGTTGCACGCTGCAATATCTTGATGGCCACCCGCTGTTCGAACTCGCCGTCGGCGCGAACGGCCTCGTAGACATCGCCCATGCCGCCGCGGCCGATCAGGCGGGTTAGATTCCACGCCCCCACGCGCACGCCGACGGTCGGATCCGGAACATATTCTTTGGCTTGCGGACGGGGAGAGGTGGTGAGGAAGTCGCTCGAGGCGTTCACCGCGCGCAACCAGCTGTCGACTGCGGCAGCCACTTCGGGCCCGTCATCGGTGGTGCGATGCTGCAATGCAGCAGCACGTTCCGCTTCCGGCAAATCCAGGAGTTCATCCAGCAGCGCATCCACCCGCGCGCGTTGGGCTGGATTCAGGTCGGAAGGATCGGAGCTCGACATCCATGGCGATTCTACTGGATGAAGTGGCGCTGTCGGGCTGGGCTCTGTTCGCGCGGTTGTTTAGCGTGCAGCTAACCGAGCCAAGGGTTGAACAGGTCAATTCCACAATGTTCGAAGTCCGGTGTATTTCGCGTTACGATCTTGCCGCCGTTCAGTCGTGCGATTGCAGCGATCATCGCGTCGAATTGGCTGATGGGTCTCCCGGAGGATTTGCGCATTGCGCCGATCTCAGAATAGTGGCTCGCCGCGTCCCCGTTGAATGGCAATACACGGTTCTCGAGATCTTCTTCGAAGATGAGCCGTGCAACCGATTGTTGCGAGCGGCCTGAACGCGCAGGCGTTGCTTCAGTCGGTCGTCCAGATCCCTGATGGTCATGCTGGCCATATGGTTCCCCCAACGCATCCTCAGAATGAGATTTTCACCCCGCCAAAAAATGCGCGCGGCATCGCAGGGCTCTGGAACCGCGGGTCGACATGGGGATCGCCAAATTCGCCGTCCGCCGGCACACCCGGCGCGCCGACTCCCGTTGGATCGCCGAGGATCCCGTACGAAGAATAGTGCCGGTCGAAAAGATTCTGCACGTTCGCGAATACTCGCCAATGCTTGCCGAACTGATACGAGGTGCGCAGGCTCGCCACGGTGTAGCCCGGCAATTCCGGATTGAGATTGCCTTCGTCGCCCCGGTAGTAGGAGGGCCCGACGTAGCTCCACGTGCCCCCGAGCGACCAGTGCGGCGCCACTTCCACATCGGCGCCGACCTTGATCCGCGTTTCCGGTATCAGCGGCAGGACATTGCCTGCATTCACCCGAATGTTGCCGTCGGCGTCCTGGAACGGATTGGCGGGCGAGGGCTCGAGGAACGGTGAACGGAAGGTGGCCTTCAGGTAGCTGTATTGCGCATAGGCCGACGCTTTTCCGGTCTGAAAGGTCAGGTCGAGATCGGCGCCTTCGCGGCGGGTCGATCCGACATTTTGGAAGTAGCCCGAGGCGATGGTAGTCGAGATCCCGTAGATGTCGTTTTCGGAGTTGCTCCGATAGGCACTCAAATCCCAGGAGAGCTTGCCCAAGTGCGGATCCGAGAACGTGCCGCGGGCTCCCAATTCCACCGTCTTGGCCACCACCTGCTTGAGAGGCGGATCGGATGAGAGGTTGGTGGGCAATAGGCAGGGCGCCGCCGGGTCGGCGCACTCCAATTCGCTCGCGGTGGGCGCGCGGTTGTTGACGGCGTAGCTGCCGTACACCGTAAGAACCGGGAGTACCTTGTAAGTGAAGCCGGCGGAGGGATCGAAGTGCGTGAAGCGGTTGTTGCCGTTGAGCGCATTGCCGTTGCGGTCGGCCAGATCGACCTTGGCGACGTTGTAGCGGCCATTCGCGGTGATCGAGAGCGCGTCGGTGAGGTCGAACGTGTCGGTCAGATACGCGCTGTAATACTTGTTGTTCGCGTTGAGATTGACAGGGGTCGCCGTGCTTTCCGTTCCTTCCGGCGTCGCCACGAAGTAGGGCGATGGCAGTACCGTCAAGGCGGCATTCAAAGGTCCAAGCCAGGTGCCGGAGAAGAAATTGGTCGCCGACGTGTCCACGGTCAGGCCGGCTGCAAACGCATTGCCGAAACCAGCGACTTTTTCGGTGCTGGAGAATTGAAGCGACGTACCCCAGGTCTGGGAGTGGATATTCTCGTAATCGTTCTGGCCGATGATGGCCGCGCCGCCGTTGGTGATGTCCGGAATGTCCTGACCGGCGGTGTCGGTGAGCACGTAGTCGTCATCACACAGGAGGCCCGGCGCCACCGTGGGGTCGCAAGCTGCGTAGTCGCTGTTATCGCCATTCGCAACCGTCTGCCGGTAATTGCGGAAGTAAAGCACGCCGGACAGCGCCAGCGTTGGCGTGAAGTGATACGTCGTGTTGAGCGTCACCATGTCGAGGTTGTTGATGTTGTTTTGCGGGTTAGTGAAAACGCTTTCGGCACTGACGGCGAGCGACTGAACCGGTGCAGCGCCCTGTCCGAAGAGCCGGTTGTTGGCGCGCGCGTAGCTTAATTCCGAGGTGAAGGCATCGGTGTGGAAGCTCAAGTCCACGTAATATTGTCTGATGCGGTCCGCCGCGAAGTAGCGCCAACCACCTTCCTTGAGCGAGTTGACCGCGACGTAGGCGCCGAAGGTGCCATTGTTGAGGCCATACTCAGCCTGCGCGTCGCGTTCGTTGAAGGAGCCGCCGGACAAGGTTGCGTCGAAACCCTGGTAGGTGAAGCCATTCTTCATGGTGACGTTCATCGCGCCGCCCAATGCGTTCAGGCCGAACACCGAGGACGCGCCCAAGACATCCATCCTGTCGATGGCGATATCCGGGATCAAGTCCCAATTGACCGTGTCGCCGAAGGCTTCGTTGATGCGTACCCCGTTCTGATAGACCGCCATGCCGGCGGGCGTGCCCAGCACGGGCGATGACTCGAAGCCGTGAAACAGGACGTCGGGTTGATAAGGGTCTGCCAGCGTGTCGTTGAAGTTGATGCTGCCGACCTGCTGGTCCAAGGCGCTCAGCGCGCTCGCGACGCCGTTGCGGGTGAGGTCGCCCGATCGCAAGGTCTGAACGTTGCCAGGAATCTTGTCTCTATCAACCACGAAACCCGGCACCGGCGTCACCCCGACGACGACGATCTCATCGAGTTCGTGATCACTCGGCGAGGCCTGCTGCGCGAAGACCGCAGGCGGGACAACCAGTAAGGCTGCGACCAACATTGGGGAAATATTCCCGAGACAATTGTGGCAACTCCGACACAGCGGCATGTGCTTCCTTCCCAATCCCTCTTTGGTACGCGCCCGGAATCGAAAAATCGTGTAAAAACCGCGCATTCGATGCAAACAGAGATCACGCTTCGAATCCGCGTCGCGTGCGTTGTTGCGTGCTGAACTATGTCCTGTTACTGATAGTGTGACCAGAGAAAGACTCCCGGGGGAATGCGGGAAAAATTCCCGAGCCGAAGACTCGATGGTGTCGGCGTGAACGGAGGTGATGCGCGTCAGCGCCCGCCGGGCAAGTCTCTTATCTAAGAACTAGAGAGGGATGTCCAACCCCAATTGGTCGGCTTTGCGCAAAAGCTGTATCGCCGTATCCGCGCCGAGTTTTTGCCTGATGGCCGACTGGTAGTTGGCTGCCGTCTTCGCGTTCATTCCCAAAGCCTCTGCTATGTCCTTCACGGAAAGTCCTTGAACCAGCAGACGAAGCACCTGCATCTCCCGCGCAGAAAGGCTCTCGATGCTGTCCATGTCCGGACCGCCTTGGATGAGCGCGAGCTTCTGCGCCATGGCGGTGCTTATGTACTTCTTGCCGCCGGCGAGCATCCGCACAGCGTCCACCATTTCGTTCGGCGCGGTGGACTTGGTGACGTAACCAAAAGCTCCAGCCTGCAACGCGCGCTTCACGAAGATGATCTCCTCGTGCATGCTGAAGATGAGCACCCGCGGTCGCGGCTGGAATTCGTGCATGAGGCGCATTGCCGTGATGCCATTCATGCCCGGCAGTGAAATGTCCATTACGACGATCTGCGGAGCAAGTTTTTGTACCTGGGTGAGCGCGACGTCCGCGTTCTCCGCTTCGCCGACGACCACGATGTCACCGTGGCGTTCGAGCAGCCGGCGATAGCCTTCCCTCACCACCGCATGGTCATCGACCAGTAATACGGTGACGAGACCCTTATCATCAGTCACGGCTTTTCACCCGCTAAGCGCCAGTGGCCGCAAGCACCCGCGCGTGATTCTGTCAGTCCGCTCCATTTCTTTGATCCTCCGCTTCTTTCGCTAGAGAAGTCGCTGCAGCCCGCGATCCAAGTCTTCACGCAGCTTTTCCGGCTCCTCCAATCCGATGCTCAGTCGAATCAAGGTCTGTCCTGCGTAACGGGAAGGCAAGCTGCGGGGATATTGTCCCGCGACCATGAGGCTCTTGAAACCTCCCCAACTGTACCCGATGCCAAAGAGTTGCAGGCCGTTGGCAAAGGCTGCCATCTTCTCGGCGGATGGCTCCGACTTCAAAGTGAAGGCGAACAGGCCGGAAGCGCCGGTGAAGTCTCGCTTCCAGAGGACATGCTCCGGATGCTGCGGCAGTGCCGGATGCAAGACCCGATCGACGGCGCGATGTTCGCTGAGCCAAGTGGCGAGCTCGAGCGCCGAGATCTCATGCTGACGCAGCCGCACGCGAAGCGACTGCAGGCCGCGGAGCGCCTGGTAACAATCTTCCGTCGGCGCGTAGGTCTCCGTTGTCTTGTAGTACTTATCGAGCTCGCCCGCACGTGCATCACTTGCAGTGACGGTGCCCAGCAAGACATCCGAGTAGCCGGCGATGTACTTCGACACTGCGTGGATCGAGACATCGGCACCGAGCGCGAATGGATCCATGTAGAGCGGCGTGGCCCAGGTATTGTCGACCACCGTGACAATACCGCGTGCTCGCGTGATGGCCGAGACCGCTCTGATGTCCTGCAGTTCGAAGGTGTTCGAGCCGGGTGATTCCAGCAGCACGAGCCTCGTATTGGGCTTCAAGTGCTCCTCGATATCTTTTCCCACCGTCGAGGGCACAAACCCCACCTCGATGCCGAACTTGGCGAGAATGTTCGTGCTGAATGAGCGGCTTGGCCCATAGGCGTTGTCGCACAGGAGAATGTGATCCCCTTGCTTGGTGTAGGCCAACAAGGTTCCGACGATTGCACCGATGCCTGATTGAAATGCGCGCGTGATCGCTCCGCCTTCCAACTCGCACATGGCGCGCTCGAAGGCCCGCTGCGTCGGCAATCGATCCGTGCCGTACGTGACGCCCTCGTAGCGTCCGGCGTCGGCCGCCTTCAGATCTTCGTAGCTGTCGAACAAAACAGTGGAGGCCCGATAGAGCGGCGGCGAAATAGTCTTGGTACGAAGATGTTCCTCAAACTCCAAAGTCGTCGATCGATTTGCCATTCTTTCCTTCCACCTTGTGCATTTCGCCCGTACTGACGCGAGGCGTTTAAACAATCGGCCGGAACCTATGCTGCGCTGTGCGGGAAGTTGATTCAACATCCGTGTTTCCGCCAACGCAGCTAGTGCCTCTCCGCGACCCCCGAGTCCGGTTCGCTGGCGGATTCGACGCCACGCTGCCGCTTCGCCCGCGGTTGCTGCGACGGGTGTCACTGCGTACGATCATTGTTGGCGTATGTTGAGCGAGTCATGACCATCACCCGAGCTACGAATGACTTTTAAAGGCCTGCCTGGGGAAGGGCGCTCATGACAGGCAGCTTGGCGCTGGTCGAACTGGCGGGCCATGTAGGATTGCTCCTGTGGGGCACCCATATGGTCAGCAGCGGGGTGCAACGCGGTTTCGGCCAGACCTTGCGGCACTTCCTCGGGCGAAATTTAGGCGCGAGGCTGCGCGCCTTCATCACCGGCCTCGGTATCACGGTGCTCATGCAGAGCAGTACCGCCACCGGATTGCTGGCAACGTCCTTCACGGCGAGCGGTCTCATCGGTCTTGCGCCGGCACTCGCCGTCATGCTCGGCGCCAACGTCGGCACGGCTGCACTCTGCGAGCTCTTTGCGCTGAACACCGCCTACATCGGCCCGCCGCTGGTGTTGCTCGGCGTCCTGTTCTTTCGCTGGTCGAGCGACGGTCGTACTAAGAACATCGGGCGCATCGCGATCGGACTCGGACTGATGCTGATGGCGCTCGGCGGTCTGGTGCACACCTTGTCCGGCATCGAGAGCGCGCCGCTCCTCAAGCCCGCCCTGCGAGGTCTCAGCAATGACCCCGTGCTCGCCATCCTGGTGGCGGCGCTCGTTACGTGGGCCTGTCATTCGAGCATCGCAATGGTCTTGCTGGTGGCCTCCTTTGCCGCGTCCGGCGTGATTGAACTCCCGGGCGCCCTCGCGCTGGTGCTGGGGGCCAATCTCGGCGGGGCGCTGCCGCCGCTGGTAAGCGCCACGACGCCGGCCGCACGCCGCCTGCCGGTCGGGAACCTGCTGGTGCGCGCCACGGGCGTGTTGTTGGCGGCCGGGTTTGTCGGGCCGCTTTCCGATCTGATCGAGCGCTACGATGCCGATCCGGGTCGGCGCGTGGTGGATTTCCATGTGCTCTTCAACGTCTGCCTGGCCCTCGCTTTCCTGCTCTCGGTGGAGAATTTCGCCAAGCTTCTGACCCGGCTTCTGCCCGAAGCACCGCCGGCGGCAAATCCCGCCACCCCGTTGTATCTCGATCAAGCGGGCTTAAGCTCAGGCACCGTGGCTTTGGCCAACGCCTCGCGCGAGACCTTGCGCATGGCCGACATGGTCACCCAGATGCTGCAGAGACTGCCCGAAGTCGTCGTCAACGAAAGTCGCGGCGCGGCGCCCGAGATAGTCGCGAATGGCCGCTCGGTTGACCTGCTGGGCGATTCGATTCGCCTCTATCTCGCCGATATCGGCGATGAGCAGAATGTCGACACCGACAGCGAGGGAGCACGCGCCCAGGACATCTTGAGCGCCGTGATCAACCTCGAGCACATCGCGGACATCGTCTGCAACGGCATGATGGATTATTCGATACGAAGCCTAAAGGCCGGACAGCGGCTTGCAGTCGAAGAGCAGGAACTGGTATCGGCGATGCACCGCGAGCTGATGGAGAGCATGACGCTTGCAATCAGCATCTTCCTGCAACCGGAGCCGGTCGATGCCCGGCGCTTGGTCGAGAGCAAGGGTTCAATTCGCCTCTACGAATCGCGCGCCACCGCGCTCAGCGTCAAGCGCCTCCGGGGCATCGTCGAGGCCTCGCGAAGCGGCGGCGGCGAGTCGGCCGAACGCATCGCCGAGGAGAGCGGCCTGCTGTTGCGCTTGGTCCGCGACCTTAGGCGCGTGCACTCGCATCTGGCGCGATTCGCCTATCCTGTTCTGCATCGGAGCACGACTGTGCGGCGCACGCGGCGCCGCCGGGGGCCGAGGCCTGAGCCCCGGGAGAACCCACCCCCTCGGCAAGAGGAGGAGGGATAGGTAACTCTCCGCGGAGAGCGATCGAATGCAGCATCGCGCGGGGACGGCCGTGCGCGTAGACTCCTCTTAAATGGGCAGCAGAATTCTCGTCCTGTACGGCTCGTATCGTTCCGATCGCAAGGGCATCCGGTTGGCGCAGTTCGCCGTCGATAAGCTTCGCGCCCGCGGCGAGGAGGTCGAGTTGATCGATGCCAAGGCGATCGGCCTGCCCATGCTGGATCGCATGCTGAAGGAATACGCAGTCGGCACGGCGCCGCCGGCGCTGAAGAGCCTGGGCACGAAGATAAGGCAGGCCGACGCCTTCCTGTTCGTGGTCGGCGAGTACAACTGGGGCGTGCAGCCCGGGCTCAAGAATCTGACCGATCACTTCCTCGAAGAGTGGTTCTGGCGACCCGCCGCGATTGCGAGCTATTCAGGAGGACGGCTGTCCGGCACGCGATCAAGCTACGCCTGGCACAACACACTGTCTGAAATGGGGATGGTCGTCATCTCGAGCACACTCGCGGTCGGCCCGATCGCCGAGACGCTGAATCCGGCTGGTGAGCCGATCGGGGAGGCCGGTGCGGCGCTCGAACGCGGATTTCACCGGTTCGCCGACGACTTGGCGTGGTGGACGGAAGCGGCCAAAACCCAGCGGGCCAAACGAGCGCCGCCTTACTGAAGTCGGCAGTCGCGCAAGTTAGCGGGATATTGCCGAAATCTCGCGCACATAGCGCTGGTCGGTTATCTCGATGGCCAAGTGCTTGCCGGTGGCTTCCACTTTTTTGCGGGCCTCCAAGCGCTTTTCCTTGAATCGGTCGTGTTCGGCGATGCTGACCCGTTTGACGGCGGGATCCTTGTAGTGATCGCCCAAGTACGCAGCCACCGTCTTGGCGGCCATCTCTTCGCTGAAGAACCCCAGACGCAAGGCATGCATCGGGCGAGCCTGGTCGGTGGTTTCGACGGCGTAGAGGCGATACATGCTGAAAATGTCGAGATCCGGCACGGCGTCTGGCTGGAACGCCCGCTCGGCAACACACAACTCGATGACAAACCACCGCAGCGCGTTTTTGTCTTCGAGTTCGACGCTGGTTAAGGCGCGCATGGTCTGTGTGCTTTCCAGATCAACGGGCGCACCGGATCTTGGTGCTTCCGCTGCTCGACTGGCGGGCGCGGATATTTGCGCACGCGCCGGCACCGCCGGCTGACGGGGCGTGGGCGCCTCGGTTTCCAACTCCAGCGTCATCTCTGCGACCGTGATGGAGACCTCTTCTGCAAGGGTGGACGCACGCGCGGGGGTAACCGCAATAGGCGCCGGTTTTGCGGCTGGATGGTTGGCAACCGCGGCCGGCGGCGGTGCCACGCGCGGATTGGCAGCGGCAGCGCGCGACATCGGGGTGGCCGCCACCGGAGCCTTCGCCAGCGGCGGGGCAGGGGGCGCCGCGGCGTTGCCGCTCGCAACGGGCTTCGCCGCAGGTCTCGCACTTGGGGTGGCGGTCAGCGTCGGGATGTCCGGCTTCTTTGGCGCGACCAGGAAAGTCTTGACCACATTCAGCAGCGGCTCTTGCGCGGGCGCCTTGGATACCGAGGGCGCGGCAGGGGCCGGTTGGGCCGGCGGCGCGGCCTGCGCTTCGAACGCTTCGGTGAGTGTGGGCGCGATGCTGCGCATGGTCGGGGCAGCGGCGGGCGCGGAATTCGTGACCTTGATGTCGGCGAAGGCCTCCAGATCTTCCGCCGTTGCCGTTGCGGTGAGCGCGGCCGGATAGCCCTCCCGAACGATCATCAAAATTGCATCGGCTTGCGACTCGGTTGCGAAAGGCCCCAACCGCAGCCGATAGCGGACGCGCTGATCCTCAATGCGTTTGATTTGGTAGATGCGGGTGCCCGGAGTCACCGGTATGCCGTTTTCCGGCAGGCTCGCCGGAACGGTCGACGAGCTCAGATTGATTACGAACGGGCCGGCGCCGCCGAGCGTCAGAGTCTCGGTCGAGGCCGAGAATAAGTCATCATCGAAAAAGCCCTGATTCGGCGATGCACTGGTAGCTCCCATTTAACGTTCCCCGCTTGTCCCTGGTTGGCATTCTGGACAAGACATCACCGTGAGAGCGTGATGCGAGTCTGCAAACACCGACATGCGAGAAATTGATTCAGCGCTATGTCAAAACACTCACTGATGCTGCGGCGTCACTTCATACGCTATGACAAATTCGCTCGTTTAAAGGGAATCAACGCGAGGAGATTAAGTGGCGTCGACACGTGGGGGCACTGCATCAATCGGCGCGGCGTGTTCCGCCAAATCGCGCGCCGACTTCCATCCCGGCGAAAGCGTATCGTTGCGTGCGGGCCAGCGTTGATCCAAGGGCGGCAACACGCCGTGCTTTCCCGTGATGGCTTCCGGCGTTATCGCATACACGATGGTTGCCGGGATCCGCGGGAAGGAGCCTTTTTCGCGGCCCCAAGAATCCGCGGGGGCATATTTGCTCATGAACCGCGTGAAGAATGCGACCAATTCTTCGTCGCGTTCAAGAATGCGGATCCGTCCGAACAGGACGACCGATCGGTACGATACGGTGGTATCGCACTCGACATTGCCGTAGGGGTAGATCTCGCCGGGTTCGTCCACCTCGAAACTGACCCGATCGCAGTGCCTGACGTTCGCGGCGAAGTGGCCGGGATGACCACCGGTGTGCAGGTAGACGATTCCGTCGTGCCAAACGAACAAGTTCGGTACCACGTAGGGGTATCCGTCCGCGCCGATCGTGGCCGTGCGAGCGCAGAAGGCGCCGTCCAAAAAGGCGCTGACCTCCTCCGCGGTCATGATCTTATCCGCCCGGCGGAGCTGTCCACGCCGCTCGGTCGATGGCGGCGTCTCGGCGGTCGCCGGCGAGCTGCTCAAGAGCTGGTTAGCCATTTCATCCGTCGTCATGGGGAGATCTCCGTCGAGCCGGTGCGGTCGATTCGCTGGGCTCTGATCTGCGCTCGCGGGCTTAACTGCCGAAGTCCCAGAACCAGCGCGGTGACGGCCTGTTCCGCTGCGGCTATAGGCATCGGTTCCAACCGCTCGAGCACGAACCACATGCGATGCGTGTCAAGGTCAATGCGCGTGCGGTTGCCCTGCCGCCAATTCCAGCGCCGGCACGTCACTCCACGATCATCCGCCCATACGACTTCGCCTGGAGGAACCGCTTCCAAGAACGGCGCGCCATCTTTGGTCGTGTCGAAGAGTTCCGCGCCGGCGGCGCGGATGAGGCGCGGACTGCCGACATAGGCGGCGATGTTCTCACCGCCGACCGGGAGAGCGTGGCGGACGCTCACCCAGTTGTATAGATCAACGACCGCGTTGATGGCGGGCAGTCCGCCATCCTTGCGCAATCTCGAGAGCAATGCCTCGGCCGAGCATGGAGTGCGTTGCGGCTTCGCTCCAAATGCCCGATAGGTTTCCCGCCATGCTTCAAGGTGACCGTCCGCCCAGGCCGGGCAGTTCTGAAGGTGACTTGCGCTCGCATCATAAGCAGCCGCGTTGTCGACACCTTCGGCAATCACGCTGATCGCGCAGTAGTCCGGTCGCAGATCGAAGATCTCCCTGCCGATGCTGGGCTCGAATTGCGCAGTCATGAGAAGTTGTCCGAGCGCATCACAGGCTCTTCGATGCGGGCGAGAGCAACCAAAGCGCAAGACCGGAGCACACCAGCCCGACGAGTTGCTTGATCGAAAACGCGTTGCCGTGCGCGAGCCAGTCGATCAAGGCCAGGGCCACCAGCGTGACGGTGCTTGCCGTCGCGAAGGCGGATCCGAGCGTCCAGCCCGCGCGGTACGCGGTGAGATAGCCCACCTCTATGGCGACGACCGCCGCCGCGAGAAGCCAGGTGGGCCAGCCGAGCGCGGGCCGCCAATTGACGTTGGCGGTGAACACGCCGAACGGCCACGCGAGCGCCACGCACATGAGGCCTGCGGCAAAATAGGCGATCGCCAGCACCGCGAGGGGCGGCGCGTCGGCCGGAACCGCCTTCTGGCTGATCTGGTAAATGATCTGACCAACGATCGCCAACCCGAGCGTCACGACCATCCACTGGCTCATTTCGAGGCGCTCCGTTTAGTGGGGTGTTGAGCGGGCTCGTGGATCGCCATCTGGAAGCGCGCGCGCTTTTTGCCGTGACAGCGGTAGGTGTGAGGCCGGTCCGTCATGGCGACTGCACGATGCTCGGCGGCAATCAAATTGATAGTCCCCTCCACCTCCATGCAGAGAATGCCTTCGCTCACCGCCAGGAGTTCCATGGTGCCCACAGGGTGTCCCTTCGAATAGAACTCCTCGCCCGGGAGAAGCGTCCATTCCCAGAGTTCGAGCATGTCGGGGCCATGCGAGCCCACCAGAAGAACCGCTCGCCCCCCCTTCGGGCCTTGCCATAGTTCCCTGGCTTGATCGGGCGCGACGACCTGCACGGCGCAGGACGGCTCAATGTTCTCCCCCAGAAGGTCGGTAACCGACACCCTCAGGCTCGAAGCGAGCTTGCAGAGCGTTGCAATGCTTGGGTTGGCGCCCCCCTGTTCGATGGCAACCAACATCCCCTTGCTGACTTCGCTGCGGGCGGCCAGTGCATCGAAAGACAGATTCTGCGACTTGCGAAGCCGCCCGATCTGGCGGGCGATGAGCCCGTTGGCCTGCTCGCCCGTCAATCCCGAGGATGGCTTGATCATGCGGTCAGTATATTGACTATTGTGGTCATTGCAACCACGATTCGCTAATTAAGTGCACGGATTAAACTGCTCGTGAGTATGAGGTGGGCGCAAGCAATAGCCGCGATTGAAGCCTCCCGATCCCGGTCTATGCTTCTTGACATCCTGCGCTTTGCAATACAAAGTACTTTGATAACAAATGTTTTAACTTTGACGCGGCGCGGAATCGCAATGGGCGAAGTGGAGTTTGAAAACGCGTCGACGGTATGCGGAGCGCGGGGATTTAAGACGGCCCGCACGAGCCTGGTTGGATTGATTTGTGCCGCTGCGTTGCTTGTCGCAAGTGTTGGTGCGGATGCTGATCCGCTGGTCGAACTGCAGCCTTATCGCGGAAAAGTCGTGTACTTGGACTTCTGGGCGTCGTGGTGCGCACCGTGTCGACAGTCATTTCCGTGGATGCAAGCCATGCAGGAGACTTATCGACAACAGGGATTCTTGGTCCTCGCTGTCAACGAGGATCGGGATCAGCGCGAAGCACAGAGGTTTTTGACCGCCTATAACCCGGGTTTCGAAGTGCGTTTCGATTCGAACGGAAAAATGGCGGAGCGTTTCGAACTCAAGGGAATGCCAACGGGATTGCTGATCGACCGCAACGGCAAAGTACGTTTCACACACATTGGTTTTTTACCGGCTGATCGCGCGGCTTACGAAGACCAGATTCGACAGCTTTTGAGTGACAAATGAATACAAGGCGAAAGGTATGAAAGTCAGCTATTTGCGCATCGTGACACTCGTGAGCGTACTTGCCCTTACGTCCGGTTGCGGCTCGATCGGAGTGAGGCCATGGCAGCGCGACATCCTTGCCCGTGACGAAATGCAGCTAAACGCGCATCCGATCGACGCAGCAATCGACGATCACTTGTACTTCAGCAAGGAAGCATCATCGGGCGGCCGGTCGTACGCTGGTGGTGGCTGCGGATGCAACTAGCTGCTCCGCGATCTACTGGGTCGGGGTCGGTCCGGCGCCGGCTTATGATGGCGAGCTGTGCGCTCTTGGGCTCCGCCGCGCGGGCCCAAGAGCCCTCGACACCGTTGATCGACCGCCTGCTAGACGGTGTATCGGTGAATTCCGCAGTGGCCTACTATCACGAAAACGGGCGGATTCAGGCGGTCGAGCCCGTCGTGGATATCAGCAAGACCTTCGCCAACGGGCAAGTACTCAATGCCAATGCCACCTTTGATGTCTTATCCGGGGCGAGCCCAAACGGCGCCCTGGCGAGCCGCTCGGCACAGACTTTCGCTTCGCCATCGGGCACTTCGTTGACCGGAAAACATGCATACACGATCCGCCCTGGGCAATATCCGGTTGATCCTCATTATCAAGATGACCGTTTCTCCGGGGCCGTGAATTGGGACGCGCCCCTGACGCGGCTGACGACGTTGAGCTTGGGTGGAAAACTCTCCGATGAGGATGATTTTCTGTCCCTTACCGCCAGCGCCGGCGTATCCCACGATTTCAACGACAAGAATACGACCGTGTCTATTGGAGTCAGCAACGAATATGATCGTTTGAGCCCCATCGGGGGAACCCCGGTGGCGGGCAGCAACTACGCCTTGTTCGATAAAACGGGCGGCCAGACAAAGGACGGTGTGGCTGCGCTGCTCGGGGTGACACAGGTGCTGACGCGAAATTGGATCTCTTCGCTTAATCTGTCGGTTGATCGATTCAAGGGGTACTTGAATGATCCGTATAAGATCACCTCGGTTCTCGATGCCGCCGGCAACACGCTCGAGTACGTGTACGAGAACCGGCCGGATCAGCGTACTCGGAAGAGCGTCTATCTTGAAAACCGCGCGGCGGCTAGCCAATTCTCGGCGGCTCTGTCGCTGCGCTACATGCAGGACAACTGGCAAGTCCGCTCCGACACAGTGCAACTGAATCTTCGTTGGACGCCCTCGGAGCGTGATCGCTATTTAGAACCTACCGTGCGCTGGTACCGGCAGTCTGCAGCCTTTTTCTACACGCCCTGGCTTTCCGATGCGGGCAAGGTGCCTGAATTTCAGTCCTCGGATGAGCGGCTTGGCGCGATGCATGCGTTGACCTACGGGCTGAAATACGAACAAACTTTGGCCCACCAGGAGACGCAACGCGGTTGGGTGTTCAACGTGCGATTGGAGTATTACCAGCAGACTTTTGATCAACCCGAAGTCCCGACCTCGCTTCAAGGGCTCAATCTGCTGCCCCCGCTGAAAGCATTGCTTTTTCAAGTGGGCGGCCGGTTCTAATCTCGAGACGAGTCGGCCCGCGCCTGCGGTCGTAGGATTCTCCCAATGCAGACGGACTCGCCTCCGACCATTGTGCGCGACTTACACGTTGAGCCGAGAGCGGGCCACCTCGTGGCAGTGTGCTTTACGGCGATGGCGAGCCCGTGCGAGGTACTGCTGCCGGAGGCAGCCCATTGTCAGGCTCGAGAATTCGGAGCACTCGTCGCCCAGGAAGCTTGGCGCGTCGAACAAAAATATAGCCGCTACCGGGCGGACAGCATCACAGCATGGCTCCACGAGAATCGCGGGCAGACGCTCACCTTGGACGAGGAGACCGTCGCGCTCCTGGACTTTGCACGTAGTTGCTACGAGGTCAGCGAAGGACTGTTCGACGTCACATCTGGAATATTGCGCCGTGCTTGGACCTTCGATGGTTCCGACAGGCTGCCGGATTCAGCTAAAGTCGCCGAGCTGCTGCCGCTAATTGGTCTTAGCAAGGTGTATTGGGATCCGCCGCGGATTCGTCTCCCCGTCGGTATGGAGATTGATTTTGGCGGCATCGGCAAGGAATACGCGGTCGACCGCGCTTTTCAATTGCTCTCTGCGCACACCTCATCGCCCTTTCTGATCAACTTTGGTGGCGACATGCGTGCGACGCAGGCGCCGGGTTCGAGTCCGTGGCAAGTGGGGATCGAGCGGCCGGAAAGCGATCGCGAGGCCTGCCTGGTGCTCGACCTGCAGCGAGGTGCGCTCGCGACCAGCGGGGACTCGCGAAGATACCTCGTAAAGGGGGGCGTCCGATATGGACACATCCTCGATCCGCGCAGCGGGTGGCCGGTCCCAGGGGCGCCCCGGTCCGCAACGGTCGCAGCCGGTACTTGTACGGAGGCTGGCCTGTTGTCCACGCTCGCTTTGCTCAAAGGTTCGGGCGCAAAGGATTTTCTGGAACAACAGGGAGTCCGGTATTGGCTCGTCGACTGAGGCGCAGAGCGTCTTGGCCACTTGCCTTGAATTGGATTTTGCAGCGCGATCTTCGCGGAGGTGCGGGAATGCTGAAATACTCCTCGGACGGCCATTTGCTTGCCGCCACGATTTCAGGGATTCGGTTGCCGGCAGGTGTATCGCGGGTGATGAACGCGTCTGTAGAGTCTTTTTTGACCGATCACTCGGGGACATTTTTTGATTTCACCAAGCCTGTTGATCAGGAGGCGTTGGTCCCTCCGTGTTCCGTTTCCTGGCGTATTTTCAAGAACCCGGTCACGCTCTTCATAGGGGGAACCGCGGCGGTAATACTGGAGTTGGCTGAACCCGCGGTGTGCGCCGGGGTCTGGGGGCATTCATCATTTCGGCGAGATGCCCTCGGTCGATTGCGGCGCACGGGTCTCGCGGCGATGATCACCGTTTACGGCGCGCGCGTCGTGGCGGAAGCCATGATTGCCCGTATTGTCCGCATGCACTCGAGTGTGCGCGGCACGTCCGCGAACGGCGTTTCCTATAGTGCCAATGATCCGGACCTACTGGCCTGGGTGCACGCCACAGCCGCTTACAGTTTTGCGAACGCCTATAGCCGCTATGCAGCGGAGCTGAATGAGGCGCAGTTCGGGAGTTTTTTTCGAGAAGGCGCGCCGATAGCGGGCCTCTATGGCGCCCGGTATTCTCCGGCGAGCCGCGCTGAAATGGATGAGTTTTTGGAGCGCATGCGTCCAAACCTTGAGCCATCGCCGGTCATTTTCGAATTCCTGAATATCATGCGGGCGACTCCTGCGTTCCCTCGCGCTTTGCGATGGATGCAGTCAATTTTAGTGCGAGCCGCTGTCGATTTGATTCCATCGCCAATTCGCTTACAACTCGGGCTCTCTCGACTTTGTCTAGGAAAACAAGAGCGCTGGGTTGCAAAATTCGCAGGTGCTGCCGCCGACAGGGTCATCCTCCCCAGCAACCCCGCGATACAGTCCTGTGTGCGTCTCGGACTGCCGGCAACCTTTCTTTATTCGTAGTCACAGCTTGCAAAGGTTAATGCGTTCTACGAATTTTGTACGTTACCCGTTGACGAACTCCCACACCTTGGAAATAACCACCGAGCCTTCGCCCACCGAGGAGGCGACGCGCTTGACTGACCCCGCGCGCACGTCGCCCACCGCGAATATGCCGGGAAGCGAAGTGGCGAACGGAGAGTGGGCGGAGCCTGCCTCGGCGCCGGTGATTACGAAGCCCTTGTCATCCAGCCTCACGAGTCCGGCGAGCCACTCCGTGTTGGGCGCGGCGCCCACCATGATGAAAAGCGCGCGGGTGTTGAGCGTGCGCGTTGCGCCGGTGTTCACGTCCCGTATGGTTACCGCTTCGAGGTGATCGGAACCGAGCAACGCGCTCACCTCGGCGCAGTACTCGATTTTGATGTTGGGGTCGGCTTCGAGCCGGCTCGACAGGTAGCTCGACATCGAAGCGGCGAGCGAGGATCCGCGTACCAGCACGCGCACGCAGCGCGCCGAACGGCTCAAGAACATCGCAGCCTGTCCGGCGGAATTACCGCCGCCAATGACCACCGCTTCCTCGTTCTTGCAATAGCGGGCCTCCATTTCGGTCGCAGCGTAGTAGACTCCCGCGCCCTCAAACTCGACCAGCCGGTCGAGCGGCAGTCGGCGGTACTGGACGCCGGTGGCAACGACGACGGCCTTGGAGCGAATGCGCTGCTCGTTGTCGAAGGTGGCGCAGAAGCGGCCGTCTTCCTCCTTCTGAAGGTGGGTCACGCGGCGCGGCATCGCAAAACGCGTGCCGAATTTCATCGCCTGGATCTCGCCGCGCCAGACCAGATCGCCCCCGGAAATGCCGGTCGGAAAGCCCATGTAGTTCTCGATGCGGCTCGAGGTGCCGGCCTGCCCGCCGATGGCGACGTCTTCGACCACCAGAGCGCAGAGTCCCTCCGCTCCGGCATACACCCCTGCGGCGACGCCCGCGGGCCCGCCACCCACGATGAGCACGTCGAAGCGCTCATCATCCTTGAAATCGAGGTTGAGCCCGAGCAAGCGGGCAACCTTTTCCGGCGTGGGCTCAGTCACCACGGCGCCGCGCCCGTAGATCACGGCGGGTTTGATCGTCGGGATCGAGCAACTGCGGGCGGCGGCTTCCGCTTCGGGACTGCGCAAGGGGAGAGAGGTATACGGGATGCGATTGCGGCTGGCGAACTCCGCGATATGACGCACCTCGCGGTCTTCCTCCTCGCCGATCAGCAGCAAGGTGCTGTCGCGCTCATCGAGCTGGCGGCGCCGGCGCGCAGAGAACACGGTGATGATGATGTCGGACATCTCCGGGATCTGGGACATCAGGGTCAGCATCGAAGGTCGCGGCACTTCGATCACCCGTGTGTCCCGGACGGCCCGCATGGGCATGGACCACGCCCCGCCGTTCAAGAAGGAGATTTCGCCCATGAATTGGCTGGGCCCGAGCGTAGAGGGCAGGTGCCGCTCGCCGGTATAGGGATTGACGACCTCGATTTCGCCGTCTTCGACGTAGACGAAACGATCCACCGGCTCACCGGGATGCACCAAAATCGTTCCGGCGGGGTAGTGGGCGATTGTGCCCGCCGCTCGTATCGCCTGGACGTGAGCCTCGGCAAGCGGCGTGCGCCGCATCTGGCGTAAATCCGCTCCAATCGTTTCCATCAGGTGCGTCCGCTGTTCAGGAAAGATGAGATGTAGGGTGATGCGGGCAGAACTTCAAGGTCTTCTTATAACACCGCCCGACAATCACCTGGCGTAGATCGCCGGCGAAGAGGCAGCCGCCATCGATGAGTTCGAGCCGGAAGAGTGTGTAGATGTTCCGGTGGCTCTGCAGGAAGCAAGGCGTTCCAAAGGCTGAGCCGCCGAGGCGGTGCGGAGCATCGGCGTCTTTCGCGCAGTGGCGGGTTTGCCAGGCATGCCTGGTTATATCGGCTATGAGCAACTCGCAACTCGTGCAGCCTACGGCCGGCAGCGGCAATCAAACGAGATTGGCCTTCATCGCCGGCGGCACCATGCTGTTTTCCGCCGGCATTTTCATCGCCTCGCAATTAGGCGCCATGCCGTCCGGAGTCGGCACCACGCTGGTGCTGATCGGGATGGCCGTCGTCTTGAAATTGGCTTGGAACATCACGTCGAAGTCAGCGAACTCGGCGGAGCGTGCCCGATTCGCGATGCTGATGTCGAATGTAGCATTGATCATCGCCTTGCTGTCGGCATTGGCAGCGCTGCCGCGCGTCACCAAGGCCGCGGGGATGGAGCGATTCATCGTGGATCTTGCCGCGCAACTATGGACGGTGGCGCTTTTGTTCGCGGCGGCGGGACCTGCACGCACGCTCGGCTGGCGCGCGCTGCTCGGAGCGTTCTTGCTGGGCTTCCTCGGCCTCATGGGGCTTGCGCGATTCGTCGGCCGCCCGGTGATCGTGGCCCTCGGCAACGACAGTCTATTCGCGGCCGCAGTATGGGTGCCGGTCACGGAAGAGATTTTCAAACTGCTGCCGCTGGGATTCATGCTGTTCTTTGCATTGCGGCGCAAGGATGTTCGGCCGTCGTTGCTCGACGTGGTGCTTCTGACCGCATGCGCCGCCGCGGGCTTTGCCGTGAGCGAGAACGCCTCGTACGGTCGCGGCGGCTTCTCGCTCGGCGCAGCGCCGCTGGTTTCACTGCTGTCTCCCGCCGCAAATCACGGCGCGGCCTACGGATGGCCCATGGTGCAAACCGGTCACCTGCTGCACTCCGCTTTGATCGGGTTGGCCTTAGGCTTCGTCGCACTCTATCGCGATCGGCTGCCGCGATTCATCGCGCATGCGTGGATGGTGCCTGCCGTCGCGATCGGCGCCGTGCTGGTGGAACACTGCTCCCAGAATGCCATCGTCACCGGCCGCCTCAATTCCTACGTGGGTGAATTCTGCATCATCATCACGCTCGGCGGCCGGCTCTGCGCCTTGCTGTTGGCGCTCGGCGTGGGCTACGTGATCACGGTTGAATGGCGCGCTTTCCTGCCATTGTCGCCATCGAAGGAGTGGATTCTTCTTTCGCTTGCCGAGGCCCGTCGGCGCGCCGCTCGGCTGGCGTTGCTGCAACGATAGGTGGCATATGATGGATCTACTACTGCACCTGATACATTTTTGCGCAAGCTGCGTAGCCGATAGCAACGCCCTGCCGTCGGCTGCCGGAGCGCTCGGCGGAGCCGCGGCCGCGGCCGGGGGCTTGGGTGGTTTGTCGGGTGCTGATGGCGCCGACGGCGCCGCGGCTCCCGGCGACGGAGCTGGCGATGGCAGCGGGCCTTCCGCCAATCCCTCCGCTCCGTCGGGCGCAGCGGCGCCCGGCGCAAGTTCCGGCGACAATGGCAGCGGCCCCACGCCGATCGGTGAACCCAACGCCAACTCGCCGGGACCCAAGCCCATCGGCGAACCGAACTCGCTCTCAGCGGGACCCAAGCCTATCGGCGATCAAGGCACGCTACCGCCAAGTCCGCCGGGCACCTTCAGCGCGGGCTTGAACCCCGATGGCGGAACCACCATCGATGACGGCAACACCGGCCAGCGCTACTCGACTCCAAGCGGCGGCGCCGATGGTCCCACGCCGGTGGGCGAAACCAGCCCGCCGCCTGGATCGGCAGCCCCGATCGGGGAACCGACCGCCGACTCGCCGGGACCCAAGCCCATCGGCGATCAGGGCACGCTGCCGCCGAGCCCGCCCGGCACCTTCAGCGCGGGTTTGAACCCCGATGGCGGAACCACCATCGATGATAGCAACACCGGGCAGCGCTACTCGACGCCAAGCGGCGGCGCCGATGGTCCCACGCCGGTGGGCGAAACCAGCCCACCACCAGGATCGGCAACGCCGATAGGGGAGCCGGCCGCCGACTCGCCGGGACCTAAGCCCATCGGGAGCAGCGACACGCCGACAGATCCCGATCCAGGGACCTCGACTGCGCCTGATGCCACATCCAGCGCGCCGGACACCCCCGCGGATGCCCCGGACAGCGCGCCCAGTAGCTCGGACACCTCCAGTCCACCGAGCAGTCCCAGCTCCAGTTCGATGGCGGATTCAAATGGACTTCCGCCCAATCCTACAGTCGCAGCGGACGGCACCACCACCTATACAAGTGCAGATGGCATTTCCACCACCGTCAAACCCGACGGTTCCACCAATGTATCCGCAAACTTGCCGCCGCCGGGCAGCGGCTTGACCACCGGGCCGGGCGCGACCGATCCGAATGATCCCCAGCAGGGTCAACAGCCGATCGGCTTCACCGTGCATGATCTCAACCCGACTACATCCAACGATCCCAGTCAGCTCGTCGATCCCAAGGCGACGATTGGTGACACTGAGAGTGTTTCCGACATGCCTAATGTCGCGCACGTGCAAACCCCAGCGGAGGCGGCGAGAATAGGGCACAAGCCTACGGACCCGTAGCCCGCGTCCGCTTCGGATGCGCTTCGGCGATGTCATGCGAATCGGCGGCATAACACCGTCGAGGCAAGGTTGACCTAGATCGCCATCGGGCTTCTCTGTGCTGCGGCTCTGCCCGGTATAGTACGGCTGTGCCGCCTGAGGAAGCGAACCATGTCCAATCCGAGCGATACCCTGTCCCCGGCCTACAACGGGCTGACCGAACTTACCGCAGGTCTGCCTGCGAGTGCCTATTTCGATCATGATCGCTACGTCGCCGAGCTGCGCAAGATTTGGCAGCGCAACTGGATTTATGTGGCGCGGTCCAGCGAGATCGCCGGTCGGCGCGCCTTCGCGACCTTCGAGATCGGCGATCAAAAGATGCTCTTGGTGCGCGACGATCAGGGAGTCCTGCGTGGCTTCTACAACACCTGCCGGCACCGAGGCGCCCTGTTGTGCCGCGAGTCCGGCGGCACCTTGAGAAGCGGCGCCATCGTATGCCCCTATCACGCGTGGGTTTACGATCTCGAGGGCGCGCTCCTGCGTACCTCCTCGAAGATCGATGCGCAGGGATTCGATGTCGCGGACTACCCCCTGTATCCCATCCAGGTGAAGGAGTGGCGCGGCTTCGTGTTCGTCGCGCTGACCGACTCGCCCCCGCCGCTCGAGCGCTCGTTCGATATGCCGCTGCAGCGCTTCGATGCCTGGCCGCTCGAAGATCTTCGCGTCGCCCATACTCTGCGCAAGACCATCGCCTGCAATTGGAAGATCTTCTGGGAGAACTACAACGAGTGCCTGCACTGCCCATCGGTTCACCCGCAGCTCTCCGCCTTGGTGCCCATCTACGGCCGCGGCCTGCTGGAGGAGCGTGACGATCCCGAGTGGAGTTCCCACGCCACCGATAAGGATCCGAAGTTCAAGGGCGGCCTGCGTTCGGGCGCCGAGTCCTGGACCGTCGGCGGCGCGTTGAGCGGCCGCCCGTTCCCCAACGTCTCGACCGAAGACCGCGCGCTGGGCGCCGTCTATCTCACGGGCCTGCCGTCCATCTTCTTGGTCGGGCACGCCGATTACGTACGGGTGGTGCGCCTCTGGCCGCTCGGTCCGGAACGCACGCAGCTCACGGTGGAATACCTCTTTTCGGCCGAGAGCTTGGCCGATCCGTCGCTCGACATCGCCCCGGCGGTGGAATTCACCAATCGCGTGATGACCGAGGATGCCGAGGTGTGCGAACTCAACCAAGGCGGCCTCAAGTCGAGTGTGCATGCACAAGGGGTCGTCATGCCCGAGGAGTACGTCATCAAACAGTTTCACGCCTGGGTGAACGCGGAGCTGGCACGTCCTTGAGGGGGCGCGCCGGCAGGTCGGCGCGAGTCGCGTTTGCGATGCTGATGATCGCGGCCTTGAGCGCCTGCGATGGCGCGTCACGGGCGGCGAGGGACGAGGATGCCGCCTCGCTGCACATCTACAACTGGCCCGACTACATCGGCAAGGACACGGTTGCGCAGTTCGAGCGCCAGACGCACATCAAGGTCGTCTACGACACCTACGATTCCAACCAGACCTTGGAAGCCAAGATGCTGGTGGGCCATTCGGGCTATGACTTGGTGAGCACCACCATGGGGTTCTACGACCGCCAGATCAAAGCGGGCGTCTACAAGGCGCTCGACAAGTCGAAGCTTCCCAACTGGTCGAACCTCGACCCCGAGGTCCTCGCCATGCAGGCCACGGTTGATCCCGGCAACCGCTTCGCCGTCCCTTACCTGCATGCAATGAACGGGGTGATATACAACGTGGATGCCATACGCCGGCGCATGCCGGATGCACCGCTCGACAGCCTCGCGTTGATTTTCGATCCGAAGATCCTCTCGCGTTTCGCCAACTGCGGCGTGACGTTTCTGGACTCTCCTGAAGACGTGCTGCAACTGGCGCTCGCGTATCTTCACATCGATCCTAATTCCGACCGCGAGGATGATCTGAAGAAGGCGGAAGCCTTGGTGATGACCGTGCGCCCGTACGTGCGCACATTCGATTCCAATGATTACTGGCATCAACTGGCCTCGGGCGAGGCGTGCGTCTCGATCGCCTGGTCCGCGGACTTCATCACCGCTCAGGCGCGCGCCCGCGAAGACTCCACCGGTGTGCGGCTCGCGTTCATGCTGCCCAAGGAAGGCAGCAATATCACCTACAATGCATTTCTCATTCCCGTGGATGCGCCGCACCCGCAAGCCGCGCTGCGTTTCTTGAATTTTCTCCTAGACCCGCACGTCATTGCGGATATCACCAACGACACGCACTACGGCAACGACAATCTCGCCGCCAAACCGTTCGTGCAGCCGGAAATCGCAAATGACCCGGCGCTATATCCTGCAGCGGCAACGCGCGCGCATCTGTATCTGCCGCGGGAACTCGGCAGCGACTACGACCGGCTGCGCACTCGGGCCTGGACCCGCATCAAGACGGGGCAGTAGCCGCATTTGACCGGATCGCCGGTTTCGGCCGAGACTAGGGCTCGGATCGCAAAAGCAATTTATAAGAAACAGGGAGATTCTCATGAGCGCCCACTCGAATTCGCGAGGCTTGTGCATGCGAGGCATTTTCCTGCTGGTTGGCATTGCTTCGTCCGCGGGGAGCATTGCCGCCGATGCGGGGGCCGGCACCGACGACAGCGACGGTCTCGGGGAGATCGTCGTTACGGCGACACGTCACGAGGAGTCCTTGAGCAGGGTGCCGATCAGCGTCACCGCACTCACGCAGGATGCCATGGACCAGCGCGGCATCAAGGACTTCCAGGACATCGCACGGTTCACGCCCGGCGTGAGCATCGACAACACTGGCACCAACGCCATCTCGATCCGGGGCATTTCCTCGTCGGCCGGCGCCGGTACCACCGGCATCTACATCGATGACACCCCGATACAGATGCGCTCGCTCGGTTTCAATCCCGACGACACGCTGCCCAAGAGTTTCGATCTGCAGCGGGTAGAGGTTCTGCGCGGGCCGCAGGGCACGTTGTTCGGCGCAGGCTCCGAAGGCGGGGCCGTGCGCTACATCATGACGCCCGCCAGCACGACCACTGCGGATACCTACGTGCGCAGCGAGGTGTCGTACACCGCCCATGGGCAACCGAGCGGCGAGGTCGGAATTGCCCGCGGGCAGCCCATCGTCGATGGAGTCTTCGGAGTCCGCGCCAGCGTTTGGTACCGCTATGACGGCGGCTGGATCAATCGCGTGGATGACACCAGCGGCGCCATCATCGATCGCAACGTTAACTACTCAAACTCCGTGGCCGGGCGACTGGTCGGAACCTGGACTCCCACCTCCTCCATCACCATCACGCCGGGCATCTTGTACCAGCAACAGGACAAGAATGACGACTCGACCTACTGGCCCGCCTACTCCAACGTGGGGGCAGGGCAGTTCAACACCCCGACGCCGGAACGGGTCGGCGGCCCGGACACCTACTACCTGCCCTCGCTCAAGCTGCAGTGGGATCTGGACGGCTCGCAGCTCATCTCCAACAGCTCGTATTTTCACCGCCGGCAGCACACCGCGTACCAAGGCACGGTTTACGACCTGGCCTACTGGCAAACCATTCCAGGTTCCCTGGGAGTCTCGCCGGGTCCTTGGTGGCCGCTGATCGACGGTGGTGGGATCCATCTGCCTGCGGCCTTGGCCGGCACGCAAACGCCCAACTCCATGACCAACAGCCAGGAGAGCATTACTCAGGAGTTGCGCTGGCAGTCCTCGAAATCGGACTCTCCATGGACCTGGACCCTGGGCGTTTTCTACCAGCTGGCGAAAGAGGGCAGCATCGAGGAACTCAGGTCCACCAACATCGAGCAGGTGTTTAATTATTTGTTCGGTTTTTCGCCGGAAAGCTACTATGGCGGCAGCTTCTACTCGTGTCCGGGCAAGGCCGCCTATCCCTCGATCCCGGCGTGCGACATCTACTACAACGCCAATACCACTTTCGACCGGCAAATTGCGGCATTCGGCGAAGCGAGCTACGCGTTTACCGACTGGATGAAGCTCACGGTGGGCGAGCGCTTTGCGCGCACCTCCTTTACGCTCAATCATTTTGCGGATGGTTACGAGAATTACGGTCCGGGCGGCGCCTCCGCGGTTCAGAAGGAGACTCCCAATACCCCGAAGGCGGTGCTCTCTTTCCAGGTTGATCCGAAGGATCTCTTCTATCTCAGTTATGCAAAGGGCTTCCGCGTCGGCGGCGGCAACGCGCCGCTGCCGTCCTACTGCGATGCGGACCTCGCGGCCGCCGGGTTTGCGAACGGAGCACCGCTCACCTACAAGGCTGATTCCACCCAGAACTACGAGGTTGGATCGAAGAATGCCTTTGGCAACTGGCTGAAGATCGCGACCAGCGTCTATTACATCAAGTGGGACCAGATCCAGCAAAGCATCTATGTTGCCGGCGCTTGCGGCCTGCAGTTCACCGACAACCTGGGGTCCGCGACGGCGTGGGGCGGCGACATTCAAGCGGAAGCTAAGTTGGGTCCCGTGGATATCGATCTGGCGAGCGGCTACACAAGTGCTCGCTACACCAAGGACGATCCGGCCGGCTGTCAGCAGGGCACCTCGCAAGCGCCATGCCTCGCCAGCTCCGGAGACGCCATCACCGGCCAGGCGGGAATCAACTATGCGCCCGGCACCAACCCGCCATTCACCACCGCGCTCGGCGTCCAGTACAACTTTAAGCTTTCAGGACGGGAGGCCTTCATCAGAGGCGACTGGCAATACGAGGCACGCAATCGCTGGCTGGCCGCCGTGCAGGATGCGCACAACAACGCCGAATACAACTATGGCTTCTCCTACAGCCTGCCTTCGACCAGCTTCTTTCAGGCGCGCGCGGGAGTGAATTTCTCCAACTGGCAGTTATCGGCCTTCTGCGACAACCTGTTCGATTCACGCACTGTGACCAATTACGCTCTCGGCCAGACCGACGGCACCACCACGCCGCAGCAGAATGCCTATACCTTCCGGCCGCGCACGATTGGCTTGACCTTCACCATGCATTCCCGTTAGCGAGGAGGAGAGGGCTGCACCGCTGGTTCCTTGCGCAGACGTTGAATTTTGTGACGTGGCCATAATCTGGCCGGTTGCAAGATATGCCCGCGTTGTTCAATATCTGTAACGTCTCGGTCATATTTGAACAACAGGGATGTGACAAATGGACGCCTTCCGCAGCGCATCGTGCGTAGCAGCTTGGTTGCCGGTGGCTTTGATTCTGACCGCCTGTGGTGGAGGCGGCGGAGGCGGGGGCGGCGCAGGAGGGAGCAGCACATCGGCACCCCCTTCCACCTCCTGGGTACAGGGGCAATTTCAACCCGAATCGAGTTTCGCCGCGATGTGCGTCATGCCGCGTACCGGCAACGACCCGACCACCCAGAAACCCTACCCCGATACGCAAGGAACGCTGCTCGATGAGTTGAACTGGTTGCGATCCTGGAATAACGATCTGTATCTGTGGTTCGATGAGGTCCAGGATCAGAACCCCGCCAATTTTTCGACCGATGCCGATTATTTCGCGGTATTGAAGACAACCGCGACCACCGCCTCCGGCAATCCAAAGGATAAATTCCACTTCACCTATGCGACTTCGACCTGGGAGTCCCTCTCGCAGTCCGGCGTGGAGGCAGGTTACGGCGCCGACTTCGTGGTCATCGCCGCCACGCCGCCAAGACAAGTGGTGATCGGCTACACGGAGCCGGGGTCGCCCGCGGTGACCTCGCCCGCAAATCTCGCGCGCGGCGCGCAGATTCTCACGATTGATGGAGTCGATCTGGTCAATGCAAACGACCAGACCAGCATCAATACGCTGAATGCGGGACTTACTCCCGCGACCGTCGGCGAGTCGCACACCTTCTCGATTTTGGATCAAGGCGCCTCGACGCCCCGAACCGTGACGCTGGTTTCGGCCAGCATCACCTCGACGCCGGTGCAGAACGTGCACACCATCACGGCACCGGGCGGCGCGCTGGTCGGCTACATGCTGTTCAACGACCACCTCGCCACCTCCGAAGGCGAATTGGTCACGGCCTTCACGCAGCTGAAGACGGCGGGCGTACAGGATCTGGTGCTGGACATCCGCTACAACGGCGGAGGTTACTTGGATATCGCGAGCGAGGTGGCATACATGATTGCCGGCGCGGGTCCGACGACCGGCCAGGCCTTCGAGACGCAGCAGTTCAATACCAAATACCCGTCCACCAATCCCTTGACCGGCACGGCCATCGCGCCCACCGACTTTCATTCGACGACTCAAGGGTTTTCCACCACTTCAGGCCAGGCGCTGCCCAGCTTGAATCTGAACAGGGTGTTCGTTTTGACCGGGCCCAGTACCTGCTCCGCCAGTGAGTCGATCATCAATGGCCTGCGCGGCGTGAACGTCCAGGTCATACAGATCGGCTCGACCACCTGCGGAAAGCCGTATGGCTTCTATCCGCAGGACAACTGCGGAGTTACCTACTTCTCCATCGAATTCCGCGGCATCAACGCGCAGGGGTTCGGTGACTATACCGACGGCTTCACGCCGCAAAATACGTTAACCCCCGAGGGCTACGTGATTTCCGGCTGTTCGGTGGCGGACGATTTCACACATGCGCTCGGGGATAGCGCCGAAGGCATGCTGGCTTCCGCTTTGGGCTATCAGTCTACCGGGGCGTGCCCCGCACCCCCGAGCGGCAAGGCAGTCCCACCGGGAATATCGGCGAGCTATGTGCCCCCGCACGCACATGGCATGGCCATCAAGTCGATTTGGCAGCGAAATCGCATCACGCGGGGATCCTCCGGGCACTGAAATGCGGCTTCGGGCAGTGCGCGCTTGCGGGGTCCTTCTCTGCGTTGCGACGCTTTGTAACTGCGCATCGAGTCGGGTGCCGGCGGTCATTGTCGGCCAGACGGATCGTGGCCGGAGCGAGCTGTCGAGTGTGATTAGCGGAGCCCTGCATACCGACCGAGTCGTTCTGGCGGACGATGCGCTGGCTGTAACGCCGAGCATCGCCATCGGTCGCACGCCTCTGCGCGATGAGCGCGGACTGTTGCTCAATGGCCGGGAAATTGCCAAGCCCGAGATCTTTCAACTGTATTTGGTCCGGCGCGGTTGTCTCCTGGTGCACCCTAAAAGCGGGCGCGCTTGGGTGCTTCGAGACGTGAAGTGCCGGGCGGCGGTGGGTCCATCCGGCTGACCAGTCCGACTAGGACGGGTGGGAGCAGTTCTAAACCTGAGCGGGCAGGCAGGACCTCACCATACTCCGCCGAGGGCAACCGTCACAGCCTCTCCATTGATGCCGCCTGCCGCGTCACTGCAGAGAAACGCAATGACCCTGGCCACCTCAATGGGCTCGAGTACCCGCTTGCGCGGATAGATGGCAGCTCTTTCCTGCCAGACCTGTTCCACGCTGATGCCGCGATGTTCAGATTCCGCCTTGGCCGATCGCTCCGCCATGGCGGTGCGTACCCATCCGGGCAACACCGCGTTGGACGTGACGCCGAAAGGACCCGCATCCTGCGCGACGGCGCGCGCCAGACCGATGACTCCGTGCTTCGAGGCCGTGTAAGCGCTTCCTTTCTGTTCGGCGGTTTCCCCGGCGGTGGAACTGGTGAATACCAGGCGCCCGAACCCGCGTTTGCACATGCCGCCGACCGTCAGCCGCGCGAGTTCGAAGGGGCTATCCAGATTGACCCGCATGGTTTCCCGCCAGACCTCAGGGTCCTGTTCCCAAATGAGTCGTTCATGCGCACTGCCGATGCCGTGATTCACCACCAAGAGGTCAATGGGACCCAGTCGGCGCTCGGTCTCGGCCACGGCGTGCGCACAGCCTTCCGCCGTGCCTAAGTCGGCCGCAACGTAGTCCAGGCCCACGCTTTTTAGCTCATCGATGCTGCGAGCCGCAATCATCACCCGGGCACCGGCGCTCGCGATCAGGTGCGCCGCTTCACGGCCAATGCCGCGCCCACCGCCGGTCACCAGCGCAACGCGAGCGGTCATTCGGCAACTTCCCTGGATGTTTGCTTCATGCCCTCAAGATTAACGCGGCCGGCAAGGGATAGCGACGCGCATTGAGGATTTAGGATCTAGCGAGTTTCATCGGAAAGCAGGCGCGTGACTTTCTCCACCAACGCTTCGACGGTGAATGGTTTGGTCAACATGGGCATCGAGGGGTCCACATGTCCATTGCCCGATGCAGCATTGTCGGCAAATCCCGTTATGAAAAGCACTTTCAAGTCTTTGCGCGCCTCGCGCGCGAGATCCGCGACCTGACGCCCGGTCAGTCCTCCCGGGAGTCCCAAATCGGTGATCAGCAGATCGATACCAACATTTGATCGAAGTATCCTAAGCGCGGTGGGCCCGTCGGCAGCCTCGATGGAATGATAGCCGCAGTCATCCAACACTTCGGTCACCAGCAAGCGCACGGTCGGTTCGTCGTCGACGATGAGCACCGTGACAATTTGGCTTGCCTCTTGCGGTTTGATGACGAAGGACCCGGTCTCGGCGGTGTCCACTTCTCCATAATGACGTGGAAGGTAAATGCACATGGTCGTGCCTTTGCCCAGTTCCGAATATATACGGACCTGACCGCCGGATTGACGCGCAAATCCAAATACCATCGAAAGTCCGAGACCTGTGCCGTGGCCGATATCCTTGGTTGTAAAAAACGGCTCGAACGCGCGGGCCATCACCTCGGGCGTCATTCCCGTGCCGGTGTCCGTCACACTGAGGGTTACATACTGACCCGGCGGCAAATCGCGCTCTTGAGCCGAACGCTCGTCAAGCCATTTATTGGCTGTCTCAATCGTCAGGCGGCCGCCCTCAGGCATTGCATCGCGCGCGTTGATGCAGAGATTCAAAAGTGCATTTTCAAGCTGATTAGGATCGATGATCGCGGGCCAAAGGCCGCCGGCCCCCACGACTTCCAAGGTAACTCCGGGACCCACGGTTCTTCGGATCAAGTCTTCTATGTCGATAATCAATCGATTGATGTTAATGGGCCTGGGCTCAAGCTTTTGTTGCCGCGAGAATGCCAACAGGCGATGCGTCAGGGCTGCTGCTCGGGTGACCGCGCCATGAGCGGCCTCGATGTAGCGGGGCAGGGTGTCAATGCGGCCTTGCTTCAATCGGATGCCCAGCAGCTCGACACTGCCGCCTATTCCGGCGAGCAAATTGTTGAAGTCGTGCGCAATACCGCCGGTGAGCTGGCCTATCGCCTCCATCTTCTGGCTTTGACGGAGCGACTCTTCCAATTTGAGCCGCAGGGCGACGCCTTCCGCTACCCGTTCCTCGAGCGAATTGTTCAGTGCCTGGAGCGATGCGCGCGTCTCGAGCAAGTCTCTTTCGTAGCGACGGCGATCGACGGCGTTAAAAAGCGTCAGGCGGATGAATGCCACCTGCCCGGACGCATCCTTCCGCTCGACCGCGTTGATCAAAATTGGCAGTAACGAGCCGTCCTTTTTGACGACGTCCAAAGCGACCTCGTTGACGAATCCCTGCATTCGCAGCAGCGGCATCAAGTGTGTCTCGAGGTAGATGCGGCCCGCGATGTTCAACAGGTCGCGAAAGCGCGTACCGGCGAGGCCGGCCGGTTCAAATTCAGTCCACGTACCGAAGGTCGCGTTGGCTTTGACGATGACGCCGTCGGGGGATAACGAGAGGTAGCCGCAGGGCGCGTGCTCGAACAAATCCTCGAAGTCGTCGTCTGCTCTCAAGGTGCTGCTTCAGATGAAAGCGCGGATCGCTGCAATGACTTCTTGCGGCGCGCTCAAGTTGGGGCAGTGCCCTGTGGCGCGCAACTGCACGAATTTGCTGTTAGCGAGTTCTTTATGGACATATTCCCCGACCACGGTCGGAGCGATGATGTCATCGCTGCATTGGAGGATCAGCGATGGCACGGTCACGTGCTTGAGATCCGCGCGATTGTCCGAGGTGAACGTGGTGCGCGCGAAATGCTTGGCAATCTCAGGGTCGGTCCGGCAGAAGCTATTGGCCAATTCCGAGCCGAGTTCGGGCCTGTCGGCATTGCCCATGATCATGGGAGCCATCGCCGCCGACCAGCCGAGGTGGTTGTTGTCCAGAAACTCGAGAAGCTCCTCGATTTGAGCCGCGCTGAAACCGCCGACATACCCCTTATCGTCGATGTAGCGCGGTGACGGCCCTACCATCACAAGCGATCCAAAAAGGCCGGGGCTTCGGATCGATGCCAAGGCGCCGATCATGGCGCTGACCGAATGACCCACGAAAACCGCGTCCTTGAACTCGAGTTCCTCGGCGATTTCGACGACGTCGGCCGCGTAGCCTGAAAGGGATGCGTATTTGTCCTTTGAGAACGCGGACAAATCCGAGCCGCCGGCGCCTACGTTGTCGAAGAGCACCGTGCGAAAGTTCGCTTCGAAAGCCGGCGCCACGTGTCGCCACATGTTCTGATCGCATCCGAAGCCGTGCGCGAACATCATGGCTCGTTCGCCCGTGCCTTGAGTGCGGACGTTATTCCGCTGAAGAACCGCCACCGGACCTCCGCAAAGAAATCGAGTCTTAGAGTGGGTAAACCTGTCCTCGTCTGCGCCGAAGGTCCGACAGGTCCTGTGGCTTCATTCTAGCCCCCGCAAGGCTCGAACATCGATTTGCTTAGGAGTCTGGCGCCGTCGTCCTACATCGCTGTAGGCGAACGATGGGCCGAGGGGCGGTTCGCGTAACGCGTTGATTTGGTGCCACTAATGCGCCCGCATACCGCAATGGTCGAAGATCGGCGGATTTTTCTATGTTGCACGGATGGCCTTGAGGTCTTTGAGGACCTTTGCCGCAAGATCAATGAAGGCCCGAACTTTGGGTGCCATGTGGATGCGGCTCGCGGTCACGATCTGCACAGGCAAAGCAGCCGGCTCGAATTCGCGGAGCAGTCTCAACAGCGATCCGGAGGCCAGCTCTTCACTCACCTGATAGGACAGCAGGCGCGCCACGCCGCGGCCGGCTTTCGCCGCTTGGACTTGCGTTTCGACGTCATCGACCAGCAGTCGCGGCGACAGCCGCACCACGGCGCCGCGCGTCGACTCTGCAAATCTCCATTCGCGGGTCGAGGAGCGAGCCATGCCGAATATGGTGTCGTGTCCCGCCAGATCGGACGGCACTCGAGGCTTGCCCCGACGTGCGATGTAGCCTGGACTCGCGACAACCACGCGCCTGACGCTGCCCACCTGGCGCGCGACCAAGCTCGAGTCCGGCAGGCCTCCGATGCGTACTCCCAGATCGAAGCCCTCCTCGATGAGATCGACGTTGCGATCATTCAATGACATTTCGACCCGCATCTGGGCATAGTCGTTGAGGAACCTCGAAACGATGGGCGCCACGTGACGGCGGCCAAACTGCACCGGCGCGGTGATGCGCAGCACCCCGCGCACCGGTGCCTGTGACGAGCCCAGCAGCGCCGCATCGTAGTCGGCCAACAGGGTGCGCGAGCGCTCCAGCAGCAACTGGGCGGGCTCGGTGGGCGCCAACTTTCGCGTCGTGCGTTCAAACAATCGCAGGCCGATCCGGTCCTCGAGCGCGGTGAGCGCCCGGGTCACCGTCGGCGGCGAACGGCGCAACCGCCTGGAGGCGGCCACCAAACTCCCGGTCTCGGCGATCGCGAGAAAAATATTCAACTCGTCCAAGCGGTCCATCAATTATTCCGATAAGTGAAATACTTAGTTTCCAGGATGGGCGTTTGATTCAGAAAGAGCAATAGTAAAATACAGCTAACTTCAATGCGCGAGCCGACGATGCCATCTCATCTCATCCTTCACGGAACCGAGTTCTCCGGGCACACCCACCGGGTCGAGCTGCTGCTGCGGATGCTCGATCTGCCGTTTCAGTTTGCGCCGGCTCCTGCGGAGGTGCGCCGTACACCGGAATTTCGCAAGCTCAACGCCTTGGGGCAGATACCGGTCTTGCAGGACGGTGACCTCACGCTCTCGGACAGCAACGCGATTCTCATCTATCTCGCAAAGCGCTATGGCAGCGGAACCCAGTGGCTGCCCGAGGAGCCGGTTGGCGCGGCCCGGGTGCAGCGTTGGCTCTCGATCGCGGCCGGCGAAGTGATGTACGGGCCGGCCATTGCCCGCATGATTACGCAGTGGAATTTCCCCGCGGACATTTCTCGGTCGAAACAGATTGCCGCGAAGCTGCTTGGCTTCATGGAGGGGCATTTGAGTGCCCGGGAGTTCCTCGCGGCGGACCATGCCACCATTGCCGATCTCGCCTGCTACTCCTATGTGGGCCATGCCCCGGAAGGTGGCGTCTCACTTAACGATTACGCAGCGGTGCGCGCATGGCTGCGCCGAGTGGAAGCGTTGCCCCGGTTCAAAGCCATCCCGCCGCTGCCGATCCCGGCAGTAAGCTGAGGCCGCCTTGGCAAGCGTATTCAACCGCGACGAATTGGCCGCCCAGGCGCTTGCCGGGGGCGGACCGAGGGTGTCCGGCATCCGCGAGTTCATGACGGATCAACACCGGCGGTTCTTTGCGCAACTGCCGTACATTTTCATCGGCGCGATCGACTCCACGGGCTGGCCGCTCGCGACCGTGCTCACCGGGCAACCGGGTTTCGTCCGATCTCCCGACCAGACCACCTTGCATATCTTCGCGCTCCCGGCGCCGGAGGATCCAGTAAACGAGGCGCTAGTTTCGGAACGCGACATCGCTATTCTCGGCATTGATCTTTCGACTCGGCGCCGCAACCGCGCGAATGGTCGCATCCTGAATCGCGACGAGGACGGCATTGAGGTCACGGTTGCGCAGAGCTTCGGCAACTGTCCGCAATACATTCACCGACGCGATATTTCAGGTGTTAGTGTTCCTTCGGCGGGGGCGGCATCCGCATCGATGGTCGAGGTTTTCGACGGCTTGGACGGCGCAGCAAGAGCCATGATCACCGATGCCGACACCTTCTTTGTTGCGAGCCGATCGCGTCCGGGCGAGGGCTCCTCATTCGGTGCCGACATATCCCATCGTGGAGGGCCGCGTGGCTTCGTACGCATCGATCGCAATACGCTCACCATTCCGGACTTTCGCGGCAATCGCTACTTCAACACGCTGGGCAACTTGACGGCCGATCCGCGGGCGGCGCTGCTTTTCGTGCAGTTCGACTCAGGAGATGTCCTTCAACTCCAGGGCTCCGCAGAAGTGGATTGGAACTCTGCCAACGAGTATGCGGGGGCCGAGCGGGTTTGGCGGGTTCATGTCACGCGCAGCTTCCGTCGCCGAGCGGCGTTGCCGCTGCGTTGGGTAATAGCCCAGCGCGAGGTTAAGAGCTGACCTCTGCGGAGCCCTTGACCGTGATGAGGAGAAAGGCGCTCGCTCCAGCGCCTGCCGAGGCCAGCGCACATGCGATCACGGCGGTGTGGAAGGCCGTCAGGAGTTCAGCGCCGCTGGCCCCGAGCACGCCACCCAGCAATGCCGTCGCCACCATCCCGCCCGTGCGTGCCACGGCGCTGTTAAGGCCGGACGCGGAGCCCGCGTGTCGCTTGTCGGTAGAGGCCAAGACGGCCGTGGTGAGCGGCGCCACCGCGCCGGCCATGCCGATTGCAATGACGAGTATCGCGGGCAGGACGGTGCTCCAATATGCGGCGTTGGCCTCGATTCTAAGTGCGAGCAGAAACCCGCAGGCCACCACCAACGGTCCCAGAGTCAGCGGAGCGCGTGGCCCGGTCCTGCCGGCGATCGCGCCCATCAGCGGGGAGGCCAATGCCAATACGAGTGCGAGCGGGGCAAGCGCGGCACCCGCCTGTTCCCCCGAATATCGAGCCGCCTGAATCAGCACGTACGGCACCAGCACAATGAGTGCCCCCAAGGCGCCATATAAAAGAGCGGTGAGAACGGTAAGACCGATGAAACTCGAAGAGCCGAACAGGGTGAGCGGCATCATCGCACGGTCTTTTTTGGATTTCTCGACCCATAGGAAACCCAGCATCAAGGCGGCGCCGCCGACGACCAGGAGTACCGCGAACTTCGTCCAACCCCCGCGGGCAGATCCCAGGGTGAGCCCCCAGGTCAAACAGCCGAGAGACGCGGTCGCCAGGGCGCCGCCCCCGATATCCAGCGCGGCTGCCTTGTCTTCCTGATGCGCGTCTCGGACGAATATCATTGCCAGGATGACGGCGCCGGCCGCGATCGGCAGATTGATGAAAAAAATCGAGCGCCATCCCACCGCATCGATCAGCCAGCCGCCGAGCACCGGCCCGAGCGCGGCCATCACGGCGCCTACTGCCGCCCAGATCCCGATCGCACGCCCCCGTGCTTCGCCCGAATAGGTTGCGCCGAGAATCGCCAGGCTGTTCGGCATCAGCAAAGCCGCGCCGATACCCTGCAACGTCCGCCAGATCAGCAGCCATACGAGACTCGGTGCGAGCGCGCAACCGATCGACGCCGCCCCGAACACCGCGGTGCCCACGATCAAGAGACGCGCATGTCCATAGCGGTCTCCGGCCGCCCCGCCCAGAAGCAGCAGAGCACTCAGAGGCAGAAGGTAGGCATTGATGACCCATTGCAGCTCGCCGGCGCTTGCCTTGAATGTTGCGCCGAGCGCCGATAAGCCCACATTGACGACCGAACCGTCGATGAATGCGAGGCTCGAGGCCAGGATTGTCGTTGTGAGGACCCACTTGGGAGCGGCTGTGTCGCGAGGGGATGCCATGGTTAGTGCTCAAGGATCTCGAATTGATTCACGGCTCTCCCAGGCTTCACAGAGCTTTAGAAATCCCGATCTGCCGGAAATCACCCTTCGCGCGGACCGCAGTGACCGACTACGTAGATGATCCACGGCACATCCGACGAGTGCGACCCGCCGTCCGAGTCCGAGGCACAAGCTAAGTACTTTGTCGGGCCTTATACGCAAGCCGATTCTATGTTTCCCTACCGGTCCAACTGGTTCGGCCGGTTTTGACAAAAACATAGATTCCCAAAATTGTGCCGATCGGAAAACCGAAGAACCAAAGCACCGCGATCACGCGCGACAGCGTCCTTCCGCTGCTGCGACCATACTTTGCTCCCTTGGCAGCGTAAAAATGCAGCAGGGCGAAGCCGAGTGGAAATAAACCTATTAGAATTCCGAGCGGCTCCTCTTTTTGGAGACAGATAAAAACAATGGCGAGGGTGAAGAGCGCATACAGCAGACAGAAGAAACAGTGCAGTCTGAACAAGCCTGAATTGAGCGGCGCGCTGGCCATAGAATTTTCGTCCGTGAACTTGTGGGCGCTTTGGCCAAAGTACACCAACCCTGCCGTGGATTCATCAGGCAGACGGGCTTTCGTCCAGCCGCCGCCTAAGAGGCAAGATTTCATGGAAGTGCAGAAACAAAAGCCCGAGATCCCAAATGAGGCGCGGCAGATTCTTAACCGCGTGGGTCTCGCCCTGATCGTATTCGGGTTGGTTGGGGATTGACCATCAATCATCTTTCGTTCGAGGTGGAAAATGACAGACTCTGCAAAGGTTTTTCTCTTTTCATACGGCACTCTGCAGCTCGAAGCGGTGCAACTGAGCTGCTTCGGACGTCTGTTGCGCGGCCATCACGATGCGATGCCTGGTTATCGGACCGAGATGCTGAAGATCGACGACTCGGAAACGGTGAGATTGAGCGGCAAGGAATTCCACCCCGTAGTCGTGCCGACCGGCAATCCTGCGGATGAGGTGCAAGGTACGCTATTTGAGATCACTGAAAGCGAGCTGCTCGCTGCGGATCGATATGAAGTGGATGACTACAAACGAGTCGAGGCGCAGATGAAATCCGGGCGGCACGCCTGGGTTTATGTCAAGGCGGCCTGAGCGGATTCTGGCCGCATTCCTCCATCAAATGGCTCTCCAGCCATCATCGCTTCACCGGCCGCAAGACCCGTTGGGCCATGCCGGGGTCATCGCCACGATTGTCCGAATCCTTGTCATGTTTTCAGGATGGATTGCGATGTACTCAATTGCCATCGCAAGCAAACGGGAAGGACCATGAAAAACAGGCTGACCGGCAAAAATCCGAAAATCGTATTGGCGGGCGCAGTTGCAGCACTTCTTGCGGCAATGCCGCATGGACAGCTTCGCGCGGACACCTTCCAGCCCGGCGAATTCGTCAGTAATAACTATGTCCCCCTGGATGCGATTGATGGCGAGCAAACCCAATTCGACAAATCGCTCGTGCAAAATTTCGACTCGGTTTACGCCTCCTCCGGCGGCCTGATGCAGATCGGTATCCCCGGGGCCGCGGGCAATTCCATCATCTTTGACAACGGTCCGGCCGTCGTCACGTTTGAATCAGGTACGGGTCCCTCCGGATCTCTCACTACCGACCTGCTCGACCCCGTCACCTCATCGGGCGGGGTATTTGCCATGGATGTCGCAGCCCTCGAAGTGACTACGGCGTTCGATCGGGCGGGGATCTCTCAATTTAAGGGCACCTCGAATGTGCTGTTCCAGAATCTCACGCTCACCGGATTGAGCGGCGATGAGCTGTGGGCCAATGGCCTGAGCGTCGAACAAGTGCTCGCCGAGGCCAACGTGGTTCTCGGCGGCGGACCGCTCCCCAACAACAAGACCAACCTCACTGCAGTATTCGGCCTCGTCGACGAGGTCGACAGTTCGTTCAACGCCGGAGACGGAGTCAGTACGTGGGCCGACGCGCATCTGCTGCTACCGACGAGCGGCGGGGGCGGCGGGGGCGGAAGCGGCACCATGACGGCACCGGAGATCGATCCGGCCGGCGCGATGAGCGGTCTGACGCTGCTGGCAGGAGCGTTGGCGATTTTGCGGGCCCGGAAGTTTCGAGTCGCACGGCTCGCCTAGCCGCAAACCCACGTCTGGTCTGACGCAGCGCGGGCAAGGCGGCAAGTCCCCGTCCATGTGAAGAAGCGTCAGGAATAATGTCCAGCCGGGACGGTCCAACCCGTTGCGACGCGCGCCGGCGCGCCCGTGGTTCTTAAGCGCGCGCTTCCACCATTGAAATCGCCTCTCCGCTTGGCATCGGTCGCATCGACCGGCGCCACTCAAAATGCCCTGATCCTCCGAAGTTGCGCCTAAATGGCCGATAATCAGCGGCTTAAAGGCCGTAATGCTGGCGATTGCGGAACCTTTGCCCCACAATCCTTGTCCCAAACCATCGCGATCAGGCTGCGACGGCCATTCCAAAACACAGCATCGTTCCTTCAAATAATTAAGTATGAGCCTGACTTTACCGCGCACGCTGCGCTTGTGGGCAGCCTTCCTGGGCGTGTCTTTGGTGGGCGCATGCGCCGTGGGCCCTAATTTCAAGAAGCCGGCGCCCCCGGCCGTCAGCGACTACACCTCAAAACCCCTGGCGAGCACCGCGGCAATCCCTGATGCGGCGGGCGGTGCAGCGCAGACTTTCAAAATGGGCGCGGACTTGTCCGCCGATTGGTGGACCTTGTTTCATTCGGAGGCCTTGAGCGCGCTGATTGAACAATCGCTTAAGAACAATCCCGACCTCAAGGCAGCGCGCGCGGCCCTGTCGGTGGCCCGGGAAGCCGTGCTGGCCCAGCGCGGGGCATTCTTCCCCAGCGTCGCCGCCGATTTTGCCGCCACGCGCCAGCGCCTATCGGGCCAGATCTCCCCGACCCTGAATTCGAACGCCTTTCTTTACAACCTGTTCACCCCCGAAGTCACCGTCACCTACCTGCCGGATGTCTTCGGGTTGAACCGCAGGACGGTGGAGTCCTTGCAAGCCGAGGAGCAGGGGGTGCGCTATCAGATGGTGGCCACCTACACCAATCTCACCGCCAATGTGGTGGTCACGGCCATCCAGGCCAGCTCCTTGCAGCGCCAGGTGGATGTCACCCGTGATCTCATCGACAGCAACAAAAAGGGCGTCGAGATCCTCAAATACCAACTCGAGAAGGGGTATGCCAGCCGCCTGGATCTGGCCGCGCAGGAATCGCAGTTGGCGCAAATAGCAGCGACGTTGCCGCCGCTCGCCAAGCAGCTGGCTCAGCTACACGACTTGCTGGCCGCCCTGACGGGTCAATTCCCGAGTCAGCTGCCGGAAGTGAAGATCGATCTCGACGCTCTTACCCTGCCCGAAGAAGTTCCTGTCAGCCTGCCGTCAGTGTTGGTCGAGCAACGCCCCGATGTATTGCAGGCACAGGCCAACCTGCACGACGCCAGCGCCAAGATCGGCATCGCCATCGCCAATCGGCTGCCGACGTTCCCGATCACCGCGAACGCCGGCAGCTCGGCTGCCGCAGTGAGTCAGCTCTTTACCTCGGGCACGGGCTTTTGGGGGGTGGGCGTGGATGTCACGGCGCCGATCTTTCAAGGCGGTCAACTGATGCATCAAGAGCGCGGCGCCAAGGATGCCTACCGGCAAGCGGCGGAACAGTACAGGAGCGCCGTGCTCGCCGCGGTCCAGAATGTCGCCGACACCTTGACGGCGCTCGAGCAGGACGCGGATGCCCTGAAATCCGCGAAGGTCGCGGCCGATGCGGCCAAGGTGACCTTGGATTTGGCGCAGCGCCAGTGGCAGGGCGGCTATGCCAGCTACCTGAACTTCCTGACCGCGGAGCAGGCCAATCAACAGGCCCAAATCATTTTGATACAGGCCGAGGCCAGCCGCTATGCCGACACGGCGGCGCTGTTTCAGGCATTGGGGGGTGGATGGTGGAATCGGGCGGACGTGGCGAACGATAAATAATGAACAATAAATCGATGATTGGGATGCTGCTTGTCGTAACGGCGATCGCTGGGTGTTCGGGCAAAGCGGCCGACGCGCCGCGCGCGGAAATGACGAACGTACGCTTGAGCGCGGAGCAGCGCCAACACGTGCGTATCTACACCGTGGCCGAATCGCAATTCCACAAGACCATCGAGGCTACCGGCGCGGTGGATTTCGACAACGATCAGGCCACCAGCGTGCTGGCGCCCTTCTCGGGTCCGGTCTCTCGGCTCATGGTGTCGTTGGGCGATCATGTGAAGAAGGGCGATGCGCTCGCGGCGGTCGATTCGCCGGATTTCGCCGCGGCCATCAGCGCCTATCACAAGGCCATCGCCACCGCGCAAACCAACCGGCGCCTTGCGGATCTCGACAAGGACCTGCTGCAGCATAACGGGGTCGCACAGAAGGAGGCCACGCAGGCGGAAACCGATGCGGTGAACGCCGAGGCCGATCGCGACGCGGCGCTGCAGGCCCTGGTGGGATTGAGCGTGCCCGCGGAGACCATCAAGCAGATTCAGGACGGCAAGAACGTGACCCATGCGGAGGGCTTCATCCGCTCCCCGATCGCGGGTACCGTGGTGGAAAAGCTGATCACGCCGGGAGAACTCCTGCAGGCCGGCACCACCCCGAGCTTCACGGTCGCGAACCTGTCGAAAATGTGGGTGATGGCGCAAATCTTCGGTTCCGATCTCGCCTCGGTCAGTGTCGGAGATTCGGCGCAGGTCAGCGGCGGGATCGATTCGAAGATATTGCCCGGCAAGGTCGACAACATTTCGGCGCTGGTGGATCCGGACACCCGCTCGGTGGCCGTGCGCGTCCTGGTCGACAATCCGGGAGACATCCTCAAGAAGCAGATGTACGTGCGGGTGCGCATTCAGGCGCAGCAGACGAGCAGCGGCCTGCTGGTGCCGGTCTCGGCGGTGGTGCGCGACGATGAAAACCTGCCCTTCGTGTACCTGGTCGAGACCGACGGCAGCTTCGCGCGTCAACACGTGACATTGGGTGTTCGCGCCGACGATCGGTACGATATCGATGAAGGCCTCAAAGCGGGCGACCAAATCGTCGTGGACGGCGCGCTGTTCGTGCAGTTCATGCAAAATCAATGAGCGCGGAATTGCCTCCCGGCTCATCGACGCCGCGCACCGCCTCGATCATGAACCGGATCGTGGCCTCATCGCTGCGCCAACCCCTGCTCACGTTTCTCCTGGCGCTGCTGCTCGTCGGCGTCGGCGCATGGTCGCTGAAGCGCCTGCCGGTGGACGCCTACCCCGACTTGTCGCCGCCCATGGTCGAAGTAATCACGCAATGGCCCGGGCGCGCGGCGGAAGAGGTGGAGCGGTTGATCACCGTGCCCGTCGAGCGCGAGATGAACGGCATTCCGCGCATGGCCACGATCCGCTCGATCTCCCTGTACGGACTGTCCGACGTCATCATGACTTTCCAGAATGGCACGGATAACTACTTCGCGCGCCAGCAGGTGTACAACCGATTTTCCGAACTCAGCCTGCCGTCCGGCGTGTCGCCGACCTTGTCGCCCATGTCCGCGCCCTCGGGCCTCATCTATCGCTACGTGCTGCAAAGCCCCGATCGCTCGCCGATGGAGCTCAAGACCTTCGAGGACTGGGTGGTGGAACCGGCCTTCAGGTCCGTTCCCGGGGTCGCGGACGACTCCGGATTCGGCGGCGGCACGATGCAGTACCAGGTGCTCCTGGATCCCGCGCGTGTCGCCTCGGTGGGGTTGTCGGTTTCGCAGGTGGAGGCCGCGCTCACCGCCAACAATGACAATTCGGGCGGCGGCTTTTATCAGCAGGGCGGGCAGTTCTATTACGTGCGTGGACTCGGGCGCTTAACCACGACCGAGGACATCGGCAATGTGGTGGTGGCCGTTCACGACGGCGTGCCGGTGCTGGTGAAGGACGTCGGACGCGTGGTCATCGGGATTGCGCCCCGACTGGGCGAATTCGGCTACCAGAAGCAGGACGACGCCGTGGAGGGCGTGATTCTGCTGCGCACCGGCGAGAAGACTCAGGACGTGCTTCGCGGCGTCGAGGCGAAGGCCAGCGAACTCAACAACGAAGTCCTGCCGAAGGATGTCAAGGTTCTTCCCTTCTACGATCGCAGCGAATTGGTGAAGCTCACCATCGATGTCGTGCGGCGCAACCTCCTGCGCGGCATCCTGCTGGTGGTCGTGGTGCTCATCTTCTTCCTGTATGACTTTCGCGCCGGCCTGATCGTCGCGGTGAGCATTCCGCTCGCCCTGTTGTTCGCATTCATCTGCCTCGATTTGCAAAACGCGTCCGCCAATCTGCTGTCCATAGGCGCGGTGGATTTTGGAATATTGGTCGACGGCGCGGTGGTGATGGTGGAGAACATCTTCCGCCAGATCCAGGCGCGCAAGGGCACGCCGACCACGGTGAGGGAGATCATCCTGTACGCGGCAGCGGAAGTGGATCGACCGCTGTTCTATTCGGTGGCGGTCATCGTCGCGGGCTTTCTGCCGATCTACGTGCTGTCGGGCCCATCCGGAACCTTGTTCAAGCCGATGGCCGATACCATGGTCTTTGCGCTGATCGGGGCGCTGCTGGTGACCCTGACCCTGCTGCCCGTGCTATGCGCCGTGTTCATGCGCAACGGAGTACGCGAGCGCCGCAACCGCATTTTTGAATCCATCAAATCGGCCTACACGCGCGGACTCGATTTCTGCCTGGCACGAGCCTGGGGCACCTGCATCGCAAGCGCGATTCTCCTGGGCTTGTCGCTGCTTCTCATACCCAGCATCGGCGCCGAGTTCATGCCGCACCTGGACGAGGGCGCACTCTGGGTGCGCGCCACCATGCCCTACACCATCTCCTTCGACGAATCGGCGCGCATTGCGCCGAAGGTGCGGGACATTTTGGCGTCCTTCCCGGAGGTCACCACCGTGGCCTCGGAACTCGGGCGCCCGGACGATGGCACGGATCCCACCGGCTTCTTCAACGTGGAGTTCTATGTCGACTTGAAGCCCTATGCCGACTGGAACGGTCGCTATCGCAACAAGGCGGGGCTTATCAAAGAGATCAACCAGAAGCTCTCGGCTTTCCCGGGCATTACCTTCAACTACACCCAGCCGGCCGAGGATGCGGTCGATGAAGCCGAAACGGGATTGAAGAGCGCGCTGGCGGTGAAGGTGTTCGGCTCCGACTTGGACACCCTGCAAAAGAAGGGCAAGTCCATCAAGCAGATCTTGGAGCGGGTGCGCGGCATCCGCGATGTCACCTTGGTGCAGGAACTCGGGCAGCCGGCGTTGTCCATCAAGATCAATCGCGCACGCATTGCCCGTTATGGCCTGAACGTCTCGGACATCAATGCCCTGATCCAAACCGCGATCGGCGGCGATGTGGCCACCCAGGTGGTGCAGCAGGAGAAGGAGTTCGACCTCGTGGTGCGGCTGGAACAGCCGTATCGCGACAATCCCGACGAGATCGGCAACATCCTGGTCGCCACCCCGGGCGGACAGCAGATACCCTTGAAGGAGTTCGCCGACATTCAAGTCACGAGCGGCGCCTCCTTCATCTACCGGCAAAACAATTCGCGCTATATCGGCGTGCAGTTTTCGGTGGAGGGACGCGATCTGGCCGGCGCCGTGGGCGATGCCATGCACCAGATCAATGAAAAGGTCACCCTGCCGCAGGGCTATCGCTTGGATTGGGGCGGCGAATACACCGAATACACCGCCTCGCGTGCACAGTTGAGCGTGGTGCTGCCCTTGACGTTGTTTTTCATTTTCTTTCTGCTGTTCGCGCTCTACAGCAATTTCAAATTTCCGTTCATCACGGTGCTGGGCGTGGTTTTATCGGCGCCGGTGGGCGGCATCATCGCGCTTTGGATCACGGATACACCGTTCTCGGCCTCTTCAGGCATAGGATTTCTCGCGCTCTTCGGCGTTTCCGTGCAGACGGCGATCGTGTACATCTCCTACGTCAACGAGCTGCGCCGCGACGGGACTGAGCTGACGGCGGCGATCCGCGAGGCGGCGATCCTGCGGCTGCGTCCCATCATGATGACGGCACTGGTTGCCGCGCTGGGATTATTGCCCGTGGCCTTGGCTACCGGCGTCGGCACGGACACGCAGCGTCCTTTCGCGCTGGTGATCGTCAGCGGCCTTTTCACGCGGCTGTTGATCAGCATCTTCCTGATGCCGGTGCTCTACACGCTGGTCGCACGTCCGCAGGACCGGTTGGAGGTCTAGAGGTTAGGGATCCCGGCCCGCTCCTTGCGCGGCGATCACTTCCTCCGATAAGCCGCTCAGGCTGCCTCCTGCGCGCCTTCCACGATGAGTCGCAATCCCAGGATACCGAGCACGCCCCCCGCCGCGCGATCGATCATCCCCTTGGCGCCGAGGTAAATCTCGCGAGGACCCTTGGAGGAGAGGGTCACGGCGACGAAGGCATACCAACTGCCCTCGACGACGAGGTCAATCAGAGGGATGGTCCAGTACATCCAGGCCGGAACTCGGCTGGGAAGCAGCGCCGCAAAGATGCCGCTGATGACGATGAGAGTCTTTGGGTTGCTCAGTTGGGTAGCCAGTGCGAGCCAGAAACTTCGGATGATCCCGGTCGTTGTCGCCATCGATGGCGCGTCGTTCGACAGCGTCGGTTGACCGCGAGCGCCGCGCCACATGCGCCAGGCGAGGAAGCAAAGATAAATACCGCCCAACACTTTGAAGCCGACAAAAAGCCACTCGGCTCGCGCGAATACGGCGCGCACGCCGAGTAACGCCAGCGTGGTCACGATCGACGCCCCCAGTCCCATGCCGAAGGCCGAGGCGATGCCGGAGCGGCGCGAGGCGGCAACGGCGGTGCGTGCAACGAAAAGAAACGAAGGACCCGGGCTGATGGCGCCGAGAATGAGGGCGCCTACGATGCTAAACAATGAAATCAATGGATCCATGGGTAATCTCCGCGATGAGTACCGGGAATTATAGGCCCGCGATCAAGAGAACTGAGCCCGCGTGGCCGCCGGAAGAATGAACTTCACATCGACCGGGCTCTTTTCAATCGAGAGTCGCGGCGCCCGAAGATCGCGTGAGCTGGTTCTTGACTTGCTGGCCATCCTTCATCACGAATTGGACGCGCTCCAATTCTGTGATGTCGGTGAGCGGATCGCCGGCCACGGCGATTAGGTCGGCGAACTTCCCCGGCTCGACCGCACCCACCCGATCCTGCCATCCGAGCATCTGGGCGGCGTTGCTGGTGACGGCGCGAAGTATGTCGAGCGGCAGCATGCCCGCATCCCGCAAGTGGGGAAACATCGTGGCGGAAGCTTGACCGCGGGTTTTCCCCGGATAGAACCAGCACATGTCCGATCCGGCTGCGAACTTCACCCCGGATTTGAGGATCCGATGGACAAAATCGGCCACTCTCCTGTGTCTGCGTTCATCGGCAGCATCCTCTTCGGCCTTCGAGGTGGGCTCCGGCACGATGGAGGGCGCCGTGATCGCGGCAAAGAATCCGCTCCAAAAAGTCGGCGTTATGTCGAGATAAATTCCCCTGTCACGCATCGTCTTCAACTGCTCGTCGGTCACTTCGTTGCCGTGCTCGATGCTATCCGCGCCCGCGTCGATGGCGATCTGGATGGCTTCCTGGGTCGCGGCATGCGCTGCGACTCGCTTGTGCGCCCGATGCGCCTCGGCAACGATCGCGGTCATGATTGGCGTATTGATGCCGACGCCGTCGTCGTCGACCGTGACCTTGATGACGTCGATATCGTAGAAGAGATTCTCGTCCACGGCGCGGCGCCCGTCCTCCAGGTTGGCCACCTCGAGGAGTTCCTGATTGAGAATAGCCGCCGACAGTGCCGGGTTGAGATTCTGCAGATAGTTGCCGAGCGAGGTGATTTTGCGCCCGGCCGCGAGGATGCGGGGTCCGGGAAGGCTGCCGGCGCCAATGGCATCGCGCAGCGCGATGTCGCCATCGATGCCCGAGTGACCAAGGTTTCGGACCGTGGTGAAGCCGCTTTCGAGGTCTTCGCGCGCCAGCTGAGCGCCCATCAGTACGCGTTTGCTGGGAGACTCCACGATGGCTAATAACTGGTCCGGCGCAAAGTCGCCATTGTGCCGGCGTGCATGCTCGGCGGTCGGCGGCACGATGACATCGAGAAAGAGGTGAGTATGCGCGTCGATCAAGCCCGGCAGCAGGGTCGCTGAGCCTAGGTCGATGGTCGTGGCGCCGGCCGGCGTATGGCCTTCAAGTTCTGCCGGGCGCCCCACTTCTTTTATTTGTTTGCCTTCGATCAAGACTGCTGCCGGAGAGAGCACACGGCCGGTGCGTGGGTCGAGCAGATGCGCCGCTTTCACCAAGATGACGGTGGCCGGAGGCTGAGCCAGCACCTGGGCCGCTACACAGCTCAACAGCGTAATCGTCATCAATGCGGCAACGAGCTTCATTCGATACATCCCTTGAAGAAGCGGCGCCCGTCAATCCCGGGCAGCCGGAAGTTTTTTGAACTCTTCGTATACCTCGCGGACGGCTCCGACCACGGAATTCGGATCCTCGAATTGAATGTATTCGGAGGCAGAGCGCGGAAAAAGCTGCTTGGCGTTTGAAGACAGGCCCAGCCAGCGGGCTTGGGCCCGCGTTATCTCCTGCTCATAGGCTGCGCGGTCTGGCGCACTCGCCGGCACGCCGTGATTGCCGCTGGTGAGGATCCGAATGGGTCGCGCGCCGAAGGAACGCTGATGTTGCTCCAGGTAGATTTCGTCCTGTGTCATCTGTTCCATTTCAGATACAAAGGCGTCGTACATCGCACTCTTGGTCTGTGCGAGCTCAAGCATCTTCGAATTCAATTCTTGCGACCATTTGACCTCGGGGAGTCCGCGAAAAAAGACCTTCTGCGAGCAGCTTTTCTGCAGAGTCTCGGCAGGCACGCCCGAGGGAAGCGGCGGGTGGCCGGTGATCGCGTTGCGACACTCGCGCAGATAGGAAATCAAGTCCGGGCGGCCGCGCCGGTCCAGTTCCTGCATCCACTCAGGCTCCAAGTCCGTGGCGTCCGCATCCACCAGGACCAGTCCCGCGACTTCGCTCATGTACAAGTCGGCAAAGGTACGAACCTGGTCTCCGCCGAAGGCGTGCCCCACCAGGATGAAAGGCCCTTCGATGCCCGCGCGATGCAGAGCCCCGTGCAGCTCCTGCGCGATGCGAAGGCTGGTCCGGGGCAGGGGGCCCGGGTCGCTGAACCCCGCGCCGGCATGGTCATAGCTGCACGCCCGCGTCCACTTCGCGATTTCAGGCTGGACGGTCGACCAGGCGGGCGCCCAGTCCGAGAACCCCGAATCGAATATGACCGCCGGCGAGCCGCTCCCGATGCAATAGAGACTCAGCCGAACTCCCTTGTCCCCCACGAGCAGGCTGGGCCGTGCATAAAGGGTGTCCGAAGGCAGGCCGCTGCCGCGCGCCACTTGGATATGGAAGAGGGCGATGGCAAAGATGAGCGCACTCGCCAGCGCCGCCATGCTCGAGCGGCCGGAGGCGTGGGGCTGCGCGAGAAGTGTCATGGCGGTCCTTGTTGAAACCTGGCTCAAACCTGCGCCACGAAGCAGCACGCGGTGTGCGCGATCGTTGCGAGGATGCCGGCGGCCAGCGCCACAGCGAAACACGCGCTCAATAGGGCATTGGCAAGGAATCGCGGTTTGGAAGGCGGTGCTGAGGTGAGCCGGCTCAGCCGCAGGCCGAGAAAGGAGCTGGCCGTCGCGCGCAGCAACGATGCTTCGTCGGACCTGGCAAGCTTCGCCAGCGCCGATACCAGTTCCTCTCCGTGCCCCTCTCGAATGACCGACTCGTCGCAGGAGAGCTCGCGGTATAAGGCCAGCCGGGAACCGGCGAGCCAGACCAACGGATGAAACCACAACGCACAGAGCGAGGCCTCATAGAGCAGGCGGATCAAATTGTCGCGCCTTCTTGCATGGGTCAGCTCGTGCAGGAGCACCGATTTGAGCTCACGCTCGCTCAGCACCCGATCGATGCCCAAGGGAAGCGAAATGCGGGATCGGAATAGCCCCGTGACCGCTGGTCCCCGCCCGATTTCATCAAACTTCACATCGATGCCATCGGCCTTGAATCTCGGCTCCGGATGAAGAGCTTCCGCCACGGGCTCATTGTTGAGTCGTTCCCTTAAGATGCGTGCCCATAAGCGCGTCAGCATCGCCAAGGCGCCGACGAGCCAAACGGCTGCGAGTGATGCGGCCAAGGCGCTGTTGTCCGAAATGATCACACCCAGCACACCGGCGACTCCGAGCGGTGTCGCCCACGAGATATGGGACGCGAACAACGCATCGACGACTGCGCCCACCGGCAAAACGAAATTAAGGGCGGTCGCGGCCCAAATCCAATGCTTGGTGGTGGCGCTCGGGCCGGGCAGCGACGTGAGAGCCCACGCTGCGAGCCACACGACGGAGCAAAAGACCAAGTGAACTTCAGCGTAATAGATGGCGTGCGTAAGTTGCACATGCATGGGCTTTTCCTCCCCGCAACACGTTAACTTCCGCCGCCCGCCCGGGCGATCAGAAGCATCTTTCCGTCCCACTGCGTGGTCATTGGCGATTCCACTGCGCACCGGCCGGCGAATGGATCGAGCGGCCGTTCAAGATGCGCCGGCTCTGTGAGCAGGCTTTACGCACTGCCTCGGCCCCGGCGTCCTCGCTCGGCTTTCTGGCTCTCCGCGGCGCTCTGTAGCGCCTTCAAGTCCTTGAGTGTCAGCGCGCCGGACTCCAAGAGGTTCGACACCAGAAGGTGCGGCGATCCTCCAAAAAGATCGAGAAGGTCGCGCATCAGGCCGCCGCGAAATTGGCTTTGATTGATCGCCGGTTCGAACAATTGGGCGTTGCCGATTTTCTTGACCTTGCGAAGCGCGCCTTTCTGCTCGAGCCGGTACACCAGCGTCTGCAGGGTGGTGTAAGCAACGCGTTCCTCCTCGGGCAGACTGTCGAGGATTTCGCGCACCGAACAAATTCCCAGTTTCCAGGACTGTTCCAGGATGCGTGTTTCTGCTTTCGATAAGCGCACTTTCGTCATGTCTCCTACCCTCCACGGCGATGCTACTACAACCACCGTAGCATTACCAAGCCGCTTTCCTTCCCGCCATAACCTTTCGGGCGCATGAGCGGCATGTTCGCAATAAATATGACTTCGATCCGGTCTGATCTGCCCGGCGCCAATACGCGACCGTTATCGGATTCGGTGCTCAAAACGGGCCATCGCTTGCTTAAAAAAACGCCCGCGCCGCCTCACGAGTTGTAACGCCCGGAACCCTCATGCATGCTGCTTCGAGCGAGAATTTCAGCGGAGAGCTCCATCGTGCCCTTGGAGGAACTGACCGGTTTGTCCGGGCCGGCGAAGCCGGGCGATGTGGTCTTTTCGGAGGAGCTTTTCAGGACCCTGTACGATGAACTGCACAGGCTCGCCCGGCGCGAGGTGCGCCGCAATGCCTGCGCCGGATTGAGTCCAACCACGCTGTTGCACGAGACGTATCTGAGTCTCTCGAGCACTCGGCCGGATATGTTCCCGGACCGGGCACGCTTTTTGGCCTACGCGTCCCGCGCCATGCGCGGGCTGTTGATCGACTACCTGCGCAGTCGCCACGCCCACAAGCGAGGCGGCAATTTCCTGATCACCTCGCTTCCCACCGAGCTGCCCGTGCCGGGAGAACCGTCTATAGATGTCGACGGAATTGATGAGGCGCTCAATCGGCTCGGCGATCTCGAGCCGAGGCTCGCGCAAGTCGTCGATTTGAAGTTCTTCTGCGGTTTCTCGTACGAGGAGATCGGCGGCCTTCTCGGCATCTCCGAGCGAACTGTAAAACGGGACTGGGATAAGGCACGCATACTGCTCAAACGCCATCTCGGTGAGGACTGAGAGGCGGAAAACATGATCGGCGGAGCCAGCAATTATGGCGACATTTAATAGCACCGTGTGGCGGCAGGTGGAGCCTTACCTCGACCAGGCCTTGGAACTGGATCCCGCGGCACGTGAGCCCTGGGTTGCCGGCCTTGAGAAATCGCACCCCGAAGTGTGGCGCGAGCTGCGGGAACTGCTGAATCTGCATTCCGTCGTCCAGGCATCCGGGTTTCTGGAACGCTCTCCGATATCTCCCGATGATTTTCTGATCGCCCAAAAAGTCGGTGCCTACACGATCGAGCGCCTGCTGGGGCGCGGCGGTATGGGGAGCGTTTGGCTCGGCAGACGCAGCGATGAACGATTCGAGGGAACGGCCGCGGTCAAGCTTCTGGAGCGTCGTGGTCTCGGGCAGCTCGCCGTCGCGCAAATCAGGCACGAGGCAAATTTGCTCGCCCGATTGTCTCACGCCCATATCGCCCGGCTTTTCGACGCGGGGTTGCGCGAAAACGGCCAACCGTACTTGATCCTGGAGTATGTCGAAGGGCTCCCCATCGACGAGTACTGTCGTGTGCACGCACTTGATCTGTCGGCGCGCCTGCGGCTGTTCCTCGATGTCCTGGACGCAGTCGCCTACGCCCAGGGCCAGCTGATCGTTCACGGTGACTTAAAGCCCTCCAATGTCCTCGTCTCCGCGGACGGCGTCGTCAAGCTGGTCGACTTCGGCGTGGCATCGCTGCGAACCGACCTGCATGCCGCCCCGCCCGAGAGCTCGGAGGCTGCGCCCAAGGCGATGACGCCCGGCTTCGCTGCGCCGGAGCAGGTGCAGGGAGATCCATTGTCCGCCGCCTCCGATGTGTATGCGCTCGGCATATTGATGCACGTGCTCATCACGGGACAGCATCCCTTCAGTGCGACCGCTTCGACCAAGACCGAGCTGGTGCGCGCCACGCTGACGGACGATGCGCCCATCGCCTCCTCACAGGTAACCGATGCCGCCGAACAACGGCGCGTGCACGGCGATCTGGACGCCATCATCGCCAGAGCCGTGCAGCGCGATCCCGCGCGCCGATATCCGATGGCGGCGGACCTTGCGGCCGATATCCGCCGGTTCTTGAGCAATTTTCCGGTGACTGCGCGGCCTGCCACCCGCATCTATGCGGCGCGAAAATTTGCTCAACGGCATTGGGGCAGCGTCTTCAGCGCGTTCTTGATCCTGATCGTACTCGTCGGCGCGGCGGCCATCGCCACCGAACAGATGCTCGAGGCGCGCCAGCAACGCGATTTTGCCCGCCGGGAATTGGCGCGCGCAGAGTCTTTCAACGAGCTCATGGGCTATGTGCTGACCGACGCGGGACCTGCCGGCAAGCCTTTCACGGCGAATGAACTTTTGGGTCGTGCCGGACATCTCCTTGAGCGACAACGCACCAACGATACCGATCGGGTCGCCTTGTTGACTTCGATCGGACGTGAATACGATACCCAGGACGAGGACGCCGCCGCCCTCAAGTACCTGGGGCTTGGATATGAGCTCTCACGGAAGGTCGCCGATCCCGCGGTGCGTGCGCGGGCGGAGTGCGCATACGCAAGCGTGCTTGCCAGGCACGACAACTCATCGCGGCCGGAACAAATGTTCGAAGAAGGTTTGAAGGAGCTGCCGGACGGTGCGGAGTTCGCGCTCGACCGCTCGTTCTGCTGGACCAGCGGCGACGGGATCGCTCTCTATCACGGCGATGCGCCGCTCGCCATTGTGCGATCGCAGGACGCTATTCAGGCCCTGACTGAAGTTCCGTTCGATCACGATCTGGCGGACATGCGCGCCGGCGCGAACCTTGCCGAGGCTTATCGCGACGCCGGACGCTACCGCGACGCCATTGCCACATTCGACAGTCTGTGGCCGCGATTGGTGGCGCTGGGCCGCGACGACACGGCGACCGCCGGTACTTGGCTCAACAACTGGGGCCTGACCCTTGCGCAGATGGGCCGGCCTCTGGAGGCGGAAAGGCTCCTGCGGCAGTCGATGGGCATTCATCGGGCCGATGCCACCGACAACGCGCTGTCGCCCATGCTCATGACCAACTATGCGCAGCAGCTCCTCGACCTGGGCCGCACCGCCGAAGCGCAGGTTTATGCCGAGCGCGCGCTCGCGAGCGCGCGGCGCGCGGGCGACGAGGTCGTCATCAATCAAACGTTGCTCCGACTCGGACGAATCTACCGGGCTGAGCGTGACTTTGCCGGCTCGCTCGCCAAGCTGGACGAGGTGGCGCCACGGCTGGAACGTGCACTGCCGCCCGGCCACTTTGCATTCGCGGCTCTCACCTCGGAGCGTTCTCAGACACTCGCGCTGCAAGGTGATTCGGAACAGGCGCTCGATTTGGCGAATCGCGCGGTCCAGCTCTGTGAGGCACTCGCCCGCCAAGGCAAAGCCTGCATGCAGTACCTGCCCAATTTCCTGTTTCATCGCGCGGCCGTCGAGATAACGCTCGGTAGGTTGGCGCCGGCCGAAAAGGATGCGCGCCAAGCGCTCGACATGCTCCTGCGGGAGGCCAAGCCCGGGGAATTCTCGCAGTTCACCGGACAGGCCTATCTCACCCTCGCGCGTTGCCTCGCGGCCGAGGGACACGGCGGGGAGGCGCGCATCATGGCCCGACGCGCAAGCGATCAGCTGGAAAAGTCGGTTGGCCCTGACCATCCTGACACGCAGACGGCCCGTACCTTAGCGAGCGGTGCCTGAATCGAGCGGCCCTGCCTGCCTGTATCGGGCGGCGCTGCAGGCTTGCGCCAAGAAAGCGCTGGCGAAGGGACTACAGGCGCGCGATTATTGCCAGCTGAAGCGTGACATCGTGCACGACATGGACATGCGCCCTTGATCCACCTCTTGGAACGAGACGAGCAACTTCGTCAGCTCGACCACGCGTTTGGTCTTGCGCAGGCAGGGCGCGGCAGGATCGTGGCGATTTCGGCCGAGGCGGGCGCTGGCAAAACAGCCTTGGTGGAGCGATTCGCAAGCAGCCACGCAAAGGGTGCGGTGGTGCATTGGGGCGCGTGCGAAAACCTCTCGACACCCGAAGTGCTGCTACCGCTTCGGGACATCGCTCGAGCCGCCGGCGAAACCCTGGATACCTCCACCGATCATATACGCCTGTTCGAATGGCTGTTGCGTCTGCTCGAGCGCGGTTCGCCGTCCATCCTGGTGATCGAGGATCTGCACTGGGCCGATACGGCAACGCTCGACCTGTTGCGCTTCCTGTCGCGGCGAATCGGCCGCATTCGCACCTTGCTGCTGATCACTTACCGAACCGAGGAGCGGGCGGCGCAATCCTCGATCCGGCACCTGCTCGGGGAGGCGATGCAAGGCAGTGTGGAGCGGATGGCGCTGGCGCCGTTGTCCCTGTCGGCGGTGAAAACCCTGGCGGCGAAGTCCAGCCGTTCCGCGGAGGAGATATTCGCTCTGACTGCCGGCAACGCATTCATGGTCACGGAAACTCTGGCCGCGCCGCTCGATGTTCTCTCGGACGCCATTCAAGATGCGACTCTTGCGCGAGTGTCGCGTCTCTCGCCTCTTGCGCAGCAAGTCATCGATGCGGTGTCGATCTTCCCGCGGCATGCGGACACCTCGATCGTCGGCGAGCTGGTCCCGACCGCCCTTGATACGGCGTTCGATGAATGTATCGACGGCGGCATGCTGGTGCTGAGCGGCGGTATCGTTCGCTTCCGCCATGAACTCGCCCGTCAAGCGGTGGAGCGATCCATTGCACCCGCTCAGCGCCAACGATTGCACGCATCGGTGGTGAACGAGCTGCAGCGACGATCCAAGGCACGTGCCAGCGAAATGGCGCACCATGCCGAGCGGGCGGGGGACACCGGGGCGCTGGTGCGGTACTCGCAGATCGCCGGCGAGGACGCCGCGCGCTCGGGCGCGCCGCGCGAGGCAGCCTCGCACTACGCGCTCATGCTCAGATACCGGGAGCAACTCGAGCCGGAATCATTGGTGACCACCCTGGAAGCACACGCGGAACAGTCCTACCTCATGGGCGATTCCGGCGCCGCGATGATTTCCATGAGCGAGGCCGCAGAGCGCCGCCGCAACGAGGGGAACACGGTCGCCTACGGGCGCAACCTAACGCGACTGACCCGTTTCGCGTGGCTTTGTGGCCTTAGGACGGAGGCCGAGCGCAATGCGAGCGAGGCCATCCGGGTGCTGTCGGCCCAGCCGCCGGGACCCGAGCTCGCCTGGGCGTTCTCCCATCAATCGCAACTCGACATGTTGGCCTTTCGAACAGCGTCTGCCTTGAAGTGGGGGGCGGATGCCCTGACGCTGGCCAAGAAACTGGGCGAGGATGAGATCGTTGTTCATGCCCTCTCCAATATCGGAACCGCCAGGGCGGAGATGGATGACGCGGTCAGGAGCGACGAGCTCGAGCAGAGTTTTGACCTGGCGTTGTCGAGGGGTCTGCACGATCACGTAGAACGGTCGGCTTGTAATCTCACCTGCGTGTTTTACTGGCGCCGCGACTACCCGTCGGCGCTCTGGCACATCGAGCGCGGGGCCGCTTATGCGACTGCGCGGGAACTTGTGCATTGGGAAGCTTACCTGCGCGGTTGGCGAGCCATGATCCGGCTGGACCGCGGGGAATGGTCCGCGGCGGAGGAGGAGGCCCAGGAGATTTCCAGCCGCGGATACGTTGCCGACGCCTATCGCTTCCCTGCGCTCATCGCGCTCGCCCGGCTGCGCTGTCGGCGCGGTGATCCGGATGACGGGGTACCGCTCGAAACCGCCCAGCGCAAGGAATCGACTCTCGAGGAATTGCAGCGTCTGATATATGTAGCTGTGATCGAGGCGGAACGATTGTGGTTGTCGGCGGATGCGAAAGAAGCGCGGGCCGATCAAGACCGGGTATTGGCGCTTCTTAAGCGCGTGCGGGAGCTGGCCGCGGAACGTCAGGTTCGATGGATCGAGGAATGTGCCGCTCTTTGGCTGTACCTGCTCGGAGATGGAAGCTTCGAAGCGTCCAATCTTTCGATGCCCTTTCGCGCGCACTGTGCCGGGCAATGGCAGGAAGCCGCAGAAGCCTGGCGGGCACTCGGGCACCCCTACGAACAGGCCCTCGCGTTGGGCGAGGGGAATGAGGCGGCACAGCGAGAGGCCCTGGACATCCTCGACCGACTGGGCGCAGCCCCCGCCGCCGCCAAACTCAGGAGAGAGATGCGCGCCCGCGGCGCCCGTTCGGTGCCGCGAGGTCCGATTGCCGAAACCCGGGCGAACGCTGCCGGGCTCACGCGTCGGCAAATAGATGTGCTCGAATTGCTGAGCGCCGGGATGACCAACCCCGAAATCGCCGAACGGCTTTGCATCTCAGGCAAGACCGCGGAACATCACGTATCGGCCATATTGGCGCGATTTGACGCGGCCAGCCGCAAGGAAGCGGTGGTGGCGGCACGCCACGCCGGGCTGCTGGGGATAAAAAAATAGGGGGAGCGGCGCGGAAAGATAGGGGGGCGCGCCCCATGCGAGCGGGGAAGGATCCTAGGACGATGGGCTCACACTCAACAGGGAGCCCTCCATGTCACGCATCGCAATTTTTTTGTACGGAATCCTCAGTTATCTGGTCTTCTTCGCAGCCTTCCTCTACTCGATCGGCTTCATCGGCGGATTTCTGACTCCTACTATCCTTGACGGTGTGCCAAGAGCCTCTTTCGGCACCGCGCTCTGCGTGGATCTCGCGCTTCTCGCCCTGTTCGCAATCCAGCACAGCGGGATGGCGCGCCCCGCGTTCAAGTCCTGGTTGAAAAAATTCCTTCCGGAGGAGATCGAACGCAGCACCTACGTGTTGTTGAGTTCGTTGGCACTCATCGTGATGTTTATCTATTGGCAGCCGATCGGCGGCGTCATCTGGAGCACCACCGGCGCGCTACGATCGGCCCTGATTGGTGTGTATGGGTTGGGGTGGGCGCTTTTGTTGTATACGACCTTTCTCATCGATCATTTCGATCTGTTCGGCCTGAAGCAGGTGTGGCGCCGCTTGTGCAACCGCGTGTACCGGCCGCCGGCGTTCCGCACCCCCAGCTTGTACAAACTGGTGCGCCATCCGCTCTACATCGGCTGGCTCATGATCTTCTGGGCCGCGCCGACCATGACCGTCGCGCATCTCGTATTCTCGATGGCCACCACCGCCTACATCCTCATCGCCATTCGTTGGGAGGAGAATGATCTGGTCGCGGCGTTTGGACCGTCGTACGAGGATTATCGGGCCCGCACGCCCATGTTGATCCCGAGAATCCGGGCGCGGCGCGCCACCATGGCGGCGAGCAAGGCGGGCTGAATTTGCCCTGAAACGTGAGTGGACGCCCGGCGCGCTCAAAGGTCGAATACTCTTTGCAAGAACCGATGAAGCGTCAAGGATGACGCGACCCAGCGGCGGCGGTTGCGCAATGAAATGGAGCAGAGCCGCCAGCTGAGAAGTAACGATCAAGTTCATGCCGCGCTTGATCCCGCGTTTCTATCTGTAG
>DASXOQ010000039.1:0-234196 GCA_036494165.1 Steroidobacteraceae bacterium
CCCACCCGCGCCCCGTCGAGCTCGACTTTATCGAGTCCGGTCGCGAGGGAACGATATGAAAGCAGGCTATGGCCCACCGCCACCCCTAGGTTTCTCAAAACGGTCGAGTCGGTCAGATCGCGTTGCAGGCGTGACAGCGGCAGCTTATCGGCGAAATGGCCGAGCAGGGCATTGGCCATCCCAAAATTGCCCTCCGCGTTTTCGAAGTCGATGGGGTTGACCTTGTGCGGCATGGTCGAGGAGCCAACCTCGCCGGCGATGACGCGCTGCTTGAAGTAGCCGAGTGAAATGTAGCTCCACATATCGCGCGCGAAATCGATCAGCACCGTATTGGAACGCATCAGCGCGTGGCAGTATTCCGCGATCCAGTCGTGAGGCTCGATCTGCGTGGTGTGGGCGTTCGACTCGAGGCCGAGCGAGCGGATGAAATCCGCGCTGAATTTCGGCCAATCGACGTGCGGCAATGCCACTACGTGCGCATTGTAGTTGCCGACTGCGCCGTTCATTTTGCCGAGGAGCACGACCGCAGCGAGGCTCGAACGCTGCCTCTCGAGGCGCGCCGCCACGTTGGCGAGTTCCTTGCCGACGGTGGTGGGCGTGGCCGTCTGACCGTGGGTGCGAGCCAGCATGCCGACCGCGGCATGACGGCTGGCCATCTGGTCCAACTTCGAAATGAGCGCGTCGAGCTGCGGCAACAGCACGCTCGAGCGTGCTGTCTTCAGCATCAGGGCATAGGACAGATTGTTGATGTCTTCCGACGTGCACCCGAAGTGTAGCCATTCCAGATCCGCCACCGCCGCGCCGCGGGCGGTCAGCTGCTCGCGCAGCCAATACTCCACCGCCTTGACGTCGTGATTGGTGCGAGCCTCGATGCGCTTGATGGCTTCGACATCCGTGGCCTTCGGGTCCTCCGCGAGCGAGGCAAGCAATTCGCGCGCCGCGGCGGGCAAATTCTCGAGGGCATTGGCAGCCGGGCCAGCTGCGAGCGCCAATGTCCAGGCACTCTCCACCCGCACACGCTCCCGCATCAGGCCCGCTTCGCTGAAGATATAGCGCACGGCACCAAGGCGGGCGGCATAGCGTCCGTCGAGAGGAGACAACGCTTCGGTGGACGGGATGGACATCGGAGGCATCACGGCTTGAGTGGTAGAATTGCCGTAATTCTACCGTAACCTTTAGATTTTTAAGCGGACTCGCTGCAAATGAAGGCTTCCACCAGGATTGAGCACGACAGCATGGGCGCTCTGGAAGTGCCCGCGGATGCGCTGTGGGGCGCGCAGACGCAGCGCGCCGTGGAGAATTTTCCGCCGTCGGGACTGCGCATGCCGCGCGCCTTCATCCGCGCGCTCGGATTGATCAAGTACGCCGCCGCGGGAGCAAACGCGGAGCTCAAGGATTTGCCGGCGGCGTTATGCGAGGCCATCCAGGGTGCCGCGCTGGAAGTCGCCGAGGGCACGCACGACGCGCAATTTCCCGTGGATTTGTTTCAAACCGGGTCTGGGACCAGCAGCAACATGAACGCCAACGAGGTGATCGCCACGCTGGCCTCGAAGCGGCTGTCTTCCGTCGTGCATCCGAACGATCACGTCAACATGAGCCAGAGCAGTAACGATGTGGTGCCGACCGCGATTCACGTATCGGCCGCATTGGTGCTCAAGCAGGAGTTGCAGCCGGCGCTCGCGCGTCTGCGCGAGGTCTTGGGCGCCCGCGCCGGGGAGCTCGAATCGGTCGTCAAGACCGGGCGCACCCACCTCATGGATGCCATGCCGATCACGCTGGGCCAGGAACTCGGCGGCTGGCAGGCGCAGATCGCCGCCGCCGAATCGCGCTTAAATTCGGTGACGCCGCGTTTGCACGCGCTCGCTCAAGGAGGCACCGCGGTCGGCACCGGCATCAATTCGCGCCCGGAATTCGCCCCTGCGTTTGCCCGGCACCTGTCCACAGTCACCGGCATCTCCTTCGAGCCGAACCGAAATTTCTTCGAAGCCCTTTCCAGCCAGGACACGGCGGTCGAGCTTTCGGGCCAGCTCAAAGTGCTGGCGGTCAGCCTCACCAAGATAGCCAATGACCTGCGTTGGATGAACAGCGGTCCGCTGGCGGGCCTGGGCGAGATCGCGCTGCCAGCATTGCAGCCGGGCTCGAGCATCATGCCGGGCAAAGTCAACCCCGTGGTGGCCGAAGCGCTTGCGATGATGACCGCGCAAGTGATCGGCAACGATACGACCATCACCTTGGGCGGACAGTCGGGCAACTTTCAGTTGAACGTCATGTTGCCCGTCATCGCCTACAATCTGCTGCAGAGCCTCTCGCTTCTGGCGATCGGCAGTCGCAATCTTGCCGACCACGCGCTCGCCGGGTTCACCGTCAATACGGTCCGCTTGGAAGAAGCGCTGTCGCGCAATCCCATCCTCATCACCGCGCTAAACCCCATCATCGGCTACGAAAAAGGCGCGGCAATCGCCAAAAAGGCCTACGCCGAGGGACGCCCGATAATCGAAGTCGCGGCCGAAATGACCGATCTGTCCGCCGAAGAGCTGAAGCGCCTGCTCGACCCCAAAGCGCTGACCTCGGGCGGCGTGAAGAGTGGTGCGTCCTGATCCTTCAATGAATCCGCTCTACAGCAAGAATCACATCCGCGCGGCGCTGCTCAAAGAGCCCTCGGCAAACGAAGAGGATATCCACTGGCTGGTGGACGCGAGCCCCGAAGTGCAGGCTCACGTGCGCACCTTTTTGCCCGAGCGCCTCACGGCGGCGGCCGTGCTGGTGCCTCTGGTTGAACGCGCCACCGGCTTGACGGTGCTGCTGACGCAGCGTGCTGCGACCTTAAAGGACCATGCCGGACAGATCAGCTTTCCCGGCGGCAGGATCGAGCCGGAGGATAAGGACGCGTGGGCCGCGGCGCTCCGTGAGGCCTACGAAGAAATTGGGCTGGTGCCGGAACTGGTCGAATTCGCAGGCTTCATGCCTGACCATGCGGTGATCTCGGGTTTCAGTGTGACGCCCTGCGTCGGCTTCGTGCAACCCGAATACCAGTTGCAGATCGCCGCGGCCGAGGTGCACGACGTATTCGAAGTGCCGCTCGACTTCATCTTGGATTCCGCCAATCACAAGACTCGGCGGCGCATGATGGGTGAGGTCGCCGTGGAAATCCACGACATCCCCTTCGGCAATCGCAATATCTGGGGGGCGACCGCCGGCATGCTCATGACCTTGAGGCGCATGTTGCAATCGCGAGCGGAGGCCGTCTCTTGAAGGGCGCGATCGAGGAACTGCTCCACATCATGCGACGGCTGCGCGCTCCCGATGGCTGCGCATGGGACCGGGCGCAGAGTTTCGCCAGCATCGCTCCGTACACCATCGAGGAAGCCTACGAGGTGGCAGATGCCATTACGCGCGAGGACCTGCGCGCACTCAAGGATGAACTCGGCGACCTGCTGTTTCAGGTGGTGTTCCATGCGCAAATGGCGCAGGAAGCCGGTGAGTTTGATTTCGATGCCGTGGCGCGGACGGTTTGCGACAAGCTCACGCGCAGACATCCGCACGTGTTCGGGAACGCTGTGCCCATGAGCATGGCCGAGCAGTCGGTTTCCTGGGAGGACATCAAGGCGCGCGAACGAGAGGCGAAGGAAGCCGACGCGGGAGACTCGATCCCCGTGAGCCACCTGCACGGCGTGCCCCAGGCGCTGCCGGCGCTGATGCGCGCATTCAAGCTGAGCAAGCGGGCGGCGCGCGTCGGGTTCGACTGGGATCGCGCGGAGCAGACGGCCGACAAGGTGGCCGAAGAACTCGCCGAGGTGCGCGAGGCGGCGCGCAACCAGCGTGACGGCGGCACATCGCAACAGGTCTTCGAAGAAGTGGGCGATCTCTTGTTCGCCGCCGCCAATCTGGCCCGCAAGCTCGAGGTGGACGCCGAGGCGGCGCTGCGCGCCGCAAACGCAAAATTCGAACGGCGCTTTCGGGGCATGGAGGCGCTGGCCGAGGCGCGCGGCGAGACCTTTTCAGACCTCGATCTGGCGGCCCAGGAAAGGCTTTGGCTGGCCGTTAAAAACGAAGAGTGACTATGCCCAGGTCAAACCGCCGCGCGGTCGTTCTCGCCGCCGCGCGCGCCGCACTGCCTCTTGCCTTCAGGCACCCGGATCTGCCGATCAGCGCCGAACGCGGGCGCATCATGGAAGTCCTGGAGCGGCATCAGGTGCTGATCGTCGCGGGAGAGACCGGCTCCGGCAAGAGCACCCAGCTGCCTCAATTTTGCCTGGAGTCGGGCAGGGGTGTCGCGGGGCTCATCGCCCACACCCAGCCGCGCCGGCTAGCGGCGCGCGCATTGGCCGCGCGAATCGCCGAGGAGATTTCGCAGCCGGTCGGCCGGAGTGTTGGCTTCAAGGTGCGTTTCTCGGACCAGAGCGCCGATGCCACGCGTCTTTTGCTCATGACCGATGGTTTGCTGCTTGCGGAACTCGCTTCCGATCCTCTCTTGTCGCGCTATGACACCGTCATCGTCGATGAGGCGCACGAGCGCTCGCTCAACGTAGACCTGCTGCTCGGCGTGCTCAAAGGCCTGTTGCCGCGCCGCCCGGACCTCAAGGTGATCGTGACCTCGGCCACCCTCGACATCGAGCGGATCGCCGGGTTTTTCAACGGTGCACCGCTCGTCACCGTCAGCGGCCGGGGTTTCCCCGTCGAAGTGCGGCACCATGCCGCGCAGCCGGGCGATGAGGATCCCGACCTGCCCGCGGCCGTGCTCTCGGCGTTCGAGGAGATTACCCAGGAGCCTGACGAGATCGGGCGCGGCGACGTGCTGGTCTTCTTGCCCGGTGAGCGCGAGATCCGCGACGTCGGTGAGTTCCTGGAACGCGAGTTAAAATCGCGCGTGGAAGTGCTGCCGCTCTATTCACGGCTGTCGTGGGAGGAACAGAGCCGCATTTTTCAGCGCGCCAGCAAGCAGCGCATCGTGCTTGCCACCAACGTCGCGGAAACCTCGATCACCGTTCCGAATATCCGCAGCGTAATCGATTCGGGTCTGGCCAGGATCAGCCGCTACAGCCTGCGCAATCGGCTGCAGCGCCTGCCCATCGAACCGGTGTCGAAGGCGAGCGCGCTGCAACGCCAGGGCCGCTGCGGCCGGGTGGGTCCCGGCCTGTGCCTGCGGCTCTATTCGCTCGAGGACTTCGAGGCCCGTGCAGCATTCACCGAGCCTGAGGTGCTGCGCACGAATCTCGCCGCGCTGCTGCTGCGCCTGGCGGCGGACGGTCTTGGCGATGCCGAGACCTTCCCTTTCATCGACGCGCCCGATTCCCGCGCGCTCAACGACGGCTATCGGCTGCTGCAGGAATTGCAGGCCCTCGATGAGGCGCGGCGCATCACACGAACCGGGCGCGCGATGGCACGATTGCCGCTCGATCCGCGGCTGGCGCGTGCCCTGCTCGAAAGCAAGCGTTTTCGGGTGGAAGGCGAGCTGTTGGCTATCGTTTCGGGATTGAGCGTGCCGGAGGTGCATATCCGCGATCACCCAAAGGATCGCGCCGCCAACGATGAGGCGGAAGGCGAGGAGGGACCGGCTTTTGCCGACACGCGCTCGGAGTTCAGCGCGCTGGTCACGATGTGGCGCGCCTACCGTCGCGCACGCGAGGGCTCCCGACGAGAGTTGCGGCAGTGGTGCAAGGCGCGGCGCTTGTCGCTTTTGCGTCTGTCCGAATGGGACGACGTGCATGGCCAGGTGTCTGAACGGGCGCGTGAAATCGGCATCGTCGCGCGCGGGTATACGGGCAGCTATACAGGCGTCCACCGCGCCTTGCTGGCCGGTTTCACCACGCTCGTCGGCGGCCGTGCGGAGCAGGGTGCCTACTTGGGCACCAGGGGCGTGCAGTTCTATCTGTTCCCGGGCTCGCCGCTCGCGCGACGCAAGCCCAAATGGGTCATGGCCGCCAACATCGTCGAAACCTCTCGGGTGTTCGCACGCCGCGTCGCGCAGGTCGAGCCTGCGTGGATCGAAGCGGCCGCGGCGCACCTCTTGAAGCGCGAGTATCTGCAGCCCGACTGGGATGAGGAGCGCGAGGCCGTGGTCGCGCGCGAACGCGTCAGTTTCCTGGGATTGATCTTGAGCGCCAACCGCGTGGTCAATTTTGGCCCCATAGCACCCGAGGACTCGCGGCGCATTTTCGCGCGCGAGGCCCTGGTGTACGGGCGCTTGCGACGGCGCCCTGCCTGGCTCCTGGCAAACGATGAGGCGATCGCGGCCGCGCGACGGGTGGAAGAGCGATTGCGCACCCGTGATTTGCTGGTGGGCGCCGAAAGCTGGGTCGACTTTTACGATGCCAGGCTGCCGCGCCAGGTTTCGAGCGCGGCGACGCTGGAGCATTTCACCCGGCACCTGGGGGAGGCTGAACTGGCAGCGCTCACAATGTCCCCCGAGGAGATTCTCGCCCGCGAACCGGACCCGGCGATGCTTGCGCAGTTCCCGGAACGCACGCCGCTCAACGCGCTTGCCATCCCGGTCGAATATCGTTTTGCGCCCGGCGAAGCCGACGACGGCGCCGCCTTGAAGGTGCCGCTGCTGGCCTTGCCGCAACTGACCCGCGTTGAGGTGAGGGCGGCGGTTCCGGGGCTGGCCGCCCCGCGGGTGGAGGCGCTGCTGCGCTCGCTCCCGAAGGATGCGCGCCGCTCCTTGATTCCGATCGGCGAGACGGTGCGCGAGTTCTTGCGCCAGCACTCAGGCGCGGCGGATCTCGGCGAGCTTTCGCGCTGGCTGCATGAAACACGCGGCATTCCGGAGTCGGCCCTCAAATTCGATCCTTCGGCGCTGCCAAAGCACCTCGACCCGCAGATCGTCGTGATGCATGAGGGAAGGGAACTCGGTCGCGGGTCGAGGCTCGCCGAACTGCGGCGGCAATTTGCGCTCGATGCGCAGTCCGAGTTGGTGCGCGTCACCCAGCAACGCTTCGGATCCAGCGGCTGGCGGCGTTTCGAATGGGAGGAACTGCCGGAGTCTGCGACGGTGCAGATGGAGCAGGGTGCCATCACCCTGTACCCCGCGCTGATCGCCCAGGGAAGAAGTCTGAAGCCCGGTTTTGCCTGGTCGCCGGCCGAGGCCGAACGGCGCTGGGACCAGGCGAGCGCGCTGCTCGCCCGCCAGCAACTCACTTCCCAGGCGCGCGACATGGAACGCCGCGTCTTATCCATGACCCCGCTGATCTTGAGCGCCAGCCCCTACTTTTCGGGCCAGGAACTCGCCGAGACGCTGCTGCACTTGAGTTTCAAAGCCGCGTGTTTCGGGGAGCTCGCGGCGCCGCGCACCCGCACGGCCTTCGAGGCGGCCGTGGAACAGGGCCGGTCGCGACTGCATGAGGCGCTCGATGCCGCCGTGGCGCAGCTGTCGAGCTGGCTGTCGGAGGCGACGAGCGTGCGCCGCGAAATCGAAGCCGATACGGGCCATGCCGACCAAGAGGCGGCCGCGGAGGCTCGCGAGCATCTGCAGAGACTGTTCGCCGCCGAAACCCTGCAAGGCGCCGGCCATGAGCGGCTGCGACAATGGTCGCGCTACCTCAAAGCCGAGCAGCGCCGTTGGCAGCGAAATCGCGCCCGCGGCGCCGAGCCCGTGACCGTGCTCAAGGAGCTGCAGCGCTGGTCCAGTCGGCTCGAAACCTTACGGCAGCAATTGGCGGCGGAATTGCGCTGGCATCCGAAGTACGAGGAACTGAAATTCTGGGTGGAAGAGTATCGCGTGTCGCTCTACGCCCAGGAGCTCAAGACATCGGGCCCGGTCTCGGCGGCGCGGCTCGAAGAACGCGCCGCCGAGGTCGATGCCTGGCTCAAACGTTGAACTGGATACCCTGGGCGAGCGGCAGCTGCGAACTCCAATTGATGGTGTTGGTCTGGCGCCGCATGTAAGTTTTCCAGGAATCCGACCCGGCTTCACGGCCTCCGCCGGTATCCTTCTCGCCGCCGAACGCGCCGCCGATTTCCGCGCCCGAGGTGCCGATGTTCACATTGGCAATCCCGCAGTCGCTGCCCTCGGCCGACAGGAAGCGCTCCGTGGCCTTGAGGCTGTCCGCAAAAATGGATGAGGAGAGGCCATAGGACACGGCGTTCTGCGTGGCGATCGCTTCATCGAGCGAGTCGAAGCGCAGGATGTAGAGAATTGGCGCGAAAGTCTCCGATCGCACGATGGACATGTCGGCATTGGCGCGCACGATCGTCGGCTCGACGAAATTGCCGGCCCGCTCCAGCACCTTGCCGCCGTACAGCACCTCGCCGCCCTGCGATTTGGCCGCTTCGATGGCGGCGCCGTAGCGTGCGACCGAACTCTTGTCGATGAGCGGCCCCATCAGTGTCTTCGCATCCAGAGGATCGCCGATGTGCACTTGTCCGTACGCTGCCACCAGGCGGCGCTCGAGTTCGACGGCGCGTGAGCGATGCACCAGCACCCGCCGGGTGCTCGTGCAGCGCTGGCCGGCGGTGCCCACCGCGCCGAACACGATCGCGGGGACCGCAAGATCGAGATCCGCGCTCTCATCGACGATGATGGCGTTGTTGCCGCCGAGCTCCAGCAAGGACTTGCCCATGCGCTCGGCGACCCGCACCCCGACCCTGCGACCCACTTCGGTGGATCCGGTGAAGGAGATGAGCGCGGCGCGGCGGTCGTCCACGAACTTCATGGCCAGATCGTTTCCCGCATCGATGAACAGCTGGAAAATCGGCGGCAGTTGATGGCGCTCGAGCACCCGATTGCAGATGTGCTGCACGGCCACCGAGCAGAGCGCGGTCTTCGGCGAAGGCTTCCAAACCGTGGCATTGCCGGTAATGGCCGCGAGGCAGGCATTCCATGACCATACCGCCACGGGAAAATTGAAGGCAGAGATCACGCCGACGACGCCGAGCGGATGCCACTGCTCGTACATGCGGTGTTGCGGCCGCTCCGAGTGCATGGTGTTGCCGTAGAGCATTCGCGACTGGCCGACCGCGAAATCGGCGATGTCGATCATCTCCTGAACTTCGCCGTCGCCTTCCGCCTTGATCTTGCCGTTCTCCATGGATACAAGGCTCCCCAGGGCGTCCTTGTGAAGTCTGAGCTCTTCGCCCAGCAATCGAACCGCTTCGCCGCGCTTGGGGGCGGGGACCAGGCGCCAGGCAGACGCCGCGGCAACCGCGGCGCTCATGACATGCTCGTAATCTTGGGCGCTCGCGCCGCTGACCCTGGCGATGGGTTCGCCGGTCGCCGGATTGATGGACTCAATCAGCGTGCCGCTCTTGTCGCCGCTCCAGCCTTTTGATCCGGACCAGGTGCCTGCATTGAGGTCCTTGAGGCCCAGTTTTTTCAGTACTTCGCTGCTGTCTTTCATGCTCGATTCCGGCCATTCCGGCCAAAGATTTGAAGAGGGGGCGCATTTTGACTTGAGGCGCTCCGCAACGCTAGCATCCCCGGCATGTCATCCGCGCCCTCACTGACCAACTGGCATCCGGCCAGCTGGCACAACCGACCCGCGGCCCAGCAGCCTCGCTACGCCGACGCCAACGCGCTGGAGCGAGCCGTGGCGCAGCTGGGTCGTCTGCCGCCTCTAGTGGTTTCCTGGGAGATCGAGGCGCTGCGTTCCAAGCTCGCAGCCGCACAGCGCGGCGAACACTTCCTGCTGCAGGGTGGCGATTGCGCGGAAAGCTTTGCCGACTGCGAGTCGGACAACATAGCGCGGCGCTTGAAGATACTCCTGCAGATGAGCCTGGTGCTGCTGCAAGGGATGAAGAAACCCATCGTGCGCGTCGGCAGGTTCGCCGGCCAGTATGCCAAGCCCCGCTCGGCTGAGACCGAGACGCGCAACGGCGCGACGCTGCCGGCTTATCGCGGCGACAACGTCAACCGACCGGGCTTTAGCGCGGCGGAGCGCGAACCCGATCCTGACCTTTTGTTGCGTGGCTACGAGCGCGCGGCGCTCACTCTCAATTTTGTGCGCGCATTGATCGACGGCGGCTTCGCGGATCTGCACCACCCCGAATATTGGGCGTTGGGCTTCATGCATCACTCGCCGCTTAAGGATTCCTACCAAAAGATCGTCGACTCGATCGCCGAATCGCTGGACTTCTTCGAGTCGATGAGCGGGCAACGCGTGCATGCAGCGACGCGGGTCGATTTCTACACCAGCCACGAGGGTCTGCATCTGCTTTCCGAGCAGGCGCAAACCCGTTACATCGAGCGTCAGAAGCGCTGGTACAACCTGTCCACCCACATGCCCTGGATCGGCATGCGGACCGCGAATGTGGACGGCGCGCACGTGGAGTTCTTCCGCGGCATCGCCAATCCCGTCGGCGTGAAGGTGGGCGCCGCGATGAGCGCCGAGTGGCTGCAGCAGCTCATCCAGATACTCAATCCGCAAAACCAGCCGGGTCGGCTGACCCTCATCCACCGCTTTGGCTACAAGGACATCGAGCAGCGGCTGCCGGAGATGATTCGGGCCGTGAGGGCGACCGGATCCCAGGTGCTGTGGGTGTGCGATCCCATGCACGGCAATACCGAGACCACTGCCGGTGGTCTAAAGACCCGCCGATTTGACAATATCCTTTCGGAGGTCGAGTCCGCCTTTCGTATCCACGAGGAAGAAGGATCGATGCTCGGCGGCATCCATATCGAGCTTACCGGCGAGGATGTGACCGAGTGTATCGGGGGTGCCCGCGGTTTGTCGGAAGCCGATCTGGCACGGGCTTACAAGTCCCTCGTGGACCCGCGTTTGAACGCCGAACAGGCGCTGGAGCTTGCCATGCTTATTGCCCGGAGGGCGGGCGCTGCGCGTGCGGTGAAACCCCTAAGAGCTGCAACTTGATTCTGATATTAAATTAAGCAAAAACAATAGGTAAGGATAAATATCTCGATTTTACCTACCTGGCGCGAGGCAGTTTTTGAACCTCCGGCTTGCCTCACTCACCGCAGGTGCTATTCTGCCGCTGAACCTTCCCCGCACCCTTAAAATCGAGCGCCGTCAGGGCCGCCCTTTTTAAGCGGGCAATCCGAAAAAATCGGCTTATTGCGTGGAATTTTTCTCTTACAGGTTGGGTCTGACAGATTCCATCTGCACCCCGACCCCAGGTTCAGTTGCGCTCGGGTTAGTCCAAAGTCCAAGCGCGAATGATGGCGGGCTACGTGGAATCTCCGCGTAGCCCGTTTTTTATAATGACGACCAAAACCGCATTCGACCCCGCTTGTAGACAGTGCACCCGTCTGGCCGAGTTTCTGGACGCCGTGCGGGTCGAGGAACCGGACTATTTTTGCCGCCCGGTCCCTCAGTTCGGTGATCCGAAGGCGGAACTGCTGATCGTGGGTCTCGCGCCCGGCATGCACGGCGCCAATCGCACGGGGCGTCCCTTCACGGGGGACTTCGCCGGCATCCTTTTGTACGAGACGCTGCATAAGTTCGGATTCGGCTCGGCCCCCAGCTCCACGGCGGTCAGCGACGGCCTCAAGCTCAAGGGATGCCGCATAACCAATGCAGTCAAATGCCTGCCGCCGGCCAACAAGCCCCTGCCGGATGAAATCAGGCGCTGCAACGAGTACCTCAAGGCCGAGTTGGAGCAGAGTAAAGAGGTGCGGATCATTCTCGCGCTGGGCGCGATCGCGCATGGCGCCGTGCTCAAGGCCTTCGGCCTGCCGGCGCGAAGCGCCCAGTTTGCCCATGGAGCGGAGCATGCCATGCCCGGCGCACGCGTCATGATCGACTCGTATCATTGCAGTCGATACAACACCCAGACCAGGCGGCTGACCCCGGCGATGTTCGAGACGGTGGTGGCGCGCGCGCGCGAGTTGCTGAGGAAGTGAAGTGACCCAAGGTGGCTGACGAGAGCGGAAAATTCGATTCCAAGACCTTCGTCGATCGTCTGCCCGGGAGGCCTGGGGTGTACCGCATGTTCGACGAGAAGGGCGAGGTCCTGTACGTCGGCAAGGCGAAGAACCTCAAGAACAGGGTTGCAAGCTACTTCCTGCCGAGCAACGTACAGCCCAAGGTCCAGGCGTTGATTGCCAAAACGGCCAGCATGGAAGTCACGATCACCAATTCCGAGACCGAAGCGCTGCTGCTCGAATACAACCTCATCAAGAAACATCGTCCGCGCTTCAACGTGGTGTTGCGCGATGACAAGAGTTTTCCCTATGTGCACCTGGAGACCGGACACGAGTTCCCCCGCCTGACCTTCTATCGGGGCAGCCGCAAGGAGCCGGGCCGATATTTCGGTCCCTATCCGTCGGCAGGCGCCGTGCGCGATACCTTGCAACAGCTGCAGAAGCTGTTTCGCATCAGAAATTGCGAGGACAGCTATTTTGCCAACCGCTCGCGCCCGTGCCTGCAATACCAGATCCAGCGATGCACGGCGCCCTGCGTGGGACTCATCAGCAAGGAAAGCTATGCGAGCGATGTGGCCTCGGCGACCAAGGTGCTGGAGGGCCGCAACGACGAGGTGCGCGAGGACCTCGCACGCCGCATGGAATCGGCCGCACAGCGGCTGAATTTCGAAGAGGCTGCGCAGCTTCGGGACCAACTGGCGAAACTCAACGTCATCCAGGCGCAACAGATCGTCACGGCGGACGCCGATCATGACGCGGACGTAATCGCGATCGCCTCCGCAAACGGCGAGTATTGTGTGGCGCTCATGTTCGTGCGCGCCGGTCGCAGTCTCGGCAGCACCACCTTCTTTCCAAAGGCGCCATTAGCAGAGGAACCGGAAGTCTTGTCCGCCTTCGTCATGCAGTACTACCTGGAACGCGATGCACCCGCGGAGATCATCGTCGAACGCGATTTCGAGGAGATGCAGCTGCTGGAATCGACCCTGTCGCAGCGCGCCGGCCACAAGATCCGCATCTCCTCGCAGGTGCGCGGCATCCGCGCACGCTGGCTGGAAATGATGCACAACAACGCCGATCAGGCGCTGAAGATGCGAGGGCTGGCCCGGTCCAGCATTGAGGAGAGCCTGGATGAGCTGCGCGAGGCGTTCGACCTGGACGAACCTCCGGCGAGGCTTGAATGCTTCGACATCAGCCACACCGGCGGCACCGACACAGTGGCCTCCTGCGTGGTGTTCGGGATCGAGGGACCGATCAAGAGCGACTATCGGCGTTTCAACATTTCGGGGATTGCGCCGGGCGATGACTACGCCGCAATGCACCAGGCGCTGACCCGCCGCTACAAGCGCGTGCGGGAAGGCGAGGTGGTGAAGCCCGACATCCTTTTCATCGACGGCGGCAAGGGGCAACTTGCCGAGGCGGCCAAAGTCATCGAGGAACTTGGCATTGAGGGCATGACCTTGATCGGTGTCGCAAAAGGGCCCGACCGGCGCGCGGGACAAGAGCAACTGTTCGTGCTCGGCGAGGATGCGCCGACCATTCTCGCGCCCGAGTCACGCGCTCTGCATCTGATACAGCGGGTGCGGGACGAGGCGCACCGCTTTGCAATCACGGGACATCGCCGCAAGCGTGCGAAGCGCCACAACCAATCGATTCTGGAGACCATTCCCGGCTTGGGTCCGGTCAAGCGGCGTGAATTGCTCAAGCAATTTGGTGGCATGCAGGGCATTCTGCGTGCTGGCGTTGATGATTTTGTGCAGGTTCGGGGCCTCGGAAGGGACCTCGCCGAAGTGATCTATGAGCACCTCCACCCCGGCCGCTGAGCGCCGCTCCTACTTCAATCTGCCCAATACGCTCACCTGGCTGCGTATTCTGATGATCCCGGGCATCGTGGCCCTTTGGTATCTGCCGTATTGGTGGGCTCATCCGGCCACGGGCGTCGGCTTCGCGCTCGCCGGCATCACCGACAGCCTGGACGGCTATTACGCTCGAAAGCTCGGACAGACTTCGCGGCTCGGCGCATTTCTTGATCCGGTCGCGGATAAATTGATCGTGGCCGCCGCACTGGTGCTCATCGTGAGCCGCAATCCCAACTGGTTTCTCGTGATTGCCGCCATCGTCATCATCGGCCGCGAGATCGCGGTATCGGCACTGCGCGAATGGATGGCGGAAATCGGCGCCCGCGGCAAGGTCAAGGTGTCGATCCTGGGTAAGTACAAGACCATCATGCAGATCGTGGGGCTGTCGCTGCTTCTGTTCCGCATGGATTTGCTCTTCATTCCAACCTACAAGCTCGGCCTCGTTTTGACGGGCGTCGCGGCGGTGCTGACGCTGATTTCGATGATTCAATACTTGAGCCTGGCCTGGCCGGAGCTGCGCAAGAATTCCAACGTCTGACGGGTGGGGTTTTCATAGCGCGGAGTCGCAAAAAGCCGGTTAGTTCAAGGATTTAGGCGTTATTTGGTGCGCTTTCTTCTTGACTCCCGGCAGCAGGGCCCTACAATTGCGCGTCTTGCCAGGGCGGGAATAGCTCAGTTGGTAGAGCGCAACCTTGCCAAGGTTGAGGTCGCGAGTTCGAGCCTCGTTTCCCGCTCCAATCCCTGCATGGCCCTGGATCACCAGGGTTTGTGTTCTTAAGTGGCTAGGTGGCAGAGTGGTCATGCAGCGGCCTGCAAAGCCGTGTACGCCGGTTCGATTCCGACCCTAGCCTCCACATGCCTTTCATTGCCCAGCCGTCGCGCCGGATAGTCCAAGCAAGCGCGCTGGCATCAAGAATGGCCATGCCAGCACGACAACGATAATCGATCCGACTTCGGGGTGCCGCGTGCCCTCGTAATGGACGCTAAAACTTCAATCGACCGCGCCGCTCGATGTACGCAAGTACCAGGCCAACCAAGAAGGCGAGGCCAACGTTCCACATAGCAAAGGCAGTAGTTGCCAGGGTGATGAAGCGCTCGCCCTTATTGTTGCTGAAGTCGCACGAACCCATGGCCAGTTGCACGCCGGTGAGAAACAGGATTACGCCAAGCACAGGTTGCGCAAGGAGGCCAAACAGGCCACTCACCGACGCGCTGAAAAACAGAGCGAGGCAGAGAAGAATAGTGCCAAGAATGATCGGCGCGCCTCCGGTGCGTGCGCCGAATGCGACATGTCCCGCCATGCCACCGGCGCCGTGGCACATCGGCACGCCGCCCAGAGCGGCGCTGGCGAGATTCATCATTCCGGTCGATCTCGCGATCCGGTCTTCCGTCACCGATCGATCCGGGAACAGCCGGTTGTTCTCCTCATGAATGGCGATGATGGCGTTGCCCAACGTCAAAGGGAGTTGCGGAAGCGCGAGAAGTATTGTTCCGATCAAAACATCGTGCCAGGTAATGGCCGCGAGAGCGAAGCTTGGCATTCGAAATTGGGGTTTGGTGGCCAGTAGATTTGCCAGGTGATCCGGGTGCTCTATGACGCCGCACAAGACGCCAAAGAGCAGCAGCAAAAACATGACCGGCACAGACTTGTTCGTCAGCAGAAGCAACGTGCCCAAGAGGCCGATGGCGGCAGTCAACCACCCGCCCGCCATCAGCTTGATGCCATCGAGCATGAAGCTGATTCCGAGTCCGAGCACGATACCAATGACAACCGAGCGGGGCACCAATCGCGCAATCGCTTTGGCAGCGCCCGTGAGCCCGAGAACTAACCAGATGAGACCGGTGGCGAGGCTCGCTGCGTGGAGCGTGGCCGGCACTATCGTGGCGGTCTGCGCCGTTTGCGTCACGGCGACGGCGCCGATTGCTTTCATCGGCTGAACGGGGAAGGGCGTTTTGTACAGGAGTCCGCAGACCACCATCGCTATACCGAAGGATGCCAGGATGCCGAACGGATCCACCCTGACCACGGCGATGTAGGCGACGACGAAGGGAATCAGAGTGCCAAGGTCGCCGAACGCTCCTGCCCATTCCATCCGATCAAAGCGATTCCGTGATGTACGGGAAGGCTCGGTTCTGCTCGATGCGCTGGGGGCGGCGCTGTCACCTGCCGCATTCGAGCCGTCGTGTGGCATTGGTCCGCGCTCTCCGATTTGGTGTGGCCCTGGAGTCTATGTCGAAGGGTTATATCGGAGGGGAACCAGCGGTAAGATTTCCCCGTCGCTCATGGCAGAACGTGTGAGCAGGTAAAGTTGCGGTATGGATTGCAGGGGCTAGCTGACTCTGGAATACAAAGTGATGCGTGAATCGTTGTTGGAGCGATGGCCTGCAGACCCCGGCGCCGCAAATCTTGATTGTCGTTGACATCGGTTGGTGAATCGCCGCCGACGCGCGGGCTTACAATATTTTCAGCAAGGCGTCTCGCCTTCAGACTGCGCCGTGACCGGTACCGGCCTAATCACGCCTGCTGCTGGATGTTGTCGTGCCGTGGATGAGCCGAGCGAAGGCTATTCGCGCGAACGTGCCGCGCGCATCGAGAGCAGCGCGGCAGTGCAACGCCGCATCGCTAGCAATCTCGACTTTGCTGTAGGACAAAGCCTCGATTTAGTGTCCCTAAACGGCGACTACAGTCTGTATGTGGCGACGTCTTTGAGATTTGGCCGAGTGCGATGAACATGCGCGCCGGGAATACGAATTGCGCCGTTTAGCCACCGCGACGGAAGCCTCCCACCACAACAAATTGCGCGCTCATGCCGACTGACCGGATGTTGCGATGCAATTGGTCATCAAGAGTTCCTGAGCGTAGGAGATTGCATGAAGATTGTTTTCGCATTGACTTTGGCAGCGAGCGGTTTGGTCGCTGGTGGTTTGGCCCATGCGGCCCCGACGGGTGCCGCCGTCCTCGGCTACAACAGGCAGATCTTCTTCGATGCGCCCAACCTGTCCGAGGTAAGCCCGACGGATACCGGCACGGGCTCGCGGTGGTATCCGGGCTCTCTCGGACACAACACTGCCCAGAATTTGGCCACACGCGAACTTCTGAGCACGGTGAATTCTGAGCTGGCCATCAAGCTCAACGGCAGCGTGGTCGCCGAAGCACCTGGTGGCAAGTCGAGCGCCATCCCCTACTTGAGCGGCGCGGCCGGCTTTTACGTCGAATTCGCGATGCGCATGTCCAGCAACGACTCGGACCATTTCGCAGGCTTGTACCTGGAAACCGCAGAGCACAACGGCGCCAAGCAAGATCACCTTTCCACGGATCCGGCGGGTTTCGAGCGCTGGACGGAGATCGATGTGTCGGAGACCGGATACGGCCCGGGTTCTCTGGCGACGGTGATCGACTGGTGGGGCAAATATCCTCTCTATTCGCACACGACCTTGAACAGCTACGGCCACGATGCGGCAATTGACTTCACCAAAGAGCACCGCTATGGCGTCAGTTACAACCCAGCAACCAATGTGCTGCAGTGGTACATCGATGATAAGCCGACCTATAAGATTTCCCCGCAGAACTCGGTCATCAAGTACTGGCACTACTATCTGGTGATGGAAGCGTCCAGCCACGGCTCGAATCACCCCTACGATATGTACATTCACTACGTGCGGGCCTTCTCGAAGTAACCCGCGCCCTTCCTGGGCAACAACGTCAGCGATTGGTATTCCGGCGGCGGTTAACGGCGCCGGAATACCCTGGTTGGCCGCGGTCGCGCTGATGGTCCTTTCATTCCCGGCCGAAGGCCATAGGCCCCCATGCCGGGCCTTTCCTGCGCCGATCGCGGTCCCGCGCCCGCGACTGAGCGGGGAGCCAGATTACTTGGATTGCGGGAGCTCGGGCGTCTCGCTCGCGGACACGTGATTCAACGCAATGACCCAGTGGCCGTCGACTTTCCGCATCAGGCGTGTATTGATGCCGTATTGCGGATGCTCGGGGCGCTGCAATTCAAAATGGCTGATAAGTTGCGCGGCATCGGGCGCCAACATTTCGACACGGACGTCGTAGAAGCGCAGGGTGCCGCGAGTTTGAGGAGATGCCCCGTAATTGCGAATATAGTGATCGAGCGTACCTTGCCAGCCGTCCTGAAAGCGCCCCCCTGAGACAAAAACCACATCGGGGTTCTTGAAGCCCTGCATGTAGCCGCGAAAGTCGCCGTGATTCCACGCCTCCTGCATGCGGCTGATGACGTTTCGAATCTCCGTTTCATCCGCAGCAGCTGCTGCGGGGGACAACTTAAGGTTCGCGCAGGGTTCCCCTCGGCCGTGCGCGAGAGCGCCGGCGATGGCGGTCAAAATCAAAGTGGCGACGATCACTTCTCTTCGAAGCAGGCTCGGCATGCAGATTCTCCAGATAAATGACGCCCGGAGGGGGCTGTCGCAATGATATGACCGGGCGCAGGCACTTGGGGAACTTGGCAGCAGCGCTGTTGCTCGATCGGTGGTAGCGCTATCATGCGAGAATCGCTCACGGGAATTCGAAGACGGGCATGAAATCGATTCGGACTAAAATCGCGTGCGCGGCGGGCTTGCTTCTCTGCATGCACCTCGGGGCGGAGCCATTGCCCGCGGCAAAGTTCAGAGACGCGTCCCTTCCGACCGACGTGCGAGTCGCCGATTTGATTGCCGCGATGAGACTGGAAGAGAAGGCGGGGCAGGTCGGACACACCGCCCCGGCAATTCCGCGGCTTGGTGTCCCTGAATACAACTGGTGGAACGAGGGCCTGCATGGAGTCGCTCGCGCCGGGCTTGCCACGGTGTTTCCGCAGGCGATCGGCATGGCGGCATCCTGGGATGTGCCGCTCATGCACGATGTGGCGCAAGTTATCAGCACTGAATTTCGCGCCAAGTACGCGGAAAAAGTACACCCCGACGGCGGCAGCGACTGGTATCGCGGCCTTACCGTCTGGTCGCCCAACATCAACATTTTTCGCGATCCGCGCTGGGGCCGCGGTCAGGAGACCTACGGTGAGGATCCATTTCTCACCTCGCGGTTCGGCGTTGCGTTCGTCACCGGACTGCAGGGCAGCGATGCCAGGTATTTCAAGACCATTGCGACCTCAAAGCATTTCGCGGTCCACAGTGGGCCGGAGTCGACCCGCCACAGCGCCGACGTTCACGTGTCGCGCCACGACCTCGAGGACACCTACCTTCCCGCATTTCGCGCCACCGTGATGGAGGGCAATGTTCAGTCGGTGATGTGCGCCTACAACGCAATTGACGGCGAACCGGCTTGTGCGAATCAAGTGCTGCTCGCAGAGCACCTGCGCGCCGATTGGGGCTTCAAAGGCTACGTGGTGTCCGACTGCGGAGCCGCAGCGGACATATTCATTCCGGAAGGCCATCGTTTCGCGGCGAATGCTGAGCAGGGGGTTGCCGATGCGTTCAAGAGCGGCATGGACTTGATCTGCGGGGACTACCGCAATCACATGAGCACCGAACAGACGGGTATCATCAGTGCGGTACGCAACGGCCTGCTGCCCGAATCGGCCCTAGATCGCTCCCTCGCGCGTCTCTTCACGGCGCGGATCAAGCTCGGGCTATTTGATCCGCCCGACCACAACATTTACGCAAAAATTGCGCCTGCCGAGAATGACACACCCGCACATCACGCGGTGGCGCTCAAAATGGCCGAGGAGTCCGTGGTGCTTCTCAAGAATCGTGACCAACTCCTGCCCCTGAAGAAGCCGCCCGGCATCATCGCCGTCATTGGTCCCAACGCGGACAGCCTGGATGCGCTGGTGGGCAATTACAACGGCACCCCCTCGCATCCGGTCACAGTCCTCGCCGGCATCCGTGCGCGCTTTGCGCACTCGAAGGTCATTTACGCACCCGGGAGCGAGCTTGTGCATGCGGACGAGAGCCTCGCCAGGGCCGTTCGAGCCGCCCGCAGCGCGGACCTGGTGGTGATGGTCGCAGGCTTGTCTCCGCGCGTCGAAGGCGAGGAAATGAAAGTGGATGCGGCGGGATTCGCGGGCGGCGATCGAATCAGCCTGGATCTGCCGGCACCGCAACAGCAATTGCTCGAGCGAGTCCAAGCGCTCGGCAAGCCGACGGTGCTGGTGCTCATGAACGGCAGCGCGCTGGGCGTCAACTGGGCCGACAAACACGTGCCTGCGATCGTGGAGGCCTGGTATCCCGGCGGCGAGGGCGGTACCGCGGTCGCAGCGCTGTTGGCGGGCGATTTCAGTCCGGCAGGACGCCTCCCGGTCACCTTCTACAAGTCGGTCGATCAGCTGCCCAAATTTGACGACTATGCGATGTCCGACAGGACCTATCGGTACTTTTCCGGCGAGCCTCTTTATCCTTTTGGTTACGGCCTAAGTTACACGCGGTTCGCGTATTCAAATCTGCATTTGAGCAGACCGAGCGTGGCGGCGGGCGAGGATCTCAAGGTCTCCGTCGAGGTTGCCAACGCAGGTTCCCGCGACGGCGATGAGGTGGTCGAACTGTACCTGACCCATCGCGGCGTTCCCGATGCGCCGCTTCGCGCGCTCAAGGGCTTTCAACGCGTTCATCTGGGGCAGGGCGAGCGTCGGACCGTGGTCTTTACCCTGCATGGGCGCGATCTGGGCGTCGTGGATGAAAGCGGAAAACATCGCATCCTGCCGGGGCGGGTCGAGGTATGGGCGGGTGGTGGCCAGCCGAGCGTCCCTGCCGCTCTTGCCGCCGCCGGCCTGAAGAGCACCTTCACCATCAGCTCGCAGGCCCTGCTGCCCGACTGAGCGGGTTGCCGCTCGCCCTAGCGGCGCGCCCCCAAGCGCGCAAGCATTTCGGAGAGTTCCTCTGGGCTGATCCAGACGTGTTCGCACACGCGCCCCCAAAGCATGGCCGTCGGCACGTTGCGCCCGCCGCGCTCTTTCTGGGTGGCATTTAAGACGTATAGAACGATGCGCTCCTTGCGCGTCAGCCCGTCGCGGACGTCGGGAATTACATCGCGGACTTCATTGGTCGGTGCTGTCGGTGTTCGCATGAATTAAGATCCGGGCGAACTAATCCCCCAAGCCGTACTCGCCCCGCATCACTTGAACGGCGTTGCCCCCGACCCGCACATTGTGGATCTTGTCACCGGCTTTGTCGGCTCGAGCGAAGATCTGACTCGGGCGCTTGATCTCGACACCCTGTTCGATATGGATAGTGGCACCGGCTTGCGCGAGACCGTGCCTGACCATCCATGCGATAAGACAACCCGCGGCGGAGCCCGTCGCGGGATCCTCACCGTCGGAAAAAATGGCGCGTGTGCGAATCGTCGCTGCGGCTGATTGTGCATCCCTGGCTACAAAGTAGAAGCTCGTGAGCGTGGCTTTGGGTCCGAAGTAGGCGCTGATCTTGTCCTGATCGGGTTTGATCGATTGCAGTGCGGACAAGGATTTCAACGGCACGATGGCGTACCAAAGCCCGGTCGACACCGACTCGATCGGCTGATCGGTGGCGATGTCTTCCGGACGCACGCCGATGAGCGATGCCACGGTCTTCGGGTCATGCACCTGGCCGAATGTCGGGTCCACCTGATGCATTTCGCCGAAGGTGTTGCCCCGGGCGTCGGTGCTGAATTCGACTGGAATTTTGCCCACTTTGAGATCCAGCACGAGCTTGGCCGGCCGTGCGCCCTCGCTCATGAGATCGCGCAACACCATCGCGGTGCCCAGAGTTGGATGCCCACCGAAAGGGCTCTCTTCGGTGGGTACGAAAATGCGCACCTTGATGCCCTGTTCGCGCTCAACGGCAGCATCGCGAGGAATGACGAAAGTGGTCTCCTGAAGATTGGTTTCCCGCGCCAGCTGCTGCATTTCCGCATCCGACAAGCCCCGCGCATCGGTGAATACGGCGAGTGGATTACCCTCCAGGCGATTGGCGGTGAAGACATCGACCTGCACGAAGGGAAACTGGCCTGCCCGGCGGAGCCGCGCAGGGGCGGGCCATGCCAGGGCAGCGGGGTTGAGGGATGCCAGGGCACCCAGCTTCAGAAAATGTCGGCGGATCGGGTTCATAGGGCGGCTATTGTGGATCCGCACGGCAACAGGTCAAGGCCCGCTTTTCGAAGGACGCGGGGGCAGGTTTGCGGTCCGCCTCTGGGTCCAGCGCGGCCTTGAGGGTATTATCCTTTTCTTCCGCGGAAGTGTAAGCGGTGGAGAAGATGGAAGAACTTTCGAACGTGGCCATGTTGCGACCTGCCAATTCGCCCAACGCCTTTGATTTGAGGCGGGTGGGAGCGCATCCGGACCATTGGTATCCATTGGCTTGGTCAAACGAATTGCAGGTGGGCAAGACGCTACCGCGGCGCTTTGCCGGAGAGCCGATCGTGCTGTATCGGGGGTTGAGCGGTCAGGTCTACGCGCTGGAAGATCGCTGCGCCCATCGCCAGGTTCCTCTGCACTTGGGCGTGGTGAGCGGCGAGGACCTCAAATGCCACTATCACGGCTGGGTGTACAACTGCAGCGGCAAGTGCGTGAACGTACCGTACATGGGACCGGAGCGCCTGCCGAATGGAGTTAAGGGCTATCCCGCGCGGGAAGTGGGCGGTCTCATTTTCGTCTTCCCCGGCGATCCCGCTTTGGCTGAAGCCCGGGCGCCGGGCGAGCTTGGTTCTTCGCATCGGAAGGACTACAAGACTCGCCGTTTGAATCGCGAGGTGGCATGCCACTACACGTTCATGCATGAAAATCTCTTCGACATGAACCACCAGTTCATGCACCGCAAGCAGATGGGATCGATTCGCGCCCGCTGCCTCGGCAACGACCATGGCGACAATTGGGCGCAGGTCGAATACACCTTCAGCCGTACCGAGGGCAAGCAATCGGCGGGCGAGAGGGTGATCGTCGATCTCATGCGCAAGCGCGGCGAGGCGAAGAAGGATTTCTCCGATCACATGCAGATTCGTACCGACTATCCGCGCCAGAGCCTGAAGGTGTGGGTGGGTCGCGATATCAAGCCGACCGATGATCCGGTATTGGATGTCTGGCTGGCCTACACGCCGCTCGACGCCGAACAGCGAACCAACCGCACCTATGGCTATCTGTCCGTGAAGAAGCCGGGTTTTCCCGCCATCATTCACCTCGCTTGGCCGTTGGTCACATGGTTCACGGAAAACATCTTCCGCGAGGACAAAGATATCGTGGAGCACGAGCAGCGCGCCCACGATCAGCAAGGCAGCGACTGGAACAACGAAGTATTCCCGCCGATTCGGGATCTTCGCGGTGTGCTCGCCCGCTGCGGTGTCGCGCCGAAGTAATAGCCGCACCGTCAAACGAAATTCGAGCCTGAAATATCTGGAATTATGGCCGGCGGGGGTTGATTTCGCTTTGATGGCGCACCAAGAACAGGCGTAACATAGGCATATCCGTTCGCAATCGCCAGCCTTGGGCAGGCACCTGATTGATGCTCAATCCATCGAATCTAACCTTCAATGACACCCGCAGCCGTCCGTGGGATGCCCGTTTGGCGCGTCGCCTGGTCGCTCCTCTGAAGGACTCCCGCATTACGCCCAATATGCTGACCACGGTCAGGTTGGTTGTAGGGCTTGCAGCGGCTGCGGCCTTCGTGCCGGGCGTCTACTCATGGTCGAACGTCGCCGCGGTGCTGTTGGTGTTGTCTAATTTCCTGGACCACACGGACGGCGAACTCGCGCGCCTGAGCGGTAAAACCAGCCGGTTCGGCCACCTGTACGATCTTGCAAGCGATGCGGTGGTCACCATTTTGCTATTTGTGGCCATCGGAATCGGGGTGCTCAACGGCGGCCGATCGACGCTGGAGGTATCGCCGCTGCTGTTGGGTACGGTGGCCGGAATTTCCGTGAGCCTGATCTTTTATTTACGCATGCGCATCGAGGACGCGCTCGGCAAGTCGGCTACCCAACAAGCATCGCTTGGCGGCTTCGAAACTGAGGATGTGCTGTACCTGTTTCCGCTTGCCACGATTTTCAACATTCTGGCGCCGCTTCTGCTCACGGCCGCCGTGGTCTCACCGCTGTTCGCGATCTGGGTGAGCGTCGATTACTGGCGCCTCCTGCGTCGCGATCGCCCGGTATCCTCCGGGGTCACTCCGTAGATCATGGCCGCCAGGGATATCGATGTCGGGCCGCCGCCTGATGATGCGGCTGCCCTGAATACCGCGCTCGCCACGCACGTTGCGGCAATCGATGCCGATGGAGCGGCACGCGAGTTCCTCGCGCAGGGCTACTTTCTCGTTTTGAACCAGTTTCTTCCCGAGTCACTGCTGGGCGAACTCATCGCAGCGGCAAATGCCGCGCAAACCGATCTTAATCGCAACTACCTGCCGGGCCACAAGCAAGGAGGCAGCGTCAGCCGCCACAGCATCGACCGGCTGGCGCCTTTCATTGCGGCCCTGTACCGCTCGCCCGCGCTGCTGCGCTTTCTCGAACGAGTCTGCGGCGAGCGACTGGAGTTCTCGCCTCCCGATGATCCGCATGCCTATGCGCTCTACTATTACTCACGCCCCGGCGATCACATCGGTTGGCATTACGACACCTCGTACTACAAGGGGCGGCGCTACACACTGCTCTTAGGGGTGGTCGATAGCTCGAGTTGCCGCCTCGAATATCAGCTGCACACCCGTGAAGCGGGCCGCCCGATTGTCGAGGGCGCAGTGCGGATACCGCCCGGCGGACTGGTATTTTTCGACGGGGACAAGCTTCGGCATCGAATCACGCCAATCGGCGAGGGTGAATATCGCGTCTCGCTCACCTTCGAATACGTCACGGATCCGAACATGCACGCCTGGTGGCGGCTCATCTCCAACATGAAGGATGCGGTCGCCTACTTTGGTTTCCGGCAGGTGTTTCGGCGCTTAACGGGCAGGGCGCGAAACGCGCAATGAACAAGGCCGCGGTTTGGCTGTTGAGCGCAGGCGTTGCGCTGTTCGTGGCGATCCTCCTGTCGCAGGGGTTGCCGGCCGTGCTCAGCACGCTGTCGCACGCCGGTTGGGGTCTGCTCGTGGTCGCGGCGTTTCATCTGCTGCCGCTGATCATCGACGCCATGGCTATCGTGGTGCTTTTTGCACGCCGCACCCGGCGGGTTTTTCGCGACGCGGTACTCGTGCGTTGGGTGGGCGAGTCGGCGAACAGTCTGATGCCGGCGGGGCAACTGGGCGGACCGGTATTGATGGCGCGGCATCTTGCGCATCTTGGCATGCGCATGGACGACGCCGCTGCCGCGATCACCATCAGCACCACGATGCAGACTTTTGCCCAGATCATGTTCGCGCTGATCGGGGTCCTGTTGCTGGGCGTTCATGCCGGACACCTGTCCCAGGATGCGCTGCGCACCTCGGCCCTGCTGGCGAGCGCCTTTCTTGCAGTCCAGGTCGGCGGATTTTTTTGGCTGCAGCGCCGCGGCATGTTCGGCAAGGTCATCGGGTGGGTGATGCGCGTCTCGAAAAAGCGCGACTGGTCGGGGCTGTTGCATCAAGCGCAGGCCATCGACGCCGCCGTACAGTCGACCTACAGCCAGCGGGCATGGCCTGTGGTGTGGTGCCTGCTGTTGAATCTTGCGGGCTGGTTCGTCGGAGTCGGCGAGGTTTATCTCATCACGCTGTTCCTTGGCATGCCGGTGACCTGGGCCGATGCGCTGCTGCTCGAAAGCCTGGGTCAGGCCATACGCGGCGCCGGCTTCGCCATCCCGGGTGCGTTGGGTGTCCAGGAGGGCGGATACCTGTTGCTTGCTCCGATCGCCGGACTGCCGCCCAATGCAGGAGTGGCATTGTCGCTGGCGAAACGGGCGCGCGAGCTGCTTCTTGGGCTGCCCGGACTTTTGTATCTGCACCTGGCGTCGCGCGCAACCACGCGACGCGCGGGCTTTGTGTAAAATTTGTCTGCTTTTTTGCAACAAGGAATCTGATGCGCGCAATTATCCTGGCAGCCGGACGCGGCTCTCGCTTGCAGCAGCATGAAGGCGAAGAGATGCCCAAGTGCCTGCTGCGCTTCGGCGAGATGACCCTTCTGGAGCGGCATTTGATCATGCTGCGCAACGCCGGCATCGACGATGTGGTCTTGGCGCTCGGCTTTCAGCACGAGAAGGTGGAGGCTGCAATTGCCGGCCTCGATTGGCAGCCGCGGCCGGGGATCGTTCTCAATGCGCGGTTCGACCTCGGCAGCGTGCTCACCGTCTACACGGTGATGGACGAGTTGACGCGCGGGGGCGATGTACTGTTGATGGACGCCGATGTGCTGTACGACGAACGCATCATGCGCGCGCTGACGCAAGGCTCCGGCGCCGCTAATCGCTTGCTGGTGGATAAGGATTTCGAGCCGGGCGATGAACCGGTCAAGGTATGTATCGAGGGCGGAGTGCCCATCGAGCTTCGCAAGCAGCTGGAGCAGGATTTAACCTACGACGATATCGGCGAGTCGGTGGGCTTTTTCCGATTCAGCGAGGCCGGCGCGCGACGCCTGGCCGAACTGGTGGAGGAGTACGTCGATGCGGATCGCGCCCATCTACCGCATGAAGAGGCCGTCCGCGATTTCATTCGCGAGCGCGCACAGCCGATCGAGGTGGCCGATGTGACCGGCGCACCGTGGATCGAGATAGATTTTCCGGTTGATGTCGCCCGTGCGGCAAAGGAAATATTGCCGCAGCTTCAACCACTTTCCGGAGTAGCAACCCCATGAATGCTTCCGCTCAGCACTTCCCCAAGGCCGCAACAGCGGTCGAATCGCGCAGTTCCAAACTGCGCCAGATGCTTCTCAGTCCGGAGCTCGAGTTCCTCATGGAAGCCCATAACGGTCTGTCGGCGCGCATCGTGCGCGAGGCGGGCTTCAAGGGCATCTGGGCGTCGGGGCTCACCATCTCCGCGCAGTTCGGGGTTCGCGACAATAACGAGGCGAGTTGGACGCAGGTCGTGGACATGTTGGAGTTCATGGCGGATGCCAGCGATCTGCCGATTCTCCTCGATGGCGACACGGGCTACGGCAACTTCAACAACATGCGCCGGCTGGTGCGCAAGCTCGAGCAGCGCGGCATCGCCGGGGTCTGCATCGAGGACAAAGTATTTCCCAAGACCAACAGTTTCCTGAACGGCGAACGCCAACCGCTGGCCGACGTCGAGGAGTTTGCAGGCAAGATCGCCGCCGGCAAGGACACGCAGCAGGACGCCAATTTCTGCATCGTGGCGCGCGTCGAGGCATTGATCGCGGGCTGGGGCATGGAGGAGGCGCTGCGTCGCGCCGAGGCGTACCGCAAAGCCGGCGCCGATGCGATCCTGATTCATAGCAAGCTCTCCAAGGCCGACGAAATCGTGACGTTCGCGCGCGAGTGGGGCCGCCGTTTGCCCCTGGTCATAGTGCCGACGCGTTACTACTCGACCCCCACGGAAGTCTTCCGCAAGGCGGGCATCAGCACGGTCATCTGGGCCAATCACCTGGTGCGCTCCGCAGCCTCCGCCATGCAGACGGTTGCGCGGGAAATCTTCGACAGCCAGACCTTGGTCAACGTCGAGGATCGCATCGTGTCGGTGGAAGAGATCTTCAGGCTGCAGGATGCGGAGGAGTATTCAGCCGCCGAACGCATCTATCTGTCAGGCTCGAGTCATTCGCGCGCTGCCGTGGTGCTGGCTGCCAGCCGCGGTCAAGGGCTGGAGCCTTTGACCGAGGATCGTCCCAAAGTGATGTTGCCGATCGCCGGCAAGCCGCTGCTCCGTTGGCTCGTGGACGGATTCAAGAAGCAGCAGATCAATGAGATCACCGTGGTCGGCGGCTATCGGGCCGACGCCATCGACACGGCGGGCATCAAACTGGTGAAAAACGAGCGTTACGCGGAGACCGGCGAACTCGCATCGCTCGCCTGCGCGATCGGAGCAGTCGAGTCGGACGTGGTGATTTCGTACGGCGACATTTTGTTCCGCAGTTACGTGCTGCGGAGCCTAGTGGAGAGCAGCGCGGAGTTTTCTGTGGTCATCGATTCGACGATGCAGGGCGGACATACGGTGCGGGATTTCGCGTACTGTTCGCGCATCGATGACCGAGGCCTGCTCGACGCTCCGGTGCTCCTGGAGCGCGTCGATGCTTCGCCCGAACTCAACGGTCGGGCGGCCGACGGCCGCTGGATCGGCATGCTGAACGTGAGCCGACGCGGGCTGCCGAGGCTGAGGACCGCGCTGGCGGCGTTGCGCGGCCGCGAGGATTTCGATTCCTTGGACATGCTGGCGCTCATGAATATGCTCATCGCCCAGGGCGGCGAGATTCAGGTCCTCTACGTGCACGGTCATTGGCGAGGGGTCAATGACTTGGAGGATCTGCGTCAGGCTGTGGATTTCGCGCACGCGCAGTCGCCGCTCGGTCAATGAAACGCGAGTTGAGCCTGAAACGATGATAGAGGCGCGGGATTTCGTCGAGGCCGCGCGTGGCTTCGGCTTTCGCTGGTATGCGGGCGTGCCGTGCTCGTTTTTGACGCCGTTCATAAACTACGTGCTTCAGGACCAGTCGCTCCGCTACGTGTCCATGGCGAACGAGGGCGACGCGGTTGCGCTCATCGCGGGCGTCGCTCTGGCGGGCGACGGCGCGGGCGGCTTTGGGCGCGGCATCGCGATGATGCAGAACTCAGGCCTCGGCAACGCGGTCAGTCCGTTGACCTCGCTCACGGCCACATTCAAGCTACCCCAACTCCTCATCGTGACCTGGCGGGGGCAGCCGGGCATCAGCGACGAACCGCAGCATGGGCTCATGGGGCCGATCACGCCCAAGATGTTGGAGACCATGCAGATTCCGTTCGAGTTGTTTCCGACCGACCGGGCGCAGGTTGAGCCTGCCTTGCGGCGGGCCGTCGACTACATGGACTCGCACCAGCGGCCCTTCGCGTTCCTCATGCAAAAGGGCAGCGTGGCGGAGTTTCCCTTGCGGAGCCAAGCACGGCTTCCGGTACCCAACCCAAGTGCGGCGCACTCACAGGCAGATTCGGACGCAGATCGCCCGACCCGAAACGAGGCGCTGCGGACCGTGGTTCAAGCGATCGATACCGACGTGGCGCTGCTTGCGACGACCGGGTTCTGCGGTCGTGAACTGTATGCCATAGCCGATCGACCCAATCAGCTGTACATGGTCGGATCCATGGGCTGCGTGGTGCCGCTCGCGCTCGGGCTGGCGCTGGCCCGGCCGGAGCAGCGCGTGCTCGCGCTCGACGGTGACGGCGCGGCGCTCATGCGGCTCGGCGCGTACGCAACCGTGGGTGCGTATGCGCCAAAGAACTTCTCGCACTTGATGCTGGACAACGGCGCTCACGACTCGACGGGCGGGCAGGCCACGGTTTCTGCGAGTGTCGCGTTTGCGCACATCGCGCAAGCATGCGGCTACGCACACAGTGAGGAGTTCGGCCAGATTGGCTCGCTGCGCAGTTGGCTGGGATGCGCCGCTTCAGGTCCCCGCTTTGCCCGGTTGCATATCAAAACCGGAACGCCCAAGGACTTGCCTCGTCCAGCCATGACTCCCGAGGAAGTCCGTATTCGTTTCATGCGCCATTTTTCGCATCCGAGAGCCCATGCTGTTACTTAACCCCGGTCCGGTCACCTTGAGCACTCGGGTACGGGATGCGCTGCGCCAACCCGATCTTTGTCACCGCGAGCCGGAGTTCTTCGATCTCCAGGATGAGGCACGCCGCCGCTTGCTGGCGGTATATGGCTTGAGCCCGGAACAGTGGAGCGCCGTGTTGATGAGCGCGTCCGGAACCGGCGCCGTCGAGAGCATGATTGCGGCGCTGGTGCCGCGTGCCGGCCGGCTCCTCATCGCGGAAAACGGCGTCTACGGCGAGCGCATTGCGCAGATTTGCATCCAGTACAGCATTCCGCACGAACGCCTGATCGGCGACTGGATGGCTCCTCTGGACCTTGAGGCCGTCGAAAGCCGGCTGCTGGCCAAGGGCAATGCACCCCGATTCAGTCATATTGCCGTGGTCCATCATGAAACCACCACGGGAAGGTTGAACGAGCTGAAGGGGCTCTGCGGGCTATGTCGTGAGTACGGTGTAGGACTGCTGCTCGATGGGGTCAGCAGCTTTGGCGCCGAATCCCTGGATTTTGCCGAAGGCAGTCTGTTTGCGGTGGCCGCTACCGCCAACAAATGCCTACACGGAGTTCCCGGTGCCGCCTTCGTTATTGTCAGACGCGACGCTCTGGCTCTTGCCGCCAGTCGCACGTACTATTTGGACCTTGCGCGCCTGTCGCGCCTGCAGGACGCCCGTAATACGCCTTTCACGCCCGCGGTTCACGCTTACTACGCGTTGGTGGAGGCATTGCGAGAATACGAGGAACAAGGGGGTCGCGTAGCCCGGTACCGGCGCTACGCCGCGCTTGCGGAGCAAGTGCGTTGCGGTCTATCGGATCTTGGCATCGCCAGTGTTCTTAAGGCGGAGGAATCGTCGGTGGTACTGCGCTCTTATCAATTGCCGCGCAATTTGAGCTATGCCAACCTGCATGACCAGCTGAAGCAGCAGGGCTTCGTCATCTATGCCGGCCAGAGCAATCTGGCGAGCAGCCTGTTTCGGATCTCCACCATGGGCGAGTTGACGGCGTCGGACATGGGGCGTCTGCTGTCGGGGTTCGCCAGGCTCATGCAATGAATTTGCGGCGCGGGCCAAACAGGCGAGGGATCATCGCCACGCTCGCGTTGCTCACATGCGCCCTGTGCCTTGCGCCCGGCGTGAGCCGCTCGGAGGAGGCCGATCAGGATCCGGGTCAGACCGTGCCGGGCGGACCCATTCCCGTTCAGCCGCCGCCGGCCTCGGGAATAGGCCGCTGGTTCAATCCCGCCACGGCACCCTTCATTCCGGTGCCGGTCATTGCGGTGGATCCGGACAGCGGTACCACCTTGGGACTGCTGCCGACATGGGTGAAATCGAACGATCAGAACCAGATCAGCCGGATCATCGCCCCCGACATCATCCACAATCCTTATTTCGGCTGGGGCCTGCATGGCCGTCTCTACGCGTACGACTCGGCGGACGAACAGTGGTCGGTGCTCGCAGGGATCAAGGAGCGGGTAGAACGCAACGTAGAGCTGCAATTCGAGGATGGGCGTCTGCGCGACCAGCGCTGGTCATTTACTCTGAACACGATTTTCGAGCGCAGCGGCACCGGGCGTTTCTACGGCCTTGGGAACGCCTCGCGAACTTCCGCGCAGAGTAACTACACCGACGAACGCGAAATGGTGCAGCCACAGGTCGGCTTCAACTTGAATCGTGCCTGGCAGATCCTTTACACGGCTCGCCTGCAGGTGATCGATGTGCTGCCCGGCACCTTGCCGCAACTGCCTTCCACGCAGACAAGTTTTCCCGACCTCGTGGGCCTGCACACCAACAAAGAGTTCTTGAACCGGCTGTCGGTCGTGTACGACACGCGCGACGATCTCACAGTACCGACTCGCGGCATGAAGTGGGTGGTGTATTCGGGAATGGCGAGCCGTGACGGCCTGTTCAACAACTCTCTGTACAGCGAGGCCGGCGTCGATGGACGGCTCTTCTGGCCCATCGCGGCGGATTCCGTGCTGGCTGCGCATGGTTCGCTGCGTTACATGCCAACCGCCAATGACGTGCCGTTCTGGGCGCTGTCTAACTTGGGCGGTGGCCAAAGCGAGATCGGCGGCCCGCAGCAGCTGCGCGGCTTTGGCAACGGGCGGTACTACGATCGCGACGCAATGTCCGCGAGCCTCGAATTTCGCCGCAAGATTTTCTCCTTCAACGCGGAAACAACCGATGTCGATATCGAGATCGCGCCGTTCATCGACGTGGGCCGGGTTTTCTCTCAGGCGAGTTCCTTTCCCATCGATCACGTCCACCAGGTGTACGGCGTCGGCTTCCGCGGGATTGCCCGGCCCTTTGTGGTCGGATATGTCGATGTCGGCATAGGCAGCGATGGCGCTGCGGTATTTACCGGACTTAATTATCCCTTCTAACTGATACACTCGCGCCCATTCCGGCCGGCACCGTGGGGTCAGTTCTTACATGTCTTTGGCTCACGCAACTCGAACCGGCGAGATATCAGGGGATGGCATGCAAGGCGGGGGAATCGTGACGCTGAAACCGCGCGGAGGCATCCGCTTGCACTTCAATCCCTTGCGGTTCGTTTCCGCCTTGATGCTCGCCATGTACGGCATGCTCGCCCACGCCGACACCGGCATCAAAGATCTCGCGGTGCCGCCCAGGGACGCCGAACATTTCACCATTTTGTCCGCGGCCGGAAGGCATGGCCAATCAACACGCTGGATCACCGCCAGCGGGGTCAACATGGGCCGGGAAAGCCTGCTGCTTCGCGGTCAGGCCTCCGAACTCGACAGCGCTTCACATTTGGGCGCTGACAAGATGATCGATCGGCTCACCATCCGCGGTTTCACGCCGAATGGCGATGCCGCCGAGACCTTTGCGATCACTGCAGGTCGATCCAACTGGAAAAGCCCGGTGGACGCGGGCGCCAGCAGCGACCGCGAATCAGCCGAGTACATCGCCTTCGGCGGCCCACTTGATGTGATGGCTCTCGCCATGGAAGCCCTGGTGGCGGCGCCCAACGCAACTCTCGCGCTGCTGCCAGGCGGCAGGGCACATGCCGAACTCCTTACCACCACCGAGGTGGGGCAGGGGACGAGGACCAAGCAGGTGAGCCTCTATTCGGTTACCGGGCTCCTTAATACCCCGTTGCCCATTTGGATGGATGGCAATCGATTCTTCGCACAGGTGGGTGCGCTTTCCTGGCTGCCGTCCGGCTATGAGAACTCGCTCGAGAAACTCGAAAAGGCGCAGGACGATGCCTTGGCGAAGCAGTCGCCGGTGCTCGCGAAGTCGCTGGTCAGGACGCCCACCGGCGCGGTGGCGTTCACTCATGTACGCGCCTTCCTCGATGGCGAGCGTTTCGTCGAAGACCAAACGGTGGTAATCGAGGCAGGCAAGATCACGCACATCGGCGCTGCTGACGCGATCAAGCCTCCTGCGGGGTCCGAGGTCATCGATGGGCGCGGCAAGACGCTGGCGCCTGGACTTTGGGACGCGCATCAACACGTACCGGACGACGCCAGCGGACCTATGCTGCTGGCGCTCGGCATTACCTCCGTGCGTGATCCCGGCAACGACAATCGCCTGACTCTGGCGCGCGCAGCACGTCGCGCCAAGGGCGAACTTTTGGCGCCGCATGTCTACCCGTCGGTGCTGCTTGACGGCCAGGGTCCGAATACCGCGCAGATTGCCACAGTGGCGCACTCGCAGGCCGAGGCACTTAAGGAGGTGCGCCAGGCCAAGGCGGAGGGATTTGCGGCCATCAAAATCTACGGCAGTTTCAACCCTGCGTGGGTGCGTGCCACGGCGCAGGAGGCGCACCGCCTGGGGCTACACGTACACGGGCATCTTCCGGCGGGAATGCGCCCTTCGCAGGCGATTGATGACGGTTACGATGAGATTACCCATATTTATTTCGTGACCATGCAGGCAATGCCGGACAGTGTCGTCAAGAACTCCAATGGCATCGCGCGTTTTCAAGGGACGGGCCGCTATGCCAGAAATCTGGACTTGAATGCCGAACCGATGAAATCCCTCATTGCAAAAATGGCGGCGCGCCATATCAGCGTAGATCCGACCCTGGTGGTTGCGGAGAGTCTGTTCGTTCCTGAAAACGGCGATCTGTCGCCCGCCTATGCACCCTACGTTGGTACGCTACCGCCGGCGGTCGAGCGCGGCTTCCGCCAGGGCGGCTTCAGCGTGCCACCGGATCTGACCCGCGCGGATTTTCGTGCGAGCTTTGCCAAGTGCGAGGCCGTCGTGGAAGCGTTGCACCGCGCCGGTGTGCGGGTGGTCGCAGGCACGGATGGAACCGGCATGGAGTTGGTCCGCGAGTTGGAACTCTACGTGGAGGCCGGCTTCACGCCGTCCGAGGCGCTGGCCAGTGCCACCATTCAAACGGCCCGCTTGGTTGGCGCGGACTCGCATACCGGGTCCATCGCGCTCGGGAAGGACGCGGACCTCGTGCTGGTCGAGGGCAATCCCGCCGAGAAGATCAGTGATCTACGTCATGTGAGCCAGGTGATGCTCGACGGAAAGCTGTTGGACGGCAATGCGCTGCGCAGCGCCAGCGGCTTCTCGGGCAGGCCGGCACGTTAGCGCGCTGATGCGAAGCGGCGATGCGGCGCGACCCCTCGGGGTGGATGAAATCAGATGAGGGCATGCAGAGGCGACGCCCTCACAGGGCTCGCGCGCGCCGCTCCCGTCAGCTTGCGAAGCTGCGCAAATGCCTTTGCCAATCTAATTGGCCGCAACCCGGTGCGATTGCTGCGCTCATCTGTCCAATTGCCGCGATCTTGCAGTTGCGGGCCGATGCCTGGCTCGCTTTGCCCGTGTATTCAAACGCCTCGCCGCCTGACCTCTGCATGAAAGCAGACTCCGGGCTTGGTGAGGAGTGCCTTTACTTTTTTCTGGTGGTCGATCAGAGTGACTTGAACTGAGGCGTGGGTTTCGCCGCGGTCAGCAAGCACGATGTGAGAAGCACCATGTCGAAAGAACTCGTCGAGCAACTGTACTCGGAGGGCTACGCCTTTGTCCGAGGCTTCTTCGATCCCGACGAGATCAAAAAAGTCGCCGATGAAACCGACCGCATGTATGCGGAAGGCCTCAAGCATCGCACCTCCTACCGAGATAAGAATCTTCTGTTCGAGGTGCTCGACGACCCGCAGGCCAAACGTAGAGTCGTCATCCAGGCTCACTGGACCGCGTGGATCAGTGCCTACCTCGAACGCATGCGCAGGGATCCGCGTTACTTCGAGCTGTTGGAACCTTTTCTCGGTCGCGACATCAAGCAGATTACTCACCAGCTGCACTGGAAGCCGCCGGGCGCCAAATATACCTACTATCGCTACCACCAGGATGCCCGCTTTCGCAATCAGGACGCGGTAAAAAACCTTCTGCAAGGAACCGTCACCACCGGCCTGGCGATCGATAGGCAGACCGCCGCCAATGGAGCCCTCCAGATCGTGCCGAGGAGTCACCTGCGCGGCTATCTTGGGCTTTCGGAGGATGGCGACATCATGACGGGCAAGACTTCCGACGATTCGCTTCGCGGCGTCGGATTGGATCCCGCCTCGATCATCACGTGCGAGATGGAGCCTGGAGACCTGGTGCTCTGGACTCTCTATACCGTTCACAGCTCGAGCCCGAATGTCAGCACCTTCGACCGGCGCTTCATGATCAACAGCTACGTGAGGGCCGCCGACAGCGAGCGCGGCGAGTGGGCCTTTCGTGACGGAATCTCGACTCCGCTCGGAGCCACGCCGCAAATTTGCAAATATGAGGCGCTGCTCGACAAGCCGGGCCCCTTCTACATCGAGTCGGACTGGACCGAGGAAGCGCGAGCGGCGGCCCGGGCCGAATGATTGATTTATCGTCGAGGGGCCAAGGCGGCGCCCTGATCGCGCCGCCGGGATTCTCGTACGCCGAACAGCGCAAGGTGGTTTTGCTGCTGACGCTCGCCTACACGCTCAACAGCGCCGATCGGACCCTGATTGCGATCATCGGCCAGCCCTTAAAGCTGGACCTGAGGATTTCCGACACGCAATTGGGATTGTTGGTGGGAACGGCGTTTGCCGTTCTCTATTCCATGAGTGGCCTGCCCATCGCGCGATTCGCGGAACGCTTGAGCCGGGTCGCGATCATTTCCATCGCCATGGCGGTCTGGTCGTGCCTGACCGCGTTGTGCGGCACTGCGGCAAATTTTCCGCAGCTACTCCTGATCCGCATGGGCGTCGGGGTGGGCGAGGCTGGATGCACGCCGCCGGCGCACTCTTTGATCGCTGATTATGTGCATCCCGAGCGCCGCGGCACCGCGCTTTCGGTGTATTCCTGTGGGATTTCCCTGGGTTACATTTTGAGCGCGCTCGTGGGCGGCTACATGGCCGCCCATTTCGGCTGGCGCTCAGCTTGTCTGGTGGTGGGCCTGCCGGGGTTGTTGGTGGCGCTCATTCTGGCCCGCTTTGTTCGCGAGCCGCCTCGAGGTTTCTCGGAAAATGCATCATCGGAGGCGGTCGCAGCGACGCTCGTCTACAACGGCTTGCGCACGGAATTCGCTGAATTCTGCATCATCGCCCGGCAACTCTTCACGCGTGGCGTGACCGCGAACATCATTGTGGGCGTGGTCATCGCGACTTTCGTGGCTCAGGGCTCTTATGCCTTCGTACCGAGCTACTTTGCTCGCGCCTTCGAGCTCGACTACGCCACCATCGGTGTGATTTCCGCGCTCACAGGAGGGGCCGCGGTCGGCGTGGGATTACTCGGCGGGGGATTTCTGACGGATTATCTGGGTGCGCGTCACCCGCGCTGGTACGCGTTGATTCCCGCGATCGGACTGCTCGTATCGGCACCGTTATTCTGTTTGAGCTTCTTGCAGAGAAACTGGCTTGCGAGCGCGTGGTTGCTTGCCATTGCCGGCTTTTTCCAATATCTGTCGTTCGGTCCGACCTTTGGCATTATTCAAAATTCTTTGGACGCGCGTCGTCGCGCCACCGCGACCGCCATCATTTACGTCTTTTTGACGCTAATCGGCCTGGGTTGTGGACCGCTCTTCACCGGCGGGCTGATCGATCATTTTGCGCAATCGCTTTTTGCCGCGAGCAACGCTGCGACTCTCATCCGGGAGACTCTGGGCGATGTGTCCTTTCAAAAGATCTGCGTCGCGGGAGGAACCCCCGCTGTCGGGCCGATCAAGATGGCTTGTGCCGCCAGCCTGGAACTCGCGACGCGCCGCAGTCTCGTTGTGACTGTGCTTCTGTATGTATGGGCTTCTCTGCACTACGTCCTGGCGGCCGTTGCGTTATCGCGTGAGCGCACACGCGCGGCGGGCGTCCGTCCATGCGCCTGATTGCCGCGTCGCCTGGCGGCCGATCCCTTGGTTCCCTGTGTCCTTCAGAAGGCGGGTAGGCCATGCGCAAGGGCCTACATAATCAGGCCAAACTCACTTCGTCAGTGATCTTGTTGTTCGGCATCATCAGTCGCCGCTTGGGCGGGTTGACCCTAGGATTCCTTCTCCTTTTGACCGCATCGTTCCTGGCGTCGGCGTCGGAGCCCACGCCGTTGTCGTCGCTCATCGACTCCGCAGTCGCGCTCTCCGGCTACGAACGACCTGAAGCTCCCCTATCCGAGCAATTGCTCAGTCCCGAGGCAATGGCGGACCTCGTCTGTCATGGGCACCGTTGCCCGATCTATGCGGCTTACCTCGACCATGACGTCCTATATCTGCGTACCGATATTGGCGATACAGATCTTGCCGATCATCTTCGGTTTCACGAAGTTATTCACTGGTTGCAGCACCACAGCGGCAAGTTTGCCGGCAGCGACTGCAACACCCGTGTAGCGCGTGAACGAGAGGCCTACCGGCTCGAAAACCGCTTCATATCGGAGGTGCAGCACGGCATAGCCCTGATGGTGATTCCGCCCTACGATTGCCCGAAGGCAGACTAGCTCGCCTGGAGGTATGGGCTTTCCGAGTTGGGGATTTCTGGCGCAGTTGGGTCATACGGTTTGAATTGCGGCGCGCTGGTTTTGCTACCCCCCGGGCGGTACCAGAGGGTAACATTCCGCAACTACTCCAATAAAACGCGTGAAATCATGGTCTTCGAACAGATAGCGACCGGTGGTTGCAGGTCTTATCTTGTGGGCTGCGCGGATACATGCGCAGCGGTGTTGATCGATCCTGAACTGAGCCAAATTGATCGATATCTTGCGCTCGCGGGTCAGCATGGCCTGCGTATTCGTCAATTGATCGATACGCACACCCACGCAGACCATTTCTCAGCAACGCGAGAGATTTCGCGCCGACTGCAGGTGCCGATTACCATGCACCAGTTAAGTCCTGCGCCGTTCGTTGATATGCGTGTGGGCGACGGCGAGTCACTCGTGCTCGGCAAGCTGCGCATCAATTTTCTGCACACGCCCGGGCATACGCGCGATTCAATGTGTCTGCGTGTCGAAAATCGGTTGTTCACGGGAGACACGCTCTTGATCGGTGGCACCGGTCGTACGGATTTGCCGACCGGCGATCCTGAAGCGCTGTACGACAGCCTGTTCAACCGTGTCTTGAAACTAGACCCTGACCTCCAAGTTCATCCGGCGCACGAGTACAAGAACCGTGATCACACGACGTTGGCAAAGGAACTCGAGCAAAACCCGCGACTGCAGAAGCGCGGCCGTGCCGAATTTGTCGAAATGATGCGCAATCTCAATCTGTCCATGCCCGCACACCTCACGGAAGCTCTGCGCACGAATCTCTCCGGCGGCAAGACGGTGGCGCAGCTCCTGTCGGAGGCGGCTCATACCGTGCCCTTCATGTCGCTCGAAGAGCTCAAGTCACGAATCGAATCAAAGGACGCCGAACTCGTCGTGCTCGACGTGCGCGAACGCGATGCGTTTGTCGCTGGACACGTGCCTGCGGCGCGTCACCTACCGCGCGGTCAGCTCGAACTGCGGGTGAACGAGGAACTGCCAGACCCCACGCTGCGAATCCTTACCGTGTGCGAGTTCGGACGAATTTCCACGTTGGCCGCCGCCACGTTGCGGCAGATCGGATTTCAGCGGGCGATCGCGCTCGACGGTGGCATGAAGGCGTGGCGTGAGGCGGGCTACCCGCTCGAGTCGGGTTGATCAGGAGAGGAACTGGATCGTGCAACTGAAGCGAGCAGGCTCGCAAGCCTCCATCCGGGGCTCCGCGGACTTCTTCACGGGCACGGTGCGAATTGATCCGTTGCATAGCCAGCCGGAACCTTCGCGGCTCTCCTGCGCGAGCGTCACCTTCGAACCGGGCGCCCGCTCCCATTGGCACACGTACCCGTTGGGCCAGACGCTGCGTGACTGCCGGATGCGGGTGGACTCAATGTGAGGGCGGGGAGGTCATGGAGATTCGAGCGGGCGATGTAATCTGGTGTCCTCCCGGGCATCGCCACTGGCACGGTGCCACGCCCAATACCGCCATGACTCACATCGCCATCCAGGAGGCTCTCGATGGCAGGAACGTCATTTGGATGGAGCCGGTTACGGCGGAGCAGTATCGAATCTGATCACCTCAAGAGGCCGGGCGGCTCGCTGCAGCACCTTTGGTCTTGACGATGAACACCAGAATTTTGGCCGGCGCGGTCTTGCTGCTGTTGGCGGAGACCAGATGAATGTCCTCCGGTCCCTCGTAAAATGTGTCACCGGGATGCAAGGAGACCGGTGCAGAGCCTTTCACTTGCATGGTCAGATTACCCTCCAATACGTATACAAAGACCTGGGCGTCGTGCCGATGCGGCAGTGATGCACCGCCGGGACCGTACTCCACCGTCACCATTACTGCCTCCTTGCTCGGATCACTCACGAGGTCTTTCTGCATCAGCTGCTTGACCGTCGCAGAAGAGTCGGCGATCGAGGCGCCGGACAGCAGCATCTGGCTGAGAAGCACGGCCGCAATGCATTGTGTTCTTGTCATGTCGTATGCCCTCAATGTTAAACGATGTCGCGCACAGCATAGCGCGCGGCCGACCTCGCTTTGAGGTCCACAGCCACTCGATGCTGCGGTACCGGGACGTAGAGGAAGTTTATTCGCAAGCTTTAGCCGCCTGCCGCCGGCGGCAGGTGATCGGTCTTTCGAGGGCGACTCGACCACATGTCGCCGCCCGCGCCGGGGTGGGGTAAGCCGCTTCGAGCGGATTCCGAAAGCATTCTGTCGCGCGCCATTGAGTCAACAATGGGCTCACGGCGCGGCTGCGGCCTCCGGCCGGCAGTTTCGCATGACAGAGATGTTGCTGTCCGGTGACCGAGCGGCTTCAGGGCGTTGTCACCGAAAAAGCGGGAATCGACCTGCGCTTGCGGTGTGCTTCGTGCATAATTATTACGCCGATGAACCATTCAAATTACCGCAAGCCGCCCACGGGTGCCGGACCCCGGCTGCGTCCCTCTGAAAACATGGTCGTTACGCGGGTGCGCGGAATCCCCGTGGAGACGGTGCGGGGAACGGTTTTGTTTGCGGATTTGCGCGGCTACACGGGACTTGCTGAACTCTTACCTCCCGCCCAGCTCGTGCCGCTGCTTGATGAGTTTCTTCGTGTGCTCGCCAGCGCTACGGCGCTGTTTGGCGGAGAACTGTTCCATATGGCGGGCGATGGGATCATGGCCGGCTTTGGCGTGCACGATGAAAGCAGCGTGGGGGCCGCCGATGCGCTCGCGGCAGGCCATGCCATTTTGGAAAATTTTGCGCCCATTGCCTATCGCTGGCGACGCGATCTTGGCATCGAGTCCGGAATCGGCGTCGGGGTGCATATGGGGGAAGTCGCGCTCGGTATCCTAGGTCCGCCGCGACGCCGAATGACCACCTTGGTGGGCGATACCGTGAATGTGGCTGCGAGGCTTTGCAGCCGTGCGCGGGCGGGTGAATTGCTGTTTTCGTGCACCGTCGCCGAGGCGCTGGGTGAGCGTTCGCGCGACGGTAGGTCCTACCTGCAATTGCCACAGTTGGAGCTGCGGGGGCGACGCGAGCCCATCGATATCTGGTGCGTGCCCGCCGAAGACCGCGTGCCGCTTTAACGCCGGTTAGCCAGGCAGAAACCGGGCTGCGGTCGGCGCACATCGAAATTTTCTCGACGTCCCCTGGGTCTTTGGCCAACAATGGTTGCAAGAGCGGGCCATTTTGGCTGGCGCGCCGTCACATATGTCCGAGGAGACCAGCGTGATTAAAGTCAGTGTCATGTACCCCAATAATCCCGGTGCCCGTTTCGACCACGGCTACTACAAGGACAAACACATGCCGCTCGTCAAGCAGCGTATGGGTGCTGCTTGCAAGAGCTACACCGTCGACAAGGGGCTGGCCGGCGGCGCCCCCGGCGCCCCGGCGCCGTATATCGCCCAGTGTCATATTTTCTGCGACTCGGTCGATGCGTTTCAGTCGGGATTCGGGCCGCACGCCAAAGAGATCATGGGCGACATTGCGAACTACACCGACCTGCAGCCGGTGATCCAGATCAGCGAAGTGGTGGTCGGCTAGTCATTTATTTCCTCGCTGTGAGCGACGCTCTCATAGCGAGGTTCGGCGTGTGGAGCTAGCGGATGGCGCCGAACACCTTCTTGATGAGTGAGCTTGCCTGCGCCATCGGATTTTTGCGTATCGCACGTTCCTCGTCGGCGATCGTGCTGAACAAGCCGTCCAGCGCTTTTGCCGTGACGTATTGATTGACATTGGCATCCTGCGCGGATACCAACCCAAGCTCCGCTGCTTTGCCGGCTACGCGGTCATACTGCGATGCAAGCTGCAGCTTCTCGGTCTGGCGCGCGACGACGGGTAGGAACTTTGCCGTGAGCGTTGCACTGGTTGCCTTGCGAAAGTAATCGGTGCCGGCTGTTTCGCCGCCGGTGAGGATGGCTTTGGCGTCGCTCAGGGTCATATGGTGCAGCGCCTGGGTGAAAACCGGCTTTGCTTCGCCCACCGCCATTTCCGCCGCGTGATTCATCGCGACCTTCAGGTTGTCCGCGTCTCCGCCCATGCCGACCATGCGAAGCGCGCGGTCGGCCTTTTCCAGGGCGCTCGGCAGCGGAATGGTGACTTTCGGGTCTTTCAAAAAGCCGTCCGGCGAACCCAGGTGAGCGACCGCTGTCTCGATGCCTTGCCCGAGGGCTGCGCGCAACCCGCCGGCGGCGTCTTTGGAGGTAAGGTCCTCCACGCCCGCCGAGACGAGCGCGCAGAAACCCAGGGACAATGCCACAGTGACGAGGCCTCGTCTTGCTGCTTTCATGAGCTTCTCCTTGTGCATATGATGCAAATCCGCAGAAGTGGTAACTGGCGAACATGATAAAAAAACGCAATCTCGGAACGTCGGCTGTCTGGGCTCTTGTTGCGCTCTTCACTGCCGGGGGTGCGGCCGCACGCGAACCTGAACTGCTGAGCTTGAGCGCGGACCATTTCAGCCAAACTGCTACGGTACTAGAAAACGCCCCGCAGGGAACAATTACCGTATCGACCGAAAAAGGATTCGTCGAGCGGCACGGACTGATGCGTACCGTATGGGACGATGAGTATCTGCGCGCAGTACTCAACAAGAACACCGGGCAAAAAGCCTTCGCTGTCGAGGTTTCATTCACCTATACAGGCGCCCACCGCGACTATCAGAGGGCGGTCTTCACCGAGGATGGCGCATCGCGCTCGGTGCCGATAGCTGAGCACCGCAGCGAATCGTTGAATTGCCCGACTGGCGAATGCACCGTGACGGAATACTTAAGTTTCCCAGTCGACGAACGCATGCTGCGGGCGTTGGCGGCACGCAACTCGGGCAGCGCTGAGCTCTGGTCCTTCAAGATCGCCGGTCCCCCGAAGAAGGACTATCAGGGCGCTTTGTCCAGCGCCGAGATCGCCGGGCTCCTAGCACGGGTCGCCGATGAGGGCGGTGCGGTACGGACTCTTGACGCGCGCGGGCAGCCGGTCGCGGAGGTTCCGCGCGATCTGGGCGTGGCGGGAATGGCCATCGAGGGTGGCGATGAGACGCCGCCCCGTGGAGGCTTGCTCCTGACCGCGGTGAACCGTGGTTCAGTGGCTCAGAAAGCCGGTCTTTTGGTAGGCGACATGGTGTACGAAATCGATGGCCGCCCTATCCGGTCGCCGAACGATCTGACCGATGCCGTGGCGCGTACCCACCTCAAACCCACCGTGACCATCAAGATGTATCGCGGCAGGGACAAGCTATCGGTCGCGGCCGCGTTCTAGCCGCGGGGTTCCCTCAAGCATCGAGATCTTATAGGGCGTTATTCGGCCAGATCACGCTGCGCCACATATGCGCTACGCCCGAGCCATCGAAGCCCAGACCTTCCTTGGGCTCTTTAAAATTGCGGCCGATGATGTCCTGGAACATCTCCAAATCGATGGGATCCGATTTCTCGAAGAAATAAATGTCATAGAGGGTCACCAACCGCGCGCTCATGTACCAACGGTGATTGCGCGCCGCGTCGGCGGCGGCGCGTATGTATTCAGGCGGTGAGTACTCGGCGCCGAAGAAGCGAACATAGGACTCTGGATACTTATAGCCTACCGACTCGTCAGCGAAGTATCGCAGCGCCTGATGATTCTGCACGGCCCATGCGACTTCTGCGTCCACGTAGGGTGCAATCATCTGGGCCCCCCAGTAGCCGTGATCGCTTCTAATGAGGCAGCCGTTGGATATGTCGTGCAGCAGGCAAGCGATCACGATCTTTTCGTCCTGGCCACTCTCCAACGCACGTTTGGCGCTGGTCAACAAGTGGCGGAAGGTGATGTCCGTGATGCGGTATTTAAAGAAATCCAGCAGCCGTGGCCTGTCGGGCATGCGCGGCAACGCGGGATTGTCCCCCATCATGAACACCGAGCCGGGGCCAAGCTGCGCAAACATAGCCGCCTCGACATCCGGGCCGCCGACGCCGTTGGTGCCTGCAGGAGCGGGAAGAATCAGGCGCTTGTATCCCGCTTGAGGATATTGGTTGGAGTCAGGATCGGACATCGGTGCGCTCAAAAAGTGGTTACGGAGAACGGCCTGAAGGCGTAGATTTACGGATAGTCTAACTCGCTCAATCTGGCTTGTTCTTGGAAAATCCTTATGTTCAAGCGGGTGCTGTTGTGTCATGACGGCTCGGATGCCGGGCGTCGTGCGCTCAAGCGCGGCGCGGAGCTGGCGATTCTGCTGCGTGCCGACGTGCACGTACTGCTGGTTGCGCCTTCCGCCGATGTCGACCCGGTCATTGCGGCGGGCGCCGCCGGACACGTATGCATTCTGGATGCCACTCAGACGGGCCACGAAGCCATCTTGGCTCGCTCGATCCAATGGCTCACCGAACGCGGCGTCCGGGCGGAAGGGCACCTCGCCCACGGCAATAGCATCGATCAGATCTGCGAATATGCCAGGCGACTCATGATCGATCTCGTCGTGCTCGGGCACTACCCGCAGCCGAAAGGTGGGTTCTGGTGGTCGGGACCGCAGCGAAAGTCTTTGGCCGAGCGCGTCAATTGCTGTGTGTTCGTCGCCATGGATCCGGAAGAAGAGGCGCCAAAGCCACCGGGCTAGCCGGCTGCGCCGGGAGGTTTTCGATCGAGCCAGATATGAGACGCCCTGCGCCTACGCGGCAGTCCTGCGCAACGCTTACGCCCTGAGGTCAACGCCGTTTCTTCGACCTGCTGCGCGCAGCGGGGCGCTTCATGTGCCGCAGACCGGCGAGGGAGAACTCCGTGATGTGGTCCACGATGCGCTTGCGCATCGCCGCATCAAAGTTCCATGTGGGCCACATCATCTTGATCACAGCGCGGGCGTGCACGTAATGAATCACCTGCCCGATGACACTATGAACCGCGAGCCTTGTCTCAAGAGAGGAGGAGGCTTGACCCGTATAACGGAACACCAGCTCCGACAGCAGTTTGGCACGCGGCCTGATGATCCGTTCCACCACTTGAGCGAGCGCCGGTGTGGGGCTCGACAGCTCATGCACCATGATGCGGGAATACTGGTCTGCGGATCCCGTGGAGAACAAGTTCTCGAACATGGCGTCGATGAATTGTCGCAGCGCAAGCTCGGGCTTGGTCTGCGGCATGGCCTCTTCATGTACCCGCACGCTGCCAGGGCCGATGATGTCCTGCAGGACGGCTGCGTACAAGCCGAGTTTGTCGCCGAAGTGATAGTTGATCGCCGCGGCGTTGGCCCCGGCCTTCACGCAAATCTCGCGAGTCGTCGTGGCGTCGTAACCCACATCAGCGAAGATTTCGCTCGCCGCCTTGAGTAGACGACTTCGCGTCGTGTCGCTCTTTCGGGATTTTTGTTGTGTGCTTTGCAAGTTTTTCAAACGTGTGCTTGAAGGAGACATTTAAAACGAGCGCTTGACCTAGGTCAAGCGGCTTTGCAGAATAACTCCGCATCCGCGGATCGCGTGAGTGAGGTTCATATGTCTTTCGACGACGCACACGAAATTGCTGCTGAACATCACGACTCTCACGAGCAGCCTGCACAGGGCGCCACCAATAACGCGCCGCAAGGCCAGCAGGGTCAGCAAGACCAGCAGGGTCAGGACTCTGCGCAAAAGGCATCCGGAGATAAAGCGCAGGGCGGTGATCAGGATGAAGGCAAGCCGCGCAGCAAGCGTCCGCTCATAATCATCGCCATAGTCGTCGTGGTACTGGCGGTTGCCGGCTTCATAGCCTGGTTCGTGACACGCAATCAGGAGTCGACCGACGATGCCTACACCGATGGTAATGCAGTGAGCATGGTGCCGAAGGTATCGGGTTACGTGACGCAGCTTCTGGTCGATGATAACTCGCGCGTGAAGAAGGGCGATCTCTTGGTGCGCATCGACCAGCGCGATTACCTCACCGCCCAGGCGCAGGCCACGGCGCAACTGTCTCTCGCCGAGGCGCAGCTTTCTTCCGCCAAGGATTCGCTGCGTATCGCGCAAGTTCAATACCCAGCGCAGCTGGAAGCGGCCCGGGCGCAGCAGCAGTCGGCATCCGCGGCACTGGCGTTGGCGGATGCGACGTACGCGCGCCAGCATCAGGTCGATCGGCGTGCGACCACGCAGGAGAACATCGACACCTCCACCAGTCAGCAACAGAGTTCGCTCGCCACTCTGCGCAGTGCCAAGGCTCAAGTCGCCATCGCAGGGCTCGTCGATGAGCAGGTTCGCCAGGCTCAGAACGTGGTAGCGGAGCGGGACGCCGCGGTCAGACAGGCGCAGGCACAGCTGCTGCAGGCGGATTTGAATGTCGGCTATACGGAGATTCGTGCGCCATCGGACGGCTTCGTCACCTTGCGCAACGTGCAATTGGGTAGCTTTCTGACTGCGGGGCAGGTGATGTTCGTGCTGGTGACGCCGGAAGTCTGGATTACCGCCAATTTCAAAGAGTCTCAGATTGGCCGCATGCGTCCTGGGGACAAGGTGGACGTCAAAGTGGACGCCTATTCCGGATACAAGCTGCATGGCCACGTGCAAAGCATTCAGGCAGGCAGCGGTTCTCGATTCTCGGCATTTCCCGCTGAGAACGCCACGGGCAACTTCGTGAAGATCGTGCAGCGGGTGCCCGTGAAAATCGTGATCGACAGCGGCTTGGATGCGAACGCAGTGCTGCCATTGGGCCTTTCGGTTAAGCCGGTGGTGTACTTTCAATGAGCGATAGCACCGCGGATTCCAACTGGAAGCCGGCCGGCAATCCGTGGCTGATCGCCGTGGTGGTGACCTTGGCCGCGTTCATGGAGATTTTGGACACCACTATCGTGAATGTGGCCCTGCCGCACATCGCAGGGACATTGTCGGTGAGCTACGATGAGGCGACTTGGGCGCTCACCTCCTATCTGGTGGCCAACAGCATCGTGTTGCCGATCTCCGCTTTTCTCGGCCGGTACTTCGGCCGCAAGCGCTATTTCGTTATCTGCATCATTGCCTTCACGGTCTGCTCCTTTCTCTGCGGAATTGCCACGAATCTGGTGCAGCTGGTGGCGTTTCGCATCGCGCAGGGTTTCTTCGGCGGAGGTCTGCAGCCCAATCAGCAGGCGATCATCTTGGACACATTTCCTCCTGCGCAGCGCGGGCGGGCGTTTTCGCTCACCGCATTGGCAACCGTCGTGGCGCCGGTACTGGGACCGACGTTGGGTGGCTGGATCACCGACAGCTTCTCCTGGCGGTGGGTATTTTTCATCAATGTGCCGTTCGGCGTGCTGACGTCATTTGCCGTCATGGCGCTGGTGAAGGATCCGCCTTGGGCGAAGAAACACCGCGGCGTGTCCATCGACTACATCGGTATCAGCCTCATTGCCCTGACGTTCGCGGCGTTCCAAATCATGCTTGACCGCGGAGAGGATGCGGATTGGTTCGCATCCGATTTCATTCGGACCGTCGCCGCCATAGCCGCGGTGGGCGGGGCATTCGCGGTCGGCTGGCTGCTGTATGCGCGGCGCCCGGTGGTCGACATCAGGGTGCTGAAGGACAGGAATTTCGCCCTGGGCTGCTGTGCAATCGCCGCATTCGCGATGATCCTTTATGGCAGCGCCGTGCTCATTCCGCAGCTTTCGCAGCAGCATCTGGGTTATACCGCCACTCTCGCCGGGCTCATCCTGAGTCCAGGCGCGCTGCTGGTAATTGCCGGAATTCCGGTGGTGAGCTTCCTGATGCCGCGGGTCCAGACCCGATATCTGGTCGCCGTTGGCTTTGCGCTCATGGGGTTGGGTTTACTTTATTCCCGCAACATCGCGCCCGACATCGACTTCCGTCATCTTGTATGGATGCGCTGTGCACAGGCGGCCCCGCTGGCGTTTCTGTTCGTGCCAGTGAGCGTGCTTGCTTACCAAACAGTCGCCCAACCGCTACAGGGCGATGCGACAGCGCTGTTCACGATGTTCCGAAATGTCGCGGGCTCCGTGGGAATTTCCGTTTCAACCGCCCTGATTACCTCGCGCACGCAGATCCATATGGCGCATCTGGCCGGCCATTTGAATCAGGCGAGTGGCAACTTTCAACAAACGCTGCAGCAGTTCGCCGCGGCCATCAAAACCTTCAGCTTTGCATTGGGCGATGCCACACAGGTGGCTCTCGGTCGAACCTACCAGGGGCTCATTGCGCAGGCGGGATTGCTCGCCTACATGGACGTGTTTTGGTATTGCGCGCTGTTGGCGTTCGCGTTCCTGCCTTTCACCCTACTGTTTTCACCGGGTAAGCGCGCGGGCGGACCCGCGGGAGCACATTGATGCGTCACGTTGCCTTGTTGTGCTGCTCGATCGTGATTGCCGTCCTCGCCGGCTGTAAAATGGGCGCCGACTTCAAACGTCCGGACGAGACGCTGCCCGAGCAGTTCGCGTCCAATGTTGAGGCGACGCCGGGTGCTCCCACAGCGTCGTCCGCCAGTCCACCGGTATCCTTCTGGTGGCAGGAATTTCACGATGCGAAGCTCGATGAGCTGGAGTCGCGCGCTGCTGCCGGCAATCTCGATCTCAAGGCGGCATACTTGCGGATAGTTGAGGCGCGCATGCAGGTACAGGCGGCCCGCGCGCAAGGGCTGCCCAGCTTGAATGCGAGCGCCAGCTACAACCGGGAACAGCTGGGGCTCGCCGGGATTCTAAAATCCCAACATGTGGGCGCCAGCGGCCCGCTACCGCCGGCGGAACAGGGGCTGATCAGCTCCCTGGAAAAGCCGACGAATCTCTACCAGCTGGGCTTCGATGCGTCGTGGGAACTCGATCTATTCGGCAAGGTTCGGCGCAGCGTTGAGGCCGCGGACGCACAAAGGCAGGGGGCCGAGGAGTCGCGCAACGACCTGTTGGTGTCTCTGCAAGCCGAAATTGCCCAGGACTACCTGCAGCTGCGCGCCGCACAGCTGTTGAGCAAGGTGACTGCAGAGCAAGTCAGCGCGCAGAAGGATGTGGTGGAACTTACCGAGAGCCGCCACGCCAATGGCTTGGCAAGCGAGGCAGACCTGGATTCGGCCAAGGGGCAGTATGCCTCGCTCAAATCGCAGCTGCCGGGATATGAGGCCACGCTCGGCGCTTCGCGCCACGCGCTTGCCGTCCTCGTCGGCGAAACCCCGGAGACCTTTGATGCGAACTTCGGCGACCACGGCGATCTGCCGCCGATGCCGGCCTCGGTTCCCGTTGGAATTCCCTCGCAGCTGGCGCGCCGCCGTCCAGACATCCGCAAGTCAGAGGCGGCTCTGCATGCCGCAACGGCCGAGGAAGGGGTGGCGGTCGCCTCTCTGTTTCCGGATGTTTCCCTGAGCGGAACCCTGGGTTTGAGAAATTTAACTCCCGGATATCTCTTTGATTGGGACAGTCACTTCTACACCTTCGGCCCAACCGTATCGATTCCGATCTTTCACGCCGGCGCGCTGGTCGCCAATGTGAAGATCAGCAAGGCGCAGGCTGCGGAGGCCGCGCTCGCCTACCGCAAGTCGGTGCTGGGCGCGCTTCAGGAAGTCGAGGACGGTCTCGACAATCTAGCCCACGACGCACAACGTACCCAAGCCCTCGGGGAGTCAGTTGCGGCCGATCAGCGCGCGCTCGATGTCGATGTGGATGCCTACAAACACGGGCTCGTCACCTACATCATCGTGCTCACCGCGCAGGTTCAGGCCGTGCAGGCGCAGCAGCAGCTCGCGCAGGCCCGACTCACCCAGGGCACGGATCTGGTCAAGCTGTACAAGGCGTTGGGCGGCGGATGGCAAGAGCCGAGCGCCGGAGGTTCCGCAGGCGGTGAACCCTGAAAGTTCAACCGCTGGCGCGCGTCGTAATCTTCAGCTCCTTACAGCGCCGATAGAGCGAGCTGCGGCTGATTTTCAGAAGCAGCGCCGCGCGCGCCATGTTGCCACCGGTGGAACGGATGGCTTCGACCAGGGCCTGACGCTCGGCCGCTTCGATCGGTTTTAGGACAGGGGTGGACTGGACGGTAGCCGCTTCCGGCTTAGGAATCACTGCCCGAGCGCCGCCGCGAACCTCGCTGGGCAGATCCATGAGGCGCACCACACCGCCTTCGCAGATTGCGAGCGCCGTGCGTATCACGTTGCGCAGTTCGCGGATGTTTCCCGGCCAGCCGTAGTCGCAGAGACATTGAAAGGCCTCTGCATCGATGAGCGCGGGCTGGCGCTCGCTTTCGGCGCCGAGGATTCTCCGGATGAGCTGTTCCTTGTCGCAGCGTTCTGCGAGAGAGGGCAGTTCGAGCGTGAGTCCATTCAACCGGTAGTACAGATCCTCGCGGAACTGACCGCGCGCAATCATCGCCCTCAGGCTCTGGTGCGAGGCGCATATGACGCGTAGATCCACCTTGATGGCGCGCTCGGCGCCCAGCGGCAGTACTTCGCGCTCCTCGAGAACGCGCAGCAGGCGTGTCTGCAGCAGGAGCGGCATGTCGCCGATTTCGTCGAGAAACAGCGTTCCGCCGGAGGACTGCAGGATGATGCCCTTGGCCCCATCGCGGCGTGCGCCGGTAAACGCGCCCGACTTGTAGCCGAACAGTTCGCTCTCGATGAGCGATTCCGGGATTGCGGCGCAGTTGAGAGCTACGAAGGGCGAACGGCCGCTGGCCTCATGCAGCGCGCGGGCTATCAGCTCCTTGCCGGTGCCGGTGGCTCCCTGGATCATTACCGAGACGTCGGAGTTCGCGATGCGAAGAACGCTGCGCACGTTGCGCTGCATTTGAGGATCGGCGCCGGCCAATTCCTCCAAGCTGAAATGTTCGCGTGCCTTGGTCGGCGAGACCGATTTGCGAGGCGTTCCGCCGCGATCGCCCACCAGGTACTTCGACAGGTTAACGTCCGTCGATTCCTGGCTCATGCTGGCGAAGTAGCGCCGTCCCATGATTGCATCGCGGATGGACCACAGGTGCCCGCCGGCACGCGCCGACGGTCCGATCATTTCTTCGGCGCGCACATCGAAGATCTCATCGATGCGGCGGCCGATGAGATTGCTGCGCTGGTCGACGCCGAGCAGACGCATGGCCATTTCGTCGGCCGCGATAACCGTGGCGTCGGCGCCGAGCGCGAGCGCGCCATCGTGCTGCAGGTTGACGAATTCCGGCCGTGCGTGAAAGCGAAGCACGTGGCCGTGTTGGAAGTGCCGCATGAACAGGCATTTTTCGATGAGCTTGGCCGAGAGGTGCACCAACGACAGCACGTGGGCCTGCGAGTCGCGGGTTCCCTGGGGATTCAACGTCGTGACATCGAGCGCCGCGATCAGCGCGCCGGCTGCGTCGTGGATCGGTGCGGCCGTGCAGGACAGCCCTATCAGACGCGACCGATAGTGCTCCTCGCGGTGCACGATGATGGGCCGGTTTTCGGCGAGACAGGTTCCCATGCCGTTGGTGCCTTGCCGCGTCTCGCTCCAGTCGGCTCCGACGCGCAGTCCCGCCTTGCGCACATCGTCCAGTACCGAAGGGTCGATGCGTTCATATAGAAGTATGCCGGTAGCGTCGGTGAGCACCAGGGCGCTGCCGCTCATCGCCATGTGGTCATACAACCAGTCGATCTCGGCGGATGCGATTTGTATTAGCTGCTCGTGCCGGGTTCGGTACTCGGCGAGAGTACGTTGATCGAGAACGAAAACCTCGGGTTCGAGTTCGAGATCGAGCGAGTAGTCGATCATGCACCGGCGCCAGGAGGCGGCGATCTCGGCCCCGACGGTGCCCTGCGCGATCAGGTCCGTGGTTCCGCGAACCACCCCGAGCACCCGCGCCGCATGCTGCGACTGAAGGTCCGTCGACATCAAAACTTCCCTCCAAGAGGCCCCGACATGTACCGTCGACGCAACGGCTGGGCACCTGCAACATGTATCATTCCTGGGACACTGTCCCAGAGACGGGACTATCTTGCGCGCCCCTCCTGCTTAGCGCAACGCTTCAGGCGGGGCTAGGACTGCATGCCGCAGGCGCTCAGAGAAGCTTTTTCCAGTTCTTTAAATCGCTTGGCGAGCTGCCGACCGCGATCCGGGTCGCGGAAGATGCCGCCGCCCTCGCCGGGGAGGGTCTGATAACGCGCAAAAGTCGACGCCTCCACGAAGTCGTCGAAGGTTAGGGTATCGGCAATCTTGTCGATCGCGCATGCGCATTGGTACATCGCCGCGAGTTTTTCGCCGTTCCGCGCCATGCAGGCATTCACATACTCCACCCGGGCCATGGTGGGGTAGTTGTTGGCTGGGACATGCCGAGGCGATGGTTCAGCCGCGAGCGCTGCGGATGAAAGCCCCAACAGTAAGGACAGATGGCATAAAGTTTGCAGTCTCATGGATGCTCCTGCGATATCTGGGTACTTAGGGGAAATATCGATAAATCACGATGAGGAATTCAACTATGAAAACGCCTTCCGCTCGTCCGTTATGGGGCGCAGCCGCCGCAATGATCCTATCATGCGTGAGCGTGGTGGCCGTCGCGACGGAACTAGAGCAAGACATGGCCAATCCCGCCGACTGGGCTTCCCAGGCCGGCGATTATGCCAATCACCGTTACAGCACCCTCGACCAAATCAACGCCAGTAACGTCTCCAACCTGCAAGTGGCATGGACCATGTCGACCGGTGTGTTGCGTGGACACGAGGGATCTCCTCTGGTGATCGGAGAAACGATGTACGTGCATACACCGTTCCCGAACGATGTGTATGCAGTCAACCTGAGCGACCAGTCGATCAAGTGGCGCTACCAGCCCAAGCAGGATGTCAATGTCATCCCGGTGATGTGCTGCGACACTGTCAATCGCGGCCTCGCCTACGGTGACGGCAAGATCCTGCTGCAGCAAGCCGACACGACTCTGGTGGCGCTCGATGCCAATACCGGCAAAGTGCTTTGGTCCGCGAAGAACGGGGACCCGAAAAAAGGTGAGACCAACACCAACGCACCGCATGTGTTCAAGGACATGGTGCTGACGGGAATCTCAGGCGGCGAGTTCGGCGTGCGAGGCCGTGTCATCGCCTATGACCTTCACACCGGCAACAAGGTATGGACGGCCTTCAGCACCGGGCCCGACGAAGAGATGCTCATGGATCCGAAGAAGACCATGACCTGGACCAACGGCAAGATGGCTCCGGTGGGCAAGGACTCCTCGCTCAAGACCTGGAAGGGCGAACAGTGGAAGCTCGGTGGCGGCACCACCTGGGGCTGGTATTCCTACGATCCGAAGTTGAATCTCGTGTACTACGGTTCCGGCAACCCCGGCACCTGGAATCCGAGCCAGCGTCCCGGCGACAACAAGTGGTCCATGACCATTTTTGCGCGCGACCTCAACACCGGGATGGCGAAGTGGGTCTACCAGATGACGCCTCACGACGAGTGGGACTTCGACGGCGTCAACGAGATGGTGCTGGTCGATGTGAAACACAATGGCGCGACCGTGCCGGCCGTTGTGCACTTCGATCGCAACGGCTTCGGCTATACGCTTAACCGCGAAACCGGCCAACTGCTGGTCGCCGAGAAGTTCGACCCGAACGTCAACTGGGCCAGCAAGGTTGACATGAAGACCGGTCGTCCCATCGTCGACAAGCAGTACTCGCCGGGTACCACAGGACCCGACGTGGACGTGAAGGGCATCTGCCCGGCGGCACTTGGTTCGAAGGACGAGCAGCCCTCGAGCTACGACCCGCAGACCGGCTATTTGTACGTGCCCACCAATCACGTGTGCATGACCTATGAGCCGTTCCAGGTCGAGTACACCGCAGGTCAGCCGTATGTGGGTGCGACGCTCACTATGTTCCCGACGCCGAACAGCCATGGTGGCATGGGCAACTTCATCGCATGGGATCCGTCCGAAGGCAAGATCGTGTGGTCGAAGCCTGAGCGGTTCTCCGTGTGGTCGGGTGCGCTGACCACCGCCGGCGGGATCGCCTTCTACGGCACGCTCGAAGGGTACCTGAAGGCCGTGAACATCAAGGACGGCAAGGAACTGTGGAAGTTCAAGACCCCCTCGGGAATCATCGGCAACGTGTTCTCCTACACGTATCGCGGCAAGCAGTACGTCGGTGTGTACTCGGGGATCGGTGGCTGGGCCGGCATCGGCATGGCGGCGGGTCTGCAGCAGCCGACCGAGGGTCTGGGCGCGGTCGGTGGCTACAAGGATCTTGCCAAATACACCACGCTCGGCGGGTCCTTGTTCGTGTTCGCGCTGCCGGACAACAGCGCTCGAAGCGCCAGCAATAACTGATCAGTAGTTCAATATGTGAGAAAGTGCCGCACATCGTCCGCCCGTTCCCGGGCGGGCGATGTGCGGTCTCGGGGGTTCAATGACACGATATTTTGCGCTGGGGTTCTTGGCGGCCGCTTCATTGCTGGCGGTATGGGCAAGCCGGGCCGACGATGCCCCAGGCACGCCGCTTTATACGGTGCAGCCGGGCAACAAGACGGATCAGAAGACTTATGATGGATGGCGTACCTGGCGGGCGCTCGCGTGTGAGCGCTGCCACGGGCCCAATCAGGAGGGATTGGTGGGGCCCTCCTTGATCGATTCGCTTAAGACGATGACCAAACAGCAGTTCCACACCACGGTAATGGACGGTCGTCCGGAGCGCGGCATGCCGCCCTGGAGCGCCAGTGACATGATGCAAAAGAACTGGGAGGGCCTATACGCATACCTTAAAGGTCGCTCGGACGGCAAAATAGCTCCCGGGCATGTGTACCCGATCGGGAAGTGACGACGATGCGAGTCGGACTAGCGATACTGGCATGGGGAAGCCTGCTGTTGGCTCCTTCGGTCTGGGGCGCCGAGCCAGTCCTCAAGGTTTGCGCGGATCCGGCCAATCTACCCTTGTCCAACGACAAGGGCGAGGGCTACGAAAACAAGATCGCCGCGGCGATGGCGCACGATCTGGGCCGTACGGTGGAATACACCTTCTTTCCGCAGCGCATAGGATTCGTGCGCAACACGTTGCGCATGAAGGATGAATCCACCCAGCAATACAAGTGCGACGTCATCATCGGCGTGCCCGCCGAGTACGAATTGACCGCAACCACAAAGCCTTACCTGCACTCCACCTACAGCATGCTGCTGGCGCCGAAGCCCGAATTCAGTTCGCTTAAGACCGCGGAAGACCTGCTGCAACTGCCGCGCGACAAGCTTGCCAAGGTCAAGGTCGGAGTATTTACCCGCTCACCCGGGAACGATTGGCTTCTGAAGTACTCACTCATGGACCAGGCCGTGGTCTACACGCATCAGAACGGCGACATCCAAGAGTCGCCGGCCAGAACCGTGGAGCGCGACATGTTGGCCGGGGGCATCGACGCGGCGATTCTGTGGGGTCCGATAGCCGCGATGGTGGCGCAGAACCATGCTGGTGAAAAATGGCGAGCGGTTCCATTTACTCCCGAACCGGAAATAAAATTCGACTACAGCATCGCCATGGGATTGCGGCAGGGGGAAGCGGATTGGAAGAAAACCCTGGATGGCTGGATAGCCGGCCACGGACCGCAGATTGAGGCGATACTGAAGAGTTATCAGATACCCATCGTTGACTCGACGGGTCACTTGCAAATGTGAGAGAAAGGAAAAGATGAAAACGAAAGCAGCAGTTTGTTACGCGGCAGGCAAACCCTTGGAAATTGCCACGGTGGATCTCGATGGGCCGCGCGCTGGTGAGGTGCTGGTGGAAATCAAGGCCACCGGCATTTGTCATACCGACGAGTTCACCCGCTCAGGCGCCGACCCGGAGGGGTTGTTCCCGGTGATATTCGGTCACGAGGGTGCGGGCGTCGTTGTCGATGTGGGTCCTGGTGTCACCTCGGTCAAGAAGGGCGATCATGTCATTCCGCTCTATACGCCGGAATGCCGACAATGCAAGTCATGCACTTCGCACAAGACCAACCTTTGCACGGCGATTCGCGCCACCCAGGGAAAGGGCGTGATGCCGGACGGCACCAGCCGGTTCTCCATCGGTAAGGACATGGTTCACCACTACATGGGCTGTTCGACCTTTTCCAACTTCACCGTGCTGCCGGAAATTGCGGTCGCGAAGATTCGCGAAGATGCCCCCTTCGACAAGGTTTGCTACATCGGTTGCGGCGTCACCACCGGTGTCGGTGCCGTAGTAAACACCGCCAAGGTGGAGGCGGGCGCCAACGTCGTGGTGTTCGGTCTTGGCGGCATCGGACTCAACGTCATTCAAGGCGCGCGTCTCGTCGGGGCCAACAAGATTGTGGGTGTCGACTTGAATCCGCGCCGCAAGGCGCTTGCCGAGAAATTCGGCATGACGCATTTCGTCAATCCAAAAGAAGTGGGTGAGGATTTGGTGGCGCACTTGGTGCAGCTCACCGACGGCGGCGCCGATTACAGCTTCGAATGCATCGGCAACGTCGATGTCATGCGCCAAGCGCTCGAGTGCTGTCACCGGGGTTGGGGCGTATCTGTCATCATTGGTGTGGCAGGGGCCGGAAAAACCATTCAGACCCGGCCGTTCCAGCTGGTGACCGGACGGGTATGGAAGGGGACTGCGTTCGGCGGCGCCCGCGGCCGCACCGACGTGCCGAAAATCGTCGATTGGTACATGGACGGGAAGATCAACATCGATGATTTGATTACGCATACGATGCCGATAGAGAAAATTAATGACGCTTTCGACCTCATGCACAAGGGGGAGTCGATTAGAAGCGTCGCGATCTACTAAATAACGAGGAGTTTGTTTATGTCTGTGAAGATTCATCCGTCTGTGGACAACGGCGTCAAGGCCGGCAACGCGAGCTATGCGGGCGGAACGCTGAAGTGTAAATGCAGCAAGGACCCGGTGGCGGTTACCATAAAGAGCAACGTCGCCTTCAATCATGTCTGCGGTTGCACCAAGTGCTGGAAGCCTGACGGTTCGACTTTCTCGTTGGTCGCTGTGGTACCCCGCGACAAGTTGTCGGTGACCGCGAACGGTCAGAAGCTGAAGATCGTGGACAGCAACGCGCCGATTCAGCGCTATGCCTGCACCGGCTGCGGCGTGCACATGTACGGCCGCATCGAGAACAAGGGACATCCGTTCTACGGCTTTGATTTCGTGCATCCTGAGATTCTCGATGCCAACGGCTGGGAAGCGCCTGGTTTCGCGGCGTTCGTGTCGTCGGTGATCGAGGCAGGCACCAAGCCCGAGGCCATGGAAGGAATCCGCAAGCGTTTGAAGGAGCTCAAACTCGAGCCGTATGACTGCTTGTCGCCGGCCTTGATGGATTTGATCGCCACGCATACTGCCAAAGCCAAAGGCGTTTTGGCCGCTTAAGCCGATCCGGCGTATCGGCGGGAATCACCCGCCGATACGTCAATAGCGGCTCACGATCTGGCCGAGCCGCTGCATCGCACGCTCCGTGGTTTGGGTCCACGGATGTCCGGTATTTATGCGCAGAAAATTGCCAAACTGCTGCCGCGCCGAGAAAATCGGGCCGGGCGCTACCGTAATCCCGAAATCGAGCGCCTTGCGATGGACATCCAGCGCATCGACATCTCGCGCGCACTCGATCCAGAGAAAATAGCCGCCTTCCGGAGCCGTCAGGCGATAGCCGTTTGGAAAGTGTCGCGCCACTGACTCCAAGGCGGCACGCTGTTGCATCACCAGCTGCGAACGTAGCTTAGCCAGGTGTGCATCGTATCCGCCATGCTTCAGCATTTGCGCAATGCCCTGCTGTACCGGGAGACTCGCGGCGATAGATGCCTCGATCTTGCGTCGCGCCACCTCGTCACTGAAGCGCCCCGCGGCCACCCATCCGAGGCGATAGCCTGGTGCCAGACACTTGCTGAACGAGCCGCAATGGAGCACCAGACCGTCCTTGTCGAATGCCTTGGCCGGGGGAACTGGCTTGTCGGCGAATTGCAGTTCGGCGTAGGCATCATCCTCGATGAGCGCAACGTCGTTCGCACCGAGAAGTCGAACCAGTTCGCGTTTTCGCTTCGCGGAGAGTGTGGCGCCGGTCGGATGTTGAAGAGAGGTCATGCACCACAGCGCGCGCACAGGATGCTTGCCGATGGCGGCCTTCAAGGATTCGAGATCGATTCCGTCGGTCGGATGGGTGGGAATCTCCACCACATTGAGCCCCAAGCGCTGCGCTGCCTGCAGGCAGCCATAAAAGGTGGGAGATTCAATGGCAATGGTATCGCCCGCCCGCGCCACAGTCTGCAAGGATAAATTAAGAGCTTCGAGAGCCCCGGCCGTGATGACGATCTGCTCTATTCCGACGCTCATGCCGAGCTTCAGATACCGCCGCGCAATCTGCTGCCGCAGCTCGACGCTCCCAGGTGGCAGGCTTTCCACGGTGTGCCACGGATCCATGTGTCGCGCGCTGCTGCCCAAGTAGCGAGCGAGCTTCGGCCACGGAAACAGCGTTGGGCTCGGGAAAGCCGAGCCCAACGGCACCACCTCCCGGTGCCGGCCCGCCTCCAGCGTCTGAAACACCAGATCGCTGACCTTGAGCCGCGTGGAACTGGCGTTTGGGCGAGGGGTGGACGGGGGCATTGGCAGGGCGCGCTGCGCCCGGACGTAGTACCCCGACCGAGGCCGCGACTCGATAAGCCCGTCGCGCTCCAGCGCCTCGTAAGCCTTGAGCACCGTGGCAGGGCTCACGTGGCGAGTCTCGCAAAAGGCGCGCACCGAGGGCAACCGATCCTCGGGTTTTAAGGTGCCGCCGCGGATCATGGCCGCGACATCCTCGGCAAGCGCACGATAGAGCTTCATCGCGCCCACCATACGGTGAGTCGCGATGCCCCGCCAGAGGTTGCTCAATGAATGGTGTTGGGAGAAATCCAGCCGAAGTGATAGCTCAGAAGCACCACTACGAAGAGGCCGACCGACAGGCCGATGCGCCAAGTAAGAGCCTCGACCACCCGCGCTGAGTTCTCCGGACCCGAGGTCATGGAACTCAGTGCTTTGCCAAGACTGCCCACGATCAACAACAACGCCACGATGATCAGAGGTTTCATGGCGTCCTCCCCGGGGCCAAGATTCGCTCGCGAGCGGCTTTCTGCTCGCGGCGGATGGTGAGCACGACCGAGCTGAAGGCGACTACCATCACGCCCACCATCGCTACCATCAGGAACAACAAGCCCCCGGCAAGTCGATAACATTCATAAAAGCCCTCCGCCAACCCCAACGGGGTTGTGATCAGCAGCAGGGGTTTCGCGATGCGCATACCGTCCTTCCTTTGTGGCCCTTTGAGGGGCCATGGCCAAGAGATTGCCGAAATCGCGGGCTAAGTGTAAGACACAGGCGGGCCTGAAAAAGAGCGGTACAGAAGGTGCAAAAAAAAACGCCGAGCGCCTTTGCGGAACTCGGCGTTCTTTTGAGAGGGCGGGTACTGGGGCTGGCTAGTTCGCCTGGAACATTGCGGTTGCGCTATTGCGCCGATCGCCACCGCCGCGCACCAGACGTTTGATGAATTTCGCACCGCTGCGTGCAATGCGCATGTAGCGGGGCATTGGGGACAGACAGAAGGCGACTTTGCGAATGTACTTCTCGACGGTCCATTCGGCTTTCGAGCCGGCGGGGAAAAAAATCGTTTCGCCGGCGCTGACGCGGCGCGAAACGCCGGTTTGGTCCTTGATGATCACACTGCCCTCGATGACATAGACGGTTTCATCGACACCGTAGTGCCACATGAACCGGCCGGCGGTGCAGTCCCAAATGAGCGTGCTGGCATTGCCATCCGTGCTTTCCGACAGCAGCCGATTGCGGGCGACCGGATTGCCTTCGATGATCCAATCTGGATTGATCGGCGAGGGATTCAGAGTGACGTTACCGGCCCCAAACTTCAGCACGCTCTCAATCGACATTCGACAGTCCCCTGCTATGAAACGTGGATGATCGTACTTGTGACCACACCGCAGAACTGTGAGTTGATCCGCACAATGGCTGTAGGACGAGTACCCGTAGGGAAGGACGCGCCGTTCGTAAGGCTCTTGTCAGGAAGTTCTGGATCGAATTTGTAGGTGCCGGATTGCTGCGGCCGACTGGCCTCCCGGTCCGATTTGACTAATTCTCCCATGGAGAGAGAAGCAATTCCGTTCGAGAGCCGAGTCTCGGAACTCAATCGAGCGCGGCGGCGCCGGCCTTTTTCATCGTCGCGGGGCGATTTTCGCAGCATCAATTCGAAACTGCTAAAATTCGTCGTTTATGCCCTCGTGGCGGAATCGGTAGACGCAACGGACTTAAAATCCGTTGGGCGTAAGCCCATCCCGGTTCGAGTCCGGGCGAGGGCACCAAGAAAAGCTTGAGAAACGAGCTTCCTGCAACAGAATCCCCGATGAAGCGGCCATACGCGTTGAGAGCACGGCACCGTGACCGCGCTGCTGGCCGCTAGACAGGACGCCCGAGAAGCGCCCAAACGAGTCCGATGACGATATATGAGCCTAGCGCCAGGCCATAGGGTCGAAAGCTGCTGCCGTGGCGCCGGTCGCGGGCGATCAGGCCGACTAGAGTCGCAATGATGAGCGCCAAGCAAACTGTCTGCGCGTTCTTTTGCCTCACATCGAACCAATATCCCAGGGCTCTTGCCAGTCCCGCCGGCAGCAGAATCAAAGCAATGCAAACCATGTAGCGAAGGTGTGCTCCGATCTGGCGCCTTCGAGCGTGCGCAATGGCTAGCACGTAAAACAGGACAAACAGGAGCAGTTGGATGCAGGACAAAAACTCATCCAGAAGGGCATGCATCGGCGGCGTCCCTTGCGCGATATTCTCTTGGTATTCCTTATGCATCATTAGAATCGACAGCAGAGCAATAAGAGGCATCAGCGCGTAAGTGAACTTGCCGAGGGTTCTATGCATCCGAAACGCGTTGCCGCGGATAAGCAGCGGCTGCGCGACCAGCAGTGCGATCCAGCCGAATTGAACAATCGCATGCGCGTGTACGGCCGGGGTAATCAACGCTTCGAAGTGCGGGATTTGCGAGAAATAGGGAATCCAAAAACCAATGACCATGATCACGGGCAGCGCCAGCAGCGCATATCCAACATTGCGATAGTCGCGCTCCATGCAAATTTCCCTTGAGTTCTTGTTTTGCAACGCTGCGGTGCTCCCTAAACTAACTCCGGCCCACACTCTTCGCAAATGCGCCAAGGCGGCTCGTGCGCCCTCTGCGTTATGATTGACTGGGGCGAATACCTCCGCCTCGAGGATGGTTCATGCGAGCAAGAACAGCTCCCAATTCTCTGGTGATCGCCGCCGCGGCGTTTGCCGCATATAAGCATCGCGACCAGCGCCGTAAGGATAGGGAAGCCTCGCCCTATATCAACCATCCGATCGCATTGGCCAACGTGCTCGCCAATGAGGCAGGGATCGATGATCCGATCGTTCTTTGTGCGGCTTTGCTCCACGATACGATCGAAGATACCCAAACGTCGGCGGAGGAATTGCGCAGTATGTTCGGCCCAGAGGTGACTTCGGTGGTGCTCGAAGTCACGGACGACAAATTGTTGCCGAAAGCGGAACGCAAGCGCCTGCAAGTGAAACATGCGGCGACGGTCAGCGAGCGGGCTAAGCTCGTCAAGCTGGCCGACAAAATCTGCAACGTGCGCGACATCATCTCGTCGCCGCCGGTCGGCTGGTCAGATCAGCGCAGAGGCGAATACCTCGATTGGTCGAAGCAGGTGGTCGATCAACTCCGCGATGTGAACGGAGAACTCGCTGCGCTGTTTGATCATGAGTATGGCCGGCGCGACGTGAGGGGCTGATGTCAGGCCCTATGAGTGCCATTTGCGCAGACATCACCTCGTTGTCGGTGGATGCCATCGTCAATGCGGCGAACACGTCGCTGCTGGGCGGTGGCGGCGTCGACGGGGCCATTCATAGGGCGGCCGGTCCTGAATTGCTCGCTGAGTGCCGGACGCTGCATGGTTGCGAAGTGGGCGAGGCCAAGCTCACCAGGGGTTATCGGCTCAGGGCCAAGTTCGTAATCCACGCCGTCGGTCCCGTTTGGAACGGGGGTGGGGCGGGCGAGGCACGACTTCTCGCGTCATGCTATTCCCGGGCGCTCGAACTGGCAGGCGCCGCCGGCGCCGTCAGCGTCGCCTTTCCCTGTATCAGCACCGGCGTCTACCGCTATCCAAAGGACGCGGCGGCTCAGATTGCAGTCGCCACGATACGCAGGGAACTGGATCGCTTTGCAAGAATCGAGCAGGTGATTTTTTGCTGTTTCAACGATAGCGATCTGTCGATCTATCAGGCACTTCTGGCCGACTGAAAGTGGCCCTCAACGTCGCTGTCGCATTCGCGTAAAATTCGCCTTGCCTGGTTTAAATGGAACTAGCCGTGCTGTTTCGCATATTTGAGCGTTTCGTGTCGCCGTATCCCGAGGGTGCCCTACAGGTGCTGCCCCGGCGGTTCTTTGCCTTCTTGTGGACCTGCGCCACAGGGGCGCGACGCTACATCCTGGCGATGACGATATTCACGGCGGCCATCGGGGTCTTCGAAGCATGGCTCTTCAGCATGCTGGGCAAGGTGGTCGACTGGTTGTCCCGGGTGAAGCCTGAGTTGCTCTGGGGCCAGGAACGAAGTCACCTCCTCCTGCTCGGCGCGATCCTCATCGGCAGCACCTTCCTGGTGGCCGCTCAGAGCCTCATCAAGCAGCAGGCTCTTGCGGGCAATTTTGCCATGCGACTGCGATGGATGTTCCACCGCAACATGCTGGCGCAGAGCCTGAGCTTCTATCAGGACGAATTTGCCGGCCGGGTCGCAACCAAGGTAATGCAGACCGCGCTGGCGGTTCGCGACACCTGGATGATCGTTGCCGACATGGTGGTCTTCGTCGTCATCTATTTCGTCACGATTGCCCTGGTCGTGGGCAGTTTCAACGCCTGGCTGCTGGTGCCGTTCTCGATGTGGTTGGTGTCCTATCTTCTCGCCGTTGTCTGGTTCGTGCCGAGGCTCGGCCGGGTGGCCCAAGCGCAGGCCGACGCTCGCTCGCTGATGACGGGACGTATCACGGACGCGTACACCAACATCGCCACGGTCAAGCTCTTCTCGCATACCGACCGGGAGACCGAGTACGTCAAGGGCGCGATGGCGGAGTTCTTGAAGACCGTGTACCGACAGATGCGCATGGTGACCTCCTTCGAGATCGTCAACCATCTGTTGAGCGTCGGACTGATCGCGGCAACCGGCGGGGCTGCGCTGCTGCTTTGGGCGCAAGGAAACGTCGGAATCGGCGCCGTAGCGGCGGCAACTGCGATGGCGCTGCGTTTGAACGGCATCTCCCACTGGGTCATGTGGGAAATGGCTTCGCTGTTCGAGCAGGTGGGGACCGTACAGGACGGCCTCAACACGTTGGCACGCCAACCGACAGTAGTCGACAGGCCGGATGCGACGGAACTGAAGGTGAGCCGCGGCGAGATTCGCTTCGAGCACGTGACCTTCACCTACGGGGCGGAGCACGTCAACGAGCGCGTCGTCGAAGATCTTAACATGCACATCAGACCAGGTGAAAAGATCGGCCTGGTCGGCCGCTCCGGGGCGGGCAAAAGCACCATCGTCAACCTGCTGTTGCGCTTCTACGATATTCCTCACGGACGGGTGACTATCGACGGGCAGGATATCGCGCACGTGACGCAGAACAGCCTGCGTTCACAAATAGGGATGGTGACCCAGGATACCTCGCTCCTGCACCGCTCGGTGCGAGACAACATTCTGTACGGGCGCCCCGAAGCGACCGAAGCGCAGATGCTCGCCGCCGCGCAGCGCGCCGAGGCCGACGAGTTCATTCGCGCTCTCGCGGATCCGCACGGTCGAAGCGGATTCGATGCGCACGTTGGGGAACGCGGAGTGAAGCTCAGCGGCGGGCAGCGTCAGCGCGTCGCCATCGCGCGCGTGATGTTGAAAGATGCGCCCATCCTTCTCTTGGACGAGGCGACCAGCGCCCTTGATAGCGAGGTAGAGGCTGCCATTCAGGAGAGTCTCTACCGGTTGATGGAGGGCAAGACCGTGGTGGCAATCGCGCATCGCTTGTCGACGATCGCCGCGATGGACCGACTGATCGTGCTCGACCAGGGAAAGATCGTGGAGCAAGGCACTCATTATGAATTGCTGTCCGCGGATGGCCTCTACGCGCGTCTTTGGGCGCATCAAAGCGGCGGGTTTCTCGGCGCTTCCGCGCAGCCGGCGGTGCCCCAAGCATTGGCGGTCTCAGAGGAAGTGGATTAGCGCGCTATTTGGGCTTTCTGCCGAAATGGTAGCCGAGCGTCGCCTAGCCAAGACTATTTGCTTCGATCGTTGCGAGCAGCGCTGCGGGCTGCGAGTTCGCCGCGACATCGAGCTTGTCTACTTTCAGCGCATACAGGGTATAGACGTAGCCGTGAGGCTCGTCGCTGGTCGGCGGGCATGAGCCGCCGTATCCCAAGGTGCGAAAGTCGTTCTTGATTTGAATCGCGCCCGCCGGCGCCTTGGAGCCGTCGGCCCGGCCGGCATCGCGTGACAGCGAGGTCACAGCGCTCGGTATGTCGATCATGAGCCAATGCCAGAATCCCTTGCCCTGCATGGCATCCGGATCGAACAGCACGAGCGCGTAACTCCGGGTGCCCGCAGGAGCGCCGCTCCAGGCGAGTGCGGGCGATTGATTTCCGCCTGTGCATCCATAGCCGTTGAAAACAAAATCCCGCGCCAACGGCTTGTCTTGTCCGACGTCGACGCTGGTCAGCTTGAAATCGGCGGCAAGGGCGAAACTCGCGAGCAGAGCGCTCGACAGCAATACGAGGGATGAGTAAAACTTCATATCGCAGCCTCGCGATTTTGCGGCGCGCCGTGTGAGAGAATAACGCTTCGAGGAGAGCGGAGCTATTAGCATCTCAAACCGGCAATCTCACGCGAAGCGTGGATGGCTGAGTCGATTTTCACTCGCGCCCGACGATTTGCTGCGCGATGCGACCTACCGACGATTGTGGTCATCGATTCTCATCTCATCGTTCGGCGCCCAGGTCACGCTGCTGGCGATTCCCCTGACGGCGGCTGTGCTGATGCACGCCACGCCGACGCAAATGGGATTTCTCACCGCAATGGAAATCATGCCGTTTGCGCTGCTGTCGTTGCCGACCGGCGTCTGGCTCGATCGTGTGCGCAAGCTTCCGGTCTATGTGGTCGGAGAACTGTCGATCGCAACCGCGGTGGCCACTGTTCCGGTGGCCTGGTGGATGCACTGGCTGTCGATTCCCTGGCTCTATGTCGTCGCCTTCGTGATCGGTACCGTAAACACCACGGCGGGCAGCGCTGCGCAAATCGTGCTCACCCAGATCGTGCCTCGCTCGCGGCTAGTCGAGGCGCACGCCAAGAATGCCCTAGCAAACTCCGCTGCCGAAGTGACGGGACCGGGAGCTGCCGGTGCACTGATCAAGCTGACCGGTGCTCCGCTGGCGCTGCTCTCAACCGCAGGCTTGCTGTTGAGCTCTGCGCTCATTCTGCGGGGCGTTCCGGTTGAGGAACACCCGGGTGCGCAAAATCGGCGTGCCTTTTGGCCGGCGATGCGCGAGGGTCTCAATTTCGTCCGCGGCAACAAATTGCTCGTGACCATGGCGAGCTGCGTTGGTTTCTGGCAATTCTGCAACCAATGCGCGATGGTGATCCAGATTCTGTTTGCAACTCGAAGCTTGGGTCTCTCGGAGCGGGGTGTCGGTTTGAGCTATGTGGCGCTTGGCTGCGGCACGGTGCTGGCGAGCGCCAACGGACACCGCGTCGCACGTCGCCTGGGACCCGGGCCAACGATGGTGCTTGGATTTGCAACCTCCGGAGCGGGGTGGCTCCTTTTGTCTGTAGCACCCATTGGAAGCCTGGGTATTGCAGCTTACGCGTTGATGCTCTTTTTATTTGGTTCGGGCGCCGTGCTCATCTTCATAAACTTCCTGTCACTGCGTCAGTCGGTGACTCCGGGTCCGATGCTCGGGCGCATGACCAGCACCATGCGCTGGCTCATCCTCTTGCCGGCCGGTCCGGGTGCTCTCGCCGGCGGATGGCTGGGCGAGCATCGCGGACTGCGAAGCGCGCTGGGTTTCGCCGGTTGCCTTGCCCTGCTTCTGGCCTTGGTGGCGATTCGCCGCCCCATCATTCGCAGCATCAAAACCTTACCAACACTTAAGGCAGAGGCCGTGACCCCGTATTCTTCTGAATCGTCAATGGGTTAATGAGTTCACAACGCCAGTTCGACGCGGTTTAGTCCTACAGACGCCAAAATCGCCGTCAACCGACTATAGGTTCGTGTCGTTTGGGCTGGTAAGTTCGGTCGGAATGCCGGACATTTTTGTAAAAGGAGAAAAGCATGAAAGCCTCTCACAGGGCATTGTTTTTGGGCTTGTGCATGGCGGCCAGCATGGGCGTGGTTCCGACCATCGCCTCGGCAGGCGTGGTGGTCGACGTGGATGTCGCTCCTCCGCCGATGCGCGTCGAGGAAGTGCCCCCGCCTCGCGCAGGTTACGTCTGGGCGCCAGGATTCTGGGAATGGCGCGGCGGCCGGCACGTTTGGGTCGGTGGTCATTGGATGGGCGAGCGCCGTGGCTATCACTGGGTGCCCGACCGTTGGGAACAAGCAGGTCCGCACTGGCACCACGAACGCGGCCATTGGGAACGATAGAGGCAGGAACGCGGCGCGCCCCAGTGGCGCGCCGCTTCGGCTGTCCGCACCCTGACGAATCCAGGTGAAATCGCTCCGGGTCGGCGTGTTGTCGGACACCCACGGACTGTTGCGACCCGAGGTCAGACAGTTTCTGGTCGGTTGTGACTACATTGTTCACGGCGGCGACATCGGCGGCGCCGAAATCCTCGAGTCATTGCAATTGCTCGCGCCTCTAGTTGCGGTTCGAGGAAACAACGATCGCGAGCCTTGGGCGGCGAGGCTCAAGGAAACTGAACTCGTCAGGATCGGCGACATCTTCCTGTACGCAATACATGATTTGAACGAAATCGACCTCGATCCGGAAGCGGCCGAGGTCCAGGTTGTGGTGAGTGGCCATTCCCACAAGCCGAAGATCGAAAAACGCGGCGGCATTCTGTACTTCAATCCGGGCAGTTGCGGGCCGCGTCGCTTTCAACTTCCCGTATCCATCGGCGAGCTGCGTGTTTCGGGCACCAAGGTGTCGGCTCGCACCGTCGAGATCGCCTCCAAATGACTTAAAATGGGGCAGGAGGACCCCATGCTGCAACTTCGTCCCTCTTGTGAATGTTGTGACACCGCTCTGCCGCCGGACTCCACCGCGGCTCGAATTTGTTCGTTCGAATGCACGTTCTGCGAACCGTGCGCGCGCGAGCGTCTAGGGGGCAAATGTCCGAATTGTGGCGGCGAACTGGTGCCCAGGCCGCGCAGGCCTGCGGCGAAGCTTGATCAGTATCCTGCCTCGAGCGAGCGCGTATTCAAACCGCGGGGCTGCGCACCCTGACGGGGCCTGTTGGAATATGCTTCATATATATTCTATAAAATATTGATTTAAATACATAATATTTCCCCGTGGTATTGACGACGGCTGGCTGTCCGCTCGTCGCCCGCGCATCTTAAAAAACCCCGCCTGCACTTAAACCCCCGTCCCCGAGCGCGGTACTCACGGATATGCCGCGCATTGTCCGCGCACCAAGCCGTCGCTGAACGGTCAACGCCGCGACGCGCGACCTCAAACGGAGCGACGATGCTTTCGATACTGGTGTGCCATTCGTACTACTTGCGGCTGGACCAAAAACAAACGGTCCGCGCCAAGCCCTATCCGCCGCTCGCGACGCTGCAGGTGGTGGCGCTGCTGCGGGAGGCTGGTCACTCGGTTTCGTTCTTCGACTCCATGCTGGCGGACGGCCTCGAGGAGTACCAGCGGCTGCTGAATCTGAACGCCCCCCAGCTGGTGCTTTTCTATGAGGACAACTTCAACTTTCTGAGCAAAATGTGCCTGGCGAATATGCGCCAGGCCGCCTGCGAAATGATCGGATTGGCTGCGTGCGCCGGCGCGCGCGTTATCACTGCGGGGCCCGACGTAACCGATGCACCTGGCACTTACCTCAAGGCCGGCGCAGACCTTGCGCTGCTCGGCGAAGGACTCTCCACACTCTTTGCGCTGTTGCCCCGGCTCGATGCGAGCGTCGATCTTGCCCCGGAACGCTGGGCCCAAGATATCGAGGGGGTCGCACACCTCGCGGGCGGCACTGTGCATAACCTCAAAGGCCCGGGACCGTTGTTGATGCACAACCCCGGCTTGGCGGCCTGGGATCTGGTCGACATGGAGCGTTACCGAACGATTTGGAAGCGCGCCCACGGCTATTTCAGTCTGAACATGGCTGCCTCGCGCGGCTGCCCTTTTCGCTGCACCTGGTGCGCGAAACCCACTTGGGGCAATCAGTATCTGCAACGGGATCCGGTCGATGTCGCCACTGAAATGGCGCATCTTAAACATCACTTTCGCCCGGATCACATTTGGTTCGCCGACGATATCTTCGGGTTTCGCGTCGACTGGGTGAGCAAATTCGCATCGGAAGTCCTGCAGCGCGATGCGAAGCTTCCATTCACCATCCAAACGCGCGCCGATCTGATCAGCGAACGCATGGCCTCGGCGCTCAGGGAGGCCGGTTGTCAGGAGGCGTGGATTGGGGCCGAAAGCGGCAGCCAGCGGGTGCTGGATGCCATGAACAAGGGCACCACAGTGAGCGAGATCCTCACGGCGCGTCGCCGGCTGCAGTCAGTTGGAATCCGCGTTGGCTTCTTCATCCAGCTCGGCTACATGGGCGAGGGGCTCGACGACATTCTCGCCACGCGTGAGCTTCTCAGTGTGGCGCGGCCCGACGAAATCGGCGTTTCCGTCTCCTACCCTCTGCCGGGCACGCGCTTCTACGAACTGGTCAAGGAGCAATTGCGCAGCAAGACTCATTGGCATGAGAGCAACGATCTCGACATGATGTTTCACGGCACCTACACCTCGGAGTTCTACCGCGCGGTGAGAAACCTGCTGCACCGGCAGGTTGACGAGCAGACCTCGACCGGGGCAACGCAGCAGAACGGGAGCGGACGGCACTTCGACTCGCTCGCTGAGCTCTGGCAGGATCTGCTCGCGGAAGAAGTGAGTTTTCGCTCTGCCGGCGCCGCGACCTACCTGGCGCCCCAGGCATGAGGCGCGAGTTCGCACGATTTGGGCAGCGCGATCCACCCGCGCTGCGTCCGCGCTGTCAGGCGAGGAGGGACTCGAGCGCAGCCAGGGACTCGAGCGGATGCTCGCCGCGCCGAAGTTCGAGCACGGGCAGGTTTTTTAGCTTTCTCTCAAAAGGCTGCCAGGCGGGGAGGGCCGCCGCATACGCCTGCTCATGCCTGAGTCTCTTCAGGGCCGCCTCGCGGCTCAGCGGAATGAGTGCCGGTCCGCGCGCAAACCGCGTCGAGAGGAATACGAGCGCGGAGATCTTGAGCGGCGTCTGCGCCAGTCGGAAGGGTGCCTGTCGCAAGTCCATCTCGTATTTGCGAACGCCGCTGCGGCGCTCTATGCGCGGGGCCGCCTTCACCTGCCGGCGCTGGGACGGCGTCAGCCAGCGGGTGGCCTCGTGACGTACATGCAGGAAGTTCGAAATCCCGGTAGCCCGCAGCGTCCGCGGTTCTACGAACACGGCGTCCTCCGCGAGAAAATCGAATCCTTGATACAGCGAAAGCATCGCCAGCGTCGACTTGCCGGTACCGCTGTCGCCGAGCAGAAGCACGCCGCGACCTTGCTTGCCGATGCAGCCCCCATGCAGCGGCACAAGCGAACGTGCTCGCGCGGCAAGGGTGTAAACCGCGAACTCCATAAGTTCGTAGCGCAGGTGGTAGGGGTGTTCGAGGAACGCCCTGTTCACCGAGAGCAGCGCGCAACGGCTGGCGGGCGAAAGCACGGCAAAACCAAATCCCCCGAGGCTGCCGATGAGCATGCCGCCGGCCGATTGCAGGACGGGCGAGGCCGGAGCGTTGCTCCTCGGCTCGGCTGCGCCCGGCTGCAATTGCATCGCGATGGAAAGAGCAGGCGCACCTGCGAGGCGCTGCGCAGGAAGACCAGCGAACGCCTCATCCGCGAGGGCGGCGAGCGCGTCGGAATCGGTGGCGAACTCGATCTTTGCACCGAGCAGCGTCCGGCGCCGCCGATGTTTGAAGGCGCGATTTTCGCCGAACGGGTCCGACGGTTGGGGTTCGATCAGTTGGTTGTGAAAAATGGGCATGCAGGGATTCCGGAGTCAGCGAGACATCCATGAGTGACCTTCTGCTGACTCACGGTTACTTTCTCTACGAAGACGAAAAAGAGCAGCAGATCATGCGGCCGTATCCGACGCTCGGCCTGCTGTACATTTCTTCCTACCTGCGCCGCGCCGGATTCGACGTCGACATCTTCGATTCTACCTTTGCCGAGCGCCGTGAGCTCATTGAACGTCTGCGGCAGGGCAAGGGCACCGTCGGCATATACACCAATCTAATGACGCGCCGTCCGGTGCTCGAGATGATCGGCGCCGCAAAGCGTTTTGGTTGGACCGTGGTGCTCGGCGGACCGGAATCGGCGAACTATCCCGAGGAATACCTGGCTAGAGGCGCGGACGTCGTGGTCATCGGCGAAGGCGAAAGCACCATGGCCGACTTGCTGCCGGCGCTCGCCAAGGGAGGGCCGCATCGGCTGCATGGAGTGGCGGGCTGCATATTCCGCGACGAACAAGGCACCGTCGTGCGGTGCGCGGAGCGGCCGCAAATCGCCGATCTCGACTCGCTGCCGTGGCCCGACCGGGAGCGCATCGACCAGGCGCGGTATGTGGACGTGTGGCGCCGCTATCACGGCATGGGCAGCGTCAACATGATCACGGCGCGCGGCTGCGCGTACAAGTGCAACTGGTGTTCTCACGCGGTCTTCGGCTATTCGCACCGGCGCCGGGGATATCTCGACAGCGCTGCGGAGCTGCAGTCGATCGTCGATGTGTATCGCCCGGACCAGGTGTGGTACTCCGATGATGTCTTCACGATCTCGCACCCCTGGCTTTACAACTATGCGCAGGAATTGAAACGGCGCGGTTTGCGAGTCCCGTTTGAGACCATCTCTCGCGCCGACCGCATGATGAAGGAAGAGGTGCTTAAGACCCTTGCGGACATGGGCTGCTACCGGATTTGGATCGGCTCGGAGAGCGGCAGCCAAAAGATCCTCGACGGCATGCAGCGCGGGGTCAAGGTCGACCAGGTGAAGTGGGCCGTGAATGCCGCCAAGCGCCACGGTATTCAAGTGGGCATGTTCCTCATGTGGGGCTACCCCGGCGAGGAGATGGAGGACATCGCCGCGACCGTGGATCTGGTGCGCAGCTGCCAGCCGGATATCCATCTCACCACGGTGGCTTATCCGATTAAGAATACCGGATATTTCAAGAAGGCCGCCGAAGCCGTGGTGCTCGAAAAGGACTGGGCGGAGGCCACCGATCGCGACTATCGCATTCGGGGACGGCACTCGCGCGGTTACTACAAGCATGCAGATGCCTGGCTCAAGAACGAGGTGGAAGCGAGCCGGATCGACACCGAGGATGCCGCAGGCGCGGCGCGCCTGCGCGTGCTCGCAGCGCAGGCGAAAGAATCCATGCTCGCCGTCAGCGCCGAGACCGAGGCGTAGCGTGGCTGCGGCGGCATTCGACCCGCTGGCTGACGGTTACGATCAGCAATTCGTGGCAAGCCCCGTGGGTGGGCGCATGCGCCGCGCCGTCTGGGCGCGCTGCGCCGAGTGCTTTGCGCCGGGCGAGCGGATTCTAGAGATGAACTGCGGCACCGGCGAGGATGCGCTGTGGCTCGCGCAGGCAGGGATGAGCGTGGTGGCCACCGATATCTCACCTGCGATGCTCGAGGTCGCGGAACGCAAGGCGGCGGCGCGCGGGCTCCATGGGCGCATAAAATACCAACAACTGGCCTGGGAAGAATTGGATGGGCTTCCGGACGCGAACTTTGACGGGGTACTGTCGAATTTCGGTGGCCTCAATTGCATCGCCGACCTGTCGGGCGCCGCAAAAGCATTGGCCCGGCAGGTACGCCCCGGCGGCCGTGTGCTCCTTTGCATCATGGGCCCTTGCGTGCCGTGGGAGTGGGCCTGGTATCTAGGCCACGGCCAGCCCCGCAAGGCGTTCCGGCGGCTGCGCCCCGCAGGAAGCACCTGGCGCGGCATCACCATCCGTTATCCGAGCATTGCAAAGGTGCGCCACGCCTTTGCCCCCGCCTTTAGGACCCTGAGAACGGGCGCGATCGGCGCTCTGCTGCCACCGCCCTACGCAGACGGCTTCTTTGCGCGACGTGAGGGGATTCTCGAACGGCTCGATCGGCTCGAGAGACGCTTCGAGTCGCTCTGGCCGTTGCCGCAGCTCGCTGATCACTATTTGCTCGAGATGGTGCGCGCATGAATGCTTCGGGGCGGGGTGTGCTGAAGACCCTGGCACGACGCGTTCGTCGCTGGGGCGCCCGGCGCCACGGCAGCCCGCGACTCGTGGCGCTCACCGCAACCCGCAACGAGGATTGGATCTTGGGGCTCTCATTGCGGGCGAGCCTGTCGTTCTGCGACGCCGTGGTGATTTCGGACCACAGCTCAAGCGACGCAACAGGCGAAATTCTCGAGGCGTTGCGCGGGGAGTATCCCGAGCGTCGTATCGACGTGCATCGCACGGTCTCGTCGGAGTGGCGCGAAGCGGAGGTCCGCCAGGAAATGCTGGAGCGCGGCCGCCGACTCGATGCTACGCATTTCGTGATCGTGGACGCCGATGAGGTGCCCACGGGCAATCTGTTGCCACGCCTGCGGGAGCTGGCGCTCGGTCTTCGGCCCGGCCGCTGCAACTCGCTTCCCATGATCTCGCCATACCACTGCGCCAACGTCTACCGCTTCGACGGCGTCTGGGGCGAGTGCAGCGGAATACCCTGGGCCTTTGCGGACGATGCGGACCTCACATGGCAACTCGACGACGACTATCAGCTGCACCGGCGCGCACCGCGCGGTGTAAGCGATGTGGGTCTCGCAGTGCCCGGCCGCCGCGAAGGCGGATTGTTTCACCTGCAGTTCGTCAATCGCCAGCGTCTGGCGAGCAAAGCCGCCTGGTACAAGATGATGGAGACGGTGACCTATCCCGGCCGGCGCACGGCCGCCGATTTGAACCTCATGTACGACTGGACCTTGAGTGAGGATGCGCAGATTCGACTGGAGAGCGTACCGCCGGAATGGTGGTCCCCCTATCGGGAGCGCGGCTGGCTCGAGCATTTTCGTCCCGACGCGCCGGCATGGCAGTCGCGCGAGGCGCGGCGACTGCTCGAACAATACGGGCAGGCGCGATTTTCCGGCCTCGAATTGTACGGGGTCGTATAGGCCATGTTCCTCAACAGCGAACTGCGCGGCCGACACCTCTCCTATGGGGCCGACGAGTACTCCTTGACCTTCGACGATGGTCCATCGCCCGATGTCACGGCCACGCTCGCGGAGTATCTGCATGCCGAGGGGGTGTGCGCCACTTTTTTCGTGCTCGGCGAACGGGCCACCGCGCCGGCACTCCAGAAGATCGTCTCTCTCGGTCATCGCATCGGCAACCATACCTTCAGCCACCAAAATCTCGATGACTACAAAGGGGATCACCGCGCGGAGATTGAGCGTCAGATTTTGGAATGCCACAGGCGCATCGAGCCTTATGCACGCCAGGGCCGCATCCCGTTCAGGGCTCCGGGCGGTGCATGGTCGGATCCGAGATTTTCGCGTTTCGCGAACGAATTGCCGGTGGCGAAGCGCTATATCGGCCGCTATGGATGGGATATCGACGCCAACGACTGGCGCTTACTGCGCCGGGTGGGACATCCGGAGCGGATTTCCCTCGAAACCTATTGCCGCCGTTTCGAGCGCGCGATCGACGGATTTCGGGGCGGCATCATGCTGCTGCACGACGGCTTTCCCAGCAATGAAGCTCACCTGACGGACCCTGTGCAGAATATGGCGCTCGAAGTCGCACGCTTCGCTCTCGCCACCATGCGCAGCCGCGGCTTTCGCTGCGTGCCGCTCAAGGAACCTCCGTACTGGCGCGAATATTTCGATCGGATCTGAGCCATGAGTGCGACCATCAGTCCGACAATTTCCGTGCTGACGCCGGTCTTGAACGGCGGGCGGTTTCTGCGCGAGTCCCTCGGGAGCGTCCTGGCGCAGGAGCATTCGGGGGTAGAGCACATCATCGCCGATGGCGGTTCGACCGACGGAACCTTGCGACTGTTGGAATCATTTCCCGCCTCCCGCGTGCTTGCAGGTCCGGACCGCGGAATCTACGACGGGATCAACCGGGCCCTGCAGTCTTCAAGCGGCCGGATCATCGGCATCCTAAACGCGGACGACTGCTATGCGCCCGGCGTGCTGAACGAAGTCGCGGCTGCCTTTGAAGACGGCGGGCTAATGGCGGTGTTCGGCGAGGCGGTGACATTTCGGGATGACGCAGAGCAGGATCGGCCCATTGCCAATGCACACAGCGAACCTCTCTTCATGGCGACCCTGGGCACGCCCATCATCAATGCATGGTTCTTTCGGCGTTCCGTGTTTGAACAACTCGGTTTTTTTTCGGCGGCCTACCGCATTGCCGGCGATCGGGAGTTCCTGCTTCGATTCGCGTTGAGCGGACTGCGATGTCACCGCTTGGCTCGGGTGGTCTGCCGCTACCGCGCCCACGCGGGCTCACTGACCTTCGCGGGAAGCGATGACGTCTGGCAAACGGTGCTGAATGAACACCATCGGATGACCACGGAATACCTGCGCCGTCGGGGGCTCAATCCGCAAGCCCGCGAACTATTGAAGCTGGCACGCAGCCGCGATGCCTTGCAAGGCGCTCTGTATTCCGCCGAGCACGGCCAGATGCGGCAACTTTGGACGCATGCCTTGGCGGGCGTAAGACATGACCCCGTGTGGCTGATGCGCTTTGCGGCGCGAGCGGCGCAACTCATGATGAAGCCGCGCACAGGTCTACCGACATGATTGCCTCGCGCGCGCTGCGCGCGATCGTCATCGGCGCGGGGCCGGCGGCGGTGGCATTGCATCTTCCCGTGCTCGCGGCGCTCGCCGCCCGAGGGCGGCTGTTTCTGTCGGTAGTCTGTGATCTCGATCGACTGCGCGCACTGGACGCACAAGAGCGCTTCGGATTCGAAGCGATCAGCGGAGATGCGACGGACGCTTTGGCACGCCCCGACCTCGACGCGGTGTACATCTTTGGCAGCGCCCAAATGCATTTTTCCATCGGACTTGCCGCGCTTCGCGCGGGCAAGCACCTGTTTGTCGAGAAGCCCATCGCCCCAAGTTATGCGCAAGCCTGCCAACTCGCCGAGGCGGCGCGAAACCGCGGCTGCATCGCGGTTGGCGGCCACAATCGAAGATTTTATCGTGCGTTTGATGAGCTCCGGCGACGTGGCGGCTCGCTTGGTTGGCGGTATGCCGAAGCGAGTTTCCACAAGCCCGATGCGCGCTCGGGAGTTCCCTTCGGAGCGGCCACCTGGCTCGGCGCCAACGGCATTCACGCCTTGGACGCACTCTTGTACATGATGGGCGGGACTCCTGAGTACCTGTCTTCGCTCGCGAGCGATCCCGAAGGGCTCCCCACCGAGAGCTTCTCGGCGCTGATGCGTTGGGCTGACGGCGGCCAGGGATTGTTTTCATGCCATAACAGTGCCGGCGCACGCCACGAGTCGTACGTCTTTCATCGCATCGGCGAGACGTACCGCGTATCCGACCGGGAGCTTAAGGTCGAGAAGGGCGGCAACATCGATTCGTTACCGCTCGTTTCCCTGGGGGACGGGATCGAGGCGGAACACGAATCGTTTCTCCACGCAATTGAGACCGGCGAGGCGCCGCCACACAACATCGCGGCCCTGGCGCCTTCCTTGTTCGTCGCAGAGCTCGTCGAAAGCGGCTTTACCGGCGTGCTCCCCTGCAGGTCCGAGACAACCAGCGTTCGACCGCGTCGCGTCGAACCCGCAATTTTGGTGTCGCAGCCAGCTGCGTTGCTGCCGGCAATCAGTCGCTGGTTGCCGGAGCATCGCTTGGTGGCACTGGAGGATATTCGGGATGCGCCGGCGGAACGCGGCGACATCGTGGCAGCCCTCCTGGGAAAGGGGTCGGAACCCCTGACCGCGAGCACTTTGGGCAAACTGCCGCGGCTCTCAATCGTGGGTGTGATGGGATTGTCCCTGGCGCGGCATTCTCCGGCGGCGCTGCTGGCCCGGGGGGTCACCGTCATCAACGCGAGTGCCGCTTACGCGAACAGTGCAGCGGAATTTACGCTGGCGTTGGCGATCCTGGCGCGTCGCCGCGCATTTGCCTCGCATGAATTGATGCGTGCCAAGGGGTGGGGCAGCGTGCTTCAGGATCGAAGCTTGCGTGGGCGGGGGTTGCGCGCGGTGCGGCGTGCGCGACCATGGTTGAAGGCGATGGGGCTTGAGCCGCGGCTTCGTCGTTGGTGGCAGGGTTCGGCGTTGCGCAGCCCGGCCGAAACTCTCCGCGCACAACCGGGTGATCTTCGCGGTGCGCGCGTGGGACTTATCGGCTGGGGTGCGATTTCACAACGGCTCACTCAGTTGCTGATTGGAATCGAGGCGGCGGTTCTGGTTTACAGCGAGCACGCCGCCGGCCGCGATGTTCGCGCCGCAGGCGCCGTGCCAGCCTCCTTGCTGGAAACGCTGGCATGCGACATCGTCTCCCTGCATCGAGGTTTGACCCCGAAGACCCGCCATTGCCTCAAAGAGGCCGAGCTGGCAGCTCTCCGACCCGGCAGCGTTCTGATCAACACGGCGCGCGGCGCCCTCATTGACCCGAACGCATTGCTGCGCCGCCTGCGGCACGGGGATGTTTTTGCCTGTCTGGACAGCTTCGATGAAGAGCCGCTGCCTTCGCGGCACGCGCTGAGACAACTGCCGAATGTCTTTCTAACCTCGCACATCGCGGGCGGCTCGCCCGACATGCACGCGGCAGCAGCCGACGAGGTGGTGCGAAAGGTGGCGCTACATCTGCAAGGGGTGACGAGCGAGGGCATTTCGTTGTCGCGCCTGAGCACCATGACATGAGGGGAGTGCCTGCGAGGCTGCGCCTCGGCGCCTCTCGTGCGGCACGGAGGCTTCGGCGCTTGATCGGCGCGGACGGAGCGCAGGCGCTCCTCGCGGGACAATTTCAGCCCTACACCCATACATTGCCGGATCGTTATCCGTGGCTGTTCAAGTTCGCCCGCTCGAATCTCGGCGACATTGCGTCACCAAAAATCCTGTCCTTCGGTTGCTCGCGGGGTGATGAGATATTCACCTTGCGTCAGTATTTTCCCCATGCCGACATCAAAGGCATCGACGTGGTCCCGGAAAATGTCGAGATTTCTCGAACCCGGGCGCGCGAGGCTGGCCTCCAGCGCATCGGCTTTGCGGTGGCGGCTGATCTCACAGGAGAACCGCCTGCTTACTTCGATGCTATTTTCTGTCTGGCGGTGCTCTGCCACGGCGATCTCACCACCTACGGTGCAACGCGCAGCGACCCATTGCTAACCTTCGAGGGTTTCAGCGCCGTGATCGGGGGGTTTGAGCGCTGCCTTAAGCCCGAAGGTCTGCTGCTGCTGCTGACCACGAACTTCCGGTTCAGCGACACGCCGAGTGCAGAGCGCTTCGATGCGCTGCTCGAGGCGGAGCCGGCGCAAATGGCGCCGGACGTGCTGTTCGATCGCAACAACCGGCTGCTACCAGGGGAGAGGTACCGCTGGGTGGCATTTCGCAAGCGTTCATCGAGCACCGCGCCGAGGAAGGCGTAGATGGCACTGGGGTTTCACCCGCAGTTTCTGAAGGTGGTCGAGGCGCTGGAGCGGGAATTCCCGGTCTCGAACTGGCGCTGCGGCGACGTAGAGGTGTGGCCGCTCGCGCGCATGGATCTTTACCTCGATATGTTCTGGGCCGAATCGAAGTTTCCCCGACCGAGGCTCCGGCCCGCGCCGCTGCGGGCACTGGGCCGGCTAGCTACTCCGGGGCGCAATCTGTGGAAGAGCCGCCGCGATCTTGAGCATTTTGTAGTCAAGCCGCGCCGTGCCCATGCCGTTTTCCTCGGTGATGGACTGTCGCTGGATCTCATCGACGGTGCCTGGCAGGATCGATTTTGCGAGCCGCTGATCGCCGAGCTCGAGCGTTGCGGCCTCGGCTGGTTCTTGATGCAAGGAGCTGAACTCGCTCGTCTGCCATGGCATCGGCCGACTTTCTCGGCAAACATTCTGGCCGCATGGGGCGAGTGGATGGCGCCCTTCGCGCCGCAGGTAGTTCTCGAGCAACATTCGAACCTGATCCGGGCGCTTCATGCGCGCGGTATTGTCGCACCCTCGCTTGCGTACGGGCCGCTGCGGCGCCGCGCGCAGATCGTGCATGCCACCGCAGACGCGTTCGAATGGCTGCTGCGCGCCGTCCGCCCGACCCTGGCATTCGTCGTGACTTTCTATGCGGGCCTCGGCGCGCCGTTTCTGGTGGCATGTCGGCGTCGACGCGTGCTCTCCATCGACTTGCAGCATTGTCCTCAAGAGGGCTCTCACAAAGCCTACGGCTGGTGGCGGGTGCCGGAACGGGGCTATGCCACGCTGCCGGCGGTGTTCTGGACCTGGACCCGCAAAGAGGCCGACTACATCGGCGACTGGACCGCGAGACTCGGCCGGCCCTGGCACTCGAGCCTGCACGGCGGGCATACCCAATTCGCGAGCTTCGCGGCCGAATCGGCCTCCGCCGAGGATCGCTGGTTCAGTGTCGCTTCGCATGACTCGGTGGAACGCGAAATTCTGGTGGCGCTTCAGCCGCTCGGCGGCGGCGAACTCTGGCTGGCGCTTCGCAGGCAAATTGAGGCAGCGCCGCGCAGCTGGCGCTGGTGGATTCGGCGCCATCCGGGCAGCACTGCGGACCAGGACCGGGAGTTCGAAGCACTGCTCTCGCTCAGGCTGCCCAATGTAATGATCGAGGCCGCTTCGCGACTGCCGTTGCCGGCACTGCTGAGACATATGCATGCGCTGCTATCGTTTGCATCCGGTGCCGCGGTGGAGGCGGCGGCATTTGGCGTGCCGGCGTATTTCTTGAGCCGGGAAGCGGCAGACCCCTTTAGCACCCTTATCGGCCGGGGCGAGGCGCGCATCGTGGACATCGCTGACCTTATGGAGGTATTGCGCAGGGCGGCACCGTCCGGAGCGTCGCCCGATCAATGGCGCGCTGCGCCCCTCGCCGAAACCTTGCATCGCCTGACCGATATGGCGCACGCGTATGGGCGCTGGTGAAATGGCGAGCGTCTCGGTCATTTTGCCTTGCTGCAACCGCTTGCGGTACCTGAAGCCGGCCGTCGAGTCGGTGTTCTCGCAGAGTTTCTCGGACTGGGATCTGATAATCGCCGACGACGGTTCGGGCGAGGAGACACGGCGCTATCTTGCGGGGCTGGGAAGCGCGCACGTCAAAATCGTGAGTCTGCCTCATTCAGGCAATCCCTCGCGCGTGAGGAACGCGGCTCTGGCGGCGGCTACCGGCCGCTATGTCGCATTTCTCGATTCGGATGACCTGTGGACGGGCGAGAAGCTGGCGCTGCAACTGGCGGCGCTCAAGGGCCATCCTGAAGCGCGCTGGTGCTACACGGGCTGTGCTCCCATCGATGCCGACGGCCGGCCGCTCCAGCGGGCGGGTCGGCACAAGATCGAACGACCCCAGGGTTGGATCTTTGCGCAACTCCTAACGCTCAAGATCGGAATCGCCATGCCGACGGTGCTGGCGGAACGGTCCCTTGTGCAGGAGGCCGGCGGTTTCGACGAGCTGCAGCGCTTCGGGGAATTTCACGACCTCTGCCTGCGGCTTTCCTTGAGAGGTACGGTAGTGGCTCTGGATGAGGAACTCAGTCAGGTGCGATGGCACGATGAGCACTACAGCGCCGATCGGGTCGGCGATCAAGCGGGATGGATGCGACTCTACGAGAAGATGTCGCAGCTGGCGCCCACACCGTCATTGGTGCGTCATTGCCGGCGCATGCGGGCGGTAACGGCCGTGAAACTGGCGCGCGAATTGATGGCCTCCAGGGATCGGCGTTCGGCCCTGACGACGCTCGCCCGCTCGCTACCCTTTTCTTGGCAGCAACCGTCCTTCTGGTGGAACCTCTGCAAGGCGGCCTCGCGCATGGTCAGGCCGCAGCGGGGCGGCTTACGACCCTGAAGTCGCCAGCGATCCCAAGGCGAGGCGTTTAAAGCTCATCGATCCTTGCAGGAGCTTCTCGTAGCTGCCGTACGCGGCTATGCGCCCGCGATCGAGTTCGAATATAAGGTCGCAGGCGCGGGTGGTGCTCAGGCGGTGGGCGACCAAAATTACGGTGTAGCGGCCGCGCAGTGCCAACAGCGTGGCCAGCAACTCTTGTTCGCTGAGCCCATCCTGCGCGCTGGTGGCCTCGTCCAGGATGAGCACCGAAGCCTCGCGGTAGAGCGCCCGGGCGATGCCGACACGTTGGCGCTGGCCGCCGCTCATGCGGATGCCGCGGTCGCCGATGCATTGCTGGTAACCCTGCGGTAGGCCCAAGACAATGGGCTCGAGTTGCGCGAGTCGCGCGGCCCGCAGCAGGCGGTCCCGGTCGATCTGTGCCTCTCCGAGTGCGATGTTCTGTTCGATGCTGGCGTCCAGCAGGCAAACGTTCTGCGGGACATAGGCGACGCAGGATCGCCATTGCGCCCGGTTGGCCTCATCGAGCGCCACACCATCGATGACGACTCGGCCGCGATCGGCGGTGAGCAGCCCCGCGATCAGGTCCACCAAGGTCGTCTTGCCCGAGCCGTTCGGCCCCACGACACCCACGGCGCTGCCGGCGGGTATCGACAGGCTGATTTCATTCAGGACCTCGCCGCGCGCCGTCTCATACTGAAAGGAAACCTTCTCGAGGGCGATCGCTTGTTGTGGGCGATCGCGCCAACGCGAGGCAGCGGGTCTCGCGGGATGCGCACGCGCCGAGCGCAGATCCGGCAGCACCGCAAGCAGCGAAGGTTGTCCGCTTCTGATCTTGACCAGAGAGGCGAAGAGCTGGTGCAAGGCAGGCAGTAAGCGATAGGCGGCAAATCCGACAAAGGTGAGCTGTCCCAGCCAATCACCGACACCTCGTTCCCTGCTGGCGATGAGCGCTGCGCCGACTAGACCAAAGACCGCGATGCACTCCATAAGATGGCGCGGTGTGCGGGCCACCAACTCGATATAGGCGCCGGAGCGGGACAGCTGCCGAGCGCGCTGCTCGAAGAGGCGGCCGAAAAATCCCTGCACATTCAGGACCAGGATTTCCTTGATGGCGGAGAAGGTTTCGTCGAGCAGTTTGTTCTGTTCAGCGAACAGCGCAGATTGGGCCTCACCTGCGGCATGCAGACGGTGACGAACCGCCAGGTAGATCACAACGTAGCCGCCAGCGAGCGACAGGATCAGCGCTCCTGCCACGAGCGGATTCACCAGCACGACGGTGACCACGATGAATAGGCTGGTAATCAGGGTGCTGAGGAGCGAGAAAACCTGCTGCAGCACCTCGTTGGCGCCGCGCGCCGCCTCGTGCAGCACGTTGTTTGCCAGCAGGGCGCGGTGCGCCTGCGAGAAGAAATGATAGGGCCGGGACAGATATTCATTAAGCAGGCTGGTCTGCAGATCAGCGCCGATGCTGAGCGACAACCGGCTCAGCACGAACGCGCCGATGACGTTCACGATGTTGGCGATCAACACCAAACCGAGAAAGGCGAGCCCGAGCGAAATCTCGAAATCACGCGCGCTCCCGAACGATAAGCCGGTGTACATGCGGTTCAGCGCGGCGTTCCGCTCGATGAGATGCGGGTTGCCGAGCACGGAGAAGAACGGCGCAATGGCTGCGATCCCGACCACCGTGGAGAACGCCATCAGGATGGACAGCAGCTGTGCGGCAATGACTCTGCGACGTTGCGTCGGGGTGAGCACGGTCCAGATTTCGCGCACCAGCCTCATAAGCTCGATACGCGCGGATCCCAAAGCTTGATGAAGCGTCGCGACACGTTGAGCTCCCAGGGACGCTCGTAGCGGCGGAACTGATAACGCCAGGATGCGAGCATCCGCAGGCCTGATTTTCCCCAGTGAGGAGAGCGCACGTCCGTCGCCGTGGGGAACCGGCAGCCTAAGACCGTGGTGAAGTCGCGGATGCGCGCCCGCAGCCGCGGGGTGAGCCAGGGAACATCCGTGTGGCACCAGTAGTCGATCCATTCGGGCCTCGCCCAGCCCTCGGCGGTTTCCGGGAACACCAGGGGCTTGCCGTGCTGATCGCACAACGAGCTCAAGGCGCGCTCTACTTGCGGGATGCTCGCGCCTGGCCCGCTCGGTAAGGGCGCGTAGATGTAGAGCATGATTTCGGTCTTTGGGTGCAGCCGCTTGATGTGACGGATGAACTCGAAGGTGCGTTCGGTCTCGCCTTCGGGGTCCTGAGGCGGCGCCAGCATGAAGGAGAGCTCGGGGATCACGTCGTTGCTGCGGCATTTCTCGACCGCGGCGAGGGTCTGATCGGTGCTGGTGCCCTTGCGGACGTCGTGGAGCAGCCAGTCGCTCGGTGATTCTGCGCCGATGTAGGCCATGCGCAGTTTGCTCTTGCGGACCAGCGACCAGGAGCTTTCCGAGAGGTTCAACAGTGCGTCTGATCGCGCGAAGCACCACCAAGGCAGCTGCATTCGAGACAGCACTTCGAGAAGCGGGGCGGTGTCCTGTTCACGATCGAAAAAATTGTGATCAAAGAACTGAATCGAGTCGGCGCCGTAATCGCGTACCAGATGGCGTAGATCGTGTTCCAGCCGCTCCGGCGCCGGCAGCGCCGTCTTGCCGCGAAACATCGAGGCGACACCGCAGAACGTGCAGCGAAAGCGGCAGCCGATCGCGGCCTGATAGCCGCTGGTACGTCGCCCGAGAAAGGTGCGGATCAGGTACTGGCGCGGGTCGCCCAGCTTTTCGTAGGGCAGTTCCCGCGTCAGGCCGGCGCGGGAAAAGCTTCGATTCGGGTTGTGGACGGGAGCGCCGTCGCAAAGCCAGGACAGCCCGTCGATTGTCGAGAAGCCAGTGGGCGCCTCGAACAGGGCGTCGAGAAGAGACATCAGGGTCGATTCGCCCTGGCCGCGGATGGCGTAGTCGACGAAGCCGGTCTTGAGAGCCTGCTCGGCACAGATGCTGGGATAGTGGCCGCCCCAGATGATCGGCATGTGCGGGAAGCGGTCGCGCACGGCGCGCGAGAGTGCGATGGCACTCACCAACTGCGGACCGCCCATGACCGAAACGCCCAGGGCATCGACCTTGCCGGCGGCGATGGTCCCGAGGGTGGTCTTGACGAATTCCCGGTCGATGTTGCCGTCGATCAACGTCGTTGCATATCGGCCATCGAGGGATGCCGACAGATTCAGAATGCCGAGCGGAAAGCGCGCGCTGCGGCGCGAGGTTATCGTGGGATTGACCAACAATACCTGCCGTTGGCTCACGGGCACACCTTTCCGGAATTCGCGCCGCTGATCATGCCGCCCTCGAGGACAGATTGAGTTCTACACCGACCTCGCGGGCACCGCTCGTGGAGAGGGCAACCGCGAGGTGCAGGGCGAGGGCCTTGAGCACGCGGTCGACTCGAATCTCGACCCATTCAGCGTCCGGCGCGATCTGGCAAAGCAAGTCCGCGTCGCCATAACGCACCGCGCCTTCCACCATGACCAGGCGCACGTGGGTGCGCGTGAGCTCGGTCAAACGCGAGCCGGCCGGCAAGATGAGCAGGTCGGCGGGGCAGTTGGCCCGAAGTTCTCCGCGGTTCGGCAGCCGCAGCAGCCGCGCGGCGTCCAGGGTCACCATGCGCTCGAGCGAATCCACCGGTACGCCGAGCCTCGCGGCGATGGCGATCTCCTCGAAAAGATCGCGCGAGCCGCTCAACCGCGAGTCGGTCCCGAGGGCGAGGCAACCCTGATCCAGAATGTCGGTGACGTCCGCCGCCTCACCGAAGAGGTTCAGATTGGAGGACGGGCAGAAGATGAGGCCCGCGCCGGCCGCCTTCAGGCGTGCTCGCTCGGGCGCATCCAGCGCCGTGCCGTGGACCAGGAGGGTGTTGGCTGCGATGCAGCCCAAGTGCTCGAGACGTCGGAATTCGCCGCGCGCCCGTGCGTCTAGGCCTTCGGCCGCGTGGATGATCCAGGGCCAATCGCGTGGCGTCGACTGGCGGGAGCTGCGAACGGCGCTGTCGCCGTCGATGTGCAGCGAATGCGACCAGCCATATCGTTGCACCACCTTCACCGGATACTCGCGGGTGAGCAGTTCCGGGTAGAGCGGATCGTGGTGCGCGACGGTGGTCACGCCGCTCAGAAGGTTTTTCAGTCCTCCGACGAACAGGCGGTCGCGGCGGGAAATGCCCGCGTGCCGGGCGAACGCGCCCTGTTGGGCGCGCAGCGCGCTGACCTCGGCGATCCAGTCGGAGGCGTTGCCGTAGCGATTGGCCGGTGCTGCCGGAAAGCTGTTGAGCTGCAGATGGTCGTGCGCGTTGATCAATCCCGGCAGCACTCGGTCGCCCTTGAGGTCCACCACCCGATCGCCGGGCTCCGGCGTGCCGCCGAGACGGTCGATGATGCTGCCCGCCAGCCGGACGGTGGTCGATAGGCCGTTGCATTCGGCATTGATGAGGCTGACGGCGCTCACGATTTGCGGGCCCGTATGATCAGAACGATGGGCAGCCCCGGCCAGCGTGCGTAGAACTCCTCGGATCCGCGAAACGCCTCGTCGAGTTCCCGGCCCACGCAAAGCTCGTCCACGATTTCGACATCGAATCCGCTGCGAGCGAGCGCTTCGCGCTGCTCTGCGACGCCGTACTCGCGATGCGGAACTGTCCAGGTACGCTGGTTCGAATCGCTGAACGATCGGGTCATGTTGGCGCGCGATGCCTCGGGATGGAAGTCCGAATACAGAAGCACCCCGCCCGGGGCCAGCACACGCGCGATTTCGCCGAGGAACGCCCCGAGATCCGGTGCATGGCCGAGCGCAAGGCCGCAGATGATCGCCTGGAATTCCCCGTCTGCGAAAGGCAGGCGCATCATGTCGGCGCGCACCCGCATGTCGCCATCGACCTGGCTCACCATCGGTGCACAGTTGTCGAGGGCGATGACTTCGGAGGCTCCGGATGCCTTGAGCAGTCGCGAGTAACGGCCCGAGCCCGACGCCAAGTCCAGGGTGCGGCCACCCTGCACGGCAGGCCAATGCTTGAGCATGTGACGTTCTTCGGCGCGCATCAAAGGGTTGTGGGCGCGGGGCGGGTAGAGCGGCGCCCATTGTTCATAGGCTCTCAAGGTCTCGGAGGCGAGGCGGCTCATAGCGGACGCCACATGGAACAAACGCAGGTCTTGCATTCGGGCCGCGAGCCGGAACCGATGTTGGCTCGCAAGGCCGTCATGCCGGGTTCGTTCAACGCGTCGGACAGCGAGGTGTGCGGCGATACGCGCGCCTGCGACGGTCCGGCGATGAAAAAACAGGGCTGCACGCCGCCCGAGGCTCCCACCACCGCCGAGAACTGCGGCGCGTTACAGCGAACCTTCGGATACGGCGCCGCACCGTGCAACGCTTCGAAATACTGCGCCAAGCGTGCGAGCTTTGCGGGCGACTCGGCGATGAAACCGGAAGCGAAGTGCTCGGCATGAGAGCGGCTGAGCGTCTCGATGTCGGCACGCATACGCGCGATGTCGGCGAGCGAAGGGGCGAGCGCCCGATCTGCCGCCTGTACGCGGCCGAAGGCGTGATCGCTGGCCAGATCCACAGTGAGAAATGAAACCTGGGAAGCGCCTAAGGTTTCCGCCAGGGAAACAAACTGGCGCAGCTGTCCGAGGTTCGCCGCCTGCAGGGTGACGCGCAAACCCGGCGCAAGTCCTGCGGCGGCCGCGGCCCGTATTCCCTCGCACACCTTGTCGAATGCGTCGAGACCGCGGATGCGCTCATAGGTTGCAGCATCGGTACCGTCGAGCGATACGGTCAACGCGTCGAAGAGCCCCGCAATCTCCCTGGCATGTTTTGCCAGCGCCAGGCCCGAGGTGAGCAGCCACACCTGCTGGCCGTTGGCGCGAAGTTCGCGCGCGATGTCGCGCCACTGGGCATGTAACAGCGGCTCGCCGCCCGACAGCACCACCGCACGGGTCTGCAGCGCCTTCAGTTCCGGCAGAAGTTTACGCAGCGCATCGAGGCTCAAGGTCTCTTTGCCCTCGCGCCAATAGTCGCAGGTGACGCAGCGCGAGTTGCAGCGCTCGGTAAGATAAAGCGTGAGCAACGGCAACCGCGCCAACGCGGATGCAAGGATCCCTTGGTGTTGGGGAGCGAATGAGTTCACTACCGGTGAGTACCTGCGCCGGCTCCAAGGGTTGGACGGGCAGGGAATAATTTCTGCCGCACGCAAAATAACGGAATTGATTATCAAATCGAAGTGAAAAGGTGGTTTCAACCCATTGATTTAGTTAAGCTCCCGGCATCGTGAATAATGGCACCGCAAGCTTTCTCCTCGACAAGGTGCACGTATGGCGCGGGGAGCGCCACGTGCTCAAAGGGATTAGTGCCTCGTTGGGCGCGGGGGAGTTGCTGCATGTTTCCGGTCCCAATGGGGCAGGCAAGAGCACGCTGCTGCGGGTCGCCACCGGTCTGTTGCGTCCCGAACAGGGCGATGTTCGCTGGGCTGGGCAGGATATTCATCGTAATCGAGCCCAATTCCAGTGCGCACTCGCCTACGCTTCGCATGAGCCTGCGCTGAAGAATGATCTGACAGCCCTTGAAAATCTTAAGTTTTCCGTTGGCCTTCGGCGAATGGTAGACGCTCCGATGCTACGCGATTATCTGTCGACGACCGGCGTGGCGGCATGTGCGGATCTGCCGGTCCGGGTGCTCTCGGCGGGACAACGGCGGCGGGTCGCCTTGAGCCGCGTGTTGGCTCTCAACGCGCCGCTCTGGCTGCTCGATGAACCCTTTACGAATCTGGATGCCGAAGGCAGCGTGCTGGTCTCGCGGCTGTTGGAGAAGCATGTGAACGGCGGCGGCCTTGCCATGGTCGTGGCTCACCACGACCTGAAAGTCTCCTGCCCTTGGCGAGCACTGGTGCTGCAAGGATGAGCGTCGGAGTCGGCCAGGCGTTCGCCCTTCTCATCCAGCGTGAACTGCGTCTCAGTTTCAGGCGCCCCGGGCACTTATTGCAGCCCTTGGTGTTCTTCCTGATCGTGACCACGCTGTTTCCGCTGGGACTTAACCTGCAGTTGTCGCTGCTGCGAGACATGGCCCCCGGTGTGCTTTGGGTGGCTGCGCTGCTATCGTCGCTGTTGTCGCTCGATCAATTGTTCAAGGGCGATGCGGACGATGGAACGTTGGAGCAACTCGCGCTCAGTGGTCAGGGACTCACGGTAATCGTCGTGGCCAAGACCGTCGCACACTGGCTGGTCACCGGCGTCGCGCTGGTGCTGGTTTCGCCGCTGGTCGCGACGGCGTTGAACATCCCGCCGAGTGCGTACACGGTGATGCTTGCGAGCCTGGCGCTCGGCACGCTCACCTTGAGCTGGCTCGGCGCGATTGGCGCCGCATTGACCATCGGACTGCGCCGCTCGAATGTGCTGTTGTCATTGATCGTGCTCCCGCTGGCCATGCCGCTGTTGATTTTCGGCGCGGCGGCGACCGACCGGGCCATGGGCAGCGCGGGCGCGGCAGGCGCCCTGTATTTCCTGGCGTCGCTATGCGTTTTTACCTGTACGCTGGCCCCGTTTGCGGCGGCGCAGGCGCTGCGGATTACGATCGAATAGGCCTTATAATTCAGTATGTGGACTTGGTTTTATAAGCTTGCTTCCCCGCCCCACGTGTACCGCACGGCCGCGGCGCTCGTTCCATGGCTGTTCGCCGTGGCGGCGCTTGCCATCGGCTACGGCGTGATCGACGGCCTCGCCTTCGCGCCGCGCGACTATCAGCAGGGCGACGCCTTTCGTATCATCTACGTGCACGTGCCGAGCGCATGGTTGTCGCTCATGACTTACACCACGATGGCGATCGCCGGGGGCATCGGATTGATATGGCGCATGAAGATGGCCTATGCCGTGTCGGCCGCGTGCGCGCCGATAGGCGCCTCGTTCACGGCGCTCGCGCTCGTCACCGGATCGCTGTGGGGCAAACCGATGTGGGGAACCTACTGGGCATGGGATCCGCGGCTCACCTCGGAACTCATCCTGCTGTTTCTCTTCTTCGGCGTGATCTCGCTGCGCGCCGCGTTCGAAGATGCCGGCAAGGGCGATCGTGCCGCGTCGCTCTTGGCCTTGGTGGGTGTGGTGAACGTGCCCATCATCCACTTCTCGGTGGTGTGGTGGAATTCGCTGCACCAGGGAGCAACCGTGGCGAAGTTTGGCAAGCCCTCCATGGACTTGAACATGCTCTGGCCGCTGCTGGCGATGTTCGTGGGCTTCATGTCGTTCTTTTTCGGCGTGCTGTGTCTGCGCCTGCAGGGTGAAGTGTTGAACCGTGAACGCCAGTCGAGTTGGGTGCGGCAGGTGCTGTCATGAGTTTTTTCGCCATGGGCGGCTATGCGCGCTATGTCTGGCCTTGCTTCGCGCTCGCGGCTCTGGTGCTCGTCTGGAATATATGGTCGGCTCGCCGCTATCATGCCGCCGCGCGGGTGCGGGCGAGCCGCGCCCTGGCAATGGCCTCTACGAGTAATGAGTCATGACACCTCGACGTAAACGCTTGTTGGTGGTCCTTGGAATTCTGGGCGGAGTCAGCGCCTCGGTGGCCTTGGCGATCGTCGCCTCGCGCGACAACGTTTCCTATTACTACAATCCGACGGAAGTCTCGCAGGGCAAGGTCCCGGCCAACAAGCGCTTTCGGGTCGGCGGCATGGTGGTGAAGGGCAGCGTGGCGCGCGAACCCGGCAATCTTACCGTGCACTTCGTGCTCACCGATTTCGATCATGACGTCCCGGTCGAGTACACCGGGGTGCTGCCTGATTTGTTTCGCGAAGGGCAGGGCATCATCGCGCACGGAACCTTAGATGCGAAAGGCGGGTTCGTGGCGGATGAGGTGCTCGCCAAGCACGACGAGAAATACATGCCGCCGGAGGTGGCGGCTTCCCTGAAGCATAAGGAAGCTGCGCAGGTCGCAGCGCATTCCGAACAGAAGCCCGCAACGTAAGAGGCAGGCAACCATGATTCCAGAACTTGGCGTTTTTGCATTGATCCTGGCGTTTGTGCTGTCGCTGGCACAGGCCTTCTTCGGTCTTGCCGGCGCCTGGCGCGGCAATCCCACCTGGATGGCCGTGTCGCGACCGGCGGTGACCGGCCAATTCGTGTTCGTCTCGATGGCATTCGCGTGTCTGGTCTACGCCTTCGTGACGAACGACTTTTCGGTGCTCTACGTGGCGCACAACTCCAACTCGCACCTGCCGCTTTTCTATCAAGTGGCCGCGCTCTGGGGCGCGCACGAAGGCTCGCTGCTTCTCTGGATCCAGATTCTGGCCATCTGGAGCCTCGCCGTGGCGGCCTTCAGCCGTGCGTTGCCGCTCAGCTTCTCGAGCCGTGTAATCGGGGTCATGGGGCTCATCAGCGCAGGCTTCATGCTCTTTACGCTGTGGACTTCCAACCCCTTCGTACGCCTGATTCCAGCATGGCCGGACGGGCAGGATTTGAACCCGGTGCTTCAGGACTTCGCGCTCGCCATTCATCCCCCGATGCTCTATACCGGCTACGTGGGATTTTCGGTGGCGTTCGCGTTTGCGGTTGCCGCCATGCTCGAGGGCAAGCTCGATCAGACCTGGGCGAAATGGACCCGGCCCTGGACGCTCTTCGCCTGGCTGTTTCAAACCATCGGCATCGCCTTGGGCAGCTGGTGGGCCTACTACGAGCTCGGCTGGGGCGGCTGGTGGTTCTGGGACCCGGTGGAGAACGCATCATTCATGCCGTGGCTGGTGGGCACGGCGCTGATTCACTCGCTGGCAGTGACCGAGAAGCGCGGCATCTTCAAGAGCTGGACGCTGCTGTTGGCCATTTTCGCCTTCTCGTTGAGCCTGGTGGGCACCTTCCTGGTCCGTTCGGGCGTGCTGGTTTCGGTGCATTCATTTGCCACGGATCCCGAGCGCGGGCTTTACATCCTCGCGTTCCTGGTGCTGACCATCGGAGGATCGCTCACGTTGTATGCCTGGCGGGCGCCGAAACTCTCGGGGCCGGGCGGGTTCGAGTTCTTCTCGCGCGAGTTCTTCCTGCTCGTCAACAATGTGGTGCTGGTGATCGTCGCGTTTTTGGTGCTGTGGGGCACCTTGGCGCCGCTTCTCTATGAACTGCTCGGCATCGGCAAGATTTCAGTCGGTCCGCCGGTGTTCGCGGTGATGTTCCTGGTGCCGATGCTGCCGCTCATGGTGTTCCTCGCCATCGGCATGCACTCGGCGTGGCGTCGCGGCAGGCTCACCGTCACCGCCAAGCCCGTTTGGTGGCTGGCACTTGCCGCGCTGGTGCTCGCGCTCGCCATCCAGGGACTGCTGTTCAAGTCCATGCACTGGGTGGGCCTCATCGGCTTCACCTTCGGATTCTGGATCATATTCTCCGCGCTGTTGGAGCCGGTGCGGCGTCTGCGCCTGAAGCAATCCCTGGGCGCAGGGGTGCTCGGCATGTCGATTGCGCATTTGGGCATCGGCATGTTCGCCATCGGCGCGAGCGGCGTGGAGAGCTACAAGATTGAAAAGGACGTGGCCTTGAAGCCGGGCGGGAGCTATTCGATTGCCGGCTACGACTTCAAGTTCGTGAGCGCGAGGGATGTCACGGGCCCCAACTACGATGCCGTCGAGGCGGTGGTTCAGGTCACCCGTGACGGCAAGCCGGTGACCACGCTGTTCCCGCAGAAACGCCAGTTCTGGGTGCAGCGCACCGACAACAGCAAGGCCGCAATTTCGGTGAGCTGGACGCGCGATCTATTCGTCGCGATGGGCGATCCGTTGGGCGAAAACGCCTGGAGCATGCGCATCCAGTACAAGCCATTGGTGCGCTATATCTGGTTGGGCGCCATCGTCATGGCGCTGGGCGGGATCGTCGCTGCCACCGACCGGCGCTATCGCGTACGCGTGAGCGATACCGCGCGCGCGGCGCTCGAGCCTAATGCAGCACCGGGGTCGGCCTGATGTGGAAGTTCATTCTGCCGGCGGTGCTGTTCATCGGGCTGGTGATCATGTTCGCTTTCGGTCTGAGTCCGAACCGGGACATCCATGCGCTGCCCTCGCCCCTGATCGGGAAGCCGGCGCCGCAGTTCGCGCTCGCCAACGTGCTTGATCCGTCGAAGTTGGTGACCAGCGAGTCGTTGAAGGGCCAGGTCTACGTGCTCAACGTCTGGGGGACCTGGTGCGGCGCTTGCCGCGAAGAACAGGAGGCGCTGCTCCGGATCGCAAGCACCCGAGTCGTTCCCATCATCGGACTCGATTACATGGACCAGATCGAGAAGGCGAAGCTCTGGCTTGAACAGCTCGGCAATCCGTACACCGCCGTGGCCTTCGACAGCGACGGGCGCACCGCAATCAACTGGGGTGTTTACGGCGCACCCGAGACCTACCTGGTCGATACCCACGGCCGCATCATCTTCAAGTTCATCTCGCCGATGACCGACGAGGTGTGGAAGAAGGAGTTTCTGCCGCGTATCGAGACGGCGCGGCGGAGCGGCGCATGAGACGCTCATGGCTTGCACTGCTCCTTGCGCTCACCGTGCTCGGCCTGCGTGCCGTCGCACTGGATGTAAACGGCCAGATTGAAGATCCGAAGCTGCAGGATCGCTTCGAACACATCACCAAGGAGCTGCGTTGCCTGGTGTGCCAGAACGAGTCCATCGCCGACTCGAACGTGGAACTTGCGGCGGACCTAAGGCGCCAGGTGCGCGAAATGCTGGTGGCGGGCCAGAGCGATGATGCCATCTACAAATACATGACCGATCGCTACGGCGCATTCGTGCGCTTCGCCCCGCCGCTGAACTTCTGGACCTCGCTCATCTGGGGTGCGCCGTTCTTCATGCTGGTGGTGGCCGGACTCATCATTTTCCGTATCGCCCGACACCGGGCCAAGATGCCCATCGAAGAATGACCACCTTCATCGTCGTCGCGGCCCTGATGGCCGCGATCGCCGCGGCCACCGTGGCGTTTCCATTGCTGCGCAATCCCAAAAGCCGGGCGATCGGCATCCTGGTGCCCGTGCTCATCGGCGGCGTTGCTGCGGCGCTGTATGCCGCCTGGTCGAACTGGGATTGGCACGCGCCGGTGGTGGCCAGTCAGCCCAAGGCGGCCCCGAATCCCGAAGTCGCCGCCATGGTGGCGAAGTTGGTTCAGCACCTGAAGGAGCAACCCCAGGATCAGACGGGATGGCTCATGTTGGGGCGCTCCTATGCGGTGCTTGACCGTGCCGACGACGCCTTAAACGCCTACCAACACGCCTACGCACTGGGCAAGTCGGCTGATGCTGCCACGGGGCTGGGGGAAGCCTTGAGCCTGCGCGCCGGGGGCGAGATCACCCCGGCAGCCGGCCGCCTGTTCGAAGAAGCCTTGTCGCTCGCGCCGAACAATCCCAAAGCGCTTTTCTACGGGGGGCTCGCCGCCGAGGTACGGGGGGATCGGCAGCTGGCACACGATCGATGGATGGCGCTCAAGAATCTGCATCCCCCGCCGCAAATTGAACAGATGCTCGATGCTCGAATCGCCGAATTGGGCCCCTTGGGCGACTCTGGGACGAATGCGTCGGGCTCGGGGACGAATCCGCCGGCCGAGGCCTCGGCAGGGGCGGAGGTAGTTGTCAATATAACGCTCGCGCCGGCACTGAAAGGGCGCGTCACAAGCGAAGCGCCGCTGTTCGTTTTTGCACGCGAACCCGGGGCGCAGGGCCCGCCCCTGGCGGCGAAGCGATTGACCACCCAAGCAATCGGAACGCAGGTCAAATTGTCATCCAAGGACTCGATGATCCGCGGCCGGGAGCTGAAAGACGGGCAGAAGGTATCCATCACCGCCCGCGTGTCCTTCAGCGGCACGCCCACGCCGAACGCCGGGGATTTGTACGGCGAGGCCGGCTGGCAGGTGGGTAGCGACGGGGCCCTGAACCTGGTGATCGATCGCGTTGCGCAATAGCGCATTGCGGAGTGGGTGGAGTCGATGAGCGTCGCCAAAGGCTTGGTTGCCGGTCGGATCCTCGAGGAACAGCTGTTCCCGTATCCGCGCCTGCGCGACAAGGACCGGGAGGTCCTGGGCGCCATGCTCGAGGCCATCGACGATTTCCTCGCGCCCCGACAGCAAGAATTCAAACGCTGGGATCGAGAAGCCGTCCAGCCGGAGGAGTTCATCCAAGGCCTGAGGGACTTGGGGCTCTTCGGCCTCATCATCCCGGAGGAACACGGCGGTCTTGGACTTTCGAATGCCGGTTATGCGCGCGTTTTAAGCCAAAGCAGCAGCCACGACAGCTCCGTATCGCTCACCATCGGTGCGCACAGCTCCATCGGCATGAAGGGCATCCTGCTTTTCGGCACCGGCGAGCAGAAGGCGCGCTATCTGCCGAAACTCGCGAGCGGCGAAATGATCGCGGCGTTCTGCCTGACCGAATCGGGTTCGGGATCCGATGCGGCCTCGATTCGGACCCGGGCAACCAGGAACTCGGACGGCACCTACACTTTGAACGGCGAGAAGATCTGGATCACCAACGGCGGGATCGCAGATCTTTACACCGTGTTCGCGCGCACCGACTCCGCGGAGGGCAAGATCACTGCCTTCGTCGTGGAGGCGAAGTGGCCCGGGGTCAGCCACGGTCACCATGAGGACAAGATGGGCATCCGTGCCTCCTCGACCACCACCGTCAATTTCGCGGACGTGCGCGTGCCGGAAGAAAATGTGCTCGACGTCGAGGGCAAGGGATTCAAGGTCGCCATGGCGATCCTGAACAACGGCCGGACTGGTCTGGGCGGGGGCGCCGTGGGCGGCATAAAGGCGCTCATCGGTCTGGCCAGCGGCCAGGCGCAGACCCGCAAGCAATTCCAGCAGCCGATCGGCAATTTCGGCTTGATTCGGGAAAAGATCGCGCAAATGACCGTCGATTGCTTTGCCGCAGAAAGCGCGGTGTTCATGGTGGCGCACTACATCGATTCCGGCTCCGCGGACTATTCCGTGGAGGCGGCGATCAGCAAGATTTTCGCCAGCGAGGCTCTGCAGCGCAGCGCCTACGAAGCATTGCAGATCGCGGCCGGTTCGGGATTCATGCGCGAATACCCCTACGAGCAAATAACCCGCGACTGCCGCATTCTGACCATCTTCGAGGGAACTAATGAGGTGCTCAGGCTGTATATAGCGCTGTCGGCGCTGAAGGACCTCGGCAAGTCGTACGGCGAGCTGAAGGCCGCCGTCGACGACATTTTCAACAATCCGATCAAGGGATTTGGCGTGCTCACCGATTACGCAGAGCGTCGTCTGACGCATGCCACGGGCGTGGGCAGGGATAAAATCACCGTGCAGCTGCCGCAGGCGCTGCGCGAGGCGGCCGCCATGTACGAGCGCTATACGGTGGAATTGTCGCGCGCCTGCGATTTTCTGCTGCGCAAGTACGGCCGCGCGATCGCCGATCAGCAGCACGCCTTGAAGCGTGTCGCCGACATCGCGGTGGATCTGTTCGTGGGGCTCTGCGTGCTGTCGCGGGCCGCCGCGCTCGCGAAGGATGAGAGCGGTCCCGCCGCCGAGCAGGCGAGCAACGTGGCTCGCCTATTCGCGCAGCAGGCCAAACGCCGCATGGCGAACAACATTCGGCGCATCGAACGCAACGAAGACGACGAAGCAACCCGCCTGGCGGGATTCATTTTGGAAAGCGGAAAATATCCGTGGGATGTGATGACATGAGCGCGCAGATCGAACAACTGGCCGGCCCCGAGACCGATACCAAGGCCCGCAAGGGGTACTGGGTATATGCGGTAGTCGGCGGCGCCCTGCTGGTGGTGGTGGCGCTGCTCGGCGTGCGCATGGCGCAGGCCTTCCTGTTCAAGGATCCGCCGCCGCCGCCCACCATTCCCGTGGTGTCGGTGACCGAAGTGGGCGTGAGCAACGTGCCGACCACCGTGAGCATCATCGGCACGATTGCGGCTCGATACGACATGCCGATCGGCGTCGAGGGCGATGGCGGCAGAGTCACCGCGGTGTATGTCGAGGCCGGCGATCATGTGAAGCAGGGCCAGGTGCTGGCGCACCTCAACATCACAGTGCTCGAACCGCAGGTCGTCAACCTGCAGGCCGCACTCGATCAGGCCAAGGCCGAAGCGGACCTCGCCGAAGCCGAGTACAAGCGCGCGCAGCAGGTGGGAGCCTCGGGCGCGTTGTCCGCCGAGGAAACCCAGCGCCGTAAATCGAGCGCCGTCACGGCTGAAGCGCACGTGAAGGTCGCGGCGGCGCAGCTCGCCGAAGCCCAGGCGCGCCTGGCGCGTGCCGACATCCGGGCGCCGGCGGACGGTGTCATCCTGACGCGCAACGTCGAAGTGGGTCAGACGGCCATGGCGGGCGGCGAAGCGCTGTTCCGCTTGTCCAAGGACGGCGAAACGGAGCTGCGTGGTCAGGTGGCGGAACAGGATTTGCCGCTCCTGAAAGTAGGGCAGGCGGTGGATGTGCGCCTCACCGGAACTTCCAAGGTATATGAGGGAAAGATCCGGCTGCTCGGCGCCGTGATAGATCCCGCGACGCGGCTGGGCACCGCCAAGGTGACGCTGACGCCGGACCAGAATCTGCGTCCCGGCGCCTTCGCGCGCGCCGAAGTCACGGTGAGCAAGGCGGAACGCGCGGTGCTGCCGCAGACCGCCGTTCTGTCGGACGAAAAGGGCAGCTATGTGCTGATCGTCGACTCGCAGGGCAAGGTTCAACGTCGTGCGGTGCGGATCTCCGGGATGGTGGACGGCGGCGTAACCATCGCCGAAGGCGTGACGGCATCCGACAAAGTGGTGTCGACCGCCGGGGCGTTCCTGCAAGAGGGTGAAACGGTCAAACCTGTCATGGCGGGCGGCAAGTCATGAGAAACATATCCGCCTGGGCGATCAAGCATCCGATCACGCCGATCGTGCTGTTCGTCGTGCTCTTCTTCATGGGCACGGTGGCGTTCGTGAAGCTGCCGATCAACCTGCAGCCCGACGTGTCCTTCCCGGCCGTGGATGTCACCATCAGCCAGCCGGGCGCGGCGCCCACCGAAATGGAGACCCAGATCGCGCAGAAAGTCGAAGGCTCGATCTCGAGCATCGGCAATGTGCGCCACATTCAAAGCGTGATCTCCGAAGGTGAGGTCTTCATCATCATCGAGTTCCAGATCGGCACGCCCATCGATAGGGCGGTCACCGACGTGCGCGATGCCATCGCTAAAGTACGGTCCGACCTGCCCCAGGCGATTCTTGAGCCACAGGTGAATCGCGAGGATACCGACGGCGGCGCCTTCGTGTACTACTCGCTCTCCACCACCAACCGGACGCCGGAGCAGCTCTCCTGGGCGGTGGACAACACCATCACCAAGCGCCTGCTGGCGATCCCCGGCGTCGCCCAGGTGCAGCGCATCGGCGGCGTGAATCGCGAAATCCGCGTGGAACTGGATCCCGCTCGCTTGCAGGCGCTCGGCCTCACCGCGGTGGAAGTGAACGATCAGCTGCGGCAGCTGAACCAGGATGCAGCGGGCGGTCGTGCCCAGATCGGCGGCGGCGAGCAGGCGATCCGGGTGCTCGGCGGCGCGAAGAGCGCCCAGGCCTTGAGCGATGCGCAGATCATCGTGCCAGGCGGCAAGTATGTACGGCTCGGCGACGTCGCCAATGTCCGCGACGGGGTCGAGGAAATCCGCAGCATCGCCAAATACAATGGCCGGCCTGCGACCGCCTTCGGCGTCTACAAATCCAAGGGTTCATCGGACGTCACCACCTCGAAGTTGGCGACCCGCGAACTCGACAAGATCATGGCCGAGAACCCGGATCTGCACATGACGCAGATCTTCACCACCGTGGATCACACCATCAACACCTATCACTCCGCGCTTTCCGCGCTGGTCGAAGGTTCGGTGCTCGCCGTGGCGGTGGTCTGGTTCTTCCTGCGCAGCTGGCGGGCCACGTTGATTTCGGCGCTCGCGATCCCGTTGTCGGCCATCCCGACGTTTGCATTCATGAATTTCATGGGCTTCACGCTCAATGAAATCACGCTGCTGGCGCTCTCGTTGGTAGCGGGCGTGCTGGTGGACGACGCGATCGTCGAAATCGAAAACATCGTGCGCCACATGCGCATGGGCAAGTCGGGCTTCAGGGCCGCCATGGATGCGGCCGACGAGATCGGCCTGGCGGTGGTCGCGACCTCTTTCACCATCATTGCCGTGTTCCTCCCCGTGAGCTTCATGGGCGGCATCAGCGGACAGTTCTTCAAGCAATTCGGCCTCACGGTGGCCATGGCGGTATTCATCTCGCTGATGGTGGCGCGCATGATCACCCCGGTGCTCGCGGCCTACGCGCTGCGCAGCGATGCCATCCCGCACCACGAGGACGGCCCCATCATGACCGCCTACATCCGGGCGCTCAAATGGTGCGTGGCCAACCGCTGGAAAACCATTGCGTTGGGCACGTTGTTCTTTGCGCTGTCAGTAGCCGGCGCCATGGCGATCCCGAAATCTTTCGTGCCGCCGGAGGACTTCTCCTCCTCGGTACTGAATGTCGAGCTGCCGCCCGGCGGCAAGCTCGAGGACACCGAAAGAGTTTCGGCGGCCGCCACGGCGTTGGTGCGTTCGACTCCGGAAGTCAAGCAGGTGGTGGAATTCATCGGCTCCGACCGGGATGAGATCCGCAACGCCACGCTCTTCATCACCCTGGTGCCGCCGAGCGATCGTAAGCTGTCCGCGAAGGAGTGGGAGCAGCACATGATGCCGCTGCTCGCCAAGGTGCCGGACGGACACCTGAGCTTCCAGGGCACGGGTTTCGGCGGAGGCCGCGACATCAATCTGTTCCTGGTGGGAGACGATCCAAAACTCACCGAACACGTAGGCCACGAAGTGCTCGAGCAGATGCGGGGCCTGAAGGAGTTGCGCCAGCCGCGCATCCGCGGTGACTACCCGCGACCGGAGATCCTGGTGCACCCGCGGCTCGATATCGCCGCGCAGCTCGGGGTAAGCGTGCAGGCCATCAGCCAGACCATCCGCATCGCCACCTTGGGCGATCTGCCGCAGAACGGCGCAAAATTCGCGCTCGCAGACCGGCAAATCCCGATCCGGGTGAGCTTGCCGGAAGCGTCACGCACCGATCTTGCCACCATCGAGAATTTGCCGGTGCCCACCAGCGCCGGCGGCAGCGTGCCTTTGAAGACCGTTGCCAACCTCAGCTTCGGCGAGGGTCCTTCCACCGTGCGCCGCTACAACATGAGCCGACGCTTGTTTCTGGATGCGGACCTCGCGCCGGGCGTGCAGCTCGGCACCGCGCTCGACAGAATTCACGCCTTGCCCTCGCTCAAGAATCTGCCCGCAGGAGTCCACCTGGTCGAGACCGGCGATGCCGAGTTCCAGCAGGAACTGTTCGCTAATTTCTTCATTGCGATCATCGCAGGCGTGCTCATGGTATTGGCAGTGCTGGTGCTGTTGTTCGTGCGGGTCTTCCAGCCCATTACGATTCTTTCGGCCCTGCCCCTGTCGCTGGGCGGGGCGGTGTTGGCCCTCGCGCTCACCAAGACTCCCTTCTCATTGCCGGTGGTGATCGGCGTGCTCATGCTCATGGGCATCGTCGCGAAGAACTCGATCCTGCTGGTGGACTTCGCCATCGAGGAAATGCGCGCCGGCAAGACGCGCATGCAGGCCATCGTCGAAGCGGGCCACAAGCGCGCGCGTCCCATTGTCATGACCACCGTCGCCATGGTTGCCGGCATGTTGCCTGCGGCCACCGGGATCGGCGGAGAGAGCAGTTTCCGGCAACCCATGGCCATTGCGGTGATCGGAGGCTTGGTGACTTCCACGCTGCTGACCCTGGTGATCGTGCCGGCGGTATTCACGCTGTTCGACGACATCGAGCGCTGGCTCGCGCCGAGGGCGGTGACCCTGCTCGCGGGCGATCCGCAGATCGGACAGGCGAAGCCGGCGCTGGCGGGTGAGCAGGGCAAACTGGTGCCGCCGCGCAATCCCGAACCCGCGGTTTGAAACGGCTGCTGCTGGTGCTGATCGGGCTTGGCGCCGCCCTCGGTGCGGCGGCCTCGCCATTGAACGCCGTCAACACGGCGCGGCTGAAGAGTTGCGGTCACATCGCGGCGCTTCGGCCGCTGACCGACAATCTTAAGTTGGATGCGGCGGTCAAGCACATGGCGGATGGCGCTTCGATGGCCGCGGCCCTGGCGCAGGGCGGCTATCTTGCCGATCACTCATCCATCATTCACGTGAGCGGCGCGAGCAGCGACGGCGATGTTTCCGGACTGCTTGCGGCGCACTATTGCCGCACCCTCACCGACAGCGCGTTCCGGGACATCGGCGTACAGCGTCGCGGCTCGGAGCTGTGGTTGCTGCTGGCGGCGCCCGTGGCGCTGCCGCCCAAGAGTCCGAAGGCCGTGAGCCTTGAAATCCTCGATCTGGTGAACGCGGCGCGCGCCGAAGGACGTCGTTGCGGCAGCAAGATCTTCGCGCCGGCCGCGCCCTTGGCTCTCGACTCGAGACTCGGCGCCGCCGCGCTCGCGCATTCAAATGACATGGCGGCGCACGACTTGTTCGAGCACCGGGGGTCCGACGGCTCTAGCCCGGCGGATCGGGCGGTTCGTGCCGGATACAAGGACTATTCCTTGGTGGGTGAAAACATCGCCGCCGGCGCCATGTCGCCGCGCGAGGTCACCGAAGGCTGGCTCGCGAGTCCCGCGCACTGCGAGAACATCATGGACTCGCGGTTCACGGTGATGGGTGTGGCCTACACGCAGAACCTGAAGACCGCCTCGCTTGTCTTCTGGAGCCAGGAATTCGCGGCTCCGCGCGGCCGCTAGTCTAATCGATGACGGCGCCGGGCTCCGCGGCCGAAGTGCGCGGCGGGGGCTTGATCAGCAGCAGCAGCGGAATCACCATCAGGGTGAGAAACAGCATGAAATAGAAGTCGTCGATGTAGGCGATCATGGTCGCCTGCTGCACGACCGCGCCATCGAGGAATTCTGCGCCGCCGGGTACGTGGATGTTGAAGGCCGATGCCACCGCCGGGTTGTTCCAAGCGGGATTGGCGGCGGTGACGCGTTCGGTGAGCGCCGAATGGGCGATCACGGTGTTGCGGGTGAGGAGCGTCTGCACCAGCGAGATTCCGATGCTGCTGCCGATGTTGCGCACCAGGCTGTAGAGCGAGGTGCCCTGCGCGCGCATGTGCGGATCCAAGGTGGCAAAGGTCGCGGCGCTCAATGGTACGAACACGAGCCCGGTTCCCACACCCTGGATGAAGCCCGGCCAGACGATGTCGCTCTCCGACAGATCCAGGGAGTAGTGGGCCATCTGCCAGAGCGCGAAAGCCGTCACGCCGAAACCGACGAACAGCGTCAGGCGCAGGTCGACCTTGCCGATGACACGACCCGCGATCAGCATGGCGAACATGGTGCCGATGCCGGCGGGCGCCGTGACCAGGCCCGCTGTGGCCACTGGATAATCCAGCAGCGACTCGAGCATGGTCGGTGTGAGGGCGCGCGTCGCGTAGAGCACGAGACCCACAATGAAAATGAATACCAGCCCGCTCACGAAGTTGCCATTCTTGAGCAGACGGTAGTCGACGAAAGACTTCTCCGGCGGGGTGAGCAGCGTGTGGGCGACGAAATATACGCCCGCTACCACTGCGAGCACGATTTCGACCCAGGTCTCGGTCGAGGACAGCCAATCGTTCTGCTGCCCGCGGTCGAGCAGCATCTGCAGCGAGGCGAGGGCCAGGCTCAAGGTGGCAAAGCCGAAAGCGTCGAAGCGTTGGCTGCGGCGCGGCTTGTCGGGGCGGATGTAGCGGAACATGCCGTAGATGGCCAGAAAGCCGATCGGCACGTTGATGAAGAACACCCAGCGCCAGCTGTAGGAGTCAGTGAGCCAGCCGCCGAGCGTAGGGCCTAGGATGGGACCGACCATCACACCCATGCCCCAGATGGCCATAGCCTGGCCCTGCTTTTCGCGCGGATTTATCTCCATCAGCACGACTTGCGCGAGCGGCACGAGCGCGGCGCCGAAGACACCCTGCAACAGCCGCGCGAGCACGATCTGAGCCAGCGAGTTCGACACGCCGCAAAGTGCGGAGGCGATGGTGAAGCCGCCGATGGAGGCGAGAAAAATATTTTTCTGGCCGAAGCGGTCCACCATCCAGCCGGTGAGCGGGGTGGCGATGGCCGCGGCCACGATGTAGGCGGTCAGCACCCAGGCGATCTGGTCTTGCGAGGCCGACATAGTGCCCTGCATATGCGGCAGGGCCACGTTGGCAATGGTGCCGTCGAGCGTCTGCATGATCGTTGCCAACATGATGGACAACGTGATCATGGGTCGATTCAGCGGACGGTTCATGGCTTCGATTCGATCTTTTCCTGCAGTCGCTCCAGCAACTCCGTGGCTATCAACAGCTTCTTCTGATCCAAGTTTGCGAGCAGTTCTCGCCGCAACTGGACCGCTTCGGTGCGCACTTTTTCATAAAGAGCGCTGCCCGCTTCGGTGAGCACCACACGCTTGATGCGGCGGTCGGTGGTGGAAGCCTCCCTGACGACCAAGCCCTGGGCGACCAGCCGATCCACCATCGCGACCATCGTGGCGCCTTCGATGCCGAGCTTGTCGGCGAGCTCGGATTGGGAGAGGGGGGTGGCCTCTTTGGCGGCGATGGCGATAGTCATCCAGCTCGCCTGGCTCATTCCAAGATATTTCAGGCGCTTATCCACTGCCTGGCGCCACGCGCGCGAGGTACTGTGCAGCGCGCCGCTAAAGCGTTCGTCGAGATCGGTCATTTAAGCGATTGCTAATAATTAGTAATCGAATTAATATAGCACGAGTCGGGAGCGGTAACAAATTTCCGTGCCGTCGATGGCGCGTGCTGAATGCGCGGCCGTGTGCTTTGAAGAAGCATTCAACGACATGGAACGAGTGGGGCATGGATAGGTCTCTTCATATGTGGAGACCGGAGGTCCAGAACAATGAAGAGCGCGCCACTCATCTCGATCAAGCATTTCGAACAGGGCATGTTGCCGAGGCGTTCGGTCGTCGACGGGCAATTTCTCGAGCCGAGCGATCCTGCGATTCACGCCATCACCGATTTCAGCCGCGAGCATCCGGCGACGGTGGACGAGGACCGGCAGATCGACGATGCGCTCGCGGACATGATTCGCCTTGGGGTACGGGCGCTGCTGGTGGTGCGTGATCAGCGTGTCGTGGGTCTCATCACCTCATACGACATTCAAGGCGAGAAGCCGCTGCAATTTCTGCAGTCTTCGACCTATACACAGCACAGCGATCTTCGCGTCGGACACATCATGACGCCGTGGGACAAACTGCTAGCGGTGGATTGGGAAGCCATTAAGACCGCCCACGCGGGCGATCTGTTGACCACCTTGGAAGGAGCGGGCGTCACCCACCTTCTGGTGGTGGAAGCGAAGAAAAACCAGGCGCCGTTGGTGCGTGCTCTGGTGTCGCGGGCCCGCTTGTTCCGCCAGCTGCGGGGCCTGCGCCTCACGGGCTGATCAGGTCTTGATCCAGCTGACGGTGTAGATGCCGGCAAAGGTCAACGCCAGGGACCCGAATAGATGCAGCGCTACCGCCGAGGCAGCGGTCGCCAGGCGGCCGGCATTCAATAGCGCGATGATTTCCACCGAGAAGGTGGAGAAGGTGGTAAGGCCGCCGCAAAAGCCGGTGGCCACGAACAAGCGCCACTCCGGTGCGATGGCCGGGGAGAAGGTAAACACGCCCACCGCCACCCCGATGATGTAGCAGCCGATATAGTTGGCCGCGAGCGTGCCCGGCGGGATCGCCGGAAACAGGCGGTTCATAAAGATGGCGAGCAGCCAGCGCGCCAAACATCCGAGCATTCCGCCCACCGCGACGGCCAAAAAAGATTTCATTGTCCCGCCTATGGCCTTTTCCTCCTAAAGACGTAGTACACCGGCACCCCCGCCGCGATCAGACAAGCACACCATACCAGCGCTTCTTCGCCGGCGCCGTAAATGGCCCACAGTGAAAACGCCGCGGCGAGCAGCCCAACCACCGCAGTGCTCAGCCCGGTCAGCTTCGGGGGCAGCTCGCCCCGGAAGTACAGGGCGAGCAAGGCGAGCGAACAGAGCGCATACAGGACCAGGCACGCGCTGGTGGAGAGCAGGATCATAAACTCGAACAAGCGAGTCATGGACTTTTCGAAGTTGCAGATCACCAGCGCCGTCACCAGGGCACTGCCCAGAATCAGCCAAAAGCTCGGCGTTCCGTGTTTGGACTCGCGCGCCGTCCAGGCGGGAAATACCCCCTGCTTGGCGAGAGCCAACGGCAGCTCCCCCTGCAGCAGAATCCAACCGTTCAAGGCGCCGAAGCCGCTGATGGCAGCGAATATCGCGAGGGCTTTTCCGGCGAACACGCCCCAGTAGCTGGTCGCGAGTTCCACGAAGGGTGCGTTCGATTGCGTAAGCACGTCGCGCGGCACTAGCAGGAGCACCGCGGTGCAGGCGATGCTGCAGATCAGCGCCGTGACGACGGTGCCGAAGAGCGTCGCCAACGGGATGGTGCGACCCGGATTTGCCACCTTCTCGGCGGGCACGGTGGCTGACTCCAGGCCGAGCAACGCCCAGAGCGCGAGAGTCGCGCTCGCCGACACGCCGGACAGCGAGATGCTCGAGTGGTCGAAGGAGGCGAGTTGCGGGGCGCGGACCACGAACAATCCGAGCGCGGCTACCGCGATCAGCGGCAGCACCTTCAACAGCGTCGTGATCGCCTGCACCCAGCCCGCCGCCTTGACTCCGTACCAATTGACGAAGGTCAGCAGCCAGAGTACCGACAAGGTCACGGCCGCCGAGGCACCCGGTACCTTGGCGATCCAAGGATGTAGATAGCTTAAGTAACTCACCGCGCCGGTGGCGATCGAGACGTTGCCCACCCAGATCGACACCCAATAACCCCATGCCACCACGAAACCCGCGAGTGGCCCGAAAGCTTGCTGAACGTACGCATAGGGACCGCCGGCCTGCGGCAGGGCGCGACTCAAGCGCGCGAATACCACTGCGAGTAGCAGCGCGCCGGCGGTGGTGAAACCCCAGCCGACCACGCTCTGCGCCCCATAGGGGGCGAGCGCCGAGGGCAGCAGGAATATACCTGAGCCGATGGTGTTGCCGACGACCAGCGCGACGCACATCCACAAGCCGAGCTTCGGTCGGGGCGAAGCGGAATTCATGCGATCGTTAAATTTTATTGGCGTTGACAGATCGCATCGGCGGAGATCGTAATCTGTTTATATCGATGAATCAAAGAACAGGAACGCAAGACCGTGTTCGAAGAACGCAAGAGTGTGCTGCACAGCTGGTGTGTACAGGCGGATTGGAATGCCGACCATCGTCGGCGGCGAGGGGGCCTGCTTCTGGGACGAGTCTGGTCGCAGGCTCATCGGCATGAGCAGTCTTGCCGAATGTGCATGCAGCATGCACATGAATCTCGGACATAAGCATTCCGGGTTCGCGCGGGCGATTTAGGAACAGCCACGCACCCTATGTTTCATAAACGCTACTTGGGGCGCGAAGCCGCGCGCGGCGCTTGCAGAACATCTGCTCGTCGGGCTTTCGCGGCGGCCCCGTGTTCTCCACCTTGGGCGTCGCGGACGCCAACGACAGGGCGAAGTTCGCGCGGCAGTCGACCCGGCGGCGGCCTCACGATTCGCAGCGCCGGTTCCGATCAAGTCGTCGAGGTTCTGATCGAACCCAACGCCGGTACTAACGGCATCGTGGCGGCGGACAACTTCTGGCCGGAGCTGCGCGCCCTCACCCGGAAACTCGAGGTATATCTCATCGCCGACGAGGTCGTGAGCGGCTTCGGGCGCTGCGGCGAGTGGTTTGCCTGGCAGGTCTACGGCGAGGCTGGGCAGCCCGATCTGATGACCCTGGCGAAGGGGCTGACCGGCGCCCACGCGCCCTTGGGCGCCGTCGTATTGTCCCAGGTGGTGGCCGAGCACCTGGAGCACGAAATGCTCAGTACCGGCCTCACCTATTGCGGTCATCCGCTGGCCTGCGCAGCAGATCGCGGCCATCGAGGCCTATCGGGACGGGCGATTGATCGAACGTTCAAGAACGCTGGGCGAGTCCACGCTGAGGCAATTGCGAGATCTTAAGAGACGGCATGAGGTTCTGGGTGACGTACGGGGCAGTGGCCTTTTTGCGATTCTGGAACTCGTCAGGGACCGCCATACGAGAGCGCCGCTCGCACCCTGGCCGACGGTGCACCCGGGGCTCAACTCGCTGCTGACTCGCACTCGCGAACGCGGCGTGTCGTTCGCGGTACGCGGGAATTTAATAATCCTCGCGCCCCCGCTCGTGATCGGAGAAAATGAGCTATCGCAGGCACTGGGTATCCTCGATACCCTTCTCACGGAGATCGATTGGACATGAAAAGACCCAACATCAAGACAGATCTTCCGGGACCCAAGGCACGGGAACTCCTGGCCCGCGACGCCCGCGTGGTGTCGCCCTCTTATCCGCGCGATTATCCGTTTGTGATGTCGCACGGCAAGGGCGCCGAGATATGGGACGTCGATGGCAATCGGTTTCTCGATTTCGCCGCGGGCATCGCGGTATGCAGCACCGGCCACAGCCATCCGGCGGTGGTGCACGCCATCAAGGAAGCGGCCGACAAGTTCCTGCACATCTCGTCGGACTATTGGCACGAAGGCCAGGTTCGTCTCGCCGAGCGCATGAACGAACTGTCGCCTCTGAACGAACCCACCATGAGCTTTTTCGCCCAATCGGGCACGGAAACCGTGGAGGCGGCGCTGAAACTCGCGCGTTACACCACCGGGCGTGGACGCTTCATCGGATTCCTGGGCGGATTCCACGGCCGCACCATGGGTTCGCTGTCCTTCACCTCCAGCAAGTACACCCAGCAGAAAGGGTTCTTTCCGAGCATGCCGGGCGTGACGCATGTGCCCTATCCGAACAACTATCGGCCGTTGTTCGCCGAGGCCGATCAGGGCAAAGCGGTGCTGCGCTACATCGAAGACGTGCTGTTCGTGCACAACGTACCGGCCAACGAGGTTGCGGCAATTCTGGTGGAGCCGATCCAAGGCGAGGGCGGTTATCTGGTGCCCCCGGATGGATTCCTGGAGGGCCTGCGCGATCTTTGCAACCGCCACGGCATCCTGTTGATATTCGATGAAGTTCAGTCGGGCATAGGCCGCACGGGAAAAATGTTCGCCGCGGAGCACTGGGGTGTCTGTCCGGACATTATGACGCTCGCCAAGGGTCTGGCATCGGGGCTGCCGATCGGCATGGTGCTCGCGAAGCGCAGCATCATGCAGCACTGGACCCGCGGGGCTCACGGCAATACCTTCGGCGGCAATCCGATCTGCTGTGCGGCGGCGCTTGCTACCGTCGATTTGGTGGCGAACGAATATGCGGCGAACGCCGCCCGGGTGGGCGAGTACTTCATGCAGCGGCTGAACCGATTCGCCGAAAGCTCTCCGGTGGTCGGGCAAGTGCGGGGCAAGGGGTTGATGATCGGCATGGAACTGGTTACCGATCGGACGAGCAAGAAACCCGCCAAAAAACTCTGTGATGCCTTGATCACGCGGGCCTACCACAACGGCCTGATCCTGCTCTCCTGCGGGCAGAGCACGGTGCGTTTCATGCCGCCGCTGGTGATCGATCAGGCGGATGTCGACGAGGCCCTGCTGCTCCTCGAGCAGAGCCTCAACGAGGTCATTGCGTCAGGCGATTATATTTCCTGAGCACCTGACGCAGGGCATCGTGGGGCAGGGCGATGACGCGGTGCCCATCGACGCCGGTCATGTCCTTCGCCGCCACCATCGCATTGACTATGGACTCCTCGGTCACTTCCACGGTGGCACGGAAGATGTCGTCGAGCTTGCCGTTGGGCAGCATTTTCACCTGCACCAGCTTCTGCTCGGCATCGACGCCCATGTTCGCAGTCGAAAACGCGACGAACAGATCGCCGGATCCGTCGCCGGAGATGCTGCCATTACGTCCCAGTCCCAGGCTGACGCGCCGGGTGAGCCGCTTCAGTTGCCCGGAAATGAGCGGGGCATCGGTGGCCACCACCACGATGATGGAGCCGAGCTCCTGGATGTCGGACGGCACGAAGGCGTAAGGTTCCGGTGCCGGAATCTCGCGGCCGACGTTGATGCCGGCGATGCGCAAGTTCTGCCGCGTGCCGTAGTTGCATTGCACGAGGGCCGCCACGGTGTAAGTCTCCCCCAGGACATCTACGCGACGCGAGGCGGTTCCGATGCCGCCCTTGTAACCGTTGCAGATCATGCCGGTGCCGCCGCCGACGCTGCCTTCCTCCACCGCGCCGCCCTTGGCCGAATCGAGCGCCTGCATGGCGTGCTCGGGTTTCACGTGAAAGCCATTGATATCGTTTAGCCAACCGTCGTAGGTTTCGGCGACGACCGGCAATGACCAGAAATAGCCTTCAGGGTCGGGTCCGCCATGCGCGATGCGCCATTGGATCACAGCGTCGCGCACCACGCCCACACTGTGGGTGTTGGTGATGAGAATGGGCCCTTCCAGAAATCCCGACTCCTCGATCCAGGCGGTTCCGGTCATCTCGCCGTTGCCGTTCTGTGAAAACCACGCGGCAAACACCGGATTTGCCAGCGTGTCTTTGCCGCGCGGCAGAATGGCGGTCACCCCGGTGCGCACCGGACCCGCACCGCGTTTCAACGGACCGTCGCCGGCGATGAGCGTGGTATGGCCGACGGTGACGCCCGCAACGTCGGTAATGGCATTCAAGGGTCCGGGCACTCCGTCGAAGGGGATGCCAAGATCCCGGGCCCGAACCTTGGGTGCCTCGGCAGCGCCAACGGATTGCGACAAGGCGACGCCGATGCAAACAGTTAGAGTTATGCGGCTAAGATATGCCAATGACGCCACTCCCCGTTGATGCCATGGCGTGATGTTAAACCAATTAACTATAATTGCCTGCTGCGATTCATTTCCCCGGAGACGACCATGAACCTCACTTCGTTCGATACCAAAGAGTGGCACGCGCGCGCCGGTAAGTTGCGATATGAAACCGGGCACTTCATCGACGGGCATTTCGTCGATTCGGTTGCCAAGGGCCGCTTCACGGTCACGAATCCCGCGACCGGCGAACCGCTGTGCGAGGTGAGCGCGGGGACCAAGGAGGATGTGGATCGCGCAGTCGCGGCCGCGAAGAAGAGCTTCTACGCCCGCGTATGGAGCCGCAAGGCGCCGCGCGAGCGCATGGCCGTGATGCAGAACTACGCGCGCCTGATCCGGGAGAACACCGAGAAGTTCTCGTTGCTCGATACCCTGTGCATGGGCAAGCCCATCACCGACATGGTGACCATCGATGTGCCGGCCGCGGCGCGCAACTTCGATTATTTCGGCGAACTGATCGACAAGATCGACGGTGCGGTCACCTCCACGGCGGCGGACGCGTTCCACTACATCCTGAAGGAGCCTTTGGGCGTCGTCGGTTGCGTGGTGCCCTGGAATTACCCGTTGCTGATGGCGGCGTGGAAAGTGGCCCCGGCGCTGGCGGCTGGGAATTCGGTGGTCTTGAAGCCCGCCGAACAATCGCCGCTGTCGGCGCTGCTGATGGCGCAGCTTTTCATGGAGGCAGGCGGCCCTGCGGGTGTGTTCAATGTGGTGAACGGATTGGGCGAGGCGGCGGGCGCGGCGCTCGCATTGCACATGGATGTGGCCAAAATTGCTTTCACCGGATCCACCGAGATCGGCAAGCAGATGCTGATATACGCCGGCCAGTCCAACATGAAGCGCGTCGCCTTGGAGTGCGGAGGCAAGACGCCGCAGATCTTCCTGAAGGACCTTCCCGATTTGGACAGCGCCGTGACCTACGCCATCAACGGCATCTACGGCAACATGGGCGAAGTGTGCAATGCCGGCTCGCGTCTGCTGCTCGACAAGCCCATCGCGGAGCAATTCCTTGCGCGCTTCATCGAGCGCGGCAAGGATGCCTACAAGGCGGGTGATCCTTTGGATCCGACCACGAATTTGGGGCCACTGGTGACCAGCCAGCACCGCTCCCGGGTTATGAACTACATCGGTCGCGGCAAATCTGAAGGCGCCAAGCTCGCATTCGGGGGCACCTCGCCCGACCTGAAGGGCGCGTTCGTCAACCCAACCCTTTTCACGGGCGTCAGCAATCGCATGACAATTGCCCAGGAAGAGATCTTCGGGCCGGTGGCCGCCGCGATCGAGGTGAACGGCCTCGAGGAGGCCTTGCAGGTCGCCAATGACTCGATCTACGGTCTGGCCGCCTCGGTCTGGACCCGTGACCTCAACACCGCCTTGAAAACGGTGCGTGATCTGGAGGCAGGGGTCATCTGGGTCAACTGTTTCGACAACGGCGACATGACCCAGCCCTTTGGCGGCTACAAGCAGTCGGGCCAGGGGCGCGACAAGTGCCTGGAGAGCCTGATTTCCTACACCCAGACCAAGTCGGCCTGGATCAATCTCGGCTGACGCAGCGCTGCCGCCGACCCCTCTACAAAGGGGGCGGCGGTACTTCGCGCCTGTCGTTTTTTTATATTATACTCGTAACATTACAAAAATCGGCGAGTGGCATATGCGTCAAGTAAAGACCTTGGGCTTGTTGGGGACTGGCGTCATCGGCGGCGGTTGGGCGGCGCGAGCGCTGCATTTTGGCATCGACGTGATCGCCGCGGACGTGAAACCGCAGATGGAGGAGTGGCTGCGCGGCGCGGTGGCAAATGCCGAGCCCGCGCTCGCACGGCTCACCACGGCTCCGTTGCCCGCCAAAGGTCGGTTGAGCTTCACCACCGATTTTGCCGAGATGGCCCGCCGCGCGGACTTCATCCAGGAGAACATTCCCGAGCAGCTGCCGCTCAAACAGAAGGTGCTTGCGGAGGTCAGTCGCCATGCCGCGAGCGACGTCCTTATCGCGTCGAGCACCTCAGGCTTAATGCCCACGGACTTGCAGAAAGACATGGTGGCGCCGGAGCGGCTGCTTGTCGGCCATCCCTTCAATCCGGTTTACCTTCTGCCCCTGGTCGAACTGGTCGGCGGCAAGGCCACGAGCCCGAGCACGCTAGACCTTGCCGCCAAGTTCTACAGCTACATCGGCATGCATGCGTTGAAGGTGCGTCACGAGGTACCGGGTCACCTGACTGATCGCCTGCAAGAGGCCATGTGGCGCGAAATCCTGCACATGGTCGCCGAAGGCGTTGCGACGACCGGCGAGCTGGACGAATCGATCATCTATGGACCCGGACTTCGCTGGGCGGGCATGGGCATGAACCTGATTTACCACCTCGCCGGCGGCGAGAGCGGCATGCGCCACATGCTCGAGCAATTCGGCCCGGCGCTCAAGTGGCCGTGGACCAAGCTCGAGGCCCCGGAACTCACCGGCGAACTCATCGATCGGATGGTGGAGGGCACGAAAGAGTCGGCGGACGGACGCTCCATACGCGAGCTCGAGCGGTTGCGCGACGACTATCTGGTCTCCATCCAGCAGGTGCTGCGGCAATACGACCTGGGCGCCGGCCGCACGCTGCGGCTGCTCGAAGAGCGTCTTTTCGACGAGGCGCGCAGCAAGCGACTCTCGCAGGACGAGCCCAACCAGGCGCTGAAGCTGCTCGATACGCCGGTCCGCACCGAGTGGGTCGACTACAACAAGCACATGTCGGATTTCAGGTACGGCCAGGTGTTCGGTGATGCCATGGATGCGCTGTTCCGCCGAGTAGGCATGGACGCCGATTATCGCGCGCAGGGCCGCAGTTACTTCACCGTCGAGACCCACATTCGCCATCTTGCCGAAGCCAGGGCGGGCGACAGCCTGTATGTCACCATGCAGGTGCTCGACGTGGACGACAAGCGGCTGCATGTGTTTCTGCGAATGTTCCGCTCCGCCGACAATCGCGAAGTAGCCGTCGCGGAGCAAATGCATCTGCACGTCGATACCAAGGCGTCCAAGGCCTCGCCCGCGGGCACCGAGGTGGTGGCGGCGCTCCGCAAGATCAAGGACGCGCATGCCAAGCTGCCGCGCCCGCGCGAGTCCGGCCGGGCGATTGGCGGAGCGCGGTAGCAATGCCCAAGGTCGTCGACCACGCAGCCCGGCGCGACGAGATCGCGCAGATTGCCTGCAAGGTCGTGGCCGAGTACGGGTTCGAACATGCCACCGTGGCGCGCATCGCGCGCGCGGCGGGGTACACGACGGGCATGGTGGCGCATTACTACGAGTCGAAGCAGGACATCGTGCTGGCGGCACTGCGCCTCATGCTGATGCGAATCGAGGAGCGTTTGACGCGCGAACGCCGCACGCCGCATTCGGATCTGGTCGAAGTGCTCTCGGAGGCGCTCGCCATCGACGAACAACGCTTCACCGAAAGCGCATTCTGGATGGCATTTTGGGGCCAGATGTCGGCCGACACGAAGCTCAAGAAGCTCAATGCCTGGGTGCATCGTGAGTACATGCGGCTATTTTCGCGCTGTTTCGCGGAACACTGGCCCGAGTGGTCGAGCTGGAGCACCGCGGTGCGCGACCGGGTGCTTCGTTCCATCGTCATCTTCATGAACGGTTTGACGGCCAGCGCCGTGACCAGTCCCAACGACTGGCCGCCCGCGGTGCAGATCGAGCAATTACAACTGCAGCTGAGCTTGTGGCGCGGCTGGGCCAAAGCCGGGCAGCGTGCAAAGCGAAAAGGGGACTAGTCATGGATTTCTCGCTCAGCGACGAACAGCAGATGATCGTGAAGACCACGCGCGATTTCGTGGAGAACGAACTGTATCCGCACGAAGCCGAAGTGGAATCCACCGGGGTGCTGCGTGATGAGCTGCTCGAGGAGTTGAAGGCCAAGGCGATCGATGCCGGTCTGTACGCCGCCAACATGCCTGCCGAAGTTGGCGGGGCGGGCCTCGACACGGTGAGCTGGGTTCTGTACGAAAAGGAACTTGGGCGCGCCAACTATGCCCTGCATTGGTCCTGCGTCGGCCGGCCGTCCAACATCCTGATGGCCTGCAATCCTGAGCAGCGCGAACGTTATCTTCTACCCTCCGTGCGCGGGGAACGCTCGGACTGCCTCGCGATGACCGAGCCGGGCGCGGGATCCGACATACGCAGCATGAAAACGACTGCCGTGCAGCGCGGTGACGATTTCATCATCAACGGCACCAAGCACTTCATCAGTCATGCGGACCGTGCCGACTATGTGATCCTGTTTGCCGCGAGCGGCGAAGAGACCATCAAGCAGGGGACCAAGAAGAAATTAATCACGGCCTTCCTCGTCGACAAGGGCCATCCCGGATTTGTGGTCCGCCAGGGCTACAAGAACGTATCGCATCGCGGTTACACCAATAGCATTCTCGACTTCAATGACTGTCGAGTGCCGAAGTCGGCGGTGCTCGGCGAGGTGCACCGTGGGTTCGACGTGATGAACACCTGGCTCGGGGCGACGCGTCTGCAGGTCGCGGCCACCTGTCTGGGACGCGCCGACCGCGCCTTGGACTTGGCCACACGCTGGTCCGCCGAACGGGTGCAGTTCGGCCAGCCCATCGGCAAGTTCCAGGGTGTCGGGTTCAAGCTGGCGAACATGGCGACCGAGCTCACGGCCGCCGAGCTCATGGTGCTGCAGGCCGCCTGGCGTCACGACCGGGGCATCTCAACCGATTCGGACATGGCCATGGCCAAGCTCAAGGCCACGGAAATGCTCGCTATGGTGTCCGACGAGGCCCTGCAGATCCATGGCGGGATGGGTCTGATGAGCGACCTGCCGTTGGAACGCATCTGGCGGGATGCGCGCATCGAGCGGATCTGGGACGGGACCAGCGAGGTGCAGCGCCACATCATCTCCCGGGCGTTGTTGCGCCCGTTGGGGGCCTAGGCGTTTGATTTAATAGCTAAGCATTTGACAATACACGTATTTTAAGGGGTTACCAGGCGGTCTATCAGCGCTTGTCCTACAGATATTACGGGCCGCTGGCTTGAGAATTGCGGCGTCGCCCTAAAGTAGATGCTGCTATGAACGACGAAGTCAGCCGCCTGAGGAGCCTCCGCAAGGCCGCGCTAAAGGCCAGAGCCCTGGCCGAGGTACTGCGCGATTCGCCACGCCGCGATTCCATCATTGCCAAGAGTGCGCTGCTGTGCTGGCGCATCTCGCGGATTGCCACCGGACGGTTACGGGCTCACCCCTATCCCGAGTATCAACGGGGACCGTTTTGGCGCGACACCCTAAACGATGGTTTCAGCGTAATTTTTTCCGGTCTATTGGCGCGCAAGCAAAAGCGCGCGATGCGTGTCTATTTTCACGAACTGAAGCAGGTGTCCCGCGAATTGGATGACGTTCGCTCCTTGACGCTCTCGCCCGAACTGTCCGACTCGCTCGGCCGCGCGCAGGCTTTGATGCGTCAGTTTCTGGATCAACTCCAGGTGCGCGCCCGATTGGAGCGCGGGGCGAACAGCGAAGTGGCCGTCGAAGCGAGCGCACCCATCGAAGTCGAAGTTTCGGCCGACCGGCCTTATCTCGCCCTCTAACGAAGTGCGCCACGGTGCGGCCGTTCCAGGCCGCACCCGTCTGAAAAGTCCTACAGCATTCCCCGGAGGGCACCGATCATAGTGCCCAATCCCGCTCTGCATACTGCGCCGCAAGTGGTGCATGTCCCATGCTTGCGGAGGAGATTCGATGCGCAATGAGAACGTTCCCGTTCCGCCGAGCCCCGAGCAACCCCCGCTTGCGCCCCACGATCCGCCGGAGCCTGCTCCGCAGGCTGCGGCATGGCGGCGAGCGATGCGCGTGGTTGGCTGTGATCCCCTGCAGCTTCGTGTCGTAAGGCACGTGGTTCGCCGCGCAACTCGACACCGGTGCTGATTAAAACAATGACTGATTAAAACTCGAGAAGTTTATGGAAAAAAAACAGGTCATCGCCATTGGTATCGCATTACAGACCCACGTTTTGAAAACCTGCCCGCTCCATCATCAAATTTATTTCGATGACGAAGCAGATCCGGCAAGCGCCTTTGCCCTCGCCATCGATCTCGTCAAGCAGCATGAACCGTTCGTCGAGGAGTTTGAGAACGATGCGCATGCGCTCACCGATTTGCTGAGCGATACGCTGGGCACGACACCGATCTGCTGTCCGGAGTGTGGACCGGTGATGATGCAGACGCACTGACCGAAGCGCCCCTGGCGCGTGGCCGCCCTACCGATCGGCGAGGGCGGCCGCGTTCTTCAAGGCTTGATCGAGAGCATCGAGATCATAGGGTTTCGGCAGCATAAGAACATTACCGAGCTGCTTGTCGCCCAGATATTCCACCTGCAACAATCCGTAACCGGAAGCGATGACCACCGGGAGCTTCGGATAATCGCTCGAGACCGTGCGAGCGAGATCTAGACCCGACATGCCGGGAAGCCGCACATCCGTCATGAGCGCATCGAAGGGTTCTTCGCGCAGGCGGCTCAACGCCTGTTCGGCATCGGGAACCGCCGACACGCTGTGATTGAGCTCGTGCAGATACTCAACCGTAATGCAGCTGACCTCGTCGCTGTCTTCCACCAACAGAATGTGCATGGCAGCGACGTTAGCATAAATTCGGGCGGCGCAGCCGGTCCTAGCTCCCGGTCCAACGCGGCTCGCGCTTTTCCGTGAAGGCGCGGGTGCCTTCCTTGAGGTCGTCCGAGCGGATGACTCGTTGCACGGCATCCAGCGAATCGTGCAGCGCAAAAGCTTCATTTTCCGGCACCATTTCCGTGTGCCGTAGCAGCTGTTTGATGGCAGGGAACAGCAGCGGCGGTCCTTTGGCCAGTTGCGCGGCGAGTTCGCGCGCCTTGGCCATCGCGCCGCCCTTCGGCACGACATAATTCACCAGACCCCAGTGCTTGGCTTCGTTCACGTCCATCCAGCGCCCGGTCATCAAGAATTCCACCGCCACGTGGTAGGGCACGCGGCGCCGCAGCTTGATGGTTGCGGCATCCGCCAGCACCCCGACATTGATTTCCGGCAGGGCGAAGCGCGCGTGCTCCTCCGCGACGATAATGTCGCAGCCCAACATGACCTCGAATCCGCCTCCGCAGGCGATTCCATTGACGGCGGCGATGATCGGTTTGTTGAGATTGCGTGGGTAGTTAAGACCGCCGAATCCGCCGACACCCCAGTCCTCGTCCGATTCCTCGCCACCCGCTGCGGCCTTGAGGTCCCACCCCGGCGAGAAGAACTTCTCGCCCGCGCCGGTGATGATGGCGATTCTCAAGTCCTTGTCGTCGCGAAATTCCGTGACGATGCGGTTCAAGCGATGGCTGGCCTTCAAATCGATGGCATTGGCCTTGGGCCGGTTGATGGTGATTTCCAGTATCCCGCCGTTGCGGGTGGTATCAATTCCGTCCGACATAACGATCTCCCCTAAGTCTCAAGATGATTCACGCAGACGAATGACGCAGTCCACCGCACACGCGCCCCTCCCTCGCGGGCGCACGATGATGGGATTGACGTCAAGTTCGATGAGCGACTCGATGTGATCTTCAGCAAACCGCGCGACGTTTAGGATGAGCGCAACCAGGGCGTCCATGTCGCCGGCCGGTTTGCCGCGAAATCCCTTGATCAGCTGCGCCGCAGACAGTTGTTCGAGCGCGCGACGCACGCACTTTTCGTCCCATGGCGGCAGCAGCAAACTGCTGTCCTTCATCACCTCGGTCAGGATGCCGCCGGAACCCACCACCAGCACCTGTCCGAACTGCGGATCGAGAGTGACGCCGACAAGGATTTCAGCGACGCCGTCGCTCAGCATTTCCTCTACCAACAGGCTGGGCGCGAGGCGCGAAAGGCGTTCGACGGCGGCCTGCGCTTCCTCGATCGAGCGGATGTTCAGGGCCACGCCGCCCACCTCGCTCTTGTGTTCGAGGTCGGCGGCGCTTGCCTTCATGACCACCGGAAATCCCAGCTGCGCGGCCGCCTGCGCGGCCGCCTCGGGGCTCGCCAGCATGCCGCGCGGGATCGTCACCCCGTGATGAGCCAGCCGCTGCTTGCCATCGTGCTCGGTGAGGGAGCGGCCGAGGCCGGTTCCGACGCGCATCCTATGCAACGAAACGCCGGCTCCATCGCGCCAGCGCGCGCCGACGCCGCCCGCCAGGGCCATGGCCTCGAGCGCTTCGCGCTGTCCCTGCAGCGGCGCGACCCCGCCGGCCAGACATCTGACACGCACCGACTCGCTCATGGTCTCAGGAAGCGATGAAAGCAGTGCGACCTGGGTGGCGGAGCCTTGGGCGGCGGCGATGTAGGCATCTATCACCGCATCGAAGGAACTGGTGTCCGCCTGCTCGGGCGGCGGACAGTCGAGCATGAAACCGGCGGCGTCATAACCCGCCCTGAAGATTTCGCCAAACACTTTCTTCAGCGCCGGCGGGTCGAACCAAAGATAGGTGTGAATGTCGAGCGGATTGGCGACCGTAACGCGCGAGCCCAAAAGATCGCGCAACGCCCCTGCGCTCGACTGCGGCAGCGGCGCAAAATCGATGGCTAGCTCGCGCGATACGTCTGCCGTCATCGCCATATCGCCGCCCGAGGCTCCCAGGATCAGCAATTTGTTCCCGGCGAGCGGTCCACGCAGGTGAAAGAGCTTCAAGGTCTCGCAAAGAGTCGAGAGGGTGTCGCAGCGCGCGACGCCGATGGCGCGGCAATAGGCTTCGAATACGCTGTCGGCGCCGGTGAGCGCGCCGGTGTGCGTGTGCGCGGTGCGCGCCGCCATTTCGGTGCGTCCCGATTTGATCATGGCGATCGGCTTGCCGGCGCGGCGGGCCAGCTCTGCAGCGTGCGCGAAGCGCTCCGGATCCTTCAGGCCCTCGAGGTACAGACCGAACGCGGTAACGCGCGGATCGTCACACAGGATCTCAATGAGGTCTTCCACCGCGAGCCGCGTCTGATTGCCCACCGAAAAGACGTAACCCAGGGGGAGCGAGCGACGGTTGTAGGTCAGGGTGAGGGCGATGGTGCCGCTCTGACAGATGATCGCCACGCCGCGGTTTGCGCGCGCGCCGACGATCTGATCCGGCATCATGGCAACGCCGTCGAAGAAGTTCACGAAGCCATAGCAATTCGGCCCGAAAAAGGGCAGGGCGGCCGCAGCCTGCTCAAGCTCCCTGGTGAGCTGGACGCCCTTCTCGCCCGGAACCTCCGAAAATCCCGAACTGAAACACACGAATCCGCCGCCGCCGCGCCTCGCGAGCCCCCCGGCCACACCGGCGACTTCATGATTGGGCACGGCGACGAAGGCCGAGTCGGGCGCGCCGGGCAAATCCATCACGGAACGGTAAAATGTGGTCGTATCAGTCGATGGCTTTGTCGGATGTACTCGCCAAATCTCGCCCTGATAGCCGATCGCACGGTTGCCCGCGGCCACCGCGTCGGTCCAGGCCGAGGCGCCGATCAATGCGATGCTCTTCGGCCGGATCAGTCGGCCAATGTCGGGACGACTCATGTCAGCTGCGCTTGATGGCGATCGGTCGTGACAATGGGCCGAAGGGCTCCTGAGCGGCGGCGGCGGCTTTGAACTCGTTGAGTTTGGCGAGCACTTGCTCGGGAAAATTGGCCGCGCGCACCTGCTCGCCTTGGTGAACGTGCATCAGCATGAAATCCGCCGTGGCGGCAGGTTCCGATTGCAAGCGCGCGCATTCCAGGCGGCAGGCGAGGTGGATGCGCTTGCGATCCGCATCCAACACCTGCGACACCACGCACAAATCGTCGCTCTGCTTGACCTCGCGCAGGTAGTGAATGTGCAGCTCAAGGGTGTAGAGCGTGCATTGGGTGCGCGCGCGATATTCGGCATCGAGCCCGACATGATCCATGAAATCGTCGATCGCGTAGCTTGCCACCAAGGTGTAGTAGGCATCGCGCACGTGGCCGTTGAAGTCGATCCACTCCGGTCGGATCACGGCGCGATATTTCGGCAGCTCGGTCGCGGTCATCAGTTGATCTGCAGGCGCTCGCGTGCCTGCGCCGGGGTCAGGATGCGCGCGCCCATCGCTTCGATGATGGTGCGGGCCTTCTCGACCAACTGGGCGTTGCTTGCGTACACGCCCTTGCTCAGGTACAGGTTGTCCTCGAGCCCGACGCGCACGTTGCCACCGAGCAGCACCGATTGCGCGACCCAGGGCATCTGCATTCGGCTGATGGCGAACGTGCCCCAATTGCAGCTCTCGGGCAGCGAGTTGACCATGGCCACCAGGTGACCGACGTCGGCCGGAACCCCGTATGAGATGCCCATGCAGAGCTGGATCATCGTCGGACTCTCCAGCAGGCCTTCCTTGATCATCTGCTTCACGAACCAGAGATTGCCGGTGTCGAAAATCTCCAGTTCCGGCTTCACGCCCAGATCCTTGCAGATCGCGGCGCCCTTGCGCAGATACCCGGGCGTCGACACGTAGGCGCGGTCGGCGTCGCCGAAGTTCAGGCTGCCGCAATCGAGAGTGCAGATCTCGGGCTTGTACTTACCCTCGGCGCACAATTCGATGATGTGACGCATGCGGTCTTCCTGGCTGACGAAGTCGCTGCCGGGGCCCGGCGTGTCCTTGAGGCCGTTGTCGCCCACCACGATATAGCCGCCCATGCCGCAGGTGAGATTCACGATCACGTCGACTTTGCTCTCGCGGATGCGTTTGACCACTTCCCGGTAGTACTTCGTCTCCATGCTGAAATTGCCCGTATCGGGCTCGCGCACGTGAATGTGAACCACGGCGGCGCCTGCCTGGGCCGCTGCGACCGCGGTGGCGGCGATCTGCTCGGGCGTGATCGCGCAGTGGGGGCTTTTCTTGACCTTGGTGTCGTCGCCGGTCACGGCACAGGTGATGATGACGTCTTGATTCATGGTGGCACCTACGATGGAATGGGTCGGGCGTTTTTTATTATCTTGATGATAATATTTAAACGCGATGAGAGCAATCATTGCTCGGCCACGGGTTTTAAGGGCCTTGCTGTGGCCGCTCTCCGGACAGGGCTTGAATGATTTCCCCTTCGCAGCACACGCCCACGATGCGCTCCTCATGGGCGATCAGCACCGGGTGGCCGGTCCTCTGGCGCAGCTGGATGATGGCCTTGAGGGATAGGGAAGTTGGAACAACGGCGAGACCGGCAAGGTCGGCTGCAACGGACTCCTCCGTGACCGGGTGGAGCTGCAATGCAGCCCCGTCAACGGTCAATGGGCCGGGTTTGTCCACCGGATCAAGGGACAGGCGGTAGCGACGGGCCGCATCCAACCAAACGGCGGCACCGTCGTTCTCCAGATGAGCGCGACGCCGCATGATCATGCTGGCGGTGAGCACGGTGAGGGGGTTCATATGTCGCACGAACTCCGAGACATAATCATCGGCCGGCGCCAATACGATGTCTTCCGCGCTCCCGGTCTGAACGATCCGGCCGTTCTGCAGAATCGAAATCCGGTCGCCGAGCCGCAATGCCTCGTCCATGTCATGGCTCACGAACAAAATGGTCTTCTTGACGCGCGCCTGCAGTTCCAAAAGCTCATCCTGCAGCTTGCCGCGGATCAAAGGATCCAGCGCCGAGAAGGGCTCATCCATGAGCAGGATGGCGGCGTCGGTGGCGAATGCGCGCGCCAGCCCGACGCGCTGCTGCATGCCGCCGGACAACTCGCCCACATGCCGGTCGGCCCACTGCGACAGCCCGACGAGTTCGAGCTTTTCGGAAACCACGCGTTGACGCGTGGCCTGCGACTCGCCGCGCAATTCCAGGCCCAAACCCACGTTGTCGCGCACCGTACGCCAGGGGAGAAGACCGAATTGCTGGAAAACCATGGCTACCCGTTCACGACGCAGGCGTCGCAGCTCGTCGGCCGAGCAGGTCGCCACATCGGTCACCGAGTCCCCATCCCTCACCAACACGTTGCCCCGGGTCACGCGATTCAAGCCGTTAGCGGCTCGCAGCAGGGTCGATTTCCCCGATCCGGACAGTCCCATGAGGACGGAAATCTCACCGGGCTCGACGCCCAAATTGGCGCCCGCCACCCCGACGATGACGCCGTACTTCTTTTGGATGTCGCCGCGCGAGCCGCCGGCATCCAGGGCTGCGAGGGCTTCGCGCTTGGCGCGCTTGCCATCGCCGCTCGACGCGGCGAACAGAATGTCGACCTCTTTGAATTCCACCGCGGCGTTCATCGGCTGTCGCGCTCCTTGGGCTTGCTGATGCGATCCAAGACGATGGCCAACAGCACTATCGCAAATCCCGCTTCGAACCCCATTCCGACCTGGACTGAGTTGAGTGCGCGCACCACCGGCACCCCGAGGCCGCCCGCACCGACCAACGCGGCAATGACCACCATGGACAGCGACAGCATGATGCACTGGGTGATGCCCGCGACGATGGTGGGCGCCGCGCCCGGCAGTTCGACCTTGAGAAGCAACTGCATGGGCGTTGCGCCGAAGGCTTCACCTGCCTCGATCAAGGGTTTTGGTACGCTGGCGATGCCCAGATGTGTGAGCCTGATCGGCGCCGGCAGGGCGAAAATGACCGTGGAAATGAGTCCGGGCACCACCCCGAGCCCGAAAAGCACCAAGGTCGGAATGAGATATACGAACGTGGGGAGCGTTTGCATCAAGTCGAGGACCGGCCGCAAGCCCGCGTAGAAGCGCGGCCGATGCGCGGCTGCGATGCCGAGCGGCACGCCGATGGCTGTCGAGACCAACGTGGCGACCACCACCAGCGACAGCGTCTCCAAGGTGGCGAGCCAGTAGCCCTGGTTGAGAATGAACAGGAGCGACAGCACGACGAACACCGTCAGGGCGAAGGAGCGGCGCAGGAACCAAGCTAAAACGCCGGTTGCCAGGATCAACAACGGCGCGGGAATAAAGCGAAGCAACGCCGTCACTCCGTCGACGGTTGCGCGGATCGCGAGCGATACGCCGTTGAAGACAAAGGTGCCGTGGGTCTTGATGAAATCGATGGCCACCGCCATGGCATCGCCGACCGGGATCTTGTGTCCGGTGATCCATTGCTCGAAGCCGCCTCCGGAAATGCTCCGGCCCGCCTGAGAGAACGCCGCGAGCCCCGGCTTACCATCGAGCGTCGTCACACCATCGAGCCACGCCTTCAGCGTGGTGGGGTGAGATTTCAGCCACGCTTGCGCCGCAGCTTCCGGCGTCTGATGGCGATCCAGAATGGCAAACATCATCTCCTGTTCGCCCTGGATGGTGAATTTGAGATTCTTGAGAAGCCTGCCCATGTTCGGACAGGCCTGGCTGTAGCCGCGACGGGTCACCGTGTAGATGGTGGCGCCGCCGTAGTTGGGCCCGAACACCTCATCGCCGCCGCTCAAGTACTTGATTTCGAAACGCATGTTCATGGGATGAGGTTCCCATGCCAGAAATACGACCGGCTGATGGTCTTTGATCGAACGTTCCACCTGCGCAAGCATTCCCTGTTCTGAGGACTCGACCAGCTTGAAATCGCCGAGCCCGAACATGTTCTGCTTGAGCATTTTGAGGACCAGCCGATTGCCGTCGTTGCCGGGCTCAATGCCATAGATGGAGCTGTTGAGCTGAGGGGCGAAGCGCGCAATGTCCTTGAAGTCCTTCAATCCCGCCTGGAAAGTGTAGGCGGGCACCGCCAGGGTATAACGGGCGTTTTCGAGGTTCGCATCGATGACGACGACCGAACCATCTTTGATGTACTTTGCCCGGTCGGCCTCCTGGGCCGGCATCCAATTACCGAGGAACACATCGATGTCGTTGTTGGCGACGGAGGCGAAGGTGACGGGGACCGATAGGACGGTTACTTTCGGCGTGTAACCCAAACCACGCAGCAATTCGGCCGTGAGGGCGGTGGTGGCCGTGACATCTGTCCAACCCACATCCGACATGCGCACGGTTTGGCAGGCTTGGATATCGGCTTTGGCGGCCGTCTCGGCGTTCGCAGTCCCGGAAAGGGTGAAGCAGAGCATCGCAAGGAGCGCCGCCCCGGATGCCAACAGGGGGTTGACCTTGCTCAAGAAGCGGCGGCATGATTGCAGCCGGGAGCTGGGCCTTGAACGGCCATTTAACGAGATATGACTTCGGCTCACCAATGAATCCCTAGTAGCTGAAATCGAACGTATAATTTCTTCTGCGGCTATCTTAGTCACAATTTTGGCGCAGCGTCCATGGAAACATGAGTGGACAGCGCCAGGTCGGCAAATTGAATAACCCATCAATTCAATCCGCGGAGTCTCTGCCCGAACCTGTCGAGGAGATGCGTCGGCGCCAGTTCGTCGAGGTGACCATCGACAGCCTAGCGGAAGTGGGCTACGTAGGCACAACCCTCGCGCAGATTGCTGCGCGGGCTGGCGTCTCGCCGGGCCTGGTGGCCCATTACTTCGACGACAAGGACGGATTGCTCGAGGCGGCTTTTCGGTCACTCGCGCGACGCGTCGGCATGCAAGTAAGGTCGCGACTGCGACTGGTGGGCACTCCGCGCGGCCGCATTCAGGCGATCATTGATGCCAATCTCGCGCCTGAGGAATTCGATCGGCGCACCGGCAGCGCTTGGCTCGCCTTCTGGGGCCAGGTATTGCACGTGGAGCGCCTGAAGCGCATTCAATCGGCTTATCAGCGCCGCATGCTGTCGAACTTGCGCGCCTCGCTGCGCAGACTCGTCGGCGCCGAAGACGCACACAGCCTTGCCGCCATGATCGCGGCGATGATCGACGGGGTATGGCTGCGCGCCGCGCTTTCCGGCTGGAGCGAGGCGGACAGCGGATCGGCGCGCGCGCTGCTGACGCAATTCGTCGATGGACGTCTGAAGGCCGCGGTTGCGGCGGATCAGACGCCCGTCGCGCCCGCTGCGCGTAAATCACACGCCGAACGTTTTGCCACCATCAACCCGGCAAACGGCGAGATCATCGGTTACGTACAGGCCGCCAGCGGTAAGGAAGTGAATGCCGCGGTGGCATTCGCACTCAAGGCGCAGCCGGAGTGGGCGGCGCGCTCGGGGGTCGAACGCGGCCGGGTGCTGCGCCGGGCTGCGGAAATTCTGCGCCAGCGCAACGACGAACTTGCGGAGCTTGAAACGCGTGACACGGGCAAGCCCATTCAGGAAACGCGCGTGGTCGACGTGGTTTCGGGCGCCGACTGCTTCGAGTACTTCGCAGGTGTTGCGCAAACCTTGAGCGGCGAGCACATCGATCTCGGAACCCAGGCCTTCGGCTACACGCGTCGCGAGCCGCTGGGGCTGGTCGCCGGCATCGGCGCCTGGAATTATCCGTTGCAGATTGCCTGCTGGAAGGCCGCGCCCGCGCTGGCGTGCGGCAATGCCATGATTTTCAAGCCCGCCGAGCTGACGCCGCTCACCGCCGTCAAGCTCGAAGAGGTATTGATCGCGGCGGGACTGCCGCAAGGCGTGTTCCAGGTGGTGCAGGGCTTTGCGGACACCGGTCGCCTCCTAACCGCACATCCTTCCATCCGCAAGGTCTCGCTCACCGGCGAGGTAGGCACCGGCAAGCACGTGATGGCGGATGCCGCGCAAACATTGAAGCAGGTCACCTTGGAACTCGGCGGCAAGTCGCCACTCATCGTGTTCGAGGACGCCAAGCTCGACAATGCGGTGGGCGGGGCGCTGCTCGCGAACTTCTATTCTTCCGGCCAGGTGTGCTCCAACGGCACCCGGGTGTTCGTGCATCGCAAGGTGAAGGCGGCTTTTCTCGACAAGCTCGCAAAGCGGGTCAGCGCGATGAAGATCGGCGATCCGGCGCATCCTGACACCCAGGTTGGGGCGCTCATCTCCGAACAGCAAATGCAAAAGGTGCTGTCCTATATCGAACGCGGCAGGAGCGAGGGGGCTCGCGTGCTCACCGGCGGACATAGAGTCGTGACGGGCGATCTCGCCAAGGGCTTTTTCGTTGCGCCCACCGTGTTCGACAACTGCCGCGACGATATGAGCATCGTCCGCGAGGAAATTTTCGGGCCGGTGATGTCGGTGCTCGAATTCGAGGACGAGGACGATGTCATCGCACGCGCCAATGCCACGGAGTTCGGCCTCGCCGCCGGCGTTTTCACCAATGATCTCGGCCGCGCGCATCGGGTGATCGCACGTCTGCAGGCCGGAACGTGCTGGATCAATCACTACAACGTCACACCCGTTGAGCTGCCGTTCGGCGGCGTGAAACTGTCCGGACTCGGGCGCGAGAACGGCCGCACAGCCGTCGAACACTACACCCAGCTGAAGAGCGTCTATGTTGCGAAGGGCGACGTAGAGTCGCCGTACTGACATGACGGGGGCCGCTGAATTCGACTACGTCATCGTGGGCGCCGGATCCGCCGGCTGCGTGCTCGCCGATCGGCTGACCGCCGACGGCGCCAACAACGTGCTGGTTCTGGAGTACGGCGGTTCGGATCGCTCGATTTTCATCCAGATGCCCTCCGCGCTTTCCATCCCCATGAACATGCCGAAGTACAACTGGTTCTACCACACGGAACCCGAACCGCACTTGAACGGACGCAGCATGCACACGCCGCGCGGCAAAGTGCTGGGCGGCTCGTCCTCCATCAACGGCCTGGTCTACATCCGCGGCAATGCGCTGGACTTCGATGGCTGGGAGGCGCTCGGGGCTAAAGGGTGGGGCTATCGCGACGTGCTGCCTTATTTCAAGCGCGCGGAGCAGCGCGATGAAGGTGGGGATCGCTACCGCGGCGAGAAGGGACAGTTGAAGACCCGCTACGGCCGCATCGACAACCCTCTGCACGCGGCGTGGCTCAAGGCCGCGCAGGAGGCGGGATATCCCGCGAGCCCCGATGTGAATGGATTTCAGCAGGAAGGATTCGGCCGGATGGATATGACGGTGGGGGAGGGTCGGCGCTGGAGCGCCGCCAACGCCTATCTTCGCCCGGCGATGCGCCGGCCGAATTTGACGGTGTTGACGCATGCGCTCGCCACCAAAATTGTATTCGAAGGCAAGCGCGCCGTGGCGCTCGAGTACAGCCGCGGCGGCAGACTTGAGCGTGTGACCTTCAGGCGCGAGCTCATCTTGAGCGGTGGTCCGATCAATTCGCCGCAGCTATTGAAGCTCTCCGGCGTCGGTGCGGAGCAGGAGCTGCGCGCCCTCGGCATCGAGATGGTGCAGCACCTGCCCGGCGTGGGCGAGAACCTGCAGGATCATCTGGAGTTTTATTTTCAGGTGGCCTGCAAGGAGCCGATCACCCTCTACTCCTCGATCAATCTCTGGGCGCGCGCGCTGATCGGCGCGCGCTGGCTTTTGCGCAAGGACGGTCTTGGCGCGACAAATCATTTCGAAACTTGCGGCTTCATCAGGAGCCGCGCCGGCGTCGCCTATCCGGACATCCAGTATCATTTCCTGCCGATGGCGGTCGCCTACGACGGCTCGACGCTGGCGCAGGAGCATGGATTTCAGGCCCATGTTGGACCGATGCGATCCAAGAGCCGCGGTTGGGTGCGGCTGATATCCAAGGACCCTCTCGACAAGCCCCGCATTCTGTTCAATTACATGAGCGATCCCGATGACTGGGTGGAGATGCGCGCCTGCGTGCGACTGACGCGCGAGATATTCGCGCAGCCCGCATTCGACCGGTTTCGAGGCCGCGAACTGCAGCCGGGCGAAAACGTCATAACCGATGAACAGATCGATGCGTTCATTCGCGAGAAAGTGGAGAGCGCCTACCATCCTTCCTGCTCATGCAAGATGGGGGCAGCGCAGGATCCCATGGCGGTGGTCGACCCTGAAACCAGGGTGCACGGCCTGGAGCGCCTGCGGGTGGTGGATTCATCCATCATGCCCCGGGTGACCACCGGCAATTTGAACGCCCCCACCATCATGCTCGCCGAGAAGGCGGCCGATCACATCATCGGGCGCGGCATGCTGAAGCAGGACGAGGCGCCTGCGTACGCCGCCGACAACTGGCGTTCCGCGCAGCGCTGATTCATTTCCGATCCACGACAAGATCCCGTGCGCCTGTCAGGCGCACGGGGCTCGCGTTTTAGAATTTCCAGTTGATGTTCAACCCCATGATGCGGGGACGCAGCGGCGTCTCGGCAACGATGAACTGGTCGGTGCTGGTAAACGTGCTGGCGTGCGAGTCGGTCAGATTCTCGATGTAAAGCGTCAGGATCCAAGGATCCTTGGCGAGGCCGGCCGAGGCGTCATAGGTGGTGTAGGCGGGGTTCTCGAAACGCAGACGGCCGGTGGTGATGGCACCTTCCTCGGCCAGGCTGGGATTGGAACCCGCCTGGGTGAAGGAGTGGTCGGTGTGGGTCGCACTCAGCTGGACGAACGGCGAGAAGTCGCCCATGTTCCAGTCGTAACGCCCCCGCAGGCTGAATTGCATCGGCGGCGCATTCGCGCTCGGCGAACCCACCGGACCGAACGGATTGGTGACGGCGACGCAATTGGCGCCCGTCGTATCGCAATTCTCGGTGATGGGTTTGCCGTAGTTGTTGCTGGACGGATTGTTGTCGATGAGCACCGGGGAGTTGGTCTGACGGCTCTGATTCCAGGAGGCTGCGCCCTGCAGGGTGAGTCCCGGCACGAGTCGCGCGATCAACGAGGTCTCGATGCCCTTGATCAGGAAATTCTGGCCGTTGGTGTTGTAGAAGATGTTTCCGACCAGGCCCGGATCGAAGAACGCGACCTGCACGTTGTCCCAACTCTCGCGGTAGATGGCGCCATTCCATTGCAGCCTGCGATCGAAGAAGTCAGTCTTCCAACCGATCTCATTGTTGGTGAGCTTGTCCGACAGATATGAACTCGGCAGCAAGTACTGCAACACCCCATCGGTGCCAGGAGCGTGCGCAGTTCCGCCGTTCTGATTGAAGCCGCCCGGACGGAAGCCTTGCGAGTAGGTGTAGTACAGCATCACATCGGGGGTGACGTGATAGGTCACGTTGACGCGGCTCTTGAATCCGGACTCGGTGTCATGCAAGTTCTGGGCGTTCAGGTTGTAGTTGTCGTTCAAGCAACCGCCGGCAGGTGCCCCCTGTTCGAAACAGAAAAAGCTGCCGGAAACACTGCCGACCAGGGAGTTGGCAAAGCGGTAATGCCGGGTGCCGGCGGTGACGGTGAGCACCTTGGGGATGATGTCGAAGTCGAGCGAGGCGAAAATCGCGGTCTGCTTGGTTTCGCGCCTGCCGTCCTGATAGAAAGACACGTGATCGCCCTGCACGCCGGGATTCACCACCGTGGTGTCGGGCGCGGTGCCGACGTTAGAGAAGCAGCCTGAATTGCCGGGATCGCCGGCCGCAGCATTCGACGTACAGGACGGTACGTTCTTGTAGTCCCAACCGGTCTGATCGTAGAGCTTGTTGTCTTCCCAGTAGACGCCCGCAATGGCGCGCAGCCGCCAGTCGTCCGGGGTGCTGAAGCGCAGCTCGTGCTGCTGGTGAGTGTTGCGTTCGGTCGAGAGCCAGTAGGCGCTCGGCGAGAAGCAGGTGGACTTGCCGGTGCCGCCCGAGCCCGGTCCATAACACTGGTAGTAGTCGGCGTAGAAGCCGCGCGCGTAATTGGTGTAATCGCCGGTCTGGTTGACGTTGCGCACCAGATAGCCGCCGGTGTAGACCGCCTTGATGGGCCCGAATTTGCCGTTCAAGGTCCATGCGGTATTTTCGAATCGGTCCTTATCGTATGCCGGATTGAACAGCGTTACCTCGAGTGGCGCGAGCGCGCTGCCGTCGGAAGCATTGGGCTGCTGGTAGAACACGCCCTGAGAGTTCATGTCCTGATAGGACTGGCTCAAGAGCAGATCCCAGTCGTCGTTGAACTTGAGAAGTGCCTCGACCCGCACGCCCTCGTAGGTCACAGGGTTGATGTTGTTGGCGGCCGTGGTGGCATTGTTGATGCTGGGCGAGCCCGGCGGCACGCAGAAGCCCGCATTCGGCTGCCCGTCCGGACACACGCCGTTGACAGCCGGATAGTTGGCATAGTGAATACCGATGTCGGTATTCTTGCGCGCGAAGGTGGCGGGCACATTGTCAATGTAGCCGCCTCGATGGTCGTCGTAGATCACTGCGCGCACGGCCAGATGGTTGGGGATGAGGGGCAGATTCAGAACCGCGGTGACATCGGTATTCGGATCGCCGCCCGCGGTGAGGCCGTAGCCGGCCTTGACGCTGCCCTCGGTGACATCAAGCTTCGGTTCGTTGGTGATGTAGCGGATCGCACCGGCTTCGGCTCCCGAGCCGAACAGAGTGCCCTGCGGCCCCTCCAACACCTCGATGCGGTTGATGTCGGCGGCGTAGATGTCGAGATTTCGATTCGGCAGCTGGGCTGACTGGTTATCGAAATAAATGGCTACGTTGGGGAAGAGGCCCGTCGAGCCCGATCCTTGCGAAGGCTGGGCGCCGGCGCTCAAACCGCGCATGAACACTTCGTTCTGACCCGGCCCGTTGTTGGCCGTCGTGACGTTCGGCAGATACTTGATGTAGTCGTCGAAGGTTTGGATATTGAGTTGCTGCAACGACTGGCCGGTGAAGGCCTGCATGGAGATCGGCACGTTCTGCATGCTTTCGGAGCGTCGCGTCGCGGTGACGACGATTTCTCCAAGCGCGTCGTTGCTCGTCGTGACCTCGGTGGTCGCGTCGGCGGCAAAGCTCGCTGCCGAAACACTGCCCAAGATTGCCGCAATCGCCAATGAGAGCTTAGAGTTCATCTCCATCCCCTTATCTTGTTGAACGCGCGATCAATCGCCGCGATATGTCGCCTTTGGCCTATCTTGTCCCAAGCTCGAACGGGACGCAACGAGAAAACGACGAATCTTGGAAAATGATATACAACAGCAGGTTACGTGTTGTATATCGATCCTGGGGCGTTAAGGAAAGCTCGAAGCTCCATTGAATGGGCATTTAAGCTATCGATGAACAGTCGCGTGAGATCTCGATCAGTAGCTCATGTGCGTAGTCAAAGAACGAGCGCCACACTTCCAAATGAAAGACATCAGACGCAGTTCGCCACAGGACGATCTCGGCCTTCGCGAGCACCGTACGCGTGCACATCTCAATGGGAAAATGATCGAGATCAAGATCCAGCGGGCAGGCGCCGGCGAGGATGAGCGCGGCGTTCGGTCCCGATATTTCGAGCGCCACCTGTCGATGCGAGACATCGACGAGTGAGTGAGGATGAGGCGCCAGAGCCGCTTCGAGCGCGTCGATGGGCAAGGGCGAATCGAAATTCGGCTGATACAACAGGTGCTCGTCGGGTCCGAGCCAGAGGCTTGCGCGTCCCTCGTTTCGATTTGCGCGACACGCCTGCTCGGACAACGGAACGCCCCATACGCCGGCTGCCGCCGCTCGTGCACCCGCGTCCCCTTGAAGGATGAGACGCCCCGCGGGTGCCTTGAGACGCAACCAGGAGGACGGCTCAGCCATTGATGCGCTTTCCTTCAGGATCGTAGAACACTGGCGAGGTGACCTCGACCGGCAAATCGCCGCGCGGCATGGGAAGGTAGAGCGTCTGTCCCATTCGCGCGCGGCCGCCTGCGACCATGGCGAGCGCGATGGGATATCCCACGGTGGCTTGCGAATAGGCCGAGGTCACATGACCCAGAAGCTGCATGGGGGGTTGCTGTCCGGGCCGCTCGGCGACCTGAGCGCCTTCCTCGAGCGGCGTATGGCCATCCTTCGGCTTCAATCCCACCAATTGCTTTCGATTCGGGTTCTTCATGGCCGGGCGCTGCAGCGATCGCATGCCGACGAAGTCGGGCTTGTTTTTTCCGATGGCCCAGGTGAGGCCTGCATCGTCCGGCGTCGCTGTGCCGTCCGTATCTTGGCCGACGATGATGTAACCCTTCTCGGCGCGCAACACGTGCATGGCTTCGGTGCCATAGGCAGTGATGTTGAAGCGCGCACCGGCCTCGTACAGCGATTCCCAGATCTTGGCTCCGTGCTCGCTGGGTACGTTTATTTCGAAGCCGAGTTCGCCGCTGAAACTCACGCGGAACAACAGCGCCGGAACACCGCACACCTTGCCACGTGCCACGCTCATGTGCGGGAAGGCCTTGGCGCCGATATCGATGCCTTCGATCAGGGGCGCGATTACCTCGCGGGACTTCGGTCCCTGCACCGCGATAACCGCCCACTGCTCCGTGGTGGAAGTGAGCCACACCTTCAAATTCGGCCATTCGGTCTGCCGGTAGTCCTCCATCATCGACAGCACGCGTGGCGCGCCGCCAGTGGTGGTGGTGACGTGAAATCGGTCGGTTGCGAGTCGAGCGACCACGCCGTCATCGTAAACGAAGCCGTCCTCGCGCAGCAGAATGCCGTAGCGCGTGCGCCCCACGCCAAGTCCCGACCAGCTGTTGATGTACATGCGGTTCAGGAACTCCGCGGCGTCCGGTCCCACCACCTCGATCTTGCCGAGGGTCGAGGCATCGAACAGGCCCACACTCTCGCGCACCGCGCGACATTCGCGCGCAACCGCCTGATGCATGGACTCGCCAGCCAGCGGGAAATAGTGGGCGCGCTTCCAAAGTCCGACATTTTCGAACGGCGCGCCACGAGCTTCCGCCCACGCGTGCGAGGGGGTCTTGCGTATGGGATCGAAGAGCGCCTTGCGCGACAACCCCGCGAAGCTCGCAAAGGTGATCGGCGTATAGGGCATGCGAAAGGTGGTGAGCCCCACCTGCGGGATGGGCTTTTTGAGCTGCTCGGCCACGATGGCCATCGCGTTCAAATTTGAGCTCTTGCCCTGATCGGTTGCCATGCCGGTGGTGGTGTATCGCTTGACGTGCTCGATGGAATGGAAGCCCTCGCGGGTGGCGAGCTTCAGGTCCTTGACGGTGACATCGTGCTGCCAGTCGACAAAACACTTCTGCGGGGACGAAGCGTCGTTAGGCAGTACGCCGAGCACCGCGCCGTGGCGCCGCTCCAGCGTCTCGACGTCGAAGGAGGGGGCAGCGCTTAGCGCGAGGGCCTGCTGGCCTGCGTACGCGCCGTCGTTCAAGGCCTCCTCGAGGCCAAAGATACCGCGGCACGCGCCTGCGGAACGTTCGGCTTCCGCAGATTGACCGGGTAGGAAGGCCTGCAGCGGTTCGCTCCATTCGAGCTTGCCGCGCGATTGCGAGAACAGGTGGACGCTCGGCGTAAAGCCGCCCGACATCAAAAGGACATCGCAATCGATGTGTTTGCGTTCAGCGACGATGCCATTTTGCAGAATTCCGAGGGTGACGCCCGCGACACGCTGATTGCCCTTGGTGTCGAGCACCGTGGCGTGATGAGACACGTTGATGCCTGCGCTGCGCGCGGCAACTGGCAGCGGGCCATCGGAGCTGCCGCGCACATCGGCGATGGCCGCGATCTCGACGCCCGCGACCTGCAGATCCAATGCCGTCTGGTAGGCATCATCGCTCGCCGTCACGATGACGGCCTTGGACCCCACCTTGACTCCGTAACGATGTAAATACGTATGAGCCGCGCCGGCAAGCATCACGCCGGGCTTGTCGTTGCCCGGGAATATCAGCGGGCGTTCGATCGCACCCGTGGCGAGAATCACGTTCTTGGCGCGCACCTGCCACATGCGTTCCCGGGGCAACTGTCCCGGGAAGTCGTCCAGGTGGTCGGTGATGCGCTCATTCAGGCCGACCGAGTTGTGCGGAAAATAACCGAATGCCGTAGTGCGCGACAGAAGCGTCACACGCGGTTGGGCCTTGAGACGCCGAACGACCGCATCGAGCCACGCGAATGCATTCTTGCCGTCGATGCCCGCGGCCGGATCCGACAGCAGGCTGCCGCCGAATTCGGCCTGTTCATCACACAGGATGACCCGCGCGCCACTTTCGGCGGCGGTCAGCGCGGCGGCGAGTCCGGCAGGACCGGCGCCCACGACCAGAAGATCGCAATGCGCGTAGCGATGCGAATAACGATCTGGATCCGGCTGCGACGGTGCGACGCCTAGTCCCGCGGCTCGGCGAATGAACGGTTCATACAGCGCCTTCCATGCGCCACGAGGCCACATGAAGGTCTTGTAGTAAAAGCCCGCCGGAAAGAAGCGTCCGAGGTAGTCATTGATGCGGCCGGCATCGAACCGAAGGCTCGGCCAGCGGTTCTGACTGTGTGCCTTTAGATTGCGGTACAGCTCTACCTGCGTGGCGCGCAGGTTTGGGGTGGTGCGCGCGGCATCGCGAACCACCGTGACCAGAGCGCTCGGTTCCTCGGAACCGGCCGACAAGATCCCGCGCGGGCGGTGATATTTGAAGGAGCGGCCGGTCAGGTGCACGCCATTGGCCAGCAGCGCCGAAGCCAAAGTGTCGCCGCGAAACGCGGGATACGCCCGGCCATCGAATTCGAAGGTGAGGGGTTGCGTGCGATCGATGCGTCCGCCGGACGGTGTGCGGAATCTCATTGCGGGCGCGCCTCGCCGCTTTTGTAGACGGCGATGAAGTGGTCGGTGGTGGTATCACGGAGCGCATTGAAGAATTTGCCGCAGCCGCGGGCGTGCCGCCAACGCTCGGCGTACACGCCTTTGGCGTTGTTGCGCATGTAGAGAAACTTGGTCCAGGTATCGGCGTCGACCTCCGCCGGCGGGGAGGGCCTTGTCAGATGCGCTTCGCCGCCGTGAGTGAATTCCACCTCGGGCCGCTCGCCGCAATAAGGGCAGGGGATGAGCAGCATCAGTGCGCTACGGCCGCCGCGGCCGCCTCGTCGATAAGATCGCCGTCGTGAAAGCGCTCGATTGTGAACGGCGCATTGATAGGATGCGGTTCGTCGCGTGCGATGGTAAAGGCGAAAAGATGCGCGGAGCCCGGTGTCGCCTTGAACCCGCCGGTGCCCCAGCCGCAGTTGACATATAGGCCAGGCACCTTGGTTTTCGCAATGATGGGCGAACGGTCAGGCGTCACATCGACGATGCCGCCCCAGTTGCGCAGCATGCGCAGCCGGCGAAACTCCGGGAACAGCTCGCAGATGGCATCGAGCGTGTGCATGTTGATATGCAGCGCGCCGCGCTGGGTATAAGAGTTGTAGGCATCTGTGCCTGCCCCGATCACCAACTCGCCCTTGTCTGATTGGCTGATGTAGGCATGAATGGTGTTTGACATCACCACGCAGGGGAAGATGGGTTTCACCGGCTCAGATACCAGCGCCTGCAACGGGAAGCTTTCGAGCGGCACCTCAACGCCCGTCATGCGCATCACCACACTGGTGTGTCCGGCCGCCGATACGCCGACCTTTGCGGACTGAATGTAGCCGCGGGTGGTTTCGACGCCTTCGACGGCACCACTCGGGCCCCGGCGGATGCCGGTCACCTCGCAGTTCTCGATGATATCAACCCCAAGGGCGTCGGCAGCGCGCGCATATCCCCAAGCCACCGCGTCATGCCGCGCCGTACCTCCGCGCCGCTGCAACGCCGCGCCGAGTACTGGGTAACGGATATCGCGTGACAGGTTCAAGGGCGGGCAGAACGCCTTGGCCTGCTCGGGTTCCAGCCATTCGTTGTCGACGCCATTGCAACGGTTGGCGTGGACGTGACGCTTTATCACCTGGATGTCGTGCACCGTGTGGGCGAGCATCATGACACCGCGCTGCGAGAACATGACGTTGTAGTTCAGGACCTGCGACAGGTTCTCCCAGAGCTTCACCGAGTGGTCGTAAAGCGCCGCGCTTTCGTTGAACAGGTAGTTGGAGCGGATGATGGTGGTGTTGCGGCCGGTATTGCCGCCCCCGATCCAGCCCTTCTCAAGCACGGCGATGTTGCTGAGGCCGTGTTCGCTCGCAAGATAGTAGGCGGCGCCCAAGCCATGCCCTCCGCCGCCGACGATGACGGCATCGTAGCGTTTCTTGGGCTCGGGCTTGCGCCACTGCTGTTGCCAGCTCTGGTGTTGCGACAATCCGCGCCAGATCAATGACAGGGCGGAAAAACCTTGTTTGCGCATCGAAGCGATCAGGCTCTCAAGTCTTTGTTCTCAGGATCATAGGGCGAGTCCACGAGCACTGTCGCCTGCTTTCGTTCCCCCAGAATCTCGATTTGGATCTTGGTTCCTGCGGCGGCGTACTCGGGCCGAATGTATCCCAATCCTAAGCTCTTTTTGAGCGCATGGCCGTAGTAGCCTGCCGTGGCACGGCCCACCAAGTTGCCCTTGTCGTCAAACAAAGGCTCGTTGCCCAACGGGTCGGCGTCCGTGACCCCGTGGACCTCGAAGGTCACGAAGCGATTGGGCACCCCTTTGGCAAGCTGCGCCTCCAGCGCGCTCTTGCCGATAAATGCGCTCTTGTTCATGCGCACGAACCGGTCGAGACCGGCCTCGAAGGGCGTGTAATCGGGGGTAAGGTCACTTCCCCACATGCGGTAGGACTTCTCAATACGCAACGACTCCATGGCCCGCATGCCGGCCATGCCAATGCCGAACTCGGTGCCGGCCGCAAAAATCGCGTCGAACAGGTGATGGGCGTACTCGATTGGAAAGTGCAGTTCCCACCCCAGCGCTCCGACAAAATTTACGCGCAACAGATACACATCGACGGCAAGTCCGACCTCGCACACCTGGGCCGTGAGCCACGGGAAGGCGGTATTGTCCAAAGGCACATCGCAAAGTTTAGCGAGTACATCGCGCGCTTTCGGACCGGCGACCACGAAGGTGCCTCGCGACATGGTGATGTTCCTGAGCGAAACGCTACCGTCGGTGGGCAGCTTCTTCTGCAGGTAGTCGCTGTCGTAGCGTTCCGCCGCGCCCGCGCTTACCACGTAGAAATGCTCTGCACCGATTTTGGTGATGGTGAACTCCGAGCGGACACCGCCTCGCTGGTTGAGCGCGTGGCAAAGCGCCATGCGGCCGATCTTGGCCGGCACTTTGTTCGCTACCAGCGAATCGAGCCACGCCTCGGCGCCCGGTCCTGACACCTCATGCTTGGTGAATGGCGTCAGATCGATGACGCCGACGCTGTTGCGGATCCGCAAGGCTTCCGCGCCGACGTGCGTGAAGTAATTGGTGCGGCGGAAGCTCCACTTGTCTTTCGGCTCGACACCCATGGGCGCGAACCAATTCGCACGTTCCCAGCCGTAACGCTGTCCGAATACCGCACCGAGCCGCTTCAACTTGTCGTACACCGGACTGGTCTTGGCGGGACGCGCATCCTCGCGTTCCTCGTCCGGGTAGTGAATGGTGAATACGTTGCGGTAGGTTTCCTCGTTCTTGGTCACCACGAACCGCTTGCTGGTATAGGGGCCAAAGCGCCGCGGGTCGGTGGCCATCATGTCGATGCTGGGTTCACCCTCGGTGATCCACTCCGCCAACTGCCAGCCGGAGCCGCCGGCGGCGGTGATGCCGAAACTGTGCCCTTCGTTCAACCACACATTGCACACGCCCCACGCGGGCCCGATCAAGGGGCTTCCATCGGGGGTGTAGGCGATCGGTCCGTTGACGATGTCCTTGATGCCGCATCCGGCGAGCGAAGGCACGCGGCGTTGCGCCGCCTCGACATGCGGCAGCAACCGCTCCAGATCGCCCTCGAACAGGCTCTTGCCGAACCAGTCCGGAACTCCGTCGGCAAAGCGCGCCGGCGCGCCCGCTTCGTAGGGGCCCAGGATCCACCCCATGCGCTCTTCGCGCAGATAATAAGACTGATCCGACTCGCGGAGCACGGCCAGTTCCTTGCCGCCGCCCTTGCGATATGCCTTCAGGTCGTCCGCTTCGTCGTAGACGATGTACTGGTGTTCCACCGGGATCGACGGCACGTTCAGGCCGAACAATCGGCCGGTCTGCCGCGCATAGTTGCCGGTGGCGCACACCACGTGCTCGCAGGTCACCTCGCCCTTGTTGGTGGTGATTTTCCATTCGCCGGATGCGGTGCGCGCGACGGCCGTGACCTCGGTTTGTTCGTGAATGTCTGCGCCGCGGTTACGCGCGCCTTTGCGCAAGGCCATGGTCAGATCCGCCGGCGCGATGTGGCCGTCGTCGGGGTGGTAGAGCGCGCCGACGATTTTCGGGGTGTCGGTGCCGTTGCCGAGTTCCACCAGCGGCCAAAGGGCTTTTACTTCCTCGGGGGTGATGATCTTGAACGGGACGCCGATAGTGTTGGCCGTCCCGCAGTACTTGTAATACTCATCCATGCGTTCCTTGCTGGTCGCAAGCCGCAGGTTGCCGGTAATGTGGAAGGAGACGTCCTGACCGGTTTCGGCCGGCAGCCGCTTGTACAGGTCCACCGAATACTTGTGCAGCTGGCCCACCGTGTAGCTCATGTTGAACAGGGGCAAGAGGCCGGCCGCGTGCCAGGTGGAGCCCGCGGTCAGTTCCGAGCGCTCCAGCAACATGACGTCGGTCCAGCCCTTGCCGGCCAGGTGGTACAGCGTACTGACGCCGACCGCGCCACCGCCAATCACGACCACTCGGGCATGAGTCTTCATGGTTTGTCTCCCTAAGATTCGGCTCAGTTTAGCGAGTGGATGTTCAAACAACACGCCAATTGCGACAGGCACTTATGGAAATGCGACGATACCGCCCGCATGGCATAATCAACGCATGTGTCCGGAATCCTCGTCACCGCGAAAATGCAAGTACGCATTCCTGACGCTGCCGAGCTACTCACTGATCGCCGTCGCCAACGCGCTCGAAGCACTTCGCATGGCCAACCGGTTGATCGGACGGGAAGTTTACGAATGGAGCGTGGTTAGCCACGATGGCAGCGCCCAGGAAGCGAGCAGCGGGCTGAAGCTCTCGCCCACGGGCGCGCTGGAAAAACTTCACACCGCCGACATCGTTTTCGTCTGCGGCGGAATCAACGTGAAGGACGCAGTCAATCCTGCGTTACTCACGGCCTTGCGGCGGCTGGGCGATCGGCAGGTCGCTCTGGGCGCCCTTTGCACCGGCGGGTACGCGCTCGCCAAGGCGGGGCTTCTCGACGGCTATCGGGCCACCATCCATTGGGAGAACTTATCGGCGCTGCGCGAGGAATTTCCGCGCGTCAAGCTCTCCGATCAGCTGTTCAGCATTGATAGAGACCGCTTTACCTGTTCCGGCGGCACGGCGCCGCTCGATCTTATGTGTAATCTCATTGAGCGGCGCCTGGGCAGCAAGATTTCGCAGCTCGTTTCCGAGCAGTTTATCGTCGAGCGGGTGCGTCGGGACACCGACCGGCAGTACGTGCCGCTGCGCGCCCAGATTGGCCTCTCGCACCGCGGCCTCATCCGCGTCGCTCACCTCATGGAGCAGAACATCGAGAAGCCGTTGTCGCTCGAGGCGATTGCCAAGAGTTCAGGTCTGTCGCGTCGTCAGATCGAGCGGCTGTTCAAGCGCGATCTCAATTGCGTACCGAAGCGCTATTACCTGGAAATGCGTCTCAAGCGTGCGCGTGAACTTCTGCTGCAGACAGCCATGCCCATCATGGACATTACGGCGGCCTGCGGCTTTCAATCGCCGCCGCATTTCTCCAAATGCTATCGCCATCTTTTCGGCTATCCGCCGAGCGCCGAGCGCAAGGTGCGGGGCGCCGCTCGACCGGCGCGCTCCCCCAGCGAGACTCTCGCGGCTACTTGAACACCACTGTCTTGCTCTCATCAACGAATACACGGTGTTCCAGGATCAACCGCAGCGCCGTGGACAGCGCGCGCCGCTCCGAATCGCGCCCCGCGGCGGTCAACATTTCCGGGGTGTAGCTATGATCTACACGCTCCACGATCTGCTCGATGATCGGGCCCTCATCGAGATCGCCAGTGACATAGTGAGCGGTAGCGCCGATCAATTTGACTCCGCGGCTGTGCGCCTGATGGTAGGGCTTGGCACCCTTGAAACCCGGCAGGAAGGAATGGTGGATGTTGATGACCCGCCCGGCGAGCTTCCTGGTCAACTCTTCGGAGAGAATCTGCATGTAGCGGGCAAGGACCACGATCTCCGTGCCCGTGCTCTCGATCACTTCCTGAAGCTTCTGCTCCTGCGCGGCCTTGGTCGAGGGATTGATCGGCAGATGCACGTAGGGGATGTCGTGGCGCGCGGCGATCGGCTGCATGTCCAAATGATTGGAGACGATGCCGGTGATCTGCATGCGCAACTCGCCGGTACGCAGGCGATACAATAGGTCCTCAAGGCAATGATCAAGCTTGGATACCATGATGAGGACTCGCATACGGTGCGTTCCGTCATGCAATGCCCACTGCATTTGCTCGGCCTGCGCGATCTCCTGAAAGTCGCTTCGCAGACGTGCCAGGTCAAACGACTCGCCGGCCACGCCGCAGAATACGACCCGTACAAAAAAGCGTTTGGTGAGCACATCATCGAATTGCTGCATTTCCATGAGATACAGCCGGCGTGTGGCGAGAAATGTGGTGACGGCGGCGGTCGTGCCCATGCGGCTATCGCAAGTCGCGGTGAGGATGTACGGATGTGTGGTGTTGAATTCCATTGAAATTACCTGGTGTTTATCTTCAAAAATCTATGAAAATGAAATACTCGATGTGGCTGGCGGTGGCGGCACTCTACCTTGCGGGCGGCGCGCTTGCCGCTTCTTACGCGCGGTCTCTGGTCATGGACGATCTGTACAGGATCGAAAACTTGAGCGACTTGCAGGTCGCGCCCGACGGCAATTGGCTGGCATATCTCGTCAACGTTAGTGACAGGGCGGCCGATGAAACCCGAACCTCGCTCTGGCTTACGAGCCTGGATGGCAAGCAAAACGTGGCGTTGACTGCCCCGAGCGACGATCTGGAGAAACCGCGCTTCAGCCCGGATGGCCGCTACATTTCCTTCATCGGCAGCAGCGATGCACAGAAGGGACAGCTCATGCTCTTGGATCGGCGCGGCGGGGCCGCTCAGGCCGTGCCGGGTGCAAACGGGGTCGTCGACTATGCATGGTCGGCCGACGGCAAGCACATCGCGTTCGTAACGGAGAGCGCGGAGGACGGCGGTGCGCATCCCAAACCCATCGTCATCGAAGCCATTCATTTCAAGCAGGACGGCGACGGATACCTGGGCGCCGGCAACTTGCATCATCTTTACATCGCGGATCTCGATGCGAAGAAGGTGCGTCCGCTCACCCAGGATTCCAAATTTAACGACGAAAATCCGGCCTTCTCTCCCGACGGCACTCATGTGGCGTTCGTGCGCACCCATGAGCGCGGGCCGGACCAGGACGGGCAAGCCGACATCGATGTGATCGATACCACTTCCGGCGAGGTGAAAACGCTGCTGCGGACCTTTGCGCCCAACAATCAGAACCTCGCGTTCTCTCCCGACGGCAAATATCTCGCGTTCCTCGAAGGCAAAGAGCCCAAGCTCAACGCCTACATGCAGGACCGTTTGTTCGTCGTCGCTGCGTCGGGCGGAATGGCCAAGGCGCTTTCCGACAAGCTCGACCGGGCCGTCATGTCCTATGCGTTCGAGGATGCCGATCACATCGCAGTGGCAATAGAAGACGACCGATCGGTGTATCCCGCGCGCATCACCATCGACTCGGATGCCATCGAGAAACCCGATTCGCTGCCCAAGTACTCGGTGTCCTCGATCGCAAGCGGTGGTGGGCGCACGGCGTTGCTCAAGACGGATGACGGCAGCTTCGCGGAAGCCTACGCGCTCGAGCATGGACAACTGCGCAAGATCACAGGACGCAACGATGCGCTGCTTGCGGAGCTCAAGCTCGGGCCGGTCGAGGAGCTGAACTTCAAGAGCGAGGGCAACGATATCCACGGCCTGCTGGTCAAGCCGCCGGACTTTTCGCCGGACAAGAAATATCCGCTGATACTCTGGATTCACGGCGGCCCGAATGGCCAAGACCAGCACTCCTTGAGCATCGACGGATACGAGTTCGAGCCGCAGATCTTTGCCGCCAAAGGCTACCTTATCCTGCGCATTAACTACCGCGGCGGCAGCGGTCGCGGCCTGGCGTTTGCGAGCACGATTCTGGCCGACTGGGGTCACAAGGAAGTAATCGACCTGTTGGCAGGCGTTACTTCGATCAGCGCCCGCCCTTACGTGGACAAAGATCGGTTGGCCGTGGGCGGCTGGAGCTACGGCGGCCTGCTGACCGACTACACCATTGCCAGTGACCGGCGCTTCAAAGCCGCGATTTGCGGCGCCGGAAGCGGCGATCAGGTGGCCACCTTTGGCAGCGACGAGTACGTGCTGCAATACAACCACGAGCTTGGTCCGCCGTGGGTAAATACGCCGCTCTGGCTCAAGGTGTCGTACCCGTTCTTCCACGCCGACAGGATCCATACGCCCACCCTGTTCCTGGGGGGCAAGGACGATTTCAATGTGCCCATCATCGGCGGCGAACAGATGTACGAGGCGCTTAGGACCTTGGGTGTACCGGCGCGCCTGATCGTTTATCCCGGCGAACATCACGTGTTTACGCGGCCGAGCTTTGTGCTCGACCTCGAAGCACGAATGTCGGCCTGGCTGACCGAATATGTTCACTGACCCGCGATGGTGATGGTGCGCGAAGGCGGGCCCTGAAGGGGTCAGACGTTTGAATCGGGCGATGCCGCCTTGCGTTTGGCGATGTAGTCGAGCAGTGCTTCATCGATGGCGGGATCCATGGGCGGCGGCACGTACTCGGCGAGCAGCTTCTTCCACATCGCGTTGGCGCGTTTGGTCATGTCGGGAGAGCCCTCGGCCTCCCATTGCTCGTAGCTGTTGTTGTCGGCAAGCGGCGAACGATAGAACGCATTCTCGAAGTTGGCCTGCGTGTGCGCACATCCGAGGAAATGCTTGCCAGGTCCGACCTCGCGCACTGCATCGAGCGCCTGTCCGTTAGGCGACAGATCGACCCCGGCGAGCAGCGTGTGCATCATGCCGGCCTGATCGGCATCCATGACGAATTTTTCGTAGCCCATCGAGAGTCCGCCTTCCAGCCAGCCCGCCGTGTGTAGAACGAAGTTGACGCCGGCGAGGCAGGTCGGCAGCAAGGTATTTGCGGATTCGAAGGCCGCCTGCGAATCGGGAATCTTCGATGCGCACAGGCTCCCGCCCGAACGGAACGGCACGCCGAGGCGCCTCGCCAGAGCCGCCATTGAATACAACACCAGTGCCGGTTCGGGTGTACCGAAGGTGGGCGCCCCGGATTGCATCGAGATTGAGGAGGCAAAGCTGCCGAGCACCACCGGCGCGCCCGGATTGACCAACTGCACGAACGCGAGACCTGCCATGGCTTCCGCCAATGTTTGCGCCACGGTTCCGGCTACGGTCACGGGTGACATGGCACCCGCGAGAATGAACGGCGTGATGATGGTCGCCTGGTTGGCGCGCGCATACACCTTTGCGGCGCCTAGCATGGTGGCGTCGTAGGTCATGGGCGAATTGACGTTGATCAGGTTGATGATGGTGGTCTTGGGTCGTCCGGTCAGCGGATCGTTCAATTCGTCCGCGAACACGATGTTGGCCAGCGCTACCGAATCGGCGGCGCGGTCCGGTGCCGTCACCGACCCCATAAATGCCTTGTCGCTGTATTTCAGATGGCTGTACACCATGTCCAGATGGCGCTTGTTCACCGGCAGATCGACTGGCTCGCAGATAGTGCCACCGGAGTGATGCAGCGAATGTGAGACATAGGCGAGCTTCACGAAATTACGAAAGTCCTCGATACGGGCATAGCGCCGTCCCTCGTCCAGACTGCGCACGAACGGCGAGCCATACGCGGGCGCGAAAACGGTGTTCTTGCCTCCGATGACCACGCTGCGCGCCGGATTGCGTGCGTGCTGGGTGAACTCGCGGGGCGCGGTTTTTTGGATCAGAGTGCGGCACATGCCGCGTGCAAAGTGCACGCGTTCGCCCTTGACGTCGGCGCCGGCCTTTTTCCAGATCTCGATTGCTTCGGGATCGTCTCGGAAGTCGATGCCAATCTCTTCGAGGATGGTGTCTGCGTTCGCCTCCATCAACGCGAGGCTTTCCTCGTTCAGCACCTCATAGAAGGGAATCTTGCGCGTGATGTACGGGATGGATGCCCCGGCACGGGCTGCACGGGCGGCTCGCTTGGCATCGCGGCCACTGGGGCGCCGGGCGTGCGCGGTTTGCGTGCTTGGTTCGTCCATCGTGCTTCTCCACGGGATCAAAACATTAAGTATGGTCACTGCTTGAGCGCACAGCTGATCAGTTTGCGTCATGGACTTGCCATGACGCGCCATTCTCCGGGCGCACCCAGAGTCCAGGATGCACCCGGTATCGATCCGCGCGGCCCATGAAGCCAGCGGCCTGCTGCATGCCATTGTCGCCGCCATGCTGAGCGCGCAACTCCTAATCGTGGGACGCGCGGCTAATTTCGTTCTCAGCTGCGCGATGCATTTTTTGTGCTGGCGTAATCGGACGGGCAGCAGCGCTGATGCGGCCGCTCGCACCATCCATGCTAGAGTTTGGTATATGAGCGACCGATTGACACAATTGTTGGCCGAACGCCAGTGGCTGCTGGCGGACGGCGCCACGGGCAGCAACCTTTTCGACCGCGGATTGAAGTCCGGTGACGCCCCCGAATTATGGAACAGCGATCACCCGGAGCGCATCGCGCAGCTGCAGCGCGCTTTTGTCGATGCCGGCGCCGACATCATCCTGACCAACACCTTCGGGGGCACCCGGCACCGACTGAAGCTGCACAAGGCCGAGTCGCGCGTATCCGAACTCAACGAAACAGCCGCCCGCTTATCGCGGGCCGAGGCTGATCGGGCCGGGCGAGCGGTTCTGGTCGGCGGTAGCGTGGGTCCAACCGGCGAAATCCTGCAGCCGTTGGGCCCCTTGAGCTGGGACGATGCGCGAGCTGCCTTTGCGGAGCAAGCCGCCGCGCTTGCTCGCGGCGGGGCAGATCTGATCTGGATAGAAACCATGTCCTCGATCGAGGAAACGGAGGCAGCGATCGAGGGAGCCCGGCCGACCGGTCTCCCGATTGTCGCGACGCTGAGCTTCGACACGAACGGTCGCACCATGATGGGTGTCACGCCGGTCGAACTTGCCGGCATGCACAGAAAGCACGGCCTGGCGGCATGCGGCAGCAATTGCGGCACCGGGCCCTCGGAACTGGTTGCCTGCATCGTCAACCTTTCCAACGCGTCTGATCCAGAAGCCATCCTCGTGGCCAAAGCCAACTGCGGTATTCCGCAATTTCGCGACGGTCAGATTCGCTTCGACGGTACTCCGGAATTGATGGCCCAGTACGCGCGCCTCTCGCTCGATGCCGGCGCGCGGATCATCGGCGGCTGTTGCGGCACGACGCCCGATCATCTGCGCGTGATGCGTCAGGCTCTCGAATCGCATGTCCGTGCGCCAAAACCCGATCTGGCCGCCATCGAGGCGGCGCTCGGTGCGATTTCCACCGGGGCCACCGCGCAGTTGCGCGGCGAATTGAGCCGTCAGGCGGGTGCGGCGCCCGGTGCGAGCGGCCGACGAGGTACCGGCCGCAGGCCGGCGAGGGCGGAGCCTACTTAGTCCTTCAAGACCGGCCGTCTCTTTACGGGTATTTGTTCTCGACCGCGTCGCGCACCAAGTGCGTGTCGTATACCAGTACGACCGAGGCAATCTTGCCGCTATCCGGATCGAAGTTGAACACGTCTGCGCATTCAAACGACACCGATGAACCGTCCTTCAGCCGCCAGTCGTAAAGATAGTAGCCGACTGCGCGCGTGTGTCCTTCGGCACTGACCAGCACATCGTGAACGGTCAGCACGCTGGCGCTCGATGCCGCGGTCACTTTGGTGACGTAGTTGCGCACCGGCAGACGTCCGAGAAAAGGCGACTGTACCCAGCCTTCCGGCGTGAACAATGCGGCCGCTTTCTCGGCATCGCCGGCCTCCAAGGCTTGAAGATACTTGCGCACAGCTCGCTGCATGGGCTTCTCCTCGCTTTATCGGCGTCGCGGCGCACGCCGCGGGAATCCTGTATGTTACGCCGCGCCGGGCATTTTGCGGAGACGGTGGATGGGTTCTGATGATGGTTTGTGGCTGGGTCTTGACACCGGTGGGACGTTTACGGATGCCGTATTGCTGGCGGACGGACGGCGCATTGTCGCCAGCGCCAAGGCCCTGACCACGCCCTGGGATCTGTCGATTGGCATCGATGCAGCCATTCGCTCGGTGCTCGACCTGCTGCCCCACAGCGCCGACCGCTTGCGTGTATCTCTGGTATCGGTGTCTACCACCCTGGCCACCAACGCGGTCGTCGAAAATCGTTTCAGCCCAGTGTGCACTCTACTCATCGGCTTCGACGAGGGGATGGTCGAGCGCTCGGGGCTTAAGCGGCCCGGCACGGGCGAATCGCTGGTCCGTGTGCGCGGCGGCCATGGCGCCACCGGCGAGGAAAGCGCGGCACTCGATGAGGCGGCGGTGGCCCGAGCAGTCGATGAACATGACGCGCGGACCGAGGCCTATGCCGTGGCGGCCAACTTCTCGGTGCGCAATCCCGAGCACGAGTTGCGCGCACGCAAGATCATCCGGGCGGCGTCGGCCAAGCCAGTAACCTGCGCACACGAGTTGAGCTCAAAACTCGACGCGCCGCGGCGCGCGCTCACCGCCGCCTTGAATGCAAGACTCACACCGCAAATCAGGCACCTGATCGAAGCGCTGACCCAAGTTCTCAAAGCCCGGTCGATCGACGCTCCGCTCATGATCGTCAAGGGCGACGGCTCCTTGATGAAGGCCCACATCGCCTTGGAATACCCCGTCGAGACCATTCTTTCCGGTCCGGCGGCCAGCGTGGTGGGCGCCGGCTTTCTCACGGGCCTTCAAGATTTCATCGTCTCCGATATGGGCGGCACCACGACCGACATCGCGGTGGTTCGCGCGGGACGGCCGGTCATCAGCGGCGAGGGCGCTTTGGTCGGATCGTGGCGCACCATGGTCGAGGCGGTGGACGTGCGCACCACCGGATTGGGCGGAGACAGCGAGGTAGGATTCGATGCCAAGCAGCGGCTGCGAGCGGGACCGCGCAAGGCCATGCCCTTGTGCCTGCTGGCGCACCAATTTCCCGCCGTGCTTCCTTTGCTGAAGGCGTTGTCGGAGCAGGCGCGCCTGCCCGCGCATCCCACGCATTTCGCGTTGCGCAACCCCGCCCGATCGGCCCCCGCACATCTGACCGGCCTCGAGCGGCGTCTGCTGGAGGGGCTTGCGCCGGAGCCTCGGCGTGTATCGGACATCACGCGCAGCGCCATGGGATTGGAGGCGCTGCGCCGTCTCGCCGATGCGGGCCTCGCGACCATCGCCGCCTATACGCCGACCGATGCAATGCATGTGCTCGAGCGGCAGGCGGGCTGGTGCCGCGAGGCATCCGAATACGGCGCCCGAATACTCGCAATCGAGGAACGCAACGTACGCGCCGCCCGCGAAGCCGCTACGCCACGGCAGATCAGCGAACGAACTGCCGAATTCGTGGTGCGCGCTACAGGCCGCGCGTTGCTCGCCGCCGCGCTCGGCGCCGATCCGGGTGTGGAAGCGCCACTGCGAGGTTGGGGCGAACTTGGTGAGCGGCTGATCGAGGAATCCGTTGCAGGCACGCGTTTTTCGGCGCTGCTCGACGGCGGCCTGGCGCTCACGACACCGCTGATCGGCATCGGTGCACCGGTGACTGCCTACTATCCCGAGGTGGCGCGCCGTCTTAAAGCGAATTTGTCGATCCCCGAGCATGCGGCGGTGTGCAATGCAGTCGGTGCGGTGGCCGGCATCGTTTCGCAGAGCGCCGAAGTGTTGGTGAATCAAACCAGCTTTCAGGTGTTTCGCGTGCACGATCCGTCGGGGTTCCGCGACTACGGTGAGTCCGCGCCGGCGCTCGAACACGCGCGCCGCGTGTCGCGCGAGCTTGCGCTTGCGGCCGCACAACGCGCCGGAGCGGCGGACCCGCAGGTTGAAACCGAGGTGACGCAGAAGCTTGCGCAGGTCGGCCCCGGCGACGATTATCTTGCGGAGGCTCGTGTTCGCTCGACTGCAACCGGGCGGCCGCTGGCCGGACACGCAACGTGAGTGCCGTTCCTACGGCGTATTGGCATCGGCGTATCGGATAAAGGCATAGCGAAGTTTCGCTTCGCTGTCTTAAATCTCGGCCAGATCGCAGCGGCGCGCTTGAAAATTTCCCTATAATATTTTCCCGCCACCCACACTCAAGTCAGGTCTCATGAAACAGCCCGAAGAGACGTCGGTCCGACGCAGCCGGCGACGGCCAGCCAGCGCAGAATCAAGCCACGCCGTGTTCGACCGGACGCGGCCATACCGTCATTTGCGCAATCCATTTACGCCGATGAGAGTGTTTTCGGACGACCAAGTCGCGGCTATCCACGACAGCGCGCTGCGCATGTTGGAAACCCAGGGGATGAAGGTTCTATCCGAGGATGCGCGTGTTCTATACCGCAATGCAGGGGCTGAGGTGGATGAGGCGACGCTGCATGTGCGCATGGATCGCAAGCTCGTGGCTGCCTCGCTTGCGACCGCGCCGCGAGACATTACGCTGCATGCCGTCGATCCTGAGCGCCACGTGCCGCTGGCGAACCAATCCGTGGCATTCGCTCCGACCTCGGGCCCGCCCAACATCATGGATACGGCAGGCGGCCGGCGGGCCGGAACCTTTGAGGATTTTTGCAACCTGATCAAACTTTGTCAGAACTTCGAGGTCATCCACGTGCTTGGCGGCGCGACTGAGCCGCAGGACCTCCCGGTTCACATCCGTCACCTGGAGGTGACGCGTGCGCAGCTCATGCTGTGCGACAAGATTCCGTTCATCTTTTCCCGCGGCCACAAGCAGGTTGCGGACAACTTCGAACTGATCCGTTTGGCGCACAACATCTCACCGGAAGAATTCCGTTCGCGTCCGTACACCTACACCATCATCAACACCAACTCACCGCTGCAGCTCGACATACCGATGGCCGACGGCATCATCGATTTCGCCACTGCGGGCCAGGTGCTCATCATCACGCCGTTCACACTGGCCGGCGCGATGGCACCAGTGACCATCGCCGGCGCCTTGACGCTTGCGCACGCCGAGTTTCTCGCCGGTCTCACCCTGGCACAAATCGTGCGAGCGGGCGCACCGGTGGTGTATGGAAGCTTCACCTCTAACGTCGACATGAAATCGGGCTCGCCGGCATTTGGAACGCCCGAGTATGTGAAGGCGGCGTTCGGCGCAGGACAGATGGCTCGATTTCTCGGCTTTCCGTGGCGTTCCTCGAACGCGACCGCGTCGAACATTCCGGATGCGCAGTCGGCCTACGAGTCGCAGATGAGTCTGTGGGGCGCGCTGTTCGGAGGATGCAACTTCATGCTGCACGCAGCCGGTTGGTTGGAGAGCGGACTCACCACTTCCTATGAGAAGTTCATCCTCGACATAGAGATGCTGCAAATGTTCGCCGAAGTGTTTCAGCCGGTGGGCGCCGCGGCTCCGGACATCGCGCTCGATGCCGTTGCCGAAGTCGGGGCGGGCGGACACTTTTTTGGTTGCGCACACACCATGGAGCGCTATCGAAGCGCGTTCTATGCGCCGCTGGTGTCGGATTGGCGCAATGCGGGCCAGTGGGCGGAGGACGGCTCGAAGACGGCCACCGAACGGGCCACCGGCATCTGGCAAAGCGAACTGAAGCGTTATGTCGCGCCGGCACGCGATCCTGCCGTAGTAGAGGCGATGGATAGTTATGTGGAGAGGCGCAAGGCCGAGGGCGGCGCCCCCCCAATTACATGAGGATGTCGCATCCGGATATGCCCCAGTCGCGATTTCACAACTCCACAGGTCGTCCGGGACTTACCATTGAACGCGATTTTGAGTGTGTAAGGTGCGGTTGCAATTAGTTTTATTGCCCTTGGAGACGTAGATGTCAGAGTCGACGGAAGGCGAATTCGACCTGGGCTCATTGAATGACGAGGAGCTCACCGAACAGGTCCATGACGACCTGTACAACGGCCTGAAAAACGAGGTCGAAGAAGCGACACACATTTTCCTCAAGCGCGGTTGGACCGCCGAGCGCGTCCTCAATGATGCTCTAGTCGAGGGCATGCGCATTGTCGGTATCGATTTCCGCGATGGCATCCTGTTCGTCCCGGAGGTATTGCTGGCTGCCAACGCGATGAAGGGCGGCATGGAAATACTGCGCCCGTTGTTGGCGGAAACAGGAGTCGAGCCGATCGGCAAAATCGTCATCGGCACGGTCAAGGGCGACATCCACGACATCGGCAAAAACCTGGTGTCGATGATGCTCGAGGGGGCCGGCTTCGAAGTCATCGATCTCGGCATCAACAATCCGGTCGAGAAGTACCTCGACGCTCTTGACAAGCACAAGCCCGACATTCTCGGCATGTCGGCGCTGCTGACGACCACCATGCCGTATATGAAGGTGGTAATCGACACGCTGAAGGAGCGCGGCATTCGCAACGACTACATCGTTCTGGTCGGCGGCGCTCCGCTCAACGAGGAATTCGGCAAGGCTGTCGGAGCGGATGCGTACTGTCGCGACGCTGCAGTCGCGGTGGAGACGGCCAAAGGGCTGATTGCTGCGCGACGGGCAGGCGCAGCGGCACATTGAGCGCGGGCGCCTCGGTGCCAACTGAGACCGCGACGCTGGACGGCGAGGGGCTGCTGGTCATTGCCTGCGGCGCTCTGGCGCATGAGATCACCGCGCTGCGGCGCGTAAACCGCTGGGATCGGCTGGACGTTCGCTGTCTGCCGGCCGAACTGCACAATCGTCCGGAAAAAATCCCCGAGGCCGTTCGCGGCCTCATCCATGCGTCGCGTGCGCGTTACCGTTCGATCTTTGTCGCATATGCCGACTGCGGAACCGGCGGCATGCTCGACAAGGTGCTGCGTGAAGAGGGGATTGAGCGAATTCCGGGCGCCCATTGCTATGAGTTTTTCGCAACCTCGGCCGTTTTCAACGCGCTCGCCGATGCGGAGCCGGGCACTTTCTATCTCACCGACTTTCTGTTGCGCCATTTCGAGCGGCTGGTGATCGTGGGCCTGGGCTTGGACCGGCACCCGGAACTGTTTCCCAGCTATTTCGGCAATTACCGCAAACTGGTGTACCTGGCCCAGGCGCCCGCGTCGCATTCCGAGTCCGACGCGCGGGCGATCGCAGCGCGCCTCGGGCTCGAATTCGAATATCGCCGCACCGGCTACGGCACGCTGGCATCGGCCCTGCACGGCGCGGTCGACCGCGGCGAGGCGCCGCTGCTGCGCGCCTCGAAAAATTTGAAGGATCACGCGTGAGTTCGCTCATTGTCATTTCCTGGCGCGATATCCCGGCGCAGGTCATCGTGAAGCGGGGGCGCGAAGTTGCGAAAGTGCAGCTCTCGCATCGATTCCAGGAAGCTGTCGATCGCGCTGCAATGCGCGCCGGCAAGGGCAGTTCGGATGCCTACCTCGCCGACTGGCAACGCAACGCGCGCCCGTGCGGCGACGATCTGCAAGCCGAGGCCACCGCCGAAGCCGCACGGCTCGAGGCACGCTACACGGATGAGGACCTCGAACGGTTGATCCGCGCGAAGGGACTGGACCCCGCGCTGCATCCAGACGAGCCCGGCGCAGCGGCGACGCCTGCCGAGAAATCCTGATGTACGCCGTGAGACTGTGGTCGGTGCGCCATGCGCGCGGCCTGAACCGCTTCTATCGCGGCTTCGAGTCGATTCTGGTGCGCATGCATCGCCTGTTCGCGGCGCTTGGTTACGAGCGCATCGAGGCCCCGGTGGCGGGCATCGAGAAGACGGTGAAAGGGTTGCTGTTCGACTGCCGCATGTGCGGTCAATGCGTGCTCAGTTCCACCGGCATGTCGTGCCCGATGAATTGCCCGAAGTCGTTGCGCAACGGCCCTTGCGGCGGCGTGCGCGCCGACGGCAATTGCGAAGTCAAACCGGCGATGAAATGTGTCTGGGTGCAGGCCTATCAGGGGGCTGAGCGCATGCCCGGCGGAATCGAGGCGCTGCGTCAGGTGCAGCACGCCGTGGACCAACGCACTCAAGGCCGTTCATCCTGGCTGCAGGTTGCCCGGGAGAAGGCGCAGGCGCGCGATGCGTCCCGGGGGACGGCGTGAGGTTCGAAGACGAACCGGTTCCCGGCTACCCGCTGCCCATCCTGCCGGGTCACACATCGCCGGGACGCTTCGAGCGGGTGCTTCGCGCCGGCAAGTTTGCAGTCACCACCGAGCTGGCGCCTCCGGATTCGGCGGATCCCGAAGAGGTCTACAAGCGCGCACGGGTGTTCGACGGTTACGTCGATGCGATCAATGCAACCGACGGCAGCGGCGCCAACTGCCACATGTCGAGTATGGCCGTCTGTGCGCTGCTGACTCGGGTTGGTTATGCGCCCATCATGCAAATTTCCTGCAGGGACAAGAATCGGATCGCAATACAGGGCGACATTCTCGGCGGCGCGGCCATGGGCGTGTGCAACATGCTGTGCCTCACCGGCGATGGGGTGCAGGCGGGAGATCATCCGCAGGCCAAGCCGGTGTTCGACCTTGATTGTGTCTCACTGCTCGAGATCGCGCGGACGCTTCGCGATGATCATCATTTTCAGAGCGGGCGCAAAATCAGCTTCGCACCCCGGGTTTTTTTCGGGGCCGCGGAGAACCCGTCGGCCCTGCCCCATGCGTGGCGCGCGCAGCGGCTCGCCAAGAAGGTCGCCGCAGGAGCGCAATTCGCCCAGACCCAGTACTGCTACGACCTGCCACTGCTCAAGGGATTCATGCAGCAGGTCGAGGCGCTCGGCTTGGTCGGCAGGGTATTTATTCTGGTCGGCGTCGGTCCGCTGCGTTCCGCCAAGACTGCCGACTGGATGCGCAAGAACGTGCCCGGCCTGCATGTGCCCGATGCGATCATCGAGCGCTTGAGCGGCGCGAAGGATCAGGCCCGCGAGGGCCGCAACATCTGCATCGAGTTGATTCAAGCGATTCGCGACATCCGCGGCGTCAGCGGCGTGCACATCATGGCGTATCGACAGGAGGAATCCGTGGCCGAGATTGTCGATCGGTCCGGCGTCCTGCAAGGACGCGCTCCCTGGTATCCCGAGCGCGACAGTTCGCAAATTTCTCTAAGGACAACATCATGACCGACACAGTAGTCAGTTCAGCCACTCGCGAGGTCGTCATCGGCTTTGAGCGGCCGTTCGTCATCATCGGCGAGCGCATCAATCCGACCGGACGCAAGATCCTCGCCGCTGAAATGGCTGCCGGCGACTTCACCCGCGTCGAGGCCGACGCCCGGGCGCAGGTGGAGGCGGGCGCACATATGCTGGACGTGAACGCCGGCATCCCCCTGGCCGATGAGCCGGCCATCCTGGCGCGCGCCGTCCAGCTGGTGCAATCCATCACCGATGTCCCGCTGTCGATCGACTCCTCGATCGTGGCCGCCCTGGAAGCCGGGCTTGCTGTCTACAAGGGCAAGGCCCTGGTCAACTCGGTCACCGGCGAGGACGAACGGCTCGAATCCGTGTTGCCGCTGGTCAAGAAGTACGGGGCCGCGGTGATCGCGATTTCCAACGACGAAACTGGCATCTCCGAAGATCCGGACGTGCGTTTTGCGGTGGCGAAGAAGATTGTCGAGCGGGCGATGGATCACGGCATCCCCGCGGGCGACGTGGTGGTCGACCCCCTGGTGATGCCGATCGGAGCCATCAACAAGGCTGGCGTGCAGGTCATGCGTCTGGTGCATCGGCTGCGCACCGAGCTTAAGGTCAATACCTCCTGCGGTGCCTCCAACATCAGTTTTGGCTTGCCCAACCGTGACGGTATCAACAGCGCCTTCCTCACCATGGCGATGGCCGCCGGTATGACCTCGGCGATCACGAACCCCATGCATGTGGAAGTCATCAAGGCCTGCATGGGCGCGGACGTCATGCTCGGTCATGACCCCGACTGCGCGCGTTGGATCCGGCGTTTTCGCGAGGCGCCGCCTGCGGGCGCAGCCGGCGAGGCGCCTCGGGGCCGACGCGAAGGCGGACATCGGCGCCGCCCCGCCTGAGTCTGTCCATGGCCACCCGCGACCCTCTCGTCGTTTTCACTCCCTCGGGCAAGCGCGGCCACTTTCCCGTGGGCACGCCCGTGTTGCAGGCCGCCCGCAGCCTTGGGGTGGACATCGATTCGGTTTGCGGCGGCCGCGCCTTGTGCGGCCGATGCCAGGTGCTGGTGGCGGAAGGTGAGTTCGCCAAGCACGGCGTTTCGTCATCCAGCGCCAGCCTGTCGCCCTTCAGCGAGCCGGAGAAGCGGTTCTCGCGGCGGATGCCGCTCGCCGAGGGCCGGCGTCTTTCGTGTTCCGCCCGCGTAGAGGCGGACGTGGTCATCGACGTGCCGGCGAGCAGCCAGGTGCACCGCCAAGTGGTGCGCAAGGAGGCCGATGCGCGCGCGATCGAGTTAAATCCGGTGGTGCGGCTGCATTACGTGCAGGTGAAACAACCCGACATGCACGACCCGTCGGGTGACTTGCGCCGATTGTTCGAGGCCCTGGAGACGGAATGGGAGCTCAAGGGACTGAGCTGCGATCTGGCCGTGCTGCAAACATTGCAGTCGACGCTGCGTGCCGGCTCCTGGTCCGTTACCGTCGCGGTGCATGCCGGCAAGCAGATCATCGGCGTGTGGCCCGGCCTGCATGAACTCGCGTACGGCCTGGCGGTCGATGTGGGATCGACCACCATCGCCGCGCATCTGTGTGATCTGACCAGCGGCGAGGTGGCGGCCTCCGCCGGGGTGATGAATCCTCAGATTCGCTTCGGCGAGGATCTGATGAGCCGGGTCTCGTACTCCATGATGAATCCAGGCGGCGCCGCGCTCATGACCGCAGCCGTGCGCGAGGCGCTGTGCACTCTCGCGTTGGACGTGGCCAAGCAGGCGGGCATATCGCACGAGGACATCCTCGAGGCCACGCTGGTTGGCAATCCCATCATGCATCACCTGCTCCTGGGTATCGACCCTGTGGAACTCGGCGGCGCGCCGTTCGCCCTCGCCACGGATCAATCGCTCACGCTGCGCGCAAATGTCATCGATTTCAAATTGAACCGCAACGCAAGGGTCTATGTGCTGCCCTGCATTGCCGGACATGTCGGCGCAGATGCCGCGGGCATGGTGCTCTCCGAGCGTCCCGATCTCGGCGAAGCCATGACATTGCTGGTGGACGTTGGCACCAATGCGGAGATCGTACTCGGCAACAGCCGCAGGTTGGTGGCCTGCTCCAGCCCGACAGGTCCCGCTTTCGAGGGCGCCCAGATCAGCTGTGGCCAGCGAGCAGCGCCGGGCGCAATCGAACGCGTCCGCATCGATCGCAACACCCTCGAGCCGCGATTCAAGGTCATCGGCTCGGATTTGTGGTCGGACGATCCGGCCTTCGCCGATGCGACGGCCGCAACAGGGGTCACCGGCGTGTGCGGCTCAGGGATAATCGAGGTGATTGCCGAGATGTATCTGGCCGGCATCATCAACCAGGACGGCGTGCTGGACGGCCGCTTGGCCGAGCGTTCGCCCCGGATTGTCGCGAACGGACGCACCTTTGCCTATGTTCTGCACCAAGGCACGGTGGAAATGAAGATCACCCAGAACGACGTTCGCGCCATTCAGCTGGCGAAAGCCGCCTTATATGCGGGTGTCGCTCTGCTCATGGAGAGGCTCGGCATCGAACAGGTCGACCGAATCCGGCTGGCCGGTGCCTTCGGCAGCCACATCGATGTCAAATACGCGACGATTCTCGGCATGGTGCCGGATTGCGATTTGGATCAGGTGCGCTCGGCCGGCAACGCGGCCGGGACCGGCGCGCGCATCGCGCTGCTCGATTCGACCTCGCGCGAGGTCATCGAGAACCTGGTCAGGCGCATCGAGAAGGTCGAAACCGCGATCGAACCACGTTTCCAACACCATTTCGTCGAGGCCATGGCGATACCCCACAAGAGCGCCGCCTATTCGAACCTGCGCAAGGTCGTCGACCTGCCCCCGCCGAAGGACTCCGCCAGCCAGACTGAGACGCGCGGCCGGCGGCCGCGCCGCCCCTAAAGGGACAAGCCTGTCAGGGCATTGTTTCTGCGAGAATCGGCAGCCTAGGGCAGGGCGATGCTGTGATCGCCTTTTGGCGATGCTGGAACAGCAGGTTCGATCTCGTAGTAGTCGCCTGCCTCGCTCACGTAGATGTGCGCGACAATTTTGAGGCCCTGCGGTTCGTCCAGTGAACCCGCCGCGATCGACACACGTTCGCCATCGTCTTCTTCGAAGAAAAGGCTGGAACCGCATTTGTTGCAGAAGCCGCGTCGAAATCCCGGCACCGCCACATACCAGGCGAGTGAGTCGCTCTTCACGAGGGCGAAATTTTCCCGCCGGCATGCGGTGGCTGCAACGAAGTGACCGCTGGTTCGCCGGCATTGTTCACAGTGGCAGGTGATCACGCCGCGAAGTTTGCCACGTACTTCATAGCGGACCCCGCCGCAGGAACAGCCACCGGTGACGATTTGACTCATTGCCCCGACTCCTCGTGCAACCTCTACTCGGGCGTAGTCTACCTGCCCGAATGACACCTGCGGCATCAGCGCTTGCGGTGAGATGCTGCCGAGCGAACGCCACCCCGGGATGACACTTCGCCGCAGGGCTCTAGTTCGAGCGACCATTTCGGCGCAGCGGAGGTCGCTTTCTGACCACGCGCCGCGCGGGAACATTGCTATCGTTGAACCAGGTTTATCGATGAGGAAGTCCGATGAGCGCCCGTGAAACCGTTCTGACCCGGCTGCGCCAGCGCCAGGCCGCCACTCCTTTGCATCACGACTTCTATTGCACTCAGGAGGCGTATCAGGTCGATCTCGACATGATCTGGTATCGGGACTGGCTGTTCGTCGGACACGACTGCGAGGTGCAAAACCCGGGCGACTTCTTCACCGTCCAAGTGGGTGACTACCCCGTGGTGGTGATTCGCGACCGCGACGGCTCGCTGCGGGCGTTTCACAATAGCTGTCGACACCGCGGTTCCAGGATTTGTTCGGCAGAGCGCGGGTCTGCGCCGCGCCTGGTATGCCCCTACCATCAATGGACCTATGCGCTCGACGGCCGACTGATTGCCGCGCGCGATATGGGAGGTTCCTTCGACCGCTCGAAGTTTGGTCTTAAGGCGGTTCATTGCGCGAGTGTGGGCGGTTATGTCTGGGTCTGCCTCGGCAAGATCGCCCCCGACTTCGAACCGATCCGCAGGCATTTGGAGCCGTACTTCGCGCCTCACAAGCTGCACCAGGCGAAGGTGGCCTTCGTGTCCACCACCGTGGAGAAGGCCAATTGGAAGCTGGTGTGGGAGAATAATCGCGAGTGCTACCACTGCGCGGCCAATCATCCCGAATTGATCCGAACATTTTCGGAGGACCCCGCCGTCACAGGCGTCGGCGGCGTGGACGGGGATCCGGGCATCGCCGCGCGGGTGGCCCACTGGGAGGGCCTTGGGCTCCCCAGCCAATTCAAAATGGCGGACAGCGGCCAGTATCGCACCGCACGCATGCCGCTCATCGAAGGCGCCGTGGCTTTCACCATGTCGGGCAATCCGGCGGTCAAGCGGCCGCTAAGCGAGGGCATCGCTGAACGGGACATCGGCAGCTTGCTGTTGTTCCACTATCCGACCACCTGGAATCACATCATGGGCGATCACGCCATCTCCTTCCGCCTGCTGCCCATAAGCCCCACACAAACGCAGCTGACCACCAAGTGGCTGGTGCACAAAGATGCCATCGAGGGCGTGGACTACGACTTGAAGGAGCTCACTGAGGTGTGGATTGCCACGAACGCGGCGGACAAGCGCATCTGCCAGGAGAATCAGATCGGCGTGACCTCACCAGCCTACGATCCCGCTCCGTATTCGATCGTGCACGAAGACGGCTCGGCGCAGTTCGTGGACTGGTACGCGAGCCAGCTCGAGAATCGACTCATCGAGGACGCGGATCGCTAAATTGTGAACCGCACCGCAGGGGCTTGGGATCTCGGCGCGAGCCGGTGTGCTAACCTGAGTGTCGAAGTAGTCGTCACTGCGAAGGGATTTCAAGCCGCGCAATGCGAAGTCGGTATCGCCGGTTGCTGTTGGTTCTGGGCTCCAGTGCCGTTATGTCGGCATGCTCACCGAGTGCCAACGTCACTGCGCCCGCGGCGGGCAATCCTACCTTGCATCGCGGACTGGGCGGTGAGCCCGGTTCGCTTGATCCGGCGCTCGCGGGTGACTCCTTTTCGTCCGCCATACTCCGCGACGTGTATGAGGGGCTCACGACGGCGGGTCCCGATGGTTCAATCGTGCCCGGCATCGCCGAGAGTTGGACGGTAAGCGAAGATGGCACACGCTACGTATTCAAGCTGCGTCGCGATGCCAAATGGTCGAACGGCGAGCCGGTGCGCGCCGAGGACTTCTTGCGTGCCTGGAAGCGCGAACTGGACCGCGGCACGGGTTCTCCGGTCGTGGACGACTTGCGCATCATCGCCGGCGCCAAAGAGATCATAGCCGGCCGCGCGTTCCCTGACGCGCTCAAGGTGACGGTTGCGGGCCCCGACGAACTGGTCGTGATCCTGGAAGCACCTGCCGCCTACTTCCTGGAACTATTGACCCACTCCGCGCTGTTTCCGATCTACTCGGACGAAGCTGCAAAATCGCACGGTGGGGCGAGCTGGGTGTCGGACGGACCGTATGTGCTCAAGAGCTGGACGCCCGGCGGCAGTATCGAACTCGGCAAGAACCCGAATTATTATGCGCGCGACAGCGTGGCCATACCGAATGTGGAGTATGTGCCGGTGCCCAACGACCAATCGGAGCTGCAGCGCTACCGTGCCGGTCAACTGGACATCACCGAAAGCGTGCCCACCGCGGCGGCGGCAACGTTGCGAAAGGAGCAGCCCCAGGAACTGAAGGTCGCGCCTTATCTCGCGACGGCCTTTTATGTTTTCAATCTCAGGCGCGCGCCCTTCAAGAACAATCATGAGCTGCGTCAGGCCCTCACCATGGTCATTGACCGGCGCATCCTGCTCACTTCGATCCTGCCGTTCGGGCAGAATCCGGCCTTCGGTCTGGTACCTCCAGGTACCTCGAACTACACGCCGCAGACTTGGGGCTGGGCCGACTGGCCCGATGCGCAACGCGTCGCCGAGGCCAAACGGTTGTATGCCAAAGCGGGCTACTCAACGCGTACGCCGCTTCGCCTGCGGCTTCTCTACAACTCCAATCCTGCCATCAAGCAACTGGCGGTGGCAGTCGCGTCCATGTGGAAGGAAGAGCTCGGCGTGGAAACCGACATGCATGAGGAGGAGTACCGTTCCTATCTCGCCGACCGCAAGGACACGACACAATGGGATCTGGTGCGTTTCGCCTGGAGCGGGGATTACAGCGATGCCACCAGCTTTCTCGACATCTTCAGGAAAGGTTCGCCGAACAACGATGCAGCCTACGATAATGCGCAATTCGACACGCTCCTGAACGATGCCGAGCGAACCGTGGATATCGCCGCCCGGCGCGCACAGCTCGAATCGGCCGAGCGCATGATGCTGGAAGACTACCCGGTGCTGCCGTTGTACTTTCTATCGTCGAAGCACCTGGTGAAGCCGTACGTGCACGGCTACTACTCGAGTCCGTTGAACCGGGTTTACACGCGCTACCTCTCGCTCGGGCCGCACTAGCTCAGTAGGGCGCATCCCCCAAGATGGTTGCGCGGTTCATCACCCGTCGCGCGGGGCGGTAGTCGTCGATGGCGTAGTGCTGCGTGACGCGGTTGTCCCAAAAGGCCACATCGCCAACCCGCCAGCGCCAACGCACCACGAACTCGGGCTTTACGCTGTGCTGAAACAGAAACTGCAGCAACGTCTTGCTTTCGGCGCTCGACAGTTCATTGATCTGGGTGGTAAAGCCTTCCTGGACGAAGAGTCCGCGGCGCTTGGTGACGGGATGAGTCCGAATCACCGGGTGCACCACCGGCGGATTGTTGCGCTTGGCGTTCTCCAGGCGCTGACGCGCCTCCTCGTCGAGCGCGAAGCGTGTCTCCGGAAACGATTGCGCGATGTCGTGAGTTGCGGTGAGGGGCGCCAGAAAATTCTGCATGGCCGGCGAAAGCGCCTCGTAAGCTGCGAGGCTGCTGCCCCACAAGGTGTCGCCGCCGGTCGGCGGCAGCATGCGCGCAATGAGCACGCCCCCCATGGGCGGGGTCTTGCTGAAGGTCACATCGGTGTGCCAGATGGCATTGTCGGTAAGATCGACCAAATCGGTATCGAGAACGATGATCTCGGCCGCTTCCGGATGCTTTGGATAAATCGGATGTAGGTGCAGCTTGCCGAAGCGGGCGGCGAAGTCGCGATGCGCAGTGGGTGAGAGCGTTTGATCCCGAAAAAACAGCACATGGTGCTTGAGAAGCGCTTGCTCGATCCCGCGGATCTGCTGGGCGTCCGCGTCCGCGAGCGACAGATCCTCGATGAGCGCGCCGATGGTGGGCGACAAGGAAGTGATTTTCAGGTTCATCGATGTATCCAGCACTTTGCTCCCGCACAAAGGGTAGGCGGCGATGGCCGCCCGCCGCCCATCATTACACACCAGGCGAGCGTGTATAGGCAGCGTGCGGCGTCCCGCCGCCGGTTTAGCCGGCCGGCGGGCAGCCTCCCGCCTCGATTCGCAGCCGCCGGAACTCCTCCAGGGCCGCGGCGATTGCCGGATCGAGCGGCGGGGGCGTGAATGCATCGAGGGTCGAGCGCCAGATGGCTGCGGCCCGATCGGTTGCGGTTTTCGCCCCATCCTCCTTCCACGCGCCGTAGTTGCGCCAATCGGAGACCAGCGGCGAGTAGAAGGCGTCCCGGTAGCGAGCCATGGTGTGTTGGGTCCCGAAGAAATGCCCGCCCGGTCCCGCCTCGACGATGGCGTCAATTGCAAAGTCGTCGTCGGTCGCGCCAAGCGGCTGCAGCATTTCTGCGAGCATCTGCAGCTGCTCGATGTCCAGGATGAACTTCTCGTAGCTCGCTGACAGCCCGCCCTCGAGCCAGCCGGCGGCGTGCAGTACGAAGTTCGCCCCGCCGCACAGAGCGCCCCAAAGACTCATCTGCGACTCGTATGCGCCTTGCGCGTCGGGCGCATTCGAGGCGGTGGCGTTTGATGATCGCCATGGGAGCCCCAGAAAGCGCGCCATCTGGCCGGCGCCGAGCTGGGCCTTGAAGTACTCCGGCGTGCCGAATGCCGGTGATCCTGACTTCATGTCGACATTGGAAGTGAAGCTGCCATAGACGACCGGCGCGCCGGGCCGGCAAATCTGCGCGAGGACCAGACCCCCGAGCATTTCGGCATGGGAGAGCGTGAGGGCGCCGGCGATGGTGACCGGGGCCATCGCGCCTGCGAGCGTGAAAGGCGTGATCATCTGCACTTGACCCGCGAGGGCGAAGTCGATGATGCCGTCGGCCATCGGCACATCCAGCACCCGTGGCGAATTGGTATTGATGATCGTGTAGGTGCAGGGCGTTTCACGGAATTGCTCCTCCGACAGGCCGTACGCAATTCGCACCTGTTCGAAGCAGTCCGCCACCTGGCCATGGCCGCGACAGTAGGTGTGGGGGATCTTGTCGGACAACGTCAGTTGCGCGTGCAGCATCTCGAGCTGCCTGCACTCGACGGCAATGTCCTGCGGTTCGGTGAACGCGCCGAGCACCTGGATGACCTCGAAGGCCTGGCAGAGTCGTACGCCATTTGCGTAGTCGGCGAGAGTGCCGATACGTCGGCCGCCGGCCAGATCCATGACGTGGGGCGGGCCGGAGACCGGCGCCAAGGATATTGCGTTGCCGTCCAGGGTGACGTGGCGCGCAGGGTTACGAGAGCGAAGCTTGATCTGGCGCGGCGCGCTTGCGAGCGATTCGGCGACCAGACCCCGGTCAATGCGCACCAGCTGAGTGGTGTCATCAACGGTGGCGCCCGCCGACCGAAACCGCTTCCGCGCGTCCTCGGAGAGCACCTTCAGACCTTGCTCCTCGAGAATCCCAAGTGCCGCTCGATGAAGCGCCTCGACGCGGTCATCCGAGAACACCCGCCAGGGTTGAAACGGGTTTCTCAGTGACTTGTAGTGACGACTACGGCTATCCGCAGTCGAAGTCGAGACTGCCGGCGGCGGTCGGCGCCGGGGACGGGCGTTCTCGCGGCTTTGTTCCGTCATGGGTTGGCCTCCTACATGCGCATTCGCGCGCCTTCGGGGTCGAACAGGGGCTCGCTTAAGATGGATGCTCGGCGCCGCTCGCCCAGGATCTCGATCTCGAAGGCGCCTTCCGCCAGTTCCCGCGCGAGCGCTGCGGGGATGTAGCCTTGCGCAAGCGAGCGATCGACATAGTGCCCGTAACCGCCCGAGGTGACCCAGCCGATCACTTTGCCGCCGTACCAGACAGGCTCATCGCCGAGCACGTCCGCGTCAAGCGCCTCGACCGCGAAGCTGACGCGCTTCAGTTTCCCGCCGCCGGCCTTTTCTGCGGCGGCGGCGTCGCGGCCGATGAAGTCGGATTTGCCGAGATCGACGAAGCGATCGAGTCCCGCCTCAAACGCGCCGTAGATGGGTCTTAGCTCCCGATACCAGGTCGGGAAGTTCTTCTCGAGGCGCAGCGAGAGCAGCGCCCGCATTCCGAAATGAATGAGACCGAGGTCCTTGCCGGCCGCGAGGATGCCATCGTAAAGGCGACGCTGGTATTCCGGCGCGACCCAGATCTCGTAGCCGAGGTCGCCGGTGTAGGTAACGCGGTTGACCAAGGCGGGGCAGTTCGCGACATCCAGGGCGCGATGATCCATAAACCGAAACGCCTTCGTGCCGACGTCTTCATCCGTCAGGCGCGCAAGCAGCTCGCGAGATCGCGGGCCGGCAATCGACAGACCCACCATCCCCATGTCGATGCGATGCACGCGCACGGAGCCATCCTTGGGCAGCTGCGCCTCGAACCAGCGCATGTGGTAGATCTGCGCCTGCGATGATCCCCACATCAGGAAGCGTTCAGGCGCGGCGCGCGCAATGGTGAAGTCGCCGATCAATCTTCCGGTCGGGTTGAGCATCGGTGTCAGCACGATGCGACCGGCCTTGGGCATGCGGTTGGTCATCAACCGCGACAGATAGCTTTCAGCGCCGGGGCCCGTGATCTCATACTTGGCGAAATTTGCAATCTCGGTCACGCCGACGCCATTGCGGACGCCCAGGCATTCCGCCTTGACGTGCGGAAAGTCATTGGAGCGGTGGAATGACACCATGTCCTTTGCCTCGACCCCGGGCGGCGCGAACCACAGCGGTGTCTCAAGACCCCAGCTGTCGCCCATGACGGCACCCGCAGCCAGCATGGTGTCGTAGAGCGCCGTAGTCTGCTGTGGACGTGCGGCCGGCAGTTCTTCGTTCGGGAATCGGATCGAGAACCGCCGGGAATAGTTCTCGCGGACTTTTTCGTTGGTGTAGCTGCGGGTGGCCCAGCCGCCGTAGCGCGCCACGTCCATGGCCCAGACGTCGAACCCGGGGTCGCCGTTGACCATCCACTGCGACAGCGCGAGTCCGACTCCTCCGCCCTGGCTGAAGCCTGCCATCACGGCGCATGCACACCAGAATCCGGGCAGGCCCTGAACGGGACCGACCAATGGATTGCCGTCCGGCGAGAAGGTGAAGGGGCCGTTGACAACGCGGCGAATGCCGGCGCGGGCCATCGCCGGAAAATGTTGGTAGCCGATCTCCAGCGAGGGAGCGATGCGGTCCAAGTCCGGCTCCAGCAACTCCGTGCCGAAGTCCCAGGGCGTGTTCTTCGGACTCCATGGCACGCAGGCGCGCTCGTAAGTGCCCAGCACCAGGCCGTTGCGCTCCTGGCGCATGTAGATTTCCGCCTGAAAGTCGATCGCATGGGGCAACTCGTGGCCGCGCTCGCGATTGAATTCCACGACCTCGGGCATGTCGTCGGTGACCAGATACATGTGCTCCATGGCAAGCACGGGCAGTTCGATGCCGACCATGCGTCCGACCTCGCGCGCCCACAGTCCGCCGGCGTTCACCACGTGCTCCGCATTCAGGGTGCCTTCGCTGGTCGTCACGTCCCAGGTGCCGTTCGCCCGTCGCGCAAGGGCGGTGACCCGTGTTTTGAGGTAGATCTGCGCGCCGCCAATCTTGGCGGCCTTGGCATACGCATGGGTGGTCCCGTACGGATCGAGATTGCCGTCGGCGGCATCGAGCATCGCGCCGACGAAGTACTTCTCTTCGATCAACGGCAGCAGCTTCTTGGCCTCGCTTGGGGAGAGGAGCGAGGTTTCCAGGCCGAGATAGCGCGCGCGCGCATGCGCCATCTTCAGCCATTCCATGCGTTCGGGCGTGTCCGCGAGCAATAATCCGCCGGAGCGATGCAGGCCGCAGGACTGACCGGAGATCCTCTCGAGTTCGTCGTAGAGACCGATGGTGTAGCCCTGCAACTTTGCCACATTGGGGTCGCCATTTAGGGTATGGAAGCCGCCCGCCGCATGCCAGGTCGAACCGGAGGTCAGCTGGTCGCGCTCGATCAGGACCACGTCAGTCCAACCGGCCTTGGTGAGGTGGTACAAGACGCTGCAGCCAACCACGCCGCCGCCGATGACGGCAACCCGGGTATGTGTTTTCATTTCATGCACTCTTTAATAGTGAGATCTCGTAGCCAAACGGACGTGCGGCATCAAGCAGCACCTCCCAAATCGATGCGGCAAAGGTGCGCAGCGAAAAAAACTCATAGCGGTCCTCGCCGACCTTCAGAAGCAGGCCGCCGACATGGTGGATGCCGGTCTGTGCGAATGAGCCGATAGGGAAGACCGTCGGGTGGAGGTCGATGGCCACCAGCCGGGCGAGGAGCGCGCGGGCAGCGTGGCCCTCGATCAGCAGTCGCGTGCGCGCAGCGTCCAGTGAAGTCACGCAACCGGCATCGGCGGGGACTGCGCTGCGCAGTCTCGTGTCCAGTGCGGATTCACCCCCCACCACCCAATATTGGTCGGGCGCTATGCGCATGATGAGCCGCTCGCTTGTCGTGACGGCGAGAACTGAGGACTCGGGCAATGGTTCACCCAGAATCGGCCTCACGGCCGCGGCAACCCGCGCCGCGCCGCCCGGGTAGACGCCCAGTTGAACGAGGTGTGAACCGCCAATCTCACCGAGCCGCAGCGCTCGGCGTCCGTCGGCGCCGTCCGTCGCGGCTTCTGCGCGGTACATATCAAGCGCTGATCGGGACTCAAACATGCAGGCGCTCCCCGCTCGGGTCTATGAACATTGGCGAGACGATGCGTGCACGAACCTGTTCATTTCGCAGCGGGTAGGCGCAGACGATCTCCTCGCCCTCATGGCGTAAGCCGCCGCTGTAAAGCGCGAGCGCGATTGTCTTCTTGAGTACCGTCGACCACGTGACCGAAGTGATGTAACCGCGCCCGTGACCCTGAATGGCATCCTCCTTGGAAAAGAGGATTGCGCCGCCGCGCAGCCGCGCATCGCCATCCAGACACTCCAGGCCGACGAGGCTCCAGCGATCCGGCGACTTGAGTTCCGCTCGTTCCTTGAGTTCACGGCCGACGAAAGCCTTTTTTCGCGACGCGAGTTTCGCGAGACCGAGATCCTCCAGCGTGGTGCGGTGATCAAGCTCGAGACCGGCGACGTGACCTTTCTCGATGCGCAGCGAGGCGAGCGCTTCGAGGCCATAGGGTCTGATGCCGAGCGGCGCGGCCTGTTCGAGAATGGTTTCCCATATGGCAATGCCCCGATCGGCCGGTACGTACACCTCGTAGGCGAGCTCACCGGAAAAACTCAGGCGCAGCACGCGCACTAAAGTGCCCTCGATGGCGTGCTCGCAGATCCCCATGTGGGGTAGCGCGTCGTTCGAAAAGTCGATGCCGGGAAGCGCAAGGGTTAGGGCCTGTCGCGATAGCGGACCTGCGACGGACATGCCGGCCCAGCGGTCGGTGACCGACAGGACCTGCACGCGAAGATCCGTCCACGCCGTCTGCAGAAGGAACTCGAGCCGCGACATGACCTCGCCCGCCTGCGCGGTTGTCGTCGTCATGAAGTAGGTGAATTCCGAGAAGCGCGCCGTCGTGCCGTCGTCAAGCACGATGCCGTCGTCGTTGAGCATGACACCGTAGCGGGCCTTGCCGACCGGGAGGCTGGCAAAGTTGTTCACGTAGATGCGGTCAAGAAACTCGGCGGCGTCGGGGCCTTGAACTTCGATCTTACCGAGGGAGGATATGTCCGAAATCCCGACGCCGGTGCGGACCATTGTCATCTCGGGGACGTAGGCGCTAGCGGCACTGGCGCCGGCCCACGCGTAAAAATACGGCCGCAGCCAGGGGCCGGCCTCGATCATGGTTGCACCGTTGGCCAGATGCCAGTCGTGCATCGGCGTGCGGCGCGTCGGTCGAAAGTGCTCGCCAATGCTTCTTCCAGCCAGCGCGCCGACCGAGACCGGCGTGTAGGGCGGGCGATAGGTCGTCGAGCCGGTGACGGCCGGATCGATGCCGCGTAATTCGGCCATCAGCTGCGCGGCGGCGGCGTTGCTGGTCTTGCCCTGGTCGGTTCCCATGCCGAGCGTCGTATAGCGTTTCAAATGCTCCAATGACTCGTAGCCTTCTTCATGAGCGAGCGCCAAGTCGTCCGTGGTCACATCGTTCTGGAAATCGACGAAGGCCTTGCTGCCGGCTCTTGCCCGGTTTTGCACGGCCTTGGCCCAGCCGGTCGTCCAGTTTTGGTGCGTCCCCTGCGGCTCGCCGGTATCGCCGAGGGCGCCCGCCCAGCGAGCGGCCGTGGTGCCGGCGGTGTGACCATCGCTGAGAAGATCGCCGTGGGATCCTGTTCCCAAGACCGCGCCGGCGCCGATGACACCGGTCGGCCAGGGTCCAGGCACCATTGCGCCGATGCCGGCGTCATGCACGGGGCGTACGCCGGTATGCGAGGTAAGGTGCACGGTCGGCGACCATCCGCCTGACATGGCGATTAGATCGCAATCAATCCACCGAGTCGTCGCTGCGTCCCCGATTCGTAGTTGCGCGCTGCGCACGGTCCGGCCGCCGCGTGCTTGCACCAGATGCGTCGACAGGCAGACCTCTATGCCGGCCCGACGCGCCGCCTCGTGCAGTGGCGCGTTGGCCGTTGACCGTTCGTCGGCGAGGGTAACGTGGGCGCCCGTTGCCGCCACGTCGATCGCCGTCGCCCAAGCCGAGTCATTGTTGGTTGCGATGAGGATTCGGTTGCCGAGGGTAAGCGCGTATCGGTTAAGGTAGGTGCGCACGGCGCTCGCGAGCATCACGCCCGGAAGGTCGTTGTTGCCGAATATCAGCGGACGTTCGATGGCGCCCTCGGCGTGGACGATCGCACCGGTACGCAATGTAATGACGATCTCGCGAGCTTCTCCTTTCGCAGGATCGGGCCGCAAAGGATCGCGGCGCTCCACCAGCACGGCCGTCAGCCCGTCGTATATGCCTATCGCGGTCGTTCGCCGCAAGATCTCCACGTTCGGCAGCGTGCCCACGTCGGCCTCGAGCGAGCGGCGCAGTTCCTCGTCGGGGCTTTGGATCGGTGCCCTCAAAAGGCTGCCGCCAAGCAGAAAGTCCTGCTCGACCAATGTGACCCGGCACCCCGACCGTCCCGCTGCTCTGGCGGCGGCAAGCCCAGCTGGCCCCGAACCGATGACCAGAACGTCGCTGAAGGCGTTGCAGGTCTCGTAGCGGTCATGGTCCGGAAGGTGGGTGGCGCTCCCGAGACCCGCCGCGCGCCGAATAAACCGTTCGTAGAACATCCACGAGCCGCGACGCGGGCCCATGAAAGTCTTGTAGTAGAAACCGGCCTCAAACAGCGAGGCGAGCCGGCCTGTGATCGACATGAGATCGAACTCGACGGATGGCCAACCGTTCTGTCGCTGGCAGGTCAGCCCTTCGCAGAGTTCCGTGCTGGTCGCAGGCACATTGGGCGTAAGGCCTGCGCCGATGCCGAGCGTCAGAAGCCCATTCGCCTCCTCGACGCCGGCGGCCAGCATGCCGCGTGGCCGGTGATACTTGAAGCTGCGGCCGACGAGGCGCAAACCGTTGGCGAGCAGCGCCGAGGCAAGCGTGTCGCCCTCGTAGCCAGTTAATTGGCGGCCCTCAAACGTAAAGGACAGCGAACGCGCACGGTTTATGCGGCCGCCGGAGGGGAGACGCGTGCCGCCCCGGATCATGACCCGGTTCCCTGACGCGCCAGCCATGCTCGTCCGACGCTATTGGTTGACGTGTCGCGTTCCAGCACCAGCCACTGGCGGCAGCCTTGCACGTGCTGCCAATACTCCAGATGCGCGCCTTTGGGATTGTCGAACAGGAACACATGCTCATACCACGCACGCCACTCGGCGCTTCCATGTGCGGGCCGCTGCTTGCTGGCGTCTCCGGCATAGAGAAATTCGGTGTAATCACGGAGGCCGCAATGCGGACAGGGTATTCTCAGCATGGCTACTGCTTGTACGTCCAAAGACCCAGGCCGTATTCGTCCCATCCATTGCCGCGCTCGAAACGGTCGAGGGCAAGGTGGCGGATCAACGGGTGCTCGTCACCGTGAGCGAGGGTGTGCGCAAGACACCAGCCAGCTGCGGGCGTCGCCTTGAAGCCCTGGTAGCACCAGCCGGCGTTCAGGTAGAGGTTATTAAGGGGGGTGCGACCCATGAAGGGACTACCGTCCGGAGTCATATCCTGGATGCCGCCCCAATGGCGAAGAAGACGCAGCCGCGACATCCCCGGGATCAGCGCGACGGCGCACTCGGCGACGGTGGCCGCCTTGGGAAACTGGCCACGCTGGGTATACGAGTTGAAGCCGTCTATGTGACCGCCGAACACCATGCCGCCCTTGTCCGACTGCGAGATGTAAAAGAGTTCCGCGCCGAACGACAGCACACAATCGAGGAATGGCTTGATCGGCTCTGTCACGAAGGCCTGCAGCAGATGGCTCTCGATCGGCAGCCGCAGTCCCGCCAATCGGGCGACGTGCGAGGAGTGTCCGGCCACCGAAATCAGCGTGCGTCCTGCGTTGATGCGGCCGCGGTTCGTCTCGACGCCGCTGACCGCCTCGCCGTCCCGCAGGAACCCCGTGACTTCGCAGTTCTCTATGATGTCGACTCCGAGCCTGTCGGCGGCGCGCGCGTAACCCCATGCGACCGCGTCATGGCGCACCGTGCCGGCTCGCGCCTGGAACAGTCCGCCGTAAATGGGAAAGCGGCAATTGGTCGAGTAGTCGAGAAAGGGCAGGAAGCGCTGCACATCGGAGCGGTCGAACAGCTCGCACTCGATGCCATTGAGACGCATCGTATTGCCTTTGCGGGCCAGGACGTCGAGTTGCGCGGGGCCATGCGCGAGCACGAGCTGTCCGCGCTGCGAGAGCATGATGTTGAAGTTGAGCTCGTGGGACAACCCTTCCCAGAGCTGTAAGGAGTGCTCGAAGAACTCCGTGTTGCCCGGCATCTGGTAGTTCGAGCGCACCAGTGTGGTGTTGCGACCAACGTTTCCGGAACCGAGGTAGCCGCGCTCAAGCACCGCGACCTTGGTCAGTCCATGCCGAGAAGCGAGGTAGTAGGCAGTGGCGAGTCCGTGGCCGCCGCCGCCGACGATGACGACGTCGTACGCGGCCTTAGGCTCGGGCTTGCGCCAGGCACGCTGCCATTTGGAGCCAAACACGGCGCGACGCGCCAGACTGAACGCAGAATAGTGCGAAAGGACTGTCACGGATGATTACCGGCGTCGATGGGGCCCTTACGGTTAAATCCGCGTCTGCTCATTCCTGACTCTATATCGTATTGACCCGGCCGGTCTCTCTCGATGCGAAGATCTACGAGGGCTTGAAGAAAATCTTAGGTGACGGGCGGCTCGATTTGCTGGCCTAATACGGCTGTGGGGCATATCCATCCGGAAAGAGGTGGACGAAAGGGGTACCTGACCCGATGCGTCGGTGCCGCGATCGCCATCGTATGGGCATTTGTCGCCGCTCAACCCGTGGTCGCGGGCGAGGCGGGCGCCGAACATCATTCCGAGCTTCATTACGTTCGAGGTCAACTCGGGGTCGTGCATTTTGCGAACTCCGGGTCGCGGCGTGCTCAGCCGGCATTCGAGAGAGGCCTGCTCCTGCTGCACAGCTTTGAATATTCCGCTGCGCGCGACGAATTCCTGAAGGCCGAGAAGCTGGATCCCACGTTCGCGATGGCGGTCTGGGGTGAGGCGCTGACCTACAACCATACCCTGTGGTACGAGCAGGACACGGCTGCCGCGCGCAAGGCGATGTCGAAACTAGGCGCAACGCCGCAGGAGCGCATCGCGCGCGGACCCACGGAGCGGGAGCGCGGCTACCTCGCCAGCCTGGAGAAGCTGTACGGACCGGGGAATAAGTCGGAACGGGATGCCGCGTACAGTGCCGCGCTCGGCGATCTGTCTAAAAAGTACCCTAAGGACCTCGACGCGCGGGCGTTATACGCCCTGTCGCTGCTCGGGATCTCGCCGAAGCGGGACGTCCGGACTTACATGCGGGCCGCCGCCGAGGCCGAAGCCGTATATGACATCGATAAGCGCCACCCGGGAGCGCTGCACTATCTGATCCATGCGTATGACGATCCCGTGCATGCCCCGCTTGGCTTGAGGGCGGCGCGGCTCTATGCCAAGGTGGCGCCCGGCGCTTCGCATGCGCAGCACATGACCTCTCACATTTTCTTCGCGTTGGGTCTGTGGGACGAGGCGATCACGGCAAATGAGGCCTCGGTGCGCGTCGCTCAGGAGCAAGGGGAACACGCCTATCACTCGCTGCTTTGGCTCGAGTATGCCTATCTCCAGAAGGATGAGCGCGCGCCTGCCGAAGCGCTGGTGCGTTCGATCACGGATGACATCGCCCGTGGCCCGACGAAGGAAAACCGGCTGCGCGCAGCCTTGTCGCGCGCAATCTGGCTCGTCGAGACGCGCGGAGCGCCCGGCGCGGACGCCTTGCAGACCCTCGACAGCAGCGGCATCACCTCGATTGGATACTTCGCGGTTCACGACTTTGCGCGCGGTCTGGTTGCGGCGAACAAAGGCGATGTGGCCGGGGCGCGGATCGTCCTGACGCAATTGTCCGACCGCATTAACTCGGCCCGCATCGTCCCAGTGGGAGAAAACCGCAACTGGTTCGATGCGTTGAGCGAGGATGACCTTGCGCAGGCGCGCACCCTCGTGACCGCGCTCGAGGGTGCGATCTGGTTTGCAGAGGGTCAACATGCAAAAGGCCTCGCGCGAGTGCGGGAGGCCATCGCGACGACGGCCAACATGGAGTTCGAGTACGGTCCTCCCTGGTCAGGCAAACCGTTCGAAGAACTTCTCGGTGATCTGCTGCTCGCGGACGGACAAAAAGCGGAGGCGGCGGCGGCATTCGAGCGCGTGCTCATCATGTATCCAAACCGACGGCTTGCTGTCGAGGGACTGCGGGCCGCGAAGGCTGCACCATGAACCTCGGCGCAAGGTACGCCCTCATCATGGCCGGATTGGCGGTGGGTACGCTTTGTGCCGCCGACGGCCGCGTGCCCCGCACCGACCGGGAAATTGTGATCGGCGCATGGCGTCTGGTCAGCATCGACGTCGAGGGGCCCGCTGGGCATGAAGTCGATCCCTTCTACGGCAACGGTAGCCGCGGAGTTCTGATCTACGATGCTTCCGGTTGGTTTTCGGTTCAGATCGAAGGCGCAGGCCGGCCTGCGCTGCCGGTTCCGTCGGCAAGGCCTGCCCCGGGTCAGAGCGAATCCACGGCGCGACTAAAAACGGCGGTGCTCGATTCGTACTACGCGTACTACGGGACGTGGTCGTTCGACCCGGCGACATCGACCATCACGCATCATGCCAAGGGCGCGCTGTATCCCGGTGAAGATGAGGCAACCTACGCCCAACACGTCGACATCGACGGCCGCCGCATGATTTTTTCGCGAACACAGAACGTCGCGGGCCATGTGACCGTGCAGACGAAGCGCTGGGAGCGGGTCAGCCCAGACTGACGGCGCTCCCCGTGCCGGCAACCTTTGGGTCGCGGTCGACGGAGGGCAGGAGGTCGGGGCCGGAATCCAAGCCACCTTCCGAGCGCAGCCACTCGACGAAGGCGCTCACCGGCCTGTTCCTCGTGTTGGACTCGGCGTGGACGATGCAGTAGTCGTATTGCAGCGGCATCCAGTGCGGGAACGGTGCGATGAGGTTGCGCGCGCCGAGTTCGGTTTCGGCAAGCATCTCCTGTCCGAGCGCAACGCCGCTGCCACCGCAGGCCAGGTCTATGGCCACGCTCGAGGTATCGGTGGTATGTCCAAGCTCGCGGCGCGGCTGCCAGGCGATATCTTGACTGGCAAACCAGGCCGACCAGGTCGGATACGATGAAAATCCGGCGCGCCAGGACACGTGGATCAGGGCATCGTCGCCCAATGATTGGGGCGCCGCTGGATCGACTCCCAGACGCGCGAGCAGCTCGGGGCGGCACATGGCGGTCACCCGGTCACGCTTGAAGGGCAGAGTCACGAACTCGGGGTACAGATGTTCGCCGTAGCACAAGCGCACGTCGATTCGGTTCCGAAAAAAATCGACCGGATCTTCCTCCAAGCGCAAATCGAGGCGTACGCCGGGATGCGAATCCAGGAACTGTGGCAGGCGGCGATTCAGCCAACGAACTCCAATCGATGGCAGCACGCTCACAATCAGGTTCGAGCGTACCGGACCGCCGAGCAATTGATCGGTCAGCTCGGCGAGACCATCCATCATCCGCGAGCTCGCAGCGAGCACCGTGCGGGCGACCTCAGTCAGCAACAGCTGGTTGTTACGGCGGATGAATAGCTGCCGCCCATAAAAATCTTCGAGCTTCTTGATGTGCTGCGAGATGGCGCTGGGCGTGACGTTAAGTTCGGCCGCCGCTAGTACAAAGCTTCCGAGCCTTGCGCTGGCTTCGAAAGCCTTGAGAGCGTTGAGTGGCGGTATTTTTCGGGGCACAGGTAGGTCCGTGATTCGTTTAGCTTTTCTACCCCCTGAGATCGAAGTCGGCAATGTTCATTTATTATTTCTGTGCGACTTCGCTGTTATTGGACTTGAATATAATCACATAACTATCTGATATAACTTGTGTTATACCGTTCGGTGCTTTCCTGGGAAGCGACCGTATGTTGCGCCTCTCGTACGGACGGCAGGGCGGCAAAACTTCCTGCCGGAGCGTGCTGTGGACTTGTCTTGAGCCGCCCACAGCTCACGCCGTTCTCTCGGGAGCGCTGGCGCGCATAGTTGATCGATATCCTCCGTTGGGTTTCTCGAACGCAGGCGCGCGTGATGTTGCCTCGGTGCGCGCCATACGTTCCTCGCGCACGACGCAAAACGCCGGACTCGGCACTGAAGGTTCGTTAGGGCGGAGGGTTCATCGCGCCGTCGAGAAGCATCATTCGCTCTCCCGATCCTCTCTCTTCAGAAGCGCCGTCGACGTCGTTGGCGATGTTTATGCATTGCCGTCAACTACGCGCAGGCGCCGCTGGAGGGTGAAGCGTGAGTACGTTCGGGCATTGCGGACAGGCTGCCTCATTGATGCCGTTCCTTCGGGGTATCCGGTAAGCTGATCCCGTATCTCCCCTTTACTGTCTTATCACAAGAGTCCCGAACAGATGCCCTCACTTCAACCGGCGGTAGCCGGACCTGATCGAATGGTTCGATGGAGAATCTTCTGGATGCTGTTCGGCTTCGGGTTTATGGCGTATCTGCAGCAGAAGTCGATCACCGTTGCATCTGAGCGGATGATGCCGGAGCTTCACTTAAGCCAAGTGCAGATCGGGTGGATCGAGTGGGCGTTCGTGTTGGGCTACGGCCTCATGCAACTACCGGGCGGCGTCGTCGGGCAACGCTTGGGCGCGCGTCGCACATTCGTCGCCATCGGGATATTGTCGTTCCTCGCCACGGCCCTTACACCTTTGTCGGCGTTTGCACTCACCGGCACGGCCCTGTTTCTTGCCCTGCTCGGACTGCAACTGCTTCTCGGATTCTCGCAGGCCGCCATTTTTCCTGTTTCCGCAGGCGTATTCGAAGCCTGGTTCCCGCCGCACCGATGGTCTTTGGTTCAAGGACTGCAGACAATGGGACTGGGCCTCGGTGCGGCATTGACCCCACCGCTCATAGCCTCGCTCATGGCCTCCATTGGGTGGCAGCGCGCGCTGCTGTGGGCAAGCATACCTGCGATCGGCTTGGTGTCGGTGTGGGCGTGGTACGGCCGAGATACCCCTCGGATGCATCCTGCGATGAGTTCTTCAGAATTGGCCGAAATCGGCGATCGGCCCGACGCGACTGCCGATAGTCATATCAACCTGCGCAAAGTGATCCAGATCCTCGGGAATCGCAGCGTCCTGCTGCTGGCGGTTTCTTACCTGTGCATGAACTACACGTTTTATCTGCTATCAAACTGGGTATTCCTCTACCTCGTCCAGGAACGTCACTTTTCCATCCTGGAAAGCGGATGGCTGGCGAGCGCGCCTCCTCTTGCGGCTGCGGTCGGCGCTGGCGTGGGCGGCGCATTGACGGGGATGCTATGCCGACGGCTGGGAACTCGCTGGGGCTTCAGGACGCTTCCCCTGATTGCGCTGTCGATCAGCGGCGTATTGCTTCTCGTCGCAGTTGATCTGGCAAACCCTTATGTTGCGGTCGCCGCACTGTCTCTCGCGTTCGGATTTGTCGAGTTGTCCGAGGGCGCGTTTTGGGGCGCCGCAATGAGCATCGGGCGTTCGGATGCCATGGCAGTTGGCGGCGCGATGAACACCGGTGGAAACTTGGGCGGAATCATAGGGATTCCGATCGTCGCCTATCTATCCGCGGAGCATCTGTGGCGAACCGCGTTCCTTATCGGTCTGGCGTGCGCCCTGGCGAGCGCCTTGGCCTGGCTTGCCGTCGACGTCGAGGCCCTCGACAATCCACCAACGACGACGACCTAACCGGCACTGGAGCGCGCAAGCGCACTAGACTGTTACGGTCGTCATGCGATGCTCGCTGAACGGCTGCCGGTGGGAAACGTCTATCTCGAATGTCAGAAACTGATTCGATCGAAGCTGTCGAAGCGCACCTGCGTCAGGGCGAACCGCTGCTCGCGTACAACGCCGTGCAGAAAGGGCTCGCCCTCTGGCCGCAGAACCTGCGACTTCGACAACTCAAGGGCCTTGCGACCGCCCGCAGTGGCGACACCGAACGGGCGAACAAGCTGCTGCGCGAGCTCGCCGACGCTGGCCACGCCGATGCGGAAACATTGGGCATCCTGGCGCGCACTCACAAGGATCTTGCGCTCCGGGCCGCCGATACAGCGGAGCGTACCAAGCACCTCACCGCCGCGTTCAGTATCTATCGGCGAGCATATGAGCATGCACGCGCCCTCGGCTCCGCCGCGGAGGTCGGCTACACCGGCATCAACGCCGCCGCCATCGCTGTAATGCAGGGCGAACTCGCCGGTGCGCGGCAAATCGCGGCAGAAGTGCGCGCCCAATGTCTGCGCGCACTGGAAGCTCGGGCTGGCGACTATTGGCTCGCCGCGACGTTGGGGGAGGCGGCGCTCATCATTGGCGAGCCCACTGAGGCGGCGGCGCACTATACGCGCGCCGCGCAACTGTTCGCCGGTAGCCACGGCAATCTCGCCAGCACCAGGCGCCAAGCGGCGCTGCTGGCTCGGCATCTGCCCGGTGACTTTGCATGGACCGCCGAGGTGCTGAAGGTTCCACCGCTGCTGATGTACACGGGCCAGCTGATCGACCCGCAGACCGGTGCGGCGACAAGATTCCCGCGATTTTTACCGGAAGGGGACCTTGCTGTTGAGATTCGCCGGCACCTGGATTTGGTGCGACCGCTTGCAGTGTACGGATCAGCCGCTTCCGCCACCGACGTACTCATCCTAGAAGCGATGCAGGCCTTCGGCGGCGAAACCCATATCGTCCTGCCGTTCCCGGCGGCCGATTTCCACAGGATCGGTGGCGCCGGCGCGTGGCAAGTTCGCTTCGAGCGGGTGCTGTCGCACGCAACCTCCGTGACCATAACCAGCGATCACCGCGCCCGCGGCAGCACCGCGACTTTCGAGTATGCGGACTTGATCGTCGTCGGCAACGCGCGTCTTCGCGCGCAGGTTTTGGACGCGCGCCTTTCGGGTCTCGTGGTTCGAAACGATGAGCAGCTCCCTGAAGAGGGCACCAGCGCCTTGTTGCGGCTATGGCGCGCACAAGGGGTCGAAGCCAAGGAAGTGCTCTTGCCATTGAGCGACATCAGCGCCGCCGATGCAGGACCGGCCGCGCCCGGACTCGATGAAAACGAGCATCTGCCGGAGGGCTTCTCCCATGAGATCCGAGCCATGCTGTTTGCCGACGCTGTCGGCTATAGTAGGTTGAGCGAGGATCAGACTCCTGACTTCATCACGCAGTTCTGGGGTGCCGTCGCGGCTTTGAACGCGCGGGTGGAGCAGAAACCCGAGCACGTCGAAACCAGCGGCGACGGCCTTTACATGGTATTTGCCGGAGTGCGCGCCGCGGCGCGTTATGCGTTGGAGCTAAGCGATTTGGTGAAGCGCACCGATTGGGGCGCGCGTGGACTGCCCGAGGGAATGAACATCCGAATCGCATTGCATTCGGGGCCGGTCTACCGGGGGTACAACCCGGTGACCGGATCCATCATCTATACAGGGCCGCATACGAGCCGTGCGGCGCGCATCGAGCCGATTACGCCGCCCGGACAGGTTTATGCGAGTGGGGCGTTTGCTGCCGTGACCGCCGCCTATGGACTCAAGGAGCTAGCCTTGAGCTACGTGGGTCGCATGCCGCTCGCCAAGGACTACGGCGCGTTTGAGATTTATCACGTCGACTCCGCAAGCCCGCCTCCCGCCTAGGGGCCCGCTCGAGACTAATGCCCGCTGGCGCGGCGCAGGCGCTCGGTGATCACCTGCATGATATTGAGGGCGAAGTGAGGGGTTTGTTCGACCAGGCGCAGAAAACGCTTCTTGTCGATCACTGCCACGCGACTGTCGGCTGCAGCGAACGCCGTGGCGCTGCGCGGTCGTTGGTCGATGAGCGCCATCTCGCCGAATACATGCACGGGCTGCACACGCTCGACCGTCTCAGAGCCGATCTGGATCTCGATGACGCCCTCGAGCACGCCGAACATGCAATCAGAGCCAGGATCCCCCTGCTTAAAAACGGTCTGACCCTTCTTATAATCCCGAATCTCGGGTTCGTGGCGCAGGAATTCGAATGTGGTCATGCAGGCGTATCCTTAGAATGGGGAGGATGTTAGGGGATGATGATTGCACATCGCTTACATTTTTACTGCCTCAACGCCGGTGCCGCCGGGTGGTGCTGCGACGCTCACTTGGAACATCGCGGGATTGCCTGCCCACACGATGTGCTCCATGACCTCGAGCGACGGGCCATATAGGCTCAATCCGTCGGCGTTTCGGGCTCCGACCATACCAATGCGGTGAATTCATCCGGCTATTCTCACGCGATGCCCAACTGCCCGCGGACGGCGCCGCTGGCGGCTCTGCAAGCTAACTTCGATAGTTCTCCAACGCCTCGCCAAGCGCGACCTTCAACGGTTTCAATTGAGCCTCGTAGTTCTTCCATTGGTCGAGTCCTTCCCGAAAGATAGGCCGTCTGACCTGCTCAGAACTTGCGGTGCGCACGCTGCGTTCAGTCTTGTAGAACTCGAGGCACGATGCCTCGAACGGCAGGCCGCAGAAGTCCAGCAGCCGGCGCACGTTGTTCTCGAGGTCCTCGACCATGTCCTCGTGTATCACCCGAAGTATCTTTCCGGGCAGCACTTCATCCCAGTGCCGCATCAGCTGGAGATAGGTTCGGTAATATCGGGCGATATCTTCGATGCCGTACGTGAACTCCTGTCCGGTAGCGAAAAGTTGCTTGAAATTGCTGAAGCAACAGGCCATCGGTTCGCGCCGCGCATCGATGATCTTCGCATTCGGAAGCATTAGGTGCACGAGCCCCAAGTGTCGAAAATTATTCGGCATCTTGTCGATGAAGTGCGCCTTGCCGCTGCGGTAGATGGCAGTGTCGGCGAGGTACTTGTCGCCCAACTTCTCGAATTCACCGCCTGGAAGCTCCGAGAGAATCTTCGGGTAGCGAGGATCGCCGAGATCCGGCTCGCGCCCCTGGAACTCGTGCGCAATGCGCTGGATGTCGGCAAGCTCGTGCGTGCCTTCGACCTGCGAGTGCGAGGCGAGGATCTGTTCGATGAGGGTCGAGCCCGAGCGCGGCAGGCCGACGATGAAAATGGGGGCGGCGGATCTCGCGCCGATGCCATTGCGCCGTGCGAAGAACTCCTTGGTGCACACCAACTTCTGCAACTGGGTATTGCGCTCGATGCTCTCGGCTCGGTAGCTGCTTTCCGCCTTCTTGAGCGCATTTCCTCGTTCGTAGTAGCTGAACGACTCGGCATAATCGCCGCGATCCTCGAGCGCCTTGCCGAGCGCGAAGCAGAGATGGAAGCGGTCCATCGGCGCGGTGCGCGGCGCCGCTTCGGCCTCACGCATGGCCAAGAGTTCCTCGTCGGTAAAGCGGTAAGTCTTGAGATTTGCCAAGCTCCAGTAGGCATCACCAAAATCGGGCCGCACCCCGGCGGCGCTGCGGTAGGCTTCGATTGCGGCCTCGCGCCTGCCCAAGGTCTTCAAGGAATGGGCGATGGACAGGTGCAATTCGTCGGTGCGCGGCGCCTCCGGCAGCAGTTCCTGATAGAGGCGCAGCGCCTTGTCATGCTCGCCGATGCCCACGCAAGCGGTTGCGTACAGCGTCTTGTACTGCCGGTTTTCGGGGTCGAGCGCCAGGAGCTTTTCGAGTTCTTCGATTGCCTTGCGGTGCTTGTGACGGTCGAGCAGAACCCGCGCATATTCGAAGCGGGCGATGCGATAGTCGGGCGAGAGCTCCAGTACCGCATCGAGCAGCACTTCGGCGTCGTCGAGCACGTCGCGTGCAATCCCAATGCGGGCCAACACCCGCATGGCTTCGACATGGGTCGGATTCTTGAGCAGATAAGGGCGGATCAACGCTTCGGCGGATGCCAAATCCGAATCGTTCAGCATGGCGGTGGCCGTCACGACCTCCGCAGGCAGATGCTTGAGAGTTGCCACATGCTCGCCGGCAAGCGCGGCGTTATTCGCATCGCCCACCATTCGATATAGCATCTCGAGGCGCGACCAACTCGCCGGCAGCGCATTGTTGAAGTTGACCGCCGTCAAGAATGCTTCGATGGCCTTCGGCGCATCGCGTAAAGCCACGTAGCAGTAACCACGTTCTTGATACAGCCGCGCGAAGCGCGGGTGGGCTTCCTGCAGGCGCGATAATGTGGCGAGCGCGGCGTCAACTTGGCCAAGATAGCGCTGGCTCACGGCCATCATATAGAGCACGTCGCGGTTCTCCGGCCAGTTCCTTGCCAAGGTCTCGCAAGCGCTTAGCGCTTCGGCGTGGCGGCCGCCTTCCAATTGGCCGCGGATTTTGACGACTTCTGATTCGACCGCGCTCATGCAAGTTCCCCCTCGAGGGTTAGGGAGCGCAATGGGCCGAGGAACCGCTCATAGTGACGCCAGCGGCCCGCCGAGCCGCTGGATATCTTCTGACGCACCTGCCAGTTGCTCGCAGTGGCAACCGCGCGTTCCGTGCGATGAAAATCGAGGCAGCGTGCATCGAAAGGCAAGCCCACGAAATCGAGCAGCTTGCGAATCCAGAGTTCCGGCTCCTGCACCAGCGCCTCATAGGAGATCTCGAGAAATCGCTCCGTGGGAAGGAGCGTGCGCCAGTGTTGCATCAGCCTGAGGTACTCGCGGTAATGCTGGGCGATTTCCGAAAGGTCGTTGGCATAGGCGTGGGTGTTGGAAAATACTTGAAAGTAGATGGATAGCGCGGTGTCCAACGGATTACGCTGCATATGAATGATGCGCGATCCGGGAAGCGCGATGTGAATGAGACCGAGGTTCATGTAATTCGCCGGCATCTTGTCGACGATGCGTGCTGCGTTCGGCGCGAGCGAGGTGAGCAGGGCAAGATAGTTTCGTGCCAATTCGGCCGGCGCACTCTCATTTTTGCCCGCACGGCGAAGCGCCTCGTAGCGCACTGTGGCGCTGTGCCAGAAACGCAGTTCGCCCGCGCCGTGGCCTTGAGGGTGCGAGGCGAGTATTTGCTCGATGAGCGTGGTTCCGGAGCGCGGCATGCCGACGACGAACACAGGCAGAGCGGATAAATCCGAGGCCGCACCGACCGTACGGAACCATTCGGCGTCGTAGAGCTGCGTGATGTCGGTGACCCGGCGCGCCACCGCCGCGGACTTATACGGGGTGCCGCCGAGCTTCTTGAGCTCGTTGGCGCGGCGGTAATTCTCGAACGCCTTGTCGTATTCCTCGAGGTCATCGAAGTACTTGCCGACGGCATAGCGCAAATTGATTTCCTGGCCCATGGACATGGGTTTCTGGAGCAGCTGCTCGACCGCAAACCACCAGTCGGAGTCCTGGCGGGTCATCTTACGGACGCGCGTGAGCGCCGCCCAGGCGTCAGCAAGGTCGGGTGATAGTGTCAGGGCGCGGCGAAGCAGGGCTTCGGCTTCAGAAAATCTGCCGAAATCCACCTCGAGCTCGCCGAGCAGAGCAAGCACCTCGGCTTCCTCGGGCGAAAGCCTGCGGGCCTCCCGGGCGCACTCGCGCGCCTCGTGGCTCCGACCGATTTGGCGCAGTACCTTTGCGAGCGCAAGGCGCGGGGCGGAGGCGGACGGCTGGAGCTCTATGGCTCGTTGGTAGCTTGCTTGAGCCTCATCAAGAAGACCCAGATCGAATTCGGCATTGCCCGCCGCGAGGTGTGCGTCGGAAAGCTCCGGCCGCAGAGCGATCGCTCGCCGGCAGGCGATGAGGGCTTCCTGGGCATTGCCCGTTTCGCGCAGTGCGCTGCCGAGATTCAACTGTGCGCCTGCCGCATCTGGTCGGATATTGGTGGCGCGGCGATAGGAATCCGAAGCTTCCTTGAAGCGGTGCAGAGCAAGAAGCGCGTTGCCAAGGTTGTTATGGGCCTCCGCCGATCGAGGCATGAGATCGATCATGCGGCGGTACGGGAAAAGTGCCGCCTCCCAGCGTTTTTGTTCGGCGAGCGCATTGCCTAGGTTGCCGTAAGCCTGCGCGAAATCGGGCGCCAGATTCAGCGCCTGGCGAAAGCATTGCTCGGCTTCCGCGGGACGATTGAGCGCCATAAGGGCGCTTCCGGCGGCGTCGTGCGCTGCGGGAAAGTCATTGCGGGCGGCAGTCGCGCGCCGGAAACCTGCGAGGGCGGCATCAAGGTTCCCTCGGTCAAAAGCGGCGTTGCCCTGCTGGAAGTGAAGCTCCGCCTCTGCGAGCGGGGCCTGACCAGGCGGGGTGCGCGCACCCGGTTCGCCGCAGCACTTTTTATACTTCTTCCCGCTGCCGCACGGGCACGGATCGTTTCGCCCCGGCTTCACGAAGCTAAGCTTAGCGCATTCAAGAAAAAGGCGGGCATTGTTGCCCGCCTTGGTTCGAAATGTCGAGAATTCCCCCCGCCTGAGGCGCGAGGGGAGGCTATCAGAACTTGAAGCCAATCTTGATGCCCATCACGCGCGGCCGCAGCGGCACCTCCGACTTGATGAACTGCGCCGAAGAGGTAAAGACGCTGGCATTGGAGTTACTGAGGTTGGTGCCGTAGAACTCGCAAGTCCAGTTGTCCTTGGCGACTCCCGCCGAGGCGTCATACGTGGTGTAGCCCGGCTGGAAGTAGCGCAGCAACGTCGTGAACGGATACCCGGTGTAACCGGTCGTGCCATTGTCCAACTGGTTGTACATGCCGCCGACGTGGTTGGCGCCTGCGCCTACGAACATCTTGTATTCGTTGAAATTCCAGTCGTAGCGTCCGCGCAGGTTGTATTCGATTTTCGGCGAAAACGCGGGCTGGCCGCCGACCGGACCGAAGACGCTGAGCAGCGGTACCAATAGACCCGCAGGGTTCTTTACCTGAGTGATGCACTTGCCGAAGGTTGCGCTGGCCGGATCGTTGGACTCCAAGCAGGGATTGTTAGTCTGCTTGGCATCGTTGTAGGACATCGACCCTTGCAGCGTGAGTCCCTGCGTGACTCTGCCGACCAACTGCAGCTCGACGCCGTTGGTCTTGTAGCTCGCGCCATTGGTCACGAAGGTCGTGTTGCCCAATGCGCTCGGGTTGAACAGCGGGACCTGCACGTCGCTCCACAGCATGTGATACGCCGAGATATTGGCCTGCATGCGGTGATCGAAGAACTCGGACTTAAGGCCGATTTCGTTGTTGGTCAACGTGTCCGGCGCATAGCTTGAAGGCTTCAGCAGCTGCTTATTGCCATCCGGTCCGACCGCCACCGCGCTGAGGCCTGTTTCGCGGTTGAAGCCGCCGGGACGATAACCCTGCGAGTAGGTGTAGTACACCAGCACGTCGGGGGTGATGTGCCAGGTGAGGTTGCCGCGGCTACGGAAGCCGTTGAAGGTCTTGCGCAGGCCAATGGCATCCAAGTTCTTGCCCGCAAGACAGGGGCTCGGGACGTTGGCGCACGAAGTGCTGGTGTAGTACTCGGAGCCGGTCTCGAACTCGCTGTAGTGATACCAGCGGGTGCCGGCGGTGACCGTGAGTACCTTGGGCAGAATGTCGAAGTCGCCGGATGCGAAGAAAGCCGTCTGCTTGTAGCCGCGCTGCAGATCTTCACCGAACGCCGTGGTGTCGCCGCGGGTTTCGGGGAAGGAAGCCGTCGTGCCGGGAAGCGGACCCACATCGCCGACGCAAGCCGGGCCGTTGGTGCCGCCGGGGCCCCCGGTCAGCGCGGTCGCAAGATTCGCCGGATTACACGCCGGGATGGTCTTGTAATTGAAGTTCATGTCGTCGAGGATCTTGAAGTCCTCGTAGAACGCGCCGAACAGGCCGCGCAGGCGCCATTCGTCCGGCGTGCTGACGCGCAGTTCCTCGGTGTGATGGGTGTTTTTGGTCCAGTCATCCCAGTCGCTCGCGGCGCTGTAGCAGGTCAGGGGACCCTTGCTCGCCACGGTTCCCGGACCACCCGTGCACTGGTAGTAGTCACCTTCCGAACCGCGCGCGTAGGCGGTGTAATCGTTCTGCTGAATGGTCGTGCGGACCAGATAGCCGCCCGTGTATACCGCGTTCAACACGCCGATCTTGCCGTTCACGGTCCATGAGGTGTTCTCGAACTTGTCCTTGTCATAGGCGGGTGTGAACGAAGTCGTCTGATCGGGTGCGAGCGCGACGCCGTTGGTGCCCACCGGCAACTGGGCAAAAACGCCGTCGGCCTCCATGTCCTGATAGCTCTGCTGCACCAGCAAGCTCCAATCATCGTTGAACTGCACCAACGCGGAGAGACGGACGCCGTTATAGGTGACCGGGTTCTGGTTGTTGGCTGCGACGTTCAGATTGTTCGTGACCGGCAATCCGAGCGGCACGCAGACGCCGTTCGGGAACCCGGCGGCGGGCGCGCCGACCGGCTGGCCATTCGGGCACGCGCCGCCGGTCGGACCGACACCCATGCGGAAGGTGCCGACGTCGGTGTTCTGGCGTTCGAAGGTCGCCGGTACGTTGTCGATGTAGCCGCCGCGATGATCGTTGTAGATCACCGCGCGCACCGCGAGGTGATCCTGGATCAGCGGCAGGTTCAAGACTGCGTTCAACGAACTGTTGGGATCGCCGCCGGTGGTGATGCCGTAGCTGGCATCGGCACTGCCGGAGGTGACGTTGAGCTTGGGCTTCGCCGTGATGTAGCGGATGGCGCCGGCCTGGGCGCCGCCGCCGAACAGGGTTCCCTGCGGGCCTTCGAGGACCTCGATACGCTCCATGTCCACCGCGATGATGTCGAGGTTGCGTCCCGGGAACTGTACCGATTGATCGTCGAGATAAATGGCGACGTTCGGGAAGGAGGCGATCGAGGACTGGGATTGGTTGCCGGCGGAGCCGGGGCTCAATCCACGCATGAAAATGTTGCCCTGGCCAGGACCGTTGGCAGCAAAGGCGACGTTCGGCAAATACTTCACCGCGTCATCGAAATTGGAGATCGATAGTTCCTTCAGCTGATCCCCGGAGATGGCCTGGATCGTGATGGGAACATTTTGTATGTTTTCCGTGCGACGCTGCGCCGTCACGGTCACTTCTGCGAGGCTTTCGCTGTCGGTGTCGGCGGTCGTATCGGCGGCTCGGACGATGCCGGCGCCACTCATGCTCAATGCGCATCCGCTCAAAATCGCGGCAATGGCGTAGGACAACTTAGGATTCGGTTTCATTACTTACATCCCTTCAATTTTGGTATCGGAGAAACGACGAAGACGTTGTAGTTGTAATGGCGAGAATAGCATCGCGGAAGAAAGGCGCTAGCGCTATTTTGTTGTGGCTGCGCATCGGGGCATGCTTAATTTAGTCAAGCTCATGCGAAAATTCGATGCAACATACTTGTAATGTTGGTATGCCTTCTCAGCCGTCAGTCAATTTCGGCGGGAAACCGGGTGCCCGAAGCGTCCGCCCCACCGTGTCCTCCAGCAGCTTGACGATCATCGTCGACCAAGCCCCGCCTCCAAAGCGCGCCCGGCCTTCCAGAAATATCTGTTCCATTTCGGCCGCCAGACGCAACGGCACTCCATAGCGCCGACCGAATTCGAGCGCAAATCCAGCGTCTTTGCAAGCCAAGTCCATGGTGAAATCAATGTCATAGCTGCCGTTTAGGATCAACTGGCTCTCGGTCTCGTGCACAAAACTGTTTCCGGAGCTATGGCGAATGGCCTCGTAGGCAGCGCTTAGGTCCACCCCGGCCTTCGCGCACAACATCAGCGCTTCGCCGGCCGCGATCAAGTGGACGAAGGCCAGCATGTTGGTCACCACCTTGGTCACGGCGGCCTGTTCCCGGCCCCCTAAATACACCAGCCGGCCTCCCATGGCTGCCAGCGCCGGCCGGTGGGCAGAGTAAATCTGTTGCTCGCCGCCAACAAGTATGGTGATTTCGCCGGAAGCCGCCCGATGGACCCCGCCGGTCACCGGGCAGACGAGGGTATGGATTCTGGCCACAGAGGCTTTGCTGGCCAGAGTCTCGATCGTTGCCACGTCGTTGGTGCTCATCTCGATCCATACCGCGCCGGGCTTCAAGTCGGCCAGGGCGGCGGCAAGGACGGCGCTGCTGGCTGACGGGGAGGGCAGGCAGGTGATGAACCCGTCGCATGCGCGCGCCAATTGTGGGATTGAATCGCCCCAGCGGGCCCCCGCTTCCAGCGCCAGAGCCGCCGCCTCGCGGCGAAGGTCGTGCACGGTGACGTTGAAACCGCCGCGCGCCAGGTTGGCTGCCAGGTGTTGACCGAGGGCGCCCAGGCCTACAAATGCGTATTGCATACTCACCCCAGCGGCCGGTTCACCATTTCCAGATGCAGGGCGCCTTCCGTGTAGGGATGGGCCAGGGCGACCGACTCATTCAGTTCGACGCCAAGTCCGGGCCCCTTGGGCGGTATCACATAGCCCGATTCCCATCGGATGGGTGTCTTCAGAATCTTGGCGTGGAACCCGCCCCACTGCTGGATGCTTTCCAGAATGAGGAAATTGGGCGAACAGGTGGCGATTTGAATGTTCGCCGCGCCGACAATGGGCCCACAGTACAAGTGGGGTGCGAGCTGGGCATAGTGCACTTCGGCGAGCGCCGCAATCTTCTTCGCTTCCAGAATGCCCCCGACCCGGCCCAAATTAAGCTGCAAAATATTGGCGGCGCCTTGCGCGAGCACCCGGGCAAATTCGTACTTCGTGGTAAGCCGCTCGCCGGTGGCAATGGGAATGCGGGTGCCGCGCGCGACCAGCGCCATCTCCTCAGGCATGTCCGGGGGTACGGGTTCCTCGAACCAGAGGGGGTCAAAGGGCTCGAGCTGACGAGCCAGCCGCAGTGCGCCTGAACTGGTGAACTGCCCATGGGTGCCGAGCAGCAGGTCGGCCTTCCGTCCGACTGCCTCGCGCACCTGACGTACCAGACGCACCGTGAGCTCCACTTGTTCCTGTGTCGGTTGGCGTGGATCAAACACGCCGAATCCTCCCGTGGGATCGAACTTCACCGCGGTGAAGCCGTGCGACACATACTCGGCGGCCCGTGCGGCGGAGCGATCCGCATCATGATAGAAGTCATCCCCCTCGCCGGGACCAGGATATAGGTAGGTATATGAGCGCAAGCGCTCGTGCACCATGCCGCCCAACAGGTTGTAAACCGGCTGCTCCACCGCTTTGCCGATGATGTCCCAGCAGGCCATCTCCAAGCCGCTCACCACGCTCATGAGCGAAAGATCCGGGCGCAGCGTGAAGCCGGAGCCATGGCTTTCGCGCCACATGGCCTCGATCTGAAAGGGGTCGCGCCCGAGCCAGCGCCGCGCGAACAGATCGTAAATCATCGCCTCGATGACCTTAGGTCCAAACGTTGCCGCGTACACCTCCCCGACGCCTTCGATGCCGCAGGCCGTCTTTAACTTCAGGAATACGAAGTACCGGCCGCCGAAAGCCGGCGGGGGATTGGTGACGATGAATACTTTGACGCTATCGAGTTTCATGGATGAGGTCCGCCGCTTTTTGCGCCACCATTAGGGTGGGCGCATTGGTATTCGCTGCAGTCAGGGTGGGAAAAACAGATGCGTCCGCGATCCGCAGCGCTTCTATGCCGTGCACGCGCAGTTTCGCATCCACCACGGCACCGTCCGCCGCTGGCCCCATGCGACAGCTACCCACGGGGTGATACACGGTGGCGGCGCGAGCTTTGAAGTCTTCGATCATGTCCGAGTCGTTCATCCGCAGGATATCGGGTCCAACGGGTTCCTTGATGAGCTCGCCAATGGCCCGCGTCTGTGCGAGCGATTTAAGGAACCTCGCAGCGTACTTAACGTCCGTGACATCTTTATGCGTCGAGAGATAGTTGGGAAAGATGCGGGGAGGCTGGCGGTAGTCAGGACCGGCCAGTTTGATCCGTCCAACGCTGGTTGGCCGCGTGGGCTGGTAACACAGATAAAAACCCGCAAAGGCGTCGACATTGATGCGTTTGCGAGTGAAGTCGCCCGCTGGATAGGTGACCGGATTGCAGTAGAGCTGCACGTCGGCCAGTCCCGGCGATTCCGGGTTGGTGCGCACGAATCCGCCGAACTGGTTGACGCTGAGCGCGGCGGGTCCCCGCCGCGTCAGTAAATATCGCAGGCCCACCTTTAGCTTGGCGAAGTTCGAGTGCAGCTCGTTGTTCAGCGTAGGTCTCGTGGCGCGGTACGAGTACACCACGGCGAGGTGGTCCTGGAGGTTTTCGCCCACGGCCTTGTTGTCGAGGACCGGGGTGATACCCATGGCGGACAATTCTGCGCCATCACCGATGCCGGACAATTGCAGGAGCTGGGGGCTGTTCACGGTGCCGGCGCAGAGGATCACCTCGCGCTGCGCCGTCGCGGTGTGTTTGGTATTTCCCAGGGCGTATTCCAGGCCCACTGCACGGCGCGACTCGATTCTCAACTTCGAGACGAGCGCATCGGTCACCAGTCGCACATTGGGACGGGCGAGGGCGGGCCTCAGGAAAGCGTCCGCGGCGCTCCATCGCCTACCGTCCCGCACGGTGATCTGATAGCAGCCGAGACCGAGCGGATGCTCACCGTTGAAATCATCGGTCACGGGCAGCTGGAGCTCGGCGGCGGCTGCCAGCCAGTTGGCGTGCATGGGGTGCAGTAGCGCAGTGACGTCCTTGACGTCAAGCGCGCCTTCGCCGCGCGCCTGACCGTTGCTGTCGACGAATCGTTCGCTGCGCTCGAAGTACGCTTTGACCGCGTTCCACCCCCAGGAAGCGTTGCCGAGGGCAGCCCAGCCATCGAAATCTTCAGGCAGGCCCCGGCAGTAGACCAAGGCATTGATTGAGCTCGATCCGCCGAGTACTTTGCCCCGCGGCCAGTACATGGAGCGGCCGTTGAGTCCCGCACTGGGCTCGGCTTGGTACATCCAATTCACCCGGCGGTCCGCGAAGGTGCGCCCGTAGCCGATCGGCGTCTTGATCCAGAAGCGCTGGTCGCTGCCGCCGGCCTCGAGTATCAGGACGCGGGTGCGCCGATCGGCGGACAGCCGCTCGGCGAGCACGCATCCTGCGGTGCCGGCGCCGACGATGATGTAGTCGAACTCCTCCACGCCGGCAGAGCTTACTCACTCGCGCGCGGTACGTTATGCCTTTTCCCGATCCACCCATGAAAATTCGACCCCCGGCAAAAAGGCAGTCGCGCACCGGCATAGGAACGCGGTATGTTCCGTCCATGAGCACACAAGATGGTCTTCCGTGAGCGTTGCCACAGGCGAGCTTGGTGCCCCGGCCGTTCCGCACGTGCGTGAACGCTGGTACGTCCTCATCCTCACGGTGCTGATCTACGCAATCAACATTGCGGATCGTTATGTCGTGTCCACCGTGCTTGAACCGATCCGGCTCGATTGGCATCTGTCCAACTCGAGCGTCGCGTTTCTGACGAGCACGCCACTAGCGATTTTCTACGTGGTGTTCGGCATACCGATTTCCTGGCTCGCCGATCGGTACAACCGGCGCAACATTCTCGCCCTATCGCTCATCATCTGGTCTGGCTTCACCACGCTTTGCGGGAGCGCGGCCGGCTATCTGCAGTTCCTGCTGGCGCGGATAGGCGTGGGTGTCGGGGAGGCCGGCGGCACGCCGCCATCCACCGCCATCGTCTCGGATTGCTTTCCGCCGAGCCGCCGGCCCATGGCCATGACGGTGCTCGGCTTGGGCGCACCCATCGGTGCCTGGCTCGGCGCCACCTTCGCCGGCGCCGTCGCGCACGAGTACGGCTGGCGCATGGCCTTCGTCGCACTCGGCATTCCGGGCGTCGTGATGGGCTTGCTGGTGTATTTCACCGTGCGCGAGCCGCCGCGCGGACGCTTAGACCTCGTGGGCCGCGGCGATAAGGCGACACTCTGGCAGGCGACCCGATTCCTCTGGAAGCAGCGGGCCGCGTTCCACGTGGTCATGGGCGGCGGGTTGTGCGCGCTTTGGGGTTGGGGCCTGATCTTCTGGACTCCGACGTTCCTGCAACGGATGTATCACCTGAACGTCGCCGAGGCCGGCGCCTTCACCGGCAACATCCACCTGTGGGGCGGCTTCCTCGCGACACTGGCGACCGCCTTCATTTTGGGATCCAAGCCCATGGCGAGCCCGAAGCGCATGGTCTGGTTTCTCACCGCCGGCATCGGCCTTGCGACCATCCCCTCGTTCTTCGCCTACTTCACGCACGATCTGTCCGTTTGCAGGTGGATGTTTGCGCTGTTCATTCCCGCCATCTACTTCTACATCGGGCCGTGCTTTGGGCTGCTGAACAACCTGTCCCCCTGCAACATGCGCAATATCTTCATTGCTATCTCGCTGCTGGTGGCCAACGTGTTCAATCTGATCGTGGCCCCGCAGGGCGTGGGTTTCTTGAACGACTGGTTCGTGGCACATGGACAAACCACAGCCGAGGCGCTGCGCACCGCGCTCCTCTGGCTCGCGCCCACCGGCTTCTGGGCCGCTTTTCATCTGTATCTTGCCTCGCGCACCATCGTCGAGGACGAGCAGCGCGCCATCGGATACCACCCATGAAAGTACACATCGACCGGCGCTGGCTGCCGCTCAATGCGCTGCGCGCCTTCGAAGGAGTGGCCAAGCACTTAAGTTTCACCGCGGCCGCGAACGCACTGCTGATTTCGCAGAGCGCGCTCTCGCGCCACGTCATCGCGCTCGAGAAGCTGATCGGTGCGCAGCTTTTCGAGCGCCGTCCGCACTCGTTGGTGCTCACCAAGGCCGGGCAGCATTTGTTGCCGGCGGTCACCAAGTCCTTCGATCGATTGGAATATGCGCTCGATGACATCCGCAACGATGCGGCGGGGAGTTTGCGCACCTTGCGCGTGCAAATGCCGCCGAGTTTCGCGGCGCATCTGGCGGTGCCGATCCTGCGAGATTTTCGTCAAGCGGCGGCGGAGGTGGAAATCGATCTGTTGAGTCCTTATGGCGTCGGTCCGCCGCCGAGCGATGTGGACGTCGCGGTGGTGTACTCCAAACCCACGGTGACCGATATGGTCACCGATCTTCTCTGGCCGGTGCACCTCAGCCTGCTCTGTCATCCGAGCGTTGCGGCGCGCGCCCACGGCTGCTCCCTGCAGGAATTCATAGAGGCGAACGAACTGGTGCATGTGCGCATCGCCGACATGCCGCGTCACCACTTCTGGAGTCAGTTTGCGCGTTCCGCGGGCTTAAGTGCCGCAAGCATCGAACGCGGACTGGTGTTCGATACAGCGGTGCTGGCGGTGCAGTACATTCTGAGCGGCGCGGGACTTGCGCTGGTCGATACTTACCTCTTCGGCGACTACGTGCGTCGCGGCGAGCTCGTCAAACCCTTCGATGTCAGCGTCGATGACGGCTTCGGCTATTACCTCATCACCCACCCGGAAGCCTTGAGTGATACTGCGGTCGCCCTATTCCGTTCTTGGCTGATCGAACGATTCGGCACGCAAAGCGCCTCGCCCCAGTCCAATCTGCAGTTGATCGTTTCCAACGAGTGATTTCCCAATGATGAGTCATGCGAAGGTCGTGGTGATCGGCGGCGGCGTGGTCGGTGTGAGCGTGCTCTATCACCTCACCAAGGCCGGGTGGCGCGACGTGCTGCTGATCGAGCGCGCGGAACTGACCTCGGGCTCGACCTGGCATGCGGCCGGCGGCATGCACACCGTGAACGGCGATCCGAACGTCGCCAAGCTGCAGCAGTACACCATCAACCTCTACAAGGAACTGGAACAGATCTCGGGGCAATCCTGCGGCATGCATATCACGGGCGGGGTGATGCTGGCTGGATCCGAGGAGCGGCTCGACTGGCTGAAGATGACCAAGGCACGCGGCCGGTATCTGGGCATGGACCTCGAGCTCGTGTCGGTGAGCGAGGCGAAGAAGCTCTTTCCGCTGCTCGAGGAGAAGTACTTCAAGGGCGCCATCTACGATCCGATCGAGGGACACGTCGACCCGTACGGCGTTACCCATGCCTACGCAAAATCTGCGCAGATCGGCGGGGCCGACATCGTGCGCCACACCCGGGTTACCGATTTGCAGGCACGCGCGGATGGCACGTGGGATGTGATCACCGATCACGGCAACGTGCACGCCGAACACGTGGTGAATGCGGCCGGCCTCTGGGCGCGCGAGGTAGGGCGCATGGTGGGCATTGAGCTGCCCATCCTCGCCATGGAGCATCAGTACCTCATCACCGGGGACATGCCGGAGCTCGCCGGGCAGAAGGAGCAGCTGCACTGCATCGATTTCGAGGGCGAGATTTATCTTCGCCAGGAACGCAGCGGCATGCTGATGGGTACCTACGAAAAGGCCGGTGTGCCGTGGTCGGCCGTGCGCACGCCGTGGGATTTCGGACAGGACCTCCTGCCCAACGACCTGGAGCGCATCGCGCCGAGTCTCGAAGTGGGATTCGATCACTTTCCGGCATTGGGCGCGGCGGGCATTCGCAAGGTGGTCAACGGTCCGTTCACTTTTGCGCCCGACGGCAATCCGTTGGTGGGGCCGGTGAAGGGAGTGAAGAATTTCTGGGTGGCCTGCGGCGTCATGGCGGGATTCAGCCAGGGCGGCGGGGTCGGCCTGGCGCTGTCGCAATGGATGGTGAACGGTGATCCGGGCGCCGACATCTGGGCGATGGATGTGGCGCGCTATGGCGACTGGGCGACTCTCGCCTATACCAACGCCAAAGTACGCGAGAACTATTCGCGCCGATTCAGAATCCGCTTTCCCAACGAAGAACTCAACGCCGCTCGGCCGCTGCGAACCACGCCGGTGTATGAGCAGCTAAAAAAGGAACACGCGGTGTTCGGCGACTATTGCGCGCTGGAGCACCCGTTGTGGTTCGCCGATTCGGCGCTCAACGCGCATGATGAGGTGAGCTTTAGACGCTCGAACTCGCATCCTTTCGTCGGCGCCGAATGCCAGGCGGTGCAGGCCAAGGTCGGGGTCCTGGAGATCTCCAACTACGGGAAATTCGAGATCAAGGGACCCGGCGCAGAGGAGTGGCTGTCGCTCCTGATGGCCAATCGCGTGCCGGCCATAGGCAAGGTGGCGCTCACGCCCATGCTCAACGAGCGCGGCAAGCTGATCGGCGATTTCACCATGTGCCGGGCCGCGAAGGATCATTTTTTCCTGATCGGCACCTATGCGGCCGAGAATTTCTATCTTCGCTGGTTCGAGCGGCACCTGCCGGAGCGGGGCGTGAGCGTGCGGCCTTGCGCGATGGAATATCTGGGGCTGGCCCTCGCCGGGCCTGCCTCCCGCCAGTTGCTGCAAACCCTGACGCGTGAGGATCTCTCGGCCCAGGCATTTCCATTCATGAGTTTCAGGCGCATGGATGTCGGCATGGTCCCGGCCCATGTGGGGAGGCTTTCCTTCACGGGCGAACTGGGTTACGAGATCTGGGTGACCTCGGACTATCAGCGCGCGCTCCTCGAGCTGCTGACTGCTGCTGGGAAGCCCTTCGGTCTGCGCCATTATGGCGGGCGCGCGCTCAACGCCATGCGCATCGAAAAGAGCTTCGGTACCTGGGCGCGGGAATATCGCCCCATCTATGGGCCGTACGAAGCGGGCCTCGCGCGTTTCGTCGATTTGAAAAAAGACCGCTTCATCGGTCGCTCGCCCGCAGCCGAAGAGAGGGAGCAGGGCGGCGTACTCACCCTGTGCGGATTCGAAATCGAGGCGGCCGGCGCGGATGCTCTGGGCGATGAGCCCATATGGCATGACGGCGAAGCCGTGGGCTGGGTCACTTCGGGCGCTTTCGGCCATCGGGTAGGGAAGTCTCTGGCGCTCGGTTACATACCCGCAAAGCTCAAAGGGGCAAGTTCATTCGAGATCGAGCTTATCGGCGAGCGCCGGCGCGCGCATCGCCTCTCTGCCCCCGCCTACGACGGCGCGGGGACGCTGATGCGAAGTTGAAACCTTCGTTGCTTCGCCTGGAAAATCGCCCCTCTCGCCGGCTCAACCAGCCGGCACTTTAAGTCAAACGCAACCCGCTCTTCCTCAGCTGCGCGCACGTGCCCGAAAATCGTGCGCGATCAATGACCTATGAACCGCCTTTTTGGCATATATCAGATCGATTTGTGACGCGGTTCAGCCAGGGAAAACCTCTGGAAATGTAGGATTCCGACCCAATATCGGGATGCAGGCCGGGACGAGTGTCGCGGCCGGAAGCAAAAACTAATTCATGGAGATTTTTATGGTCGGAAACATTGCTCGTTGGGGTCACAACACCCTGCTTATTTCGTCCGCGCTGCTGGTTTACATCATCGCGATCATGCTGAAGTAAGACTTTACTATCCCGATTTGCTGGTCTCGCCGCTTGCCGGCGCACCGGCAACATCGGTGATCCCCAATCTTTCTGTGCGTGATCTGAGCAGCACCAAGCTGTAGAAGCACGCGTAATAACCAACCAACACGAAAAACAGTCCCATCGTGAGCGGACTGCGGGCGGCTGTGGCGAATGACATGTCCGGCGCCGCGGCCGATCCGCCCATGTGGCGTGTCGCCCCGTAAACGTAAAGCAGCCGATAGACGAGTCGGCTCAAGAAAAGCACCGATATCACGACGCCGCTAAAGGTGTGCGGCACGTAGTAGAGCGTGCCATGGTCGCGCTCGAAACGAGTTTTGGAGGATGCCCACACCGCAAGAGCCAGACCGGCCGCCAAGCCGAGCGCCTCCGCGCCGAACAGCTGCCAGGTTCCTCCAGGCGCCCGCATCACTGAAAGCACCGCGAAGAGCGTGAGCAGCCCGATGCGGAACATCATGCGTCCAGGGCTCAAGATCTGGCGCCCGAAACTGCGCCGGAAGCGCCGATAGATGACCCATAACAGGAGTGCGCCGACCAAGACGGCGCTGATCAATGAGCTTAGGTCCATGATTTAGCCGATACTAGATGAAGTGAATGAATCCATTCCCAACGCGCCGCCCCGCCGGGAGTTGACCCGGGGCGTCGGGCCGTGGGCTGCCGCCGCAGTCAATGTGGCCAATATGATTGGCACCGGGGTATTTCTCAAGACCCGGGTCATGACCTGCAACGTCGGCGATGCCGGCACGGTGCTTTCGGTTTGGGTGGCGGCCGGGCTTCTTTCGCTCGCCGGGACTTTCTCGTACGCGGAAATCTCCGCCATGATTCCGGAGGCGGGCGGCGATTACGTGTACCTGCGACGGGCCTATGGGCGGCTGGTGGGATTCTTGTACGGTTGGATCGCCTTCGCCGTAGCCCGTTCCGGCTCGCAGGCCGCGCTTGCGGTCGGGTTCGCCATCTTCATGAACGTGGCGCTCGGCGGAGCGCTTGATCATGTCCACTTGCTTGGAATCAGTGGCGAACAACTCGTGGCGCTCGTCACCATTTGGATCGTCGCGCTCATCAACTGCGCTTCGGTGAGCGCCGGGGGCAAGACTGCCCTCATCGTGACCATGGCCAAGGTGGTGCTGGTATTTGGAGTCGGCTTGAGCGCTTTTTTGTTCGCATCGGGGAGCCTCGGACATTTGACGCAGTCGGGTCTCGCCGGGACGTGCGAGAACGTTGCGGCGAGCGCGCGCGGCGGCGTTGCGGGGTTCGGCGCAGCCATGCTCGGCGCCTTGTGGGCCTACGACGGTTGGCAGAACGTGGCTCCTTTATCCGGCGAAGTGCGCGATCCGCAGCGAAACCTGCCGCGGGCATTCGTCGGCGGCATGCTGGTTGTGGCCTCGCTGTATGTATTCGTTAATGTTGCCTACTTCTATGTGCTCACGCCGCTCGAAGTGGCGAGCGTTCCGGCGGACTCCTCGGTTGCAACCGAGGTGCTGCGGCGGTTCGTGGGACCCGTGGCTGTGTCGCTGATTGCGATGGCGCTCATGGTTTCCTCCTTCGGATCATTGCACGCGAGCGTGCTGTCCAATTCCCGCATTCCCTACGCCATGGCGCGGGACGGGCTATTTTTCCGGGGCTTCACCAAGCTGTCGCGGACCAATGTACCGGCGCGCGTTCTCATCGCGCAGGCGGTGTGGGGAAGCGTGCTGGCTCTCAGCGGCTCGTACGACCTTTTGACCGACTCGGTGATTTTCGCTTCGTGGCTGTTCTACGGGCTGGCGACCGCATCGGTGTTCGTATTCCGGCGCACCATGCCGGACACGCCGCGTCCTTACCGCGCACTCGGTTACCCCGTGGTGCCGGTGATCTTTGTGGTGGTGACGGTGGGACTTCTCGTCAACACGTTCGTCGCGCAGCCGAAACCCGCGCTTCTCGGCGTGGCATTCCTGCTGGCGGGCCTGCCGATCTACTGGTACTACTCGCGCCGCTCGCGTGCAGGCATCAAAAGCCTGGACTGACTTTCGCCGAGGAGATCAGGGCTTGGCTGGCGTCGCCAGGCCCTGAAGATTCCAACGCGCATCGTCTTAGGATCTGGGCAACTCGAATACCAGCACCTCCGCGGCGACGCCCTCGCTCAGTGTGAGTCGCTCGAGAGTAGGGAAGCTCACCGCATCTCCTGCCTTCAAGATTTCGCCGTTGACCTTAAGTTGTCCCTGGGCGAGATGCACGTAGACGGCGCGACCCTTTGCGACGGTGAGTTCCGCCTGTTCGACCCCGTCGAATAACCCCGCGTAGACCCTCGCGTCCTGCTGCATTCGCAAGGAACCCGACTCGCCACTTTTCGAGACGATGAGTCTAAGGCGGCCGCGCTTCTCCGCGGTATCGAAGCGCTTCTCTTCGTAACTGGGCGCGATATTTCGTGCGTCGGGCTGAATCCAAATCTGAAGAAAATGCGCGCCTTCACTCGCAGAGGGATTGAACTCGCTGTGCATGACGCCGCTGCCCGCACTCATGCGCTGCACATCGCCCGGCCGGATGGTCGAGCCGTTGCCCATGGAATCCTTGTGAGCCAACTCGCCCGACAGCACGTAGCTGATGATTTCCATGTCGCGATGCCCATGGGTGCCGAATCCCGCGCCAGCCTGCACGCGATCCTCGTTGATCACCCGCAGCGGCCCGAACTGCATGTGCTTCGGATCGTGGTAGTCGGCGAATGAAAAGGTGTGAAACGAGCGCAGCCAGCCGTGATCTGCAAACCCTCGTTCGTTACTGCGTCTGATTTCCATAAAAGCCTCCTTAGGAGAGCTACAATATGGTCTAATAAGCAAATTAAAAAGAGTAAAAACTAGCTCTTTATGATCTATAATTTAGATCAGTGAACCTGCCAGCCACGACTTTGGAGCAATGGGCCGCTTTTGCGGCCGTGGTCGATGAGGGGAGCTTCGCTCAGGCGGCTTTGGCGCTCAATCGAAGCCAGTCCTCCGTGAGCTACAACATGGCCCGGCTGCAAGAAGCGCTGGGAGTTGCGCTATTGAAGACCCAGGGACGTCGCGCGGTGCTGACAAGCGACGGGAAAACGCTGCTGATTCGCGCCCGTGGCCTGCTGAAGGAGGCCCAGGGACTGGAACAGCTGGCCAAGAGCCTGAAGCGCGGCTGGGAGTCTGAACTTCGAATCACGGTGGATGCGGCCTATCCACGCTCGCGGCTGCTCGACATTTTGGGCGAGCTCAAGAGCCGCTGCCCGCATACTCAGATCGCGCTCGCCGAGGCGGTGCTGTCCGGTGCGGAGGAGGCAATCCAGGATGCCAGCGCTGATTTGGTGGTCACGAGCCGCGTGCCCTCCGGATCTTTGGGCGAAAGGTTGCTGGAGGTGGAATTCATCGCGGCTGCGCATCCCGAGCATCCCTTGTTTGGACTGGGACGCGCGCTGAGCGCGGATGATCTCACGCAGCACGTTCAAGCGGTGGTGCGCGATTCCGGCAGCAAACAGCCGCGCGATGAAGGGTGGTTGGGATCCGCTCACCGTTTCACCGTCAGCAGCATGGATGCTTCGCTTGCCTTGTTGCTTCAAGGGCTGGCTTTTGCGTGGCTCCCCGACCACGTGCTGGCGGAATCGCTTGCGAGAGGCGCACTCAGGCGCCTGCCGCTGCTCGCCGGCGGATCGCGTCCGGTCAATTTGTCTCTGGTGCTTTTGCATACGCCGTTGGGTCCCGCGGCGGAGATTGCGCGCGCCGCGTTCAAACGGTAGGACGCACCCTACAGGGCCTCGCGGGCGCGGGCCACTGGGTCCACCGGGCGGCGCGGCATACATTCCCTCTCAATCTGGTGGAGGGAGCTTTCCGATGTCCTTAGGAACAATTCTACTAATCGTCGTTGTACTTCTTCTTTTGGGCGCATTGCCGACTTGGCCGTACAGCTCAGGCTGGGGTTACTACCCGAGCGGCGGTCTGGGGTTGGTGCTCATCGTCGTTTTGGTGCTCGTGCTACTCGGGCGATTCTAAATGCGCGCGTTCAGCACGCTCTGCGTGCTGACGTTGGTCGGATGCGCCTCGGCGGGCGGAACTGCGCCCGCCGAAGTTGATGCGCCGCAGCTCTCCAATTTCGACTATGTCGTACTTGCAAGCTTGGCGGATGCAGGTAGCCCGATAAGCCTCGCGGTCTACTCGCCGATTCAAAGCCACAATTGAGCGCAGCGGTCCGGCCTATCGCCCGGCCGTCGCGCCGGGTCAGTAGTAGCCGTGAAGCTCCACGAACAGCTGCCGTTGATTTTCACTCGGACTCTGCGGGATGCCGACGTCGCGACGATAGCCGCCGCGCAGTTGCAGGAACGGAATCGGGGTGTATTCGTACACGAGACTGTAGCGCGTGAATTGATCGTTCGGCACGCGACGATCCGGATCTTCCCACTCAGCGGTCAACTTCAGGTTATGGCCCTTCATCAAGCGCCAGTCGCCCTCGAAGAGCGCCGCTGCCTGGGTTTCGGCGGGCGCGAAGCTGTCATCGTGGACCACATCGAATTCGCCGAGCCACGCGACGGGGCCGGTTTTCAAGCCCGCAAATATGCCGGCCATGCGACGGTTGCCGACTTGCGCCTGCTCCGAGGAGGCGGCGAGGCCCAGTCGCCAAATTGACTGGACGTACTGCACCTGCCCGGTGACCTCATGTCCGGTGCCACTGCCTGTATTGGCGGACCCGTTGGTGAAATCGAGCTGGGCGGACCAGTGCGGCTTTTCGTATCCAATCTCCACACCCTTGTCGGGGGTTGTCATGTTGATGCCCGTCAACTGCCGCACGAACGCGCTTTGATCCTGCAGCCGCCAGCCGAATGGTAGGTAGAACTGCCCGCCCTTGAAATAGAAGCCGCCATTGTTGGTGTTTCCGTAGCGCACGTAGGCTTCCTCGTTCTGCGAGCCGTTGGGTGCGATCTGCTCGTCCACGTAGATACCGAGCTTGTTCGGGATGATGGCGAGGTCTCCATAGACTCGAAACTGCTCGAGTGCGAAGCCGTCGGTCGCAGGTGTGTTGGGCGCGGTGGTGCGCGACCAGTCCGCGCGCAGATCGCCGCCCACATGCAGGATGTCGGCCACCTTGCCGTTCCATTTGTCGAATTCGGGGCCGATCGACTGCTCGGGCAGTAACACCTTGGCGTAGGTGACGCCGAAGTCATTTCGCAATCCGCCGCCGGTCGGATTGACGTGGCAGACATTGCATTTATAGCCCTCTTCCACGGCGAGGTAGGGCTCCGCATGCGCGGCGAATCCCAGCAAGAGCGCGAGGAGAAGGAAGCTAGCCGACAAAAGACGCGCCATCATGGGAGAACCTCGACTTCGAATTGCACCAACTCCGACTCGCCGTTCTGCGATTGCTTGCCCAGCGCCAGAGTGCGTCCGGACAAATCACTGACTTGCGGGGTGACCGGCGAACGCAGCATCACGCGATAAGTGCCGGGTGCGAGTTTCTCGTCGGGCGTGATCAGGAGCACTTTGGAGTTGCCGCTCGCGAGCGAGATGCGCGCCGTGACGGTCGAGATGCCATCCATCGATTCGACGCGTGCGCTCAACAGCGCCAGCTCGTTGCCATCGAGTTCGCGGCTGAACGCCACGCTGATTTGCGGAGGGGATTGCGCAACCGGTTCGCTGCCATCGGGCACGATGGCTTTGACAACGAAATCCGGAGTGGCATTGATGCTGCCCGAGGCCGCACCGCTTGCCGGCGGGGCACCGTTCGAAATCCATTGGCGGATGAATCCGATGGTGGCGGTCGACAGATAGGGACCACCCAGGGGCATCTGCGCGCCGACCGCGGCGTGACCCTCGAGCTTCTGGATGATGTAGCTATTGTCGGGATCGCCGGGCTTGACGCGAAGTATGGATGGCACCTCGGTGCTCGGCACCCCGACCAAGAGGTTGTACGCGTCGGCCGAATCGAGCCGCAGACCTTCGGGGGCGCCGCCGCCGATGTGGCATTTGCTGCAGATCGGCGTGAAGACATTCGCCTCGATCGAAGACAAATCGGCCGAGAGCGGTACGCTGCCCGAACCGCCGCTTTCACCGATGGGGCGGCCGTTCGCATCCAGCCCCTGACCGTTGCCGGCGCAGGCCTGCAGTAGCGGCAGGCAGAGCCCTAAGAGCACGCCGCTACGCGTAACACCAGACGAATTCATGATGATCCCTTGATATGGAGGCAAAGGCCGGAAGTTCGTGAGGTAAGTGCCCAAGCGCAAAGGAAAGGTTTAATCTTTGCGGTCAATGCAAAGGCACGGAGTCTTCAATGCGAACCAGGACAAGATCGCTGCTCGCCACCTGCCGCCGCGCCTTCGCTGGTGCGGCGCGCTGCTATTGCTGCTGAGTTGCGCGTCGCGAATTTTTGCGGCGGGCAATTTCGGCGGATCGCTCGATCTCACCAGCGACTATTTGGTGCGCGGAATTTCGCGCACCGATCAGCAGGCAGCGCTGCAACTCGACGTGCACTATTTACATTCGTCGGGATTGTTCGCCGGCGTCTTCGCGTCCAACAGCCGCATCAATCCTTATGCGCCGCGAGACGCCGAGCTGAGCGCATTCTTGGGGTTTGCGTTTCATCCCAATGATGATTGGCGCTCGCGAGTCGTGTACACGCACTACGCATATCCTTTCAATCACGGCGGACCGGAATACGACTACGACGAACTCAACGCCGAGATCGCCTATCAAGGGTGGCTCGAGTTCAGCTTTGTCTACTCTCCCAACGCCCCTCGGTACATACCAACGCCGTATCGAGAGCTCTACGGGGTGTCGGAGCAGGCCGGAGAGGTGAACCTGCAGCATCCCATCTATAAAACGCTGTCCCTGACCGGAGGGGTGGGCTACGCCTACCTGCATGGCCCGCAACCCCGTGGTTATGTCTATTACAGCGCCGGGGCGGCCTATGATTTCCGGGCGTTTTCCCTGTCATTGTCCTATGTGGACACCTCGGCCGGGGCTAAGACCTTGTTCTATAATGAGGCCGCTTCCCACAGGGTGGTGGGAACCCTCATTTGGCGCTTCTGACGTCGCCGGCTTTGCAACTTCTTCACGCCAAACCGGTACTTACGGGAAGACGGAACCACGCAAGGACCAGTTGTCAGCCATGAGTTTTTTGGTGAAAAACACCGCGACCGATCACGACCATGAACTGCTCACCGCGGTGGCGGGTGGCGACCGTCGTGCCCTGGAGGAGCTTTATCTCGGGTATCACCGGCGCCTCGCCCGATTCCTGCTGCGCTTTACGCCGCGCTACGAGAATGTCGAGGAGATCATCAACGACACGTTCATGGTGGTCTGGCAGAGCGCCAAGGACTTCAGGCACGCTTCGCGCGTTTCCACCTGGATCATCGGCATTGCCTACCGCACCGCCTTGAAGTCGTTGCGGCGCCAGAAGAACCATACGGCCGCGGCCAATGTCGACGATGTGCCCGAACAGTTCGTCGATCCCAATTCAGATACCGAGGTGAGCGACTGGTTGATGCACGGTCTGAACAGGCTGCCGCTCGAGCAGCGTCTCACCTTGGAACTCGCCTACCAGATGGGCCATTCGCTCGAGGAGATCGCAGCCATCACGCAATGCCCGGTCGGCACAGTAAAGGCGCGCATGTTCCATGCGCGCGAGAAGCTGCGCCAATATCTGCCCGATCTCGGTGGCCGGTTGTGAACATCCACGAGCAGATGTCCGCGCTGATGCCCTGGTCCGTGAACGGGACGTTGCGCGAAGAGGATAGGTCGAAGCTCGAGGCGCATTGCGCCGAGTGCGCCCGTTGCCGCGAGGAACTTTCGCTGGAGCAGCAGCTGTATCGCGGCATGGCACAGCAGCCGGCGGTGGAATACATGCCGGCCGCTTCGCTGAAGAAACTGCAGAACATGATCGATGGCCGCGAGCAGCCGAAAGCGCATGAGGTTCGCCCGCTGCGCCGCTTCGCGCGGCCGAGTCTGATGGCCGCTTCGGTGGCGATCCTCGCGCTTGCCCTGAGCCTGCTCGCCGCGGATCGGGTCATGGTGGCGCGCAACGGAGGCGCGGCGAGTTTCTACACGGTGACCTCTGCCCGGACCAAGCCTGCCGGTGAGGTGATCCGCGCGGTGTTCGCGCCCGAGGTGACGGTCGAACAGTTGAAGACTCTTCTGGACGAGGCGAAGATGCGCATCGTCTCGGGCCCCACCGAGGCGGGCGTGTATTCACTCGCGGCCACCTCCGATCAGCCGGTGGCCGAGTCGCTCGCGGTACTGCGCAAGCACCCGGATGTGCGTTTTGCGGAAAGCACGGCCAATACACCGGAGCCCGGTCGATCGCCATGATCCGCGCTGCCATGATCTTCCTCGCCTCGGGCTTGATCCTCGGCTGCACGGGCAATCCTGTGCGCATCGAGTCCCGTGCGCTCGGCAATCAGGTGAGCGCCGCGCCCGATCGCTACATCATCGCCGCCGTTGACAACAACCCCGTCGCTTTCGTCGCCCACGCGGGCTCATCGCCGCGCGGCTACGACTCGGTGGCCGAGTACGGACCTTCCGTGCATGCGCGCCAGGTGATGCATGCGGTCGAGCAGGAATACGGTTTGAAGGAAGTGAGCGCCTGGCCGATCGAGGCGCTTCACATGCACTGCGCCGTGCTCGAGGTTCCTCCCGGCGCCGATCGGGCAAGCCTGATCGCGAAACTTTCGCAGGATTCGCGCGTGCGGCTCTCGCAGCCGATGCAGTCGTTCCAGACGCGAACCGATGTCTACAATGATCCGTACGTGGGGCTGCAGCGCGGCTTTCAGCAGATGGACGTCGCCGGCGCTCATCCCATATCGCGCGGCGAGGGCGTGAAAATAGCGCTCATCGACACGGGCGTGGATACCGCTCATCCGGACTTGAAGGGCGCGGTCGTGGCCGCCGAGAATTTCGTCGATGCCGATGCCAGTGCGTTCCGAAAAGATCGGCACGGCACCGAAATGGCGGGCGTAATCGCCGCGGTGGCCAACAATGGCGAGGGCATCGTCGGGGTGGCGCCGGCAGCGCATCTTCTCGCTTACAAAGCGTGCTGGCAGACCCGTCCCGATGAGGATGCCGCGCTCTGCAATTCCTTTACGCTGGCGCGCGCACTGGCTGCCGCCTTCGCTGCGCATGCGCAAATCATCAACATGAGCCTCGCCGGCCCTGAGGATCCCCTCGTCGGAGGCCTGATTCGCGAAGGGCTGCGCCGCGGCGTGTTGTTCGTGGGCGCCGCCGAAGCGGGCAAACCCGGCGTATTGCACCAGCCGGGCGTCATCGAAGTGGCCAGCGCGGAAGCGCAGAGCCCGGTGGATGGCGCGGTATCCGCTCCAGGGCGCGAGATCCTGACGCTGCTCCCTGGCGGCCATTACGACTTTGCCAGCGGCGTTTCCATCGCCACCGCCCAGGTCAGCGGCGTGGTGGCATTGATGCTGGCCAAGAACCCCTCGCTCGGCGCGGTCGCGGCCGCCCGCGTTTTGCGCGACACCAGTTCCGCGGGCGGCGCGGAGAGCGCGAAACGGGTGGATGCCTGCGCGGCACTCGTCATGTTGTCGCATCAGGGCAGTTGCCGTGCCCGGACGGACGGCGAGATCAACAACATCGACGAGCACAGCGCGCGATTCGCCGCACATTGACCCAACGTGCCCGTCAGTGTGCCTGCGGACGCTTGAGCAGCGATCCGCGATCCACCGACCTGACGTTCAGCCGCATGCGGGTGCCGCCACGAACCGTGGTCAAAGGCACGCCGGTGCCGGCGGGCCCCACGGCCCAAAGCTGCCGGTAGAAGTCGGGCAGCGTGTTCACCTCATGATTGGCCACCTGGGTGATGACGTCGCCCTCGCGAATGTCCGCAGACTGCGCGGGCCCGCCATCGACGACCCCGGTGACGTATACACGGCCGGTCACTTCCACCGCGTAGATGCCGAGCCAGGGGCGGGGCCGCCGATCCGCTCTTCCCTGGGTACGCAGACTGTCCAGAATAGGCTTCAACAGGTCGATGGGCACGAACATGTTGGCGTTGATTTCCTCGCCGGCGATCATTTCGCGCACCAGGAGCGAGCCTAGGCCGACCAGTTCACCGCCCTGATTGACGAGCGCGGCCCCGGACCAGTGAGGATGCGCCGGCGCCGCGAAAATGGCTTCTTCCAGAAGGTATTCCCAGGCGCCGGCAAATTCGCGCCGCGCGAGCACGCGCGCGGATTGCGGGGCGGCAAACTCGCGCGCCGACAGCACGTGCACCTCGCTTCCGACCTCGAGCGCCCCGGAGGAGCCGAAACTCAGCGACGGCAGCTTCAGCTCCTGCAGCGGCAGGACCAAGCCGAAACCGGTGACCTGATCGTAGGCAAGCGGGTGTGCGGCAATTTCCCGGCCGTCGGCATTGGTGAGCCACACATCGGTGGCCTCGGTCATAAGATAGCCGATGGTCAGGACCAGACCCTCGGGGCTGATGACGACGCCGTTGCCGACGCGCTGCGAGCCCAAGATGCTCGCGGTGAAGGCATCCTCGGGGACCACGGAGCGCAGCTTCGTGACCGACCGACCGATGCCTTCGAGCTTCAAGGTCATGCCAAGGCGTGCCCAAACTGGCCGAGATACCATTGCTGAAAGGTCACCAGCCGCCGCTCGTGCTCCGAGTAGCGACCGGGACGATAACTCTTGGACAAGATGCCCGCCTGATTGTTCTCGGTGATCTCCTTGTCCTGCTTGGTGGTCTCGTCCCAGCCCCAAATGAGTTTCTCAATGTCCACTTCCGGCGCCGCGGAGTCCACCAGCCAGAAAAGATCGACATCGGTTTTCATCGTGCCTCGCGGCGTAAACAGAAACAGCACCGCGAAATCATTGGTCGCGACCAGTTGCGTGAAGGGACTGAAGGACAGGTACATGCGGCCCTGGTCGAAGGCGACGCGCTTGCCCATCAGCGTCGAGACCGGCCGACCGTCCTTTGTCTCGCTCTCATAGCCGTCGCGGACTGTTCGCTGCAGCAGAAGGCGCAAGTGCGACGAGTCGGCGCCGTCGTCCACCGTGCCCAAGGGTCGTCCGAGTGCGCCGGCGCGCTTCTCCCACGCTTGCAAGGTGGGCAAATAACCGGCCACCGCATCGGCCGGCCCGGAACTCGGCCCGGCGCCGAAGGCGACGAGCGCCTCGGGAGGATGCATGGAGCAGAACTCCGGATGCGCAGGCACACAGTGATAGCACTCGAGGAAGTTTTCGACCACGAGTTTCCAATTGGCGTCGGTCGGGTAGGACTTGGCGAAGGCGATGCGTGCATCGGCGAAGCCGTGAAAGTCGAGGTAGGGGGCGAGATCGCCGAACGCTTGGTCGAAGTCGACGGCAGCGCCGTCGCTCAAGTTCACGAAAATGAAACCGAAATACACACGCACATGCACGCGGTGCAGGCCATTGTCGGCCTTGACGAAATCCTCGGGCATGAGCCGGGCCGAGACTAACTGCCCGTCAAGCCCATAACTCCAGGCGTGATACGGACAAGTGAGGCGCACGACGTGGCCTTCGTCCTTTAGGCAGATGAGCGAGCCGCGATGGCGGCAGACGTTGTAAAACGCGCTGATGGTCGTCTCGTCGCTGCGCATGATGATGATTGATTCATGGCCGACTTTAAACAGGAAGTAGTCGCCTTTGCGCTTCAGGCGGTCGACGTGACCGGCCACCAGCCACTTCTTGCTCACTACCTCGCGCATGTCGGCGGCGAAAACCGCCTCATCACAGTAAAACTCGCGCTGCAGACTGAAACCACTCTTTGAGTGGGGCGCCAGCTTCGAAATTACGTCGTTCATTGTCGGATCCGCTCGCTCTTGGGGTCGTACAAGGGGCGCAGCGAGGCGCGTGCACCGTACCTCACGCCCGCCACTTCTATCTCATAACGCACATTATCGATTTTATCCATGCCGGGTTTCCAGGTCACATAGCCCAGGCCGATGCAGCCGCCAAGGGTGTGACCGTACATGCCGGAGCGCACAAAACCAACGATTTCCCCGCCTTGCCAGATTGGCTCGTTGTGATAGAGGAGCGGCTCCGGATCCTCGAGCTGAAATTGCAGCAGCTTCTTGTGCAGGCCCGCATCGCGTTGACGCAGCAGCGCCTCTTTGCCGATAAAGCCGCCTGGTTTGTCGAATTTCACGGCAAATCCCAACCCCGCTTCGAGCGGCGTGTCCTCGTCGGTGATGTCGTGACCCCAGTGGCGATAGGCCTTTTCGATGCGCAGCGAGTTGAGCGCGTGATAACCCGCGTGCCTCAACCCGTGCGCGCCGCCCGCTTCACACAGCGCCTCGTACACACCCAACAGGTACTCGGTGGGCACGTAAAGTTCCCAGCCCAGCTCGCCCACAAAGGTCACGCGCGAGGCCCGCACCAGTGCATAGCCAATTTCTATTTCGCGGCTGGTGGCAAAAGGGAACGCGGCATTTGACAGATCGTCGGGGGTTAAGCTCTGCAACAGGGCGCGGGATTGCGGGCCCATCACCGAGAGCACGCCGAACCCCGAGGTGACATTGGTCAGTACGCAACGCGCATCGCCGATCTTCGATTTGAGCCACGCGAAGTCCTTGGTTTCCGTTTCGGCGCCGCCGACGACGAAAAAAGCGTCCTCGGCAATGCGGGTGACGGTCAGATCCGCCTCAATGCCGCCGCGCTCGTTCAGCCATTGCGTGTAAACCATCTTGCCGATGTCCACCGCGACATCGTTGGCGCAAACCTGGTTAAGCACGCGCTCGGCATCCCTGCCTTCGAGCCTGAACTTCGCAAACGAGGACTGATCGAAGAGACCCACCGCGCTTCTCACCGCGCGGTGTTCATCCCCGCTCGCCTTGAACCAGTTCTGGCGGCCGTAGCTGTACTGGTACTCTGGCTCGCTTCCGGGCGCGCCGTACCAATTGGCGCGTTCCCAGCCGAAGGCTTCCCCGAAGCAGGCGCCGGCCTGCCTGAGGCGGTCGTGCAGCGCCGAGCGACGCACGCCGCGGGCTGACTCGTATTGCTTGAAAGGCCAATGCGTCGCGTACAGGAGCCCAAGGCTTTCTGACACGCGTTCCCGCAAATAGCGACGATTGCGTTGAAAGCGCATGTTGCGCCGCACGTCCACCTCCCATAGGTCGATCGGCGGATGCCCATCGCGGATCCACTCGCTCATCACCTTGCCGATGCCGCCGGCGGACTGCAGGCCGACCGAATTGAGGCCGGCCGCCACGAAGCAATTGTCGAGTTCGGGTGTCTGCCCCAGGTGGTAGCGCACGTCGGGGGTGAAACTTTCCGGACCGCAGAAGAATTTTTGTATGCCGGCCTTTTCCAGCGCGGGCAGCCGGTGCATTGCGCCTTCGAGCATGGGCTCGAAGTGCTCGAAGTTTCCGTCGATCTCGCCGAATGAGAAATCGTCCGGGATGCCGCCGGTGCCCCAGGGCCGCGCGTGCGGTTCGAAGGCACCCACCAGCAGTTTGCCCGCGTCGTATTTGAAATACGTGCAGCGGTCGTAGTCGCGCAGCACCGGCAGCGTCGGATCAATTCCCGGCACGTCCTTGAACAGCACGTAGTAGTGCTCGCAAGCCTGCAGCGGCACGTTGACGCCGATGCTCGCGGCTAGATCGCGCGTCCACATGCCTGTGCAGATGACCACCGTGTCGGCGGTGATCGTGCCGTTTTCGGTGATCACCTGCCTCACGCGCCGCCCGTCTAGTTTCAGCGAGCTGACCTTGGTATCCTGGAAAATCTGCACGCCGCCGGCCTTGGCACCCTTCGCCAGCGCCTGGGTGATGTCGACCGCATTGCCGTAGCCGTCGCTCGGGATGTGGATGCCGCCGATCACATCGTCCTTGCGTATGAGCGGATAGAGCTTCTCGATCTCGCCGGGCGTCACGACATCGACCTGCAAACCGAACACCTTGGCCATGGAGGCATTGCGGGCGAGTTCCTCCATGCGGCCGGGCGTGGTTGCGACCGATACCGAACCGCTCTGACGGTAGCCGGTGGCTTGACCGGTTTCGGCCTCGAGTCCGCGATAGAGTTCTGCGGTGTAGCGGGCTAGCCGCGTCATGTTCATGCTCTGGCGCAACTGTCCGATCAGACCCGCGGCATGCCAAGTGGTGCCGCTGGTGAGCTGCTTGCGCTCTATCAGCACCACGTCCTGGAATTTGAGCTTGGACAGATGATAGGCAATGGATACGCCGATCACGCCGCCACCGATGATGACAACGCGCGCGCGGGCGGGAAGTTGAGCGGCCATTATTGCTTCATCCGTGTGTTGTCAGGATCGAACGCCGGGTCTTTGAGCACCGTAGCGGGGCAGCGTTCCCCTTGAATCAGGATATCGAAGACCTGTCCCGGATTTGCATAGGAGGGCGGCACGCAGACGAAGGCGAGACTCTTGCCCACCCGGTGCCCGTAGCCGCCCGAGGTCGTCACCCCGATGCAGTGCTCGCCGCTGAGGATGCTCTCCGCGCCGCGCGCGTCGGCATCCTTGGCCTGCACCTCGACGTAGGCGATCTTGAAGCTGTCGTTCCTCGCCTTCTGCGTGGCCTCGCGGCCGACGAAGTCTTGCTTGTCGAAGCGGATGAAGCGCGGCATGTCGGCTTCGAGCATGTTAATTTCGTTGGTCAATTCGCTGCCCCAGGCCTTGTAGCCCTTTTCCAACCGCATGCTGTTGACCGCATAGAGCCCGTAGTGCGCAACACCGAGCGCTTGGCCCTGCTTCCATAGCGCCGCATGCAGCGAGGCCAACTCGTCGATCGGTGCGTGCAATTCCCAGCCGAGCTCTCCTACGTAACTTACCCGAAGCGCCCGCACCTTCACCCCGGCGATGTCGATTTCCTTGGCAGAAAGGTAGGGGAAAGCGGCGTTGTCGAGCTGCTGGGAGGTGAGAGGACTCAACAGCTCGCGCGACTTCGGTCCCGACACCACCAGTACGCCCCGCTGATCGGTGACATTGTCGATGCGCACGCGCTCGCCTGGCTTGATGCTTTGCCTGAGGACATCAAGATCGCGCAGCTCGGCGGCGGCCGCGGAGAGCGCAAAGAACAGCGTGTCGGACAGGCGGGTCACCGTCATTTCGCTGACGATGCGACCCTGATGCGACAGCGCGTGGGCGAGGGTGATGCCGCCCTGCTTGCGCGGCGCGCGGTTGGCGAGCACACGATTCAGGAAACCCTCGGCGTCCTCACCTCTGATGTCGAATTTCGAAAATCCCGTGAGGTCGAGAATGCCGACCCGCTCGTGCACGGCCTTGACCTCGTCGCGCACCGCCTCGAAGGCATTGTTGCGCCGGTAGCCGCATTTCTCGCCCTCGCCTTTAAGATCGAACCACTTGGGTCGCTCCCAGCCGAAGGTCTCCGTGTACACGGCGCCACGCGACTTTAGGGTCTCGTATAGCGGCGAAACGCGTGACGGGCGAGCTGCGGGTTCTTCCTCGCCCGGCGCGCGGGTGGTGAAGGTGAGTCGATAGTCCTGGAAGGCCTTGTCGCGCCGGTACTTCATGTCGGCAAAACTGCCGAACCGGCGGGGGTCAAACTCGATCATGTTGATCTCGGCGTCTCCATGGAGCATCCACTGCGCCAGGTACTTGCCGCAACCACCGCCCTGCGCGATGCCGAAGGAGCTGCCGCAGCACATCCAGAAACCGCGCAGCCCCGCAGCCGGGCCCAGCAGCGGCGCGCCGTCGGGTGTATGCGGAATCGCGCCGTTGATGATGCGGCGGATGCCGGCGGTGCCGAAGATGGGCATGCGCTCGATGACCCGTTCGATCCAGGGCGTGATGCGTTCCAAGTCGTCCGGGAAGAGTTCGTTGGAAGCCTCCCAGGCGGGTACCCCGCCAGGCATCCAGGCTTCGGCGAGTCCTTCGTTTTCGTAGACGCCGATGAGTCCGGATTTTTGCTCTTGGCGGTAGTAGCCGGAAGTGTAGGGATCGCGCATCACGGGAATCTCGCCGGCCCGCTCCTTGAACTCCGGGATGGGATGGGTCACCAGATAATGATGCTGCATGTTGGTGATGGGCGTGCTCGCGCCCACCATGGCGGCAACCTCGTTGGCGTAGCAACCGGCGGCGTTGACCACCATCTCGCAGCGCACCGTGCCTTGCTCGGTGGTCACGTCCCACTCCTCGCCCTGTGGCTTGATCTCGAGCACCCGGTTCTTGCGCATAACCGTGGCACCCAGATCCTTCGCACCTTTGGCCAGGGCGTTGCAGAGACCTGAAGGGTCGGCATGACCGTCATCGGTGGTCCAGGCGGCAGCGATCACGCCATCCAGGGTTATGAACGGATTGAGGCGATTGATCTCCGCCGGCCCGATGATCTCCATGGCGAAGCCGACGCTCCTCGAAAAACCCTGGACGTACTTGAGCCAGTCGAGTTCACGCTGATTGGTGGCCAGCCGCAGGCCGCCGCTCGCGTGCCAGCTGACGTACTGACCGGTGATCGATTCCAGCTTGGGATAGAGTGTGTTGCCGTAGGCGTGGATTTTGGCAAGATTGAAGCTGCCGGTGATACTCGGACACTGGCCCGCCGCATGCCACGTCGAGCCCGAGGTGAGTTCGCTCTTTTCGATCAAAAGTGAGTCGGTGCAGCCTTCCTTTGCCAGGTGGTACAAAAGGCTCGCGCCCATCATCCCGCCACCGATCACGACGATGCGTGAATGTGTTTTCATTTATGAGTCAGGTGAGTAAATCGGATTGAGAATCGTTCGCGCGCTAAGTGTAGGAGAGACGAGGACAAGGCGCCACTACGTGAGCAGAGCTAGCAAACCAATGGAACCAAATCGTAAGATTCGAGAACATATCGAAGTGCAGTTAAGTCACATAGGATGAGTCCAATGCAAACCAAGTATTCGCGTCGCGCCATCGTCAAGAGCGGGCTGATCGCCAGCGCACTGATCCCGGTTGCGGGTCTGTTCACCGAGCAGGCTTCAGCCGCAGCGCTGCCGATGCTCGATCCTGCCGATCCCACCGCCAAGGCATTGGGATTCGTCACCGACGCGACCAAGGTCGACGCCAAGGCCAACGCCACGTACAAGGCGGGCCAGAAGTGCGGCACCTGCGCACAGTTCCAGGGTAAGCCCAGCGATGCCAGCGCCGGCTGCAATATTTTTGCCGGAAAGGCCGTACCGTCCAGCGGCTGGTGCAAGGTTTGGGCGCAAAAGTAGCCGCCCGCGTCACGGTAATTCTCAGCGATTGAGCTGACACTGGAGGAATGCGCTACCCGGTCCTCCTGGTGTTGGCTGTCCTCTACTTCGGTTGGGGCGGCTACCATTGGCTTCGGGATCGACCGGTGTATCCGGCTGACGGCGTGCTGGCGCCCGAAGAGCCGCAACAAGTGCAGATCGCGCGTGGCCCGGCCGTCCAGATCGGGCGCTGGGCACTCACTCCGCGGGCTACCTACCGGGTGACGGCGCGGATCCTCTCAAAGGAAACTTATAACTTCGACGCGCTCGCCGACCTCATCCCTGAGGATCTGGCGTTGGGCTGGGGCCCGATGTCGGACAATCGCGTTCTCAAGTCCATCGAGATCACCCAGTCGAACCGTTTCTATTTTTGGCACGCGGACCTCCTGCCGATATCCCGCGACGACATCGTGTCCCATAGCGCCAATACCCACGTGATACCCGGCAGTTCCCTGGTGGCCAAGCAGCTCTTGCGTTTGCGACCCGGGCAGGTGGTCACCTTGACGGGTGAACTCGTCGACGGGCACAGAACCGACGGCCTCTACATCAACACCTCCATGTCGCGCACCGATTCCGGCGCGGGGGCCTGTGAGGTCATGTTGGTGTCGGACGTGCGTCTCTAGCTCATCCCGACGGCAGCGCCGCCAACCACTGGCGAATCGCCAATGCCACCGCGTCCGGCCTCTCGATGGGCGACATGTGTCCCGCATCGTGCACTTCGAACAGAGTCGCGTGCGGGATGTGACGCCGAATCGCTTCGTGCTGCGAGACGGGTGACCAGGCATCGTCGCTGCCGCTCAACAGCAAGGTCGGCACCTTGACGGCGGCGAGTGCCGACCAGGCATCCGGGCGGTTGAGCATGGCGTGCATCTGTCCCTCGTAGTCATCTGCGCTCCAGTGCTCAATCATGGCCTTGAGCCGCGGCAACACCTCGCAGCGTCGCGCCGCGTTGGGCGCAAGCATGGGCGGCAGCCACTCGTCGGCCAAGGCCGCCATGCCATGTTCCCGAGCGAGCTTCAGCAACAGTCCGCGGCTTTGTGGTTCGCCGTCACGTACCGCCTGCACGCTGGTGTTGAGAAGTCCCAGTCCCGTGACGCGTTCCGCCGCTGCGCGAATGACTTCCAGCGCGACCCGACCGCCCATGGAGTGGCCTGCCACGGCAAAGCGCGCGGGGGCGTGAGCGAGCGCATGCTCGGCCATGCCTTTGAGCGTATTGAAGCCGCGAAACGACACCACGGAGACCGCAGCCACGCCTTTCAGCCGCTTAGGGATGTCCGACCAAATGGTTTCGTCGCAGAGCAAACCGCTCAGGAGCAGTAGCGAGGGTTTCATGAAGCGCTCGTGATTCGCAGGCGGCCACTGTAGCATCTTGCCATCGGCGGAGTGGGGGAGGAGATATGGCTCTCGACATCAACCAAGCGGTGCGCCGCGCCTGTCTTTGGCTGCCGGAATCGGAGGAGTGTCTGTCGCACGGGTCACCTGATTTCCGCGTCCGCGGCAAGACCTTCGCCAGCTACGTGGTAAACCATCATGGCGATGGTCGCGTGGCTCTATGGCTGCCGGCGCAGCCCGGTGCTCAGGAGTCGCTGGTGCGGGCTCAGCCTGCGCATTTTTTCGTGCCGCCCTATGTCGGGCCACGAGGCTGGATCGGCGTAAATCTGGACCGCGGCATTGCCTGGAGCAAGGTGGTGGGCCTGGTGCGCGAGGCATATGAGAAAGTGGCTCCCAGGGATTTGAAGAACGTCGCCGCCAAAGCACCGGTCTTCAGCAAGGCTCCGCAGAAACTTGCGGCTGACAAGATCGACCCTTTCAAATCAGCGCGCGCACTCGCCGTGCTCAAGCGCTTCCGCCCGCTGTGCCAGAGGCTGCCCGAGGTCTCGGAGGGGCAGCAGTTCGGACACCCGGTGTGGCAGGCGGCCAAGAAGTCTTTTGCCCTTGCCCGCTTCCACGAGCAAAAGCTCACGCTTTGTTTCTGGGTGGGCGTGGATGCGCAGGGCCTGCTCGTCCAGGATCCCCGCTACCGAGTTCCGCCTTACATCGGGCATAACGGCTGGATCTCGCTCGATGTCAGCCGGAGCGCCGATTGGAAGGAGATCGAGGCGCTTACCCTTGAGAGCTATCGCCACTTTGCCAAGAAGCGGCTGCTCGCGCGCTTGGATTTGCCGGCCGCGTGACGCTCGGGATTTTCGCCGTGGTCTTGGCCGCTGCGCTGCTGCACGCGATCTGGAACGCGCTAGTCAAGGCCGCCGCCGACAAATTGTTTGGCGCCATCCTCATCACGAGCGGCGCCGCCGCCATCGCCGCCGCACTGCTGCCCTTTTTGAAAGCACCGCATGCCGCCAGCGTGCCGTTCGCACTCGCCTCGGCTGTACTGCAGGTGAGCTACTACCTGTTATTGGCGCGGGCCTATGAGCTTTCGGATATGAGCCAAGCCTATCCTGTAATGCGGGGAACTGCGCCGCTGCTGGTCGCCGCATTCACGGCGCTTTGGGTCAAGGAACCGCTTTCCGCAATCGCGTGGGCGGGTATCGTTGCCATCTGTTGCGGCATACTGGCCATCGCGTTGGGAACCGGCTTCAGAATCTGGGCGGGGCTGCACTTTGCGTTACTCAACGCCTTCATCATCGCTGCTTATACCGTCGTTGACGGAATCGGCGTGCGGCGCTCCGGGGCGCCGGGCGCATATACGATGTTGGTCTTTCTGTTCACGGGTGCACCCCTGATGCTCTGGGCGATGGTCGTAAAACGATCCGCGTTTCTTTCGAACCTGCGCCGGCACTGGCGTCTCTCACTCGTCGGCGGCCTCGGTACCACCGTGTCCTATGGGCTTGCCCTTTGGGCCATGACCAAGGCTCCGGTGGCGGTTGTCGCGGCGCTTCGCGAAACTTCCATTGTTTTCGGCACGCTCATCGCATGGCTGGTGCTCAAAGAGCGCATCGGTCGCCGCAGAATCATTGCGGCATTCGTCGTGGCTGGCGGGGCGGTGATCATCCGGCTGGCGTAAACGGCGTCGCGTGTCACGCTGCGGTCTGGGCGAGCACTACTGCTCCGAGTACGCCGGAACGGTGCGCGAGCGCTGGCGGCACCACGAAGTGTTCGGTATCGGTCAGCACTTCGGCGCGATCGATGTAACTTCCAAGCCAGTGCTTCAGCCTTTCGCGTATTGCCGCAAATAGCCGCGGGTGACTCATGACTCCGCCGCCGAGCACGATGCGCTGCGGCGACACCGTCGCAGTCAATTGTGCGCACAGCTGTCCCAGGTAGTCGGCTTCGATGTCCCACTGAGGGTGCGCCGGCGGCAGGCTCGCCAGTTCCAACCCCCAGCGGGCGACAATCGCCGGTCCTGAGGCGAGGCCCTCCAGGCAATCGCCGTGAAAGGGGCAAACCCCCTTGAAATCGCCATCCGCGGGATGCCGGCGCGGATATATATGGCCGATCTCAGGATGCATGAGTCCGTGTATCGGGGCGCCGTTAACGATAATGCCAGCGCCGATCCCGGTGCCGACCGTGACATAGACGAGGTTATCTACATCCTGCCCGGCTCCCCACCTGTTCTCCGCGAGCGCCGCGGCGTTCACGTCCGTATCGAAACCCACCGGACAACCAAACTCGCGCTTGAGTACGCCGGCGATGTCCGTGTGGCTCCAGCCAACCTTGGGCGTCTTGCCAATGTGGCCATAATGGGGCGAGTTTTTGTTCAATTCGACCGGACCGAAGGAGGCGACGCCGAGTGCTGCGGGAGCCCCCCAGCTTGAAAATGCTTCGCGAAAAAATTGACAGGTGGCGTTCAGGGTGCTGGCCGGATCCTGAGTGGGCAGGCGTGTTTCGGCGAGAATTTTGGCGTCGGCATCGGTGACCGCGCACACAAATTTGGTTCCTCCGGCCTCGAGCGCGCCGTAACGGACGCTGACATTGTTGCCCTGCATGGATCAGGAGCATAGCCGATTCGGTCTCGGTATAATGCGGGGTCCGTATCGCCTCCAAGGTGGATGCTATGAATGCAGCGCTCGACGCCAATTCCAAGGCCAGCACCTTAAGCGACGCTTCGCGCGAAATGATCGAGCGGCTGATTGCCTTCAAAACCGTGTCGCGCGATTCGAATCTCGGTCTTATCGAATGGGTGCGCGATTACCTGCAGCGGCTCGGCGCAAAAAGCCGCCTTACTTACGATGCCACCGGCAAGAAGGCCAATCTCTTCGCCACTTTCGGCGAGTCAGCCAGGCCGGGGCTGATTCTCTCGGGCCATACCGACGTCGTCCCGGTGGACGGCCAGAACTGGGACACCGATCCTTTCGTCGCCACCGAGCGCGACGGCAAGCTCTACGCCCGCGGTTCCGCCGACATGAAGGGCTTCATCGGGATCATCCTTGCACAGGCGCCAAAATTTGCCGCGGCGTTGCAGAGCGGCAGGCTCGACGCCCCGCTGCATTACGCGTTGAGCTATGACGAGGAAGTCGGTTGCCTCGGCGTGCGCAATCTGATTCGCGACCTCGAGCAGAACAACATCACGCCTGCGGGGTGCGTCGTGGGGGAACCTACTTCCATGCAGCCCATCGTGGCGCACAAGGGTATGAACCGGTTCCGTTGTTCGGTGCATGGTCGCGAAGCGCATTCGAGCTACGTGACGTTCGGCGTCAATGCCATTGAGTACGCGGCGAAGATGATCGTGCACATCCGCCAGATCGCCGAGCGTCTGGCGCAGCTGGAGAAGCGCGACTACGGTTTCACGGTGCCTTACTCCACCATGTCCACCGGCATCATCCGCGGCGGCATCGCGGCCAACGTCGTGCCGAAGGAGTGCGAATTCCAGTTCGATCTGCGCACTCTGCCGCAGGCCTCGCCTGACGCTCTCTATCAGGAAATCAAATCGCACGCCGAGGCGCTGGCTGCCGAGATGCGGCGCATCGACCCGAATTCCGGAATCGATCTTTCCTGGGAGAGCCATACCGTAGGCCTGGCATCCTCGGACACCGAGGCCATCGTGCAGTGGGCCAAAAAGCTCTCAGGCCAGGATAGCGTCGGCAAGGTTTCCTACGGGACCGAGGCGGGCCTGTTTCAGAAAATGGGCGTGCAGACCGTTATTCTGGGTCCCGGCGACATCGCCGAAGCGCATCGGCCCAATGAGTTCGTTGCGCTCGATCAATTGGCGCAATGTGAGGCGTTCGTATCCCGCATCATCGAAACGGGTTTTGCGTGAGCAGCGCGCTCGAGCCGGGGGTGCGCATCGTCAAGGCGGCCTGCCCGCACGACTGTCCCGACACCTGCGCGCTCGAGGTGCATGTGCGCGACGGAGTCGCGCTCAAGGTGACGGGCGCGGCCGAACACGGTCCCACAGCGGGCGTTCTTTGCACCAAGGTGGCTCGCTACACGGAGCGGACCTATCATCCGCAACGCCTGCTTCATCCCATGGGCCGGACGGGCAAGAAGGGCGAGGGCCGTTTCGAGCGCATCAGCTGGGATCAGGCCCTCGATGAAATCGTCCGTCGCTTAAAGCCGATCGCCGCGGAAAATCCCGAACAAATTCTGCCCTACAGTTACGCCGGCACCATGGGTCTGGTGCAGGGCGAATCCATGTCCATGCGCTTTTTCAACCGCATGGGTGCAAGCCTGCTCGATCGCACGATTTGCTCCTCGGCCGGCAGTGCCGGTCATGAGATCACCCTGGGCAAGCGCCTCGGCGTCGATGTGGAGCTTGCCGATCAGGCCAAGCTCATCATCTTCTGGGGAGCCAACGCCATCACCTCGAGCGTGCACTTCTGGGCGCGGGCGCAGCAGGCCAAGCGCAATGGCGCGATGTTGGTTGCGATCGATCCTTATCGCTCGCTGACTGCGGAGAAGTGTCAGAAGCACATTGCACTTCTTCCGGGGACCGACGGTGCCTTGGCCTTGGGACTCATGCACGTTTTGATCCGCGAGGATCTCCTGGATCATGACTACATCGAGAGACACACCCTGGGATTTGCGGAACTCACCGAGCGCGCCGCCCAGTATGATCCTGAGCGCGTGGCCAAGATCTGTGGCATCGAGGCGGGCGACATCGAGTGGCTGGCGCGTCTCTATGGCACCACCCGGCCGACGTTGATCCGCGCCAACTACGGCATGCAGCGCTCGCGCGGCGGCGGCATGGCGGTGCGCAACGTCGCATGCCTTCCGGCGCTTACCGGCGCGTTTCGCGAGGCAGCAGGGGGCATGTTTCTGTCTACTTCGGGCAACGTGCAGGTGAACGATCGCGCCCTGTCGCGCCCGGATCTGTTGGCGGAACGCAGGCCGCGTACCATCAACATGGCGGTGATCGGACATGCGTTGCTCGATCTCGAGGTCCCGGTCAAGGGCCTCATCGTGTACAACTCAAATCCGGTCGCCGTGGCGCCGGATTCGACGCGCGTCGCCAAAGGTTTCGCGCGAGAAGATCTTTTCACCGTCGTGCTCGAACACTTCCAGACCGACACCGCCGACTATGCCGACATCCTCCTGCCGGCCACGACGCAGCTCGAACATCTCGATGTGGTCAAACCCTACGGCCATTACTACATGATGGCCAACAACCCGGCCATCGCGCCCCTGGGCGAGTCCAAGCCCAACACGGAAATTTTCCGGCTGCTGGCGCGGCGCATGGGTTTTGCGGATGAATGTTTCGATGACAGTGACGAGGTGCTGGCGCAGACCGCGATTGCCAAGGACTGGGATTTTAAGACGGTGCGCGAGCAGGGCTGGAAGCGCTTTGGCCCGCCCAAAGGCACGGCGCGCAACGCGACCGGCGGCTTCGACACGCCCTCCGGCAAGGTGGAATTCTATTCGCAACGCGCAATTGCCAGGGGCCTCGATCCTTTGCCGGATTACATTGCGCCGAACGAAGACACGCGCAGCGAGGCCGCCCGTCGCTATCCGCTTGCCATGATCTCGCCGCCGGCGCGGCATTTCTTGAACTCCTCCTTCGTCAATGTGCAGAGTCTGCGCAGCGTCGAAGGCGAGCCGCGGCTGGACATTCATCCCCTGGATGCCGAGGGGCGCGGCATCGAGGAGGGCAGCTACGTACGGGTATACAACGACCGCGGCAGCCTTGAACTTCGCGCCCGAGTGACGGACCGTGCGCGGCGCGGCTTGGTGGTGGCATTGTCGGTGTGGTGGAAGAAGCTCGCCCGTGATCACAAGAACGCCAACGAACTTACCAGCAGCGACATGCTTACCGACATCGGTGGCGGTCCCACCTTCTACGACTGCCTTGTCGAGGTCGAACGCCTCTACGCCTGAGAGTTCGCCTCGAAGTGCGCGCAGCGGCTGTCGGCGGACAGGTATCGCTCATGCAGCGCGCACAGACCATCATCGCTTCTGACCGTCGCGTACGCGGAACTCAGGGATGAAAGACCCTTCAATGCGCTTTCCAGCACTTCCGGCGAGGCATTGAAATGCCTGCACTCCCGACAGCGGGTCTGAGGCGCGCTCATCAGAGCTTGTTCCAGAAGCCGGCGAACACCTGCGTCGAGAGCACGAAACCCACCACGACGTTCACCGCCACGCCGATGGCGAACGCGTAGAAGGGCTTGGCGCCGAAGCGAGCGAATTCCCGCACCCGGGTGGTGAGCCCGATTGCAAGGAAGGCAAAGGTGAAGGCCCAGGTCCGGAATGCTTGCAAGGGCGCCACCAACGCAGGGATCACGTCCTTTTTGTAGCTGGCGTAGTCATAGCCCCTGGAGATCAGTGTGATGAGGGCCGAGGCGATCAGGAACCCCAACACGAACTTGGGGAAACGCCGCCAGATCTCGCCCGGATTCGGCCGGGTGGTGACTCCGGTATTCTCCCACCGCGTGGTGGCAATCAAGGAGAGTACGAAAGCCCACACCCCGATCCAGACGTCGCGGCCGATCACTTTCATGAGGGTAAAAGCGCTGACCGCCGCATCGGGGCTGCCGGTGATGCCGGGCACAGCACCGGAGTAGCCCCCATAGGTCTGCGCCGCGGCGAGGCCGGCGGCGTCCGCAAATTCGGATGTGCCGATCCAGGCGCCCGCCACCCCTGTCGAAAGGCTTAAGGTTCGAGCGACCAACGGCAATACGAAAATCATGACGATCGCGAAGAGCACCACCAAAGAGATGGCGACCGACACCTGCTCTTTTTTGGCTCCAACCGCACCGCCGACGGCGATCGCGCCGGAGACGCCGCATACCGCGCCGCCGGTGCCCAGGGTGGCGGCGAGTCGCGCGTCGAGCCCAAGCTTGCGGGCGGCGATGAAAATCGTGCCGAAGGTCACCAGAGAGACGATGGCCGCCTGCACGATGGCGGTGGGGCCTGCCCAGGCGATCAAGGTCAGCGGCAGACCGGCACCCAGCAGCACGATGCCGGTCTTGATGAAGAACTCGACTCGCAATCCGGGCTCCAGCCAACGCGGTACGCCGATGGAATTGGAGACGAGAAGTCCCAACCCCAACGCCACCAGGGGCGGCTCCAGGTTGTAATGCGCGGCTTGGTCCCACTGACCGAGGAAATAAATGAAGGCGGCAACCAGAAACACCGCGAGAAACGCCGGCAGGAACTTAGATATCTTGATGCCCAGCGCGGCGGCGCCTATGCCGAACGCGAAAGCCCAAAGCACGAACAGCGATCCGTATTGCAGGCCGTGCGCGCGAAGCTGAGCGGCCACATCGGCGCCATGACTCCATTTCTGCGGCGCGACCGCCAGCCACTTGATGCTGCTGCCGGCGCCGAATAGTGCGGTCGCCACAATGATGAGGCCGAGGCCGATCCAGATGGCCCACCAGTCCTCCTTCCGGAAGAACTCCCTGACCCACGGGCGGCTCGTCAACGAGGCGCCTGCGCGTTCTGCAATCTCGGCCATGGCCTTCTCCACACCTTGCCGACCGGGAAAAGGCCGGTCTTGTGAAGCTTTAGTGTGCGAGAGGGGCAGGCACGCGGTCGAATAGCTTGACGCTATATGGAAGGAACCGGAGGTTATGAGGAGCGGGGGACGCACTTCACGTGCCTCCCCCGCGGATCATCTGGGTGAAGTCTAGTGGCTCGATCCCATGCCATCGTTCTTATGGTAATTGGGGTAGGGCGGAATGGGGGAGGGCGCTACCGGGTGTTCTTTGAGCTGCTGAAGCACGATGGCCACGGCGCGCTCGAGCTGCGCATCGTGACCGGCCGCCACATCCTTCGGCAGTTCCTCGACTTCCACATCCGGCGCGATGCCGTGACCTTCCACCTCCCAGTCGCCGGTGGTGCCGTAGATGGCATAGCGCGGCGCGGTTACCGAGCCGCCGTCGAGGAGCTGCGGATAGCCGCCGATGCCCACCAGGCCGCCCCAGGTGCGCACGCCCACCAGCGTGCCCAGACCTGCCTTGCGGAAATACCACGGCATGGCATCGCCTCCGGAACCAGCCGACTGATTGATGATCATCGCCTTGGGCCCGAAGATCGCCCCCTGCGGATCGTGGACCGCCTTGCCGTCGCGTTCGATGGCGTTGCTCAAGTGCTTTTGGCCGAGAACATTGACGATGTAGTCGGCGATGAACCCGCCGCCGTTGAAGCGTTCGTCGAGCACCAGTCCCTGCCGGTCGAGCTGCGCGTAGAAGTAGCGGTTGAAGTTGGTGTACCCGCCGTTCGCCGTGTCGGGCATGTAGACGTAGGCCACCTTCCCACCCGAGAGCGCGTCGGTCTTGCGGATGTTGGAGTTGATCCAGTCGAGATTCCGCAGGCCGTACTCCGAGTCCACCGGAATCACGGTGGCATCGCGCCCATCGGCGCCCTCGGGGCTCTTCGCGACCCTGATCACCGTCTGCCTGCCGGCCGTGCCGTCGAAGAAGCTCTCGAGATTGTCGCTGGCATGCACCTCGCGGCCGTTGACTGCTATCAAGTAGTCGCCCTCCACGACGTTGACGCCGGGCTGCGTGAGTGGTGCCTGCAGCGAGGGGGTCCAGTTCTGGCCGTTGTAGATCTTCGCGAAACGATAGCGATTGTGTTCGACGGTATAGTCGGCGCCCAGCAGTCCCGGCTTGGGATCGTGGCTGGGATTTCGCGGTCCGCGCACGAACACGTGGCCGAGTTCGAGTTCACCCAGCATTTCATTGCAGAGATAGGTGAATTCGTCGCGCGAGGCGAGAGCCTCCACGTAGGGGGCGTACTTGGCTTCTGCCTTGGCCAGATCCAGGCCGTGATAGTGCGGATCGTAAAGGAAGTCCCGCTCGATGTGCCATGTCTCCCGGTACATCTGTTTATAAGCGGCGCGGGGATCGTGCATGGCAAACATGCCGCCCGTGTTGACGGGCTTGCCCTGCGGTGCATCGGGCGCGCCGGCTTTCAGATCCGCCACGGGCGCGATGAACAGCGATTCGCCCCGGCCGTAAAACAGCTTCTCGCCGTCGAAGGAAACGTCGAACCCGTTGAGATTGTTGAGCACGAGGTCGGTTTCACGCTTCTCCAGCGTGAAGCGCCACAACCCCTTGATCGGTGCGCCGTCGAAATCCGAAGGGCGTCCGACCGGCGCTCCTTCGGCGAGAAACAGCACGCCGCTCTTTGCCACCTGGAGCGCACCGTAGTTGCGGGCGGGGATCGGCAGGGCGAGGATGCGATTGCCGATGCCGGCAAGGTCGACCACCGTGGGTTTGGCCTTCTCGGCCTCCTTCTTTTTCCCGTCCTTCTTGTCGCCATCCTTGTCTTTGTCCTTGGACTTGTCGGCCTCGGACTTGTCATCCGTCTTGGCCTCGTCGTCCTTCTTCTTGTTCTCGTCGTCGCTTTCCGGAGGCACCGGTGATGCGGTGGTTTTCGAAAGCACCACCACATAGACGCCGGAGCTGGTGGCGCGGTCGAGCGAGGACAGATCGATGCCAGCGTTGGACGGACCATCGTTGGTCGAGGCAGTGAAGTAAAGGTACTTGCCGTCCTTGTCGAATGCGACGTTCGCCGCATCGCTCATGCCGTCGGTAATCTGCGTGGAGGCGTGCGTGACGGTGGAGTAGAGGAACACCGCGTGCAGTTCGCTTTCCAGGTCGCGGGTGTAGGCAATCCACTGCGAATCCGGCGACCATGAGATGTCCGACTGCGGGCCGAAGCCACCGCGCAGTCCGGTGTCGATCTTTACCGGCTTGCCGCCTGCCACATCGACGTACCAGATACGCAGGTGCTTGTCGGAAAATGCGATGCGCTTGGAGTCGGGCGACCAGCGCGGCTTGTAGAAGAACGAAGCGCCGGGGCCGAGATCGATGACTCTGGGCGCCTGCAGGCCGTCCTGATCGCGCAGGAAAAGTTGGTACTCGCCGGAAGCGTCCGAGAAGTAGGCGATCGATTTGCCATCGGGCGACCACGCCGGATCGCGTTCGGCGCTGCCGGGGGTGCCTGTGATGTTGCGCGTGTCGCCTTTCTCAGCGGGCAAGGTGAAGATGTCGCCGAGAGCCTCGACCAGCACACGCTTGCCGGTGGGCGAGATGGCGAAATTCTGCGCCTGGGTGATGGGCACCTGCACGAGATGCGGCGCCAGCCGCGGCAAATCGCCGTGTACCGTCACCGAGACCAGGTGGTCCTGGTGTTGGGCGAGATCGAACAAATGCAGCGAGCCGAACTGCTCGTACACCAGGGCGCCGGGCCCTGCATTCAAGGTCTTCAGATCGAAGCCCTTGTTCTCAAGCACGGGTTGCACCTGCTTGCCGGCCGGGTCGTAGCTGAACAGTGAGACCGGCCCGTTGCGATCAGAAAGGAAATAAATGCGGCCGTCGGCCCACACCGGGTAGGAATCGTTGGAGCTCTCGCGCGGGATCCTTTCCAGGTCCAACGTCTTCAAATTCACCAGCCAAATAGGCGTTGTCTGCCCACCGCGGTAATGCTTCCAGGCGTCCTGCCACTGCTGCACGGGCACGTACGCAAGCGTTGCCCCGTCGGGCGAGAAACTGCCCCAGGCGGCGCTTGGCAAAGGCAGCACGTGGGCGCCCCCGACCCCATCGGCACGCGTCTCGAATAGTCGCGGGTAGCGTGACTGGCTCAGGCGGCCGGACTCGTATAGCACCTCCTTGCCATCGATCGACCAACCGACGATGCGGCTGCCGTCCGGCTCCCAGGTGAGGCGGCGCGGCACGCCACCGGCGGCGCTCATCACATAGACGCTGGTGACGCCGCGCTCGCGGGCCGAGTAGGCGATTTGAGCGCCATCGGGCGAATAGTAAGGGCCGGCGTTGACCGAGCCGATGGAAGTGAGCCGCTCTGCCTCGCCACCCTGGCGCGGCACGGTCCACACATCGTCGGCGTAAATGAATGCGATCCGCTCCTGACTCAGCGACGGATTGCGAAGAAGCAGCGGCGCAGCGTGCGCCAACCCCGCAAGCACTACCAGACTCAATGCAAAGGCGACGCCTTTGGCAACGCGCTCCATCATATCCATCCCCTCGCGTGCTTTAAAAAGAGGCGAAACTATACACGCTGCGAAGAGGACTCGGGGTCGCGGCGGGCTCCGGCCGCCGTCAGCAGGACTTCGGCGGCCGCCTTGGCGCAGCGCGCCACCTTTGGATCACCGCGCACCAGTGCCGAGGCGATGGCGCCTTCAATCAAGATGGCGAGCTGAACGGACAGGCCTTCCGGGTCTGCCACCGGCACGCGGGTCAACAACTCGCACATCCAGACGCGCCGCTGTTCTTTGAAGTCGCAGGCAATTTGCGCGGCCGAGGTGCCGAGTTCCGCGACGGCATTGACGAAAGGGCAGCCGCGAAAGTTGTCGCTGGCAAACCAGCGTTCCAGCCAGTCGAACAAATGTAGGATTTGTTCGAGCGGCGGTCGGCTGGAGGAGCGCACCGGTACGTAGCGCCGTGAAAGATACGCGTGGACCAATTCCTCTTTGGACGCGTAATAGTTGTACAGCGTGCGCTTGCTGATGCCGATCTCGGCGGCGATTTTATCCACGCCCACTGCGCGGATGCCCTCGCCGTTAAAGAGTCGGTCGGCGGTGGCAAGAATCCGCTCCTGCATCACTTCCTTGGAAGGCCATCGGCTCATGATTGCACCGATCGGTGTAAATTTTCCTTGACAGCGCGCATGCCCGACGTTTTACTTACACAGGTCGGTGTAGTCAACATCATGCGTGACGCCTTGGAGGATTTCGATGACCGTTCGCAGCGCTGTTATGTCTTTGTGCCTCGCCGCAAGCCTTGCCGTCGCCAGTGTATCGCTGGGCGCCGCAGAGATCATCACCGAGATGGCGCCACCGCCGGGGAAAGTAGAAATCATGCCGCCGGCACGCGATGGCTATGTGTGGAGCGCTGGGCATTGGGAATGGAGCGGCCGCTCCTACTATTGGGTCGGGGGGACCTGGGTCGTGCAGCGTCGCGGCGCGCATTATGTGCCCAGCGGCTGGGAGCAACGCGGCGACAAGTGGCATTTCGTGAAGGAGCACTGGGAACACTGAGTTCTTGCCGGCTACGCCTTTTGAGCGGCATGCTGAATGTCTCTTGCAAGGAGGACACCGTGCAAGGAGCGAGACTCACCGCGGCAGGATGATGCTTACATTGTTGCGAGGAGAGATCATCAGCGCGGCTGCCGGGACGTGCCAGGTAGTCCGAGTGCCGAGAACTTCAGTACGCCGTCGTCCAATGCGCCATGGCGCAGATTCAGGATGTCGAGCACGTAGTTCTGACGCAGGCGCCACGGCGCCTTGGAGCCCTGCTTCGGCAGCTTGTCGGCCACTCGCAGGATGTAGCCTGAATTCAAATTGAGCCAGGGTTCCTCTTGCACCGAGCGATCTTCGTTGAAGGGGACACAGATGCGCGTGCCCTTGGCATCCATGTAGTTGAGCACCCGGCAGACATAGTCGCAGGTGAGTTCAGCTTTCAAAGTCCAGGAGGCATTGGTGTAACCGAAGGCGGACGCAAGATTCGGTACTCCGCTGTACATGGTGCCCTTGTAACTTAAGGTCTTGGCAATATCGACCACCCGCCCGTCAACCCTCACCTGCATGCCGCCGAGGGCAATGAGGTTGAGCCCCGTGGCCGTGACGATGATGTCCGCGGGCAGCTCGGCGCCGCTCTTCAGCTTGATGCCGTGGGGAGTGAAGTGATCGATTTGGTCGGTGATGACACGTGCCTTTTCGGCCTTGATCGCTTCGAACAAATCCCCGTCGGGGACCAGGCACATGCGCTGGTCCCACGGGTTGTAACGCGGCGTAAAATGGGTGGCCACGTCGTAACTCGAGCCCAAGGCGCCCTCCACCTGCTTGATCAACCATTTCTTCACGCGTTCGGGACTGCGCTTACAGAGGCCGAAAAAGTAAATACCGAAAAGAATGTTGCGCCAGCGAATCAGCCGGTAAGCCCAGTTCGTGGGCAGTAGCTTGCGCAACCTGTCTGCGAGCTTGTCGGCATTCGGTCGCGAGAACATATACGTGGGCGAACGCTGCAGCATGGTGACTTTTGCAGCGCTCTTCGCCATGGCCGGCACCAGGGTGACGGCCGTTGCGCCGCTGCCGATAACCACCACCTGCTTGCCGGCGTAATCCAACTCCGCAGGCCATTTCTGCGGATGGACCGTCAGCCCCTGAAACGCTTCGCTGCCGGGGAAGGCGGGCAGGTAGCCTTCACCGTAGTGGTAGTAGCCGCTGCAGGAAAAGAGGAAATTGCATGTGTAGCGAAGCACTTCATGTGTGTCGGCGCGTTCCGCTTCCACCGTCCAAGTGGCCTCCGAGCTCGACCAGGAAGCGCGCTTGGCGCAAAGCCCAAACTGTATTTTCTTGTCGATGCCGTATTCGATTGCCGCCGCGCGGATGTAGGCGAGGATCTTGTCTCCGTTCGCGATGGCTTCACCTTCGAGCCAGGGGCGGAACGAGTAGCCGAGGGTGAACATGTCGGAATCAGATCGCACCCCGGGATATCGGAACAGGTCCCAGGTGCCCCCGATGGCGTTGCGGGCCTCAAGAATGGCGAAGCTCTTGTTCCGACACCTTTTCTTCAAGTGATAGGCTGCAGCCACACCCGACAGACCGCCACCGATGATGAGCACATCCACATGAGTCGGGGTCATCCAGCACTCCTGGCGCCCAGCGCCGCGGTAAAGGCACGCACTTTCTCGAAGGCTTCGCGCGCTTCCGGCAGCAGTCTCACGAACACCGGCCACACGTGAGGCAAATGATCACGCACGACGAGTTCGACGTCGACCCCGGCGGCACGAGCCCGCTCCGCAACACGCAAGGTATCGTCGCGCAGGATTTCATGACGGCTTGCAAACAGCAGCATGGGCGGCAGTCCCCGCAAATCGGCGTATACGGGAGAGGCCCGCGGATGTCTCGGGTCGGCTCCTGCGAGATACAGGGCGGCAGCTTCGCGAACGCCCTCGGGTGTAAACATGGCGCAGCTTTTGGCGTTCTCCTCCACGGACGGGCCGCTTACCGAAAGATCCGTGTAGGGAGAGAAGCCGATAAGGCCTCCCGGTCGCTTAAGTCCGGCATCGCGGATGCCAATCGCGGTGGCGAGTGCGAGGCCTGCTCCGGCCGAATCGCCGGCGAGCAGAATAGGGGTTTCCGGAAATCTCCCGAGAAGAAAGCGATAAGCCCGCTCGGCGTCCTCCACGGCTGCCGGGAAGGGGTGTTCAGGCGCCAGCCGATAGAACAGGCCATAGACGGGTGCATTGCTGGCGCGCGTCATCGCAAACAGCACTTGCCGGTGGGTCCGCGGTGAGCCGAAGATGTAGCCGCCGCCATGCATATAGAGAACGGCGAGGGCGGGCGGCGAGATGCGGGGCGCATCACGGTCGGCCACATCGAATTGCAGTCCATCGGCGTTCAGGGAGTCGACTTTGAAACCCCGTGGAACGGCAAGTGCCATCCGGGGCGGCTTTTTGGTCGCGGCGCGAAGCCGATTGAGATCGAGCGGCTTCTTGCCATGCCGCTTCATCGTGAAGCGAAGCACGCCATTCAATGTAAAGGCTTGCCAACTGCGCATGATTGATTGTGAGCGCAAGTATGCGCTTCCTTTGGGAACGAGGCCCGCGCGAATCTCATATTGCAATGCAGAAATATACGGTAAATCAGCGCCTTAGTTTCGTTATATACAGTGAAATATTTCTGATCGCGCGAGCCGATGACCTGTTTTACGCACTAATTCTGTATTAGTACTGAAAAGGGGGTCGAGATGATGTTCCAGAACCGGAGCTCCGCCAAATCGGGCGTACGATCAAGTCGGCGCAAGACCTGGCACGCCGTGTCCGTAGTGACCAAAACCGGAGGCTGCGGAGCGTCGCGAGCCATCCGTCAGCAGCGGTTTCTCTCCGCTGAGGCGCCGCGTTTGCCGCTTGTCGGGTGTTCCAATCCTGAGGGATGCACCTGCGCCTACAAACATTTCGACGACCGGCGCGTCCAAACGCGCCGCAAGGAAGATCTCGACGGAATGCGCCGCAATGTACAAGGGCGCACGGAACGGCGCGGGCGCGGCGATCGCCGCAGCGCCGACTGACGGCTTAGCCGGCCGGTTTAGCCGCGACGTTGGCCGCGGTGTCGGCTTTGTGCGGTTTCAAGAGATCCTTGCAGGTTTTCGCGGCGTCGTTGTATGAGAGCAAACGATTAGAGGCCATGTGCCGCATCATGCAATCTGCCAGCTGTCGATGATTGATCGCGGGGCCGGCGGCTTCATCTTGTGCTTGGATCGGAACGCTGATCATCATCAACGTGGTGATCAAGGCCAGCGCATACACGGTCATTCGCATGCCAGCATTTTCGTAGTACGGCTTTTTTCCGCCAGAGGCTGCCAGCGCAACAGCTTGTCGGGTGGCACTGACACAAATTTAACCCGCGCACTGCTCAAGCCGCGCCAACGGAAAGTCCCGGCACCAATTCAAGGCAATTCACGCGGACGCGTGGGCCATTGGACTACGTTTGCGGGACAGGCGGTCGGTGAGGTCTTAAGGGCGTCGGGGAGGAATTCCGATGGGACTGCATCTACGCGTGCGTCAAGCTCCATTACCCACCTGATAAGGAGCTAAGTTATGCCGCGACGCGAGTTGCAAGGCCTTAAGATTGCCATTCTAGCCACCGACGGATTCGAGCAGTCCGAACTCCTGGAGCCGCGCAAGGCGCTCAACGCCGCGGGCGCGCAGACCGAAGTGGTGTCGCCGAAGACCGGTAAGCTGCGCGGCTGGCAGCATACCGACTGGGGCGCAGAGGTGGCGGTGGATCGCGAATTGAAGAATGCAAATCCCGATGACTACGATGCGCTTGTGCTCCCGGGCGGCGTGATGAATCCAGATCACCTGCGAACGGAGCCTAAGGCGGTGGCTTTCGTCAAGGCATTCTTCGACGCTGACAAGCCCGTGGGTGCGATCTGCCACGGTCCCTGGACTGTGATTGAAAGCGGCGCCGCGCGGGGCCACCGTATGACCTCATGGCCTTCCCTCAAGACGGATATCAAGAACGCGGGCGCCGAATGGGTCGACGAAGAGGTCGTGGTCGACGGAAACCTCGTGACCAGCCGCAAGCCGGATGATATCCCGGCATTTAATCGCGAACTTTTGCGACTGGTCGGGAGCACGCGGCAGGCGGCGACAGATCAGGTATCTACGGAGCCGAACCGCTAATCGCGCGGCGCCGCGGCTTGAATAGGGTCTCGAAGCAGCTCACCTCGTGCTGTTTCGACAGGTTGCCAGGCCGCGGCCGCCCGCCATCGCTATTATTGGTGCATGCGCCAATTTGTGACCACACTTTCCATCCAGACGCAGGGTGCCGGGCTGTATGAAATTACCGACCGCGTGCGCGCTTGGTGCCAATCGCAGGGTGTCGGGAAGGGACTGCTGACGCTTTTCTGCAGGCACACATCGGCATCGCTCCTAATCCAGGAAAACGCCGCCCCCGCGGTGCGCGATGATCTCAGGCGTTTTTTCGCCGGCTTAGTGCCGGAAGAGCCAGGGCGCTATGCCCACGACGATGAGGGACCGGACGACATGCCGGCGCACATCAAGGCGGCGTTGACCCAGATTCAGTTTTCGATTCCACTCATCGAGGCGGAACTCGCCCTGGGAACCTGGCAGGGCATTTACGTGTTCGAGCATCGCATCAGGGCGCACACCCGCTCGATCGCCTTGCATCTCCTCGGCGAGTAGCCGGGCGGCACGGGTTCGCCGGGTGCTCTAGCGCTTGTTATGCTGCGGGCGGTCATGCGCTCAGCCAAGCGACACATTCCAAGCTTCGCGCTTTACGGCGAGCAAAATGCCGGTGTATTCAATACCGACGCATTGCACATCGAGGACATCCAATCGCGAAGCCGCAAATACTTATGGCGCATCGCCACTCATCGCCATACGGGACTTTGCCAGTGCATAGTGGTTCTGAGCGGTCCGGTCGCGGCGGAGCTTGAAGACCAGCGCACGGATCTCGCGGGGCCGGCAGCGGTGGTGGTACCTTCGGGGGCGGTGCACGCCTTTAAATTCGGGGCCGATACCGTTGGCTATGTACTCTCGGTGGATATTGACCGGCTGCTGAGTACTGCGGCCGCGACTCGCCATTTGCCTATTCAGCGACTTTTCGCCTCCCCACGGCTCCTGAGCCTTTCCCGCGATACGGATTTGGCAAACCGGCTCGGCAATCAGCTCAAGGTGCTGGCGGAAGAATACCGGCAGCCGGATAGCGTCCATAGCCCCGTATGCACTTGGCTGGCGAGCAGCATCCTCGCAGTGCTGGCTCACGGCTCGCATATGGATAGCGAAGTGGGAACCCGCGCCGGCGCGGACGGCAGGCTGATTCGCGAGTTCCGAAGGCTGATCGAGGCGAATCACCTCCGGCATTGGCCGGTTGCGCGCTACGCGGCGCGACTCGGGGTATCTGAAACCAGCCTGAATCGCCTCTGTAGGCGTCAGAGCGGAACTACCGCATTTGCCCTCATCCAGCAGCGGCTCGCCCTGGAGGCAAAACGGCGGCTCATGTACGTGGCCGCGAGCGTTCAGAACATCGCCAGCGAACTGGGATTTGCCGATCCGGCCTACTTCTCGCGCTTCTTTCGGCGTCATTGCGGCCTCTCGCCCCAGGACTACCGCCGGCGGCAAAGTGGCGGATAAGTACCAGGACGATGCCTGATCGTCCCAAGGAGCGAAGCGATGCGCTGTTAGTGTCCTTGCCCACGAGGGGGACATGCTCCACACCCAGGTCATCATCATCGGCGCCGGACCATCGGGTCTGCTTCTGTCGCATCTTCTTCACTTGAGCGGCATAGAAAGCGTGGTGCTCGAGCGCCAAACCTGCGAACACGTGACCGCACGAATCCGCGCCGGGGTACTCGAGCAGGGGACAGTGGATTTGTTGGAACAAGCCCAACTTGGCCCGCGCATGATGCACGAGCGCCTGGTGCACGACGGGTTTCGACTGGGCTTTTCGGGCCGCAACGTGCGAGTCGACCTGCATGCCCTCACCGGAAAGGCGGTGAGCATCTACGGCCAGACCGAAGTCACCAAGGACCTGATCGAGGCGCGCATGGCCACGGGAGGCGCTCTGTATTACGGCGCTTCCGAGGTAGCGGTGCGCGATTTCGACGGTCAGCATCCTGCCGCGAGCTTCATGCATCAGGGGAAGCGTGTGGAGGTGCTGGGAGAATTCATCGCGGGTTGCGATGGCTATCATGGTGTGTGCCGCGCGAGTTTGCCCACAGATGGGTTGCGCAGCTTCGAGCGCGTGTATCCCTTCGGTTGGCTTGGGATCCTTGCCGATGTGCCGCCTGCGTCGAGCGAACTCGTGTATTCCAATCACGAGCGTGGTTTTGCCCTCTGCAGCATGCGTTCGATGCAGCGGAGCCGCTACTACGTCCAATGTCCGCTGCATGACAGAGTCGAGGACTGGTCCGACAGTCGTTTCTGGGATGAACTGCGCAGGCGTGTGCCCCCCGACGTAGCTGATGCCGTGGTGACCGGCCCCTCTATTGAAAAAAGCATAGCTCCGCTGCGCAGCTTCGTAGTCGAACCGGTGCGCTTTGGAAACCTATTCCTCGTGGGGGATGCGGCGCACATCGTGCCGCCGACCGGCGCCAAGGGTTTGAATCTCGCAGCCGCCGATGTGCGTGTGCTGCATCGTGCGCTCGAGGAGTTCTATCGGCGTGGCAGCCGCGTTCGTCTCGATGCCTATTCGGACACCTGTCTGAGGCGTACCTGGAAGGCGGTGCGCTTTTCCTGGTGGTTCACCTCGATGACCCACAAGTTTTCTGACGATGCCTTCAACCATAGGATCCAGCTGGCTGAGCTGGATTATCTGTCCGAATCCACGGCCGCGCTCACGAGCCTGGCGGAAAACTACGTCGGACTGCCATTCGAAGACTGAACGCTAAGCCTCGCGCTGCAACTGCGCATCGAGCTCGCTCAGAACCCGCATTGCTGGAAGGCACTGAGTCACGCTGGCATTGGGTTCGCGCTTGTCGCGGATTGCCGCAATGAACTCGCGATCCTGCAGTTCGATGCCGTTCATCGACACATCTACCTTGGAAACATCGATCGAATTATTTTTTCCGTCGATCAGCTCGTCGTAGCGGGCTATGTAGGTGCCGTTGTCGCAAATGTAGCGAAAAAAAGTGCCGAGCGGGCCGTCGTTGTTGAAAGACAGAGAGAGTGTGCAGATGGCCCCGGATGGGACTTTGAGTCCGATGCTCATGTCCATCGCGATGCCCAGGGAGGGGCTCACCGGTCCCTGCAACGCGTGACATCTACTGATGGTTTCGCCGGTTTGATAGGCGAAAAGATCGACCGTGTGGCAGGCATGGTGCCAGAGCAAGTGATCGGTCCAGCTTCGCGGCTTGCCGAGGGCGTTCATGTTGGTGCGGCGGAAGAAATAAGTCTGCACGTCCATCTGCAGAACCTTGAGCTCACCCGCCTCGATGCGCCGATGGATCCACTGGTGGCTGGGATTGAAGCGCCGCGTATGGCCCGCCATGGCAATGACGCCGGTCTCGCGCTGTATCCGCGCGAGCTTCTCGGCATCGGTCAGGGAATCGGCCATGGGGATTTCAATCATCACGTGCTTGCCCGCACGCATGCATTGCTCGGCCTGCGCGGCATGCATTTGGGTGGGTGAACTGATAATGACGGCATCCAGTCCCGGCTGCGCGAGGCTTTCGGCAAGACTGCCGGTCCAATGCGGAATCTTCCAATGCTGCGCTACCTCACGGGCGCTCTCGGCGGTCGAACCGGTAAGGGTTATCACCTCGGCACCCGGAATCTTGGATAAGGCTTCGAGATGCTTGATTCCAAAAGCCCCTTGACCTACCAGACACAACTTCACGAAACGCCTCGATTTGCCAGGATCATCAATCCGGCCGCCGTATTGGAAGCAGGCACGTGGTAATGCCGGAAAACCTCGGTGACCTGCTCGTCGAGTGCGCCACGCATGATGTGCCACATCACCATTTCGACGCCTTCGGAACCTGCCTCACGCATGTATTCGGTATGCGAGATCTTGGTGAGGCCAACTGGATCCTTGGTCAGCCCGTCGAGAAATTGGGTGTCGAATTCGCGGTTGATGAGCCCGGCGCGTTCTCCCTGAAGCTGATGCGACATGCCGCCGGTGCCATAGATCACCACGCGAAGGTCCTCGTCGAACCGCTCAATCGCGCGGCGGATCGCCTGTCCGAGTTTGAAGCATCGGGCGCCCGTTGGCGGCGGATACTGCACCACGTTCACACACAGCGGAATCACTTTGAAGGGCCACTCCGTCGGCTGACCGCAGGTGATGGACAACGGGACTGTCAGGCCGTGATCGACCGGCATCTCATTCGCAATGGTCATGTCGAATTCGTCCAAGATCAATGATTCGACCAAGTGCCACGCGAGCGCGGGGTGCCCTATGACGGCGGGGACGGGCCGAGGCCCGAATCCCTCGTCGGCAATGGGGAATTTCTGTGCCACCCCCATGAGAAAGGTGGGAATGATCTCGAGCGAGAATGCGGAAGCATGGTCGTTGTAGACGATGATGGCCACATCGGGCTTCGATGCAGCTAACCAGGCGCGCGCAGGGCCGTATCCTTCGAACAGCGGACGCCAATAGGGGGTGTCGGTGGCACCGCGATCCATAGCGACCCCGATTGCCGGGACGTGCGAGCAGGCGATGCCGGCAATGATTCTAGCCATGCTCGCCTTTTTTCTTGTGGCGATTGCCTTCGGGACTGCGTCCGCCGCTTAGCATCATTTGCGCGTATTTTTCTTTCGGCTCGCCCGCCATCATTCCGGCAACGTCCTGGAACGTGAGACCGTCACAGAAGGCGATTTTGATGGTGTAGTAGATGTTGCCGCCTACCTTTAGCATGGCGAGCCAGTCGCGTTCGAGGACGCTGCGGCGCTGTTCGGGGGTGAGGGCGTAGCCGTCGAGGTAGGCCGCTTCGTCGGCTTTAAAGCGCGCACGGTTTTCCGCCTTGTTAAGCGACATGCAGAACATGTTGAGGGCATAGCCTTCACGTCCGCGCCGCGCATCATAGACGTAGGTGCCGGGGATGTCGTCGTAGTCCCGTGCGTCACTCACGATAGAATCTCCGGGCTTCGTATCTCCTTGCGCACAACCTCGCGGATGAGCTCGCTTGCCTTGCGTAATAGCGAGCTTTTGGGGCGTTGCGATGAAGTAGCTAGAGAGAGCGGGGTCTTCAGCAGCGGCGTGACGATCGCTTTTACCAGTACTTCATCGGCCCAGCGGGTGGATTTGACGGCGTTCATCGGCAGTACGGCGAAGCCATGACGCTGGCGTACCAGATCGACGATGGCCGGAATGCTCTCGATTTCATGGGCCACGCTGATCTTCTGGTCGACGCCGGCCATGGCATTTTCCACGGTCATGCGCATGGCGTGGGGACGGCTTGGAATGATCAGAGGGTATTCCGCGAGTTCCGCGAGCGTGATGGTCTTTCTTTGGCGGCGGGCGTTCTTGTCCTCGAGCGGGGCGACCAGAAACAGCTGCTCATCGAGCAGCGGCTGCACTTCTACGGCTGGAGTCATGGCGGCGTTGTACACCAGTGCGCAATCAACGCGGCCCACGTTCAGCCACTCGAGCATGTACGCGGATAGCCCCTCGACCGTAGCAAGCCGAACGTGGGGCAACTGCTCGGCAAAGGCTTTCACCAACGGAACCGTTACGCTGCGGCCGAGACTCGGCGGCAGACCCAGCGCAAAATGTCCGGAGTCCCCATTGCGTTGATCTTCCAGCTCTTGGCGCGCCCGGCCGACCTGCGTCAGGATGCCGCGAGTGTGCTCCAGCAGCCGGGATCCCGCGTCGGTGAGCACTACCCCCCGGCCATTGCGCTCGAACAGCGTCTGTCCCAACTCAATCTCCAGCTGCCGTACTTGGCGACTGAGCGCCGGCTGCACCACCGAGAGAAACGTTGCCGCGCGCGTAAAACTGCCGAGCTCTGCGACGTGGCGGAAGTACTCCAGTTGCTTCAGTTCCACGCGGCCCTAGCTATACCAGATTGCGATAACAGGTAGATGGCTCATTCCTTGATAGTATACGTGATCACCAAATAACGTGAGAGCACATTTCAGAGGTCATTGATGATTGGACAATCAGGTATTGCTATACGCAGCGTCGAGCGAGCCGACGCCGCGAGCGTGGCGCAACTGAAGCACCACGGAGTTGCAACCGTCCACGAGGCGCAGGGCCGTTTCGGCCTGCTTGCCAGTTACATGCGGCCCGTCTATCGCGGGGCCAAGGCCTGCGGTCCGGCACTCACCATCTTTGCCCATCCCGGCGACAACTGGATGCTGCACGTTGCGGCGGAACTCATACAACCCGGCGACGTGGTGGTGCTCGGCACTTCATCGGAGAATACAGACGGTATGTTCGGCGAACTGCTCGCCACCTCATTTCAGAAACGCGGAGCAGTCGGACTCGTCATCGACGCAGGTTGCCGTGACACCGCAGAACTCGAGAGCATGGGGTTTCCGGTCTGGGCTCGCGCGGTGCATGCCAAGGGCACGGTCAAGGCAACCGTCGGTTCCGTGAACACACCGGTGGTCTGCGCGGGCGCATTCGTGAGGCCGGGTGATGTGGTGGTCGCCGACGACGACGGGGTCGTGGTGGTGCCGAGAGAGCAGGCGGTCAAAGTGGCGACTGCGTCCGCGGCCCGAGAGGCGAAGGAACAGGGGACACGCAAACGACTTGCGGCTGGGGAACTGGGCCTCGACATCTACAACATGCGGGAGCCGCTCGCCAAGGCAGGGCTCAGGTACTACGCGGACCAGGCGGATTTCGACACGGCGCAATCAAAATGAACGCCCCAGCCAAGAATGCTATGAAAAGCTGTCTGCCGCCCGATTCAAAGCCCGTCGTGCCGACTCTCAGATTGCCCACTGGCGCCTGCGACGCGCACTGCCACGTTTTTGGGCCCGCCGCCAAGTTCCCGTACGCTGCTGACCGCAGCTACACCCCACCGGATGCGCCGGTCGCGGCACTGCGCGCGCTGCACAAGAAGCTCGGAATCGAGAGGGCGGTCATCGTGCACGCGAGCTGTCACGGAACCAACATGGACGTGACACTCGATGCAATCGCCAGCAGCAACGATTCTTATCGCGGGGTGGCATGCGTAGAGGACGCCGTGACGGATTCAGATCTTGAGCGATTGCATGCGGGCGGCATCCGCGGCATCCGCTTTAACTTCGTCAAACATCTCGGTGGCGTGCCCGACCTCGATGTCTTTCATCGCCTGGTCGCACGGGTCAAGCCGTTGGGCTGGCATATCGTCCTGCACTTCGACGCCGAAGACATATTGTCGCAGCAGGCGTTGCTAAAGAGGATCGATGTGCCCTTCATCATCGACCACATGGGTCGGGTGAAGGCGGCTGACGGTCTGACGCAACGGCCGTTTGAGCTTCTGCAGGAACTTTTCAGCCGCAATCCTCTAGCCTGGATCAAAGTCTGCGGTTCTGAGCGCGTGTCGGTGGGACGGCGACCGTTCCGCGACGCGGTGCCGTTCGCCCGCGCGCTCTTGAATATTGATCCTAAGCGAATTCTTTGGGGCACTGATTGGCCGCATCCCAATATCACAAAGGACATGCCGAACGACGGCGAACTGGTCGATCTCTTCGGCGAGATCTGCCCTGACGAGACGCTGCGGCATGCCATCCTGGTGGACAATCCAACTCGTATGTACTGGCACTAGGGACAGGAACATGATCATCGATTGCCACGGTCACTACACCACGGCTCCGGCGGCGCTGCAGAAGTTTCGCGACGAACAGATTGCCGGGCTCAAAAGCAATCTTGATGTGCCGCTCGATGTGATGTCCCGTATCAGTGACGATCAGATCCGCGATTCATTGGAGAATGCTCAGCTGAAGCTGCAACGCGAGCGCGGCACGGACCTCACAATTTTCTCGCCGCGTGCCTCGGCGATGGCGCACCACATTGGCAATGAGACGACCAGCGGCCGGTGGACCCAGGCATGCAACGATCTGATTCATCGCGTGGTTGAGCTCTATCCGAGAAACTTCGTGGGCGTATGCCAGCTACCGCAATCGCCAGGCGTATCGCCGGCGAACAGCGCGAGGGAGCTGCGCCGTTGCGTGGAGGAACTCGGTTTCGTAGGGTGCAATCTCAATCCCGATCCGTCGGGCGGGCACTGGACCTCGCCGCCGCTGACCGACCGGCATTGGTATCCGCTGTACGAGACGATGGTGGAGCTCAAGGTGCCGGCGATGGTACATGTGAGCGCCTCGTGCAATCCAAACTTCCATGCGACCGGCGCGCACTACATCAATGCGGACACCACGGCATTCATGCAGTTTCTTACGGCGGACCTCTTTCACGACTTCCCGGATCTCAGGTTCATCATTCCGCACGGTGGCGGCGCAGTCCCATATCATTGGGGACGCTATCGCGGTCTCGCGCAGGACATGAAAAAGCGTCCCTTGGGAAGCTACCTTCTGAACAACGTGTTCTTCGACACGTGTGTGTATCATTTGCCGGGCATCGAGCTGCTGTTGAAGGTCATTCCCGTCGATAACGTCATTTTCGGCTCGGAGATGGTCGGTGCCGTACGGGGCATCGACCCGGAGACCGGCAGTTATTACGATGACACCAAGCGCTACATCGATGCCATGAAGCTCTCGGACGCGGATCGAGGAAAAATCTTCGAGGGCAATGCCAAGCGCGTGTTTCCGCGCTTAGGGGCTCGCGTCGAGAAGGTGGCGCGGGCACCCACTAGCCTTTGAAAAGGTCTGCCATGCTGGCCACGGCTGTGGCTATTTCGATGAGCCGTTTGTTCTGACGCATCGCAGTCTGCCGCATCAGTTCATAGGCGTCCCTTTCAGAAAGGTGCCGTTGCTGCATCAGGATGCCTTTGGCGCGCTCGATGAGCTTGCGTTCCGCCAGCGCCTGACGCGTCGATTCGAGTTCGGAATTCATCGTGTCGATGCGACGCGATTGCGCCTCGACCACCGCACGGATCGAATGCAATGTCTGCGGTAACTCCTCCTCGGCAGCGAACATGCTGGGGCGGCTGTGGAGCGCCAGCAGTGGCGCTGACGCCTCAATGTCAGTGATGAGCATTGCTACCTGCGAGGGCGGCAGACCGGCGACCGGTGCGCCTTGCATCCTGTGAAGCGTGTCGAGACACAAGCGCTCAAGCTCCGAGCTCACCGCGTCCTCGATGACCTTCATGACATCGATGCGTCGCGTCGCCAACTCGTACCACTCGACGGCGCCGACATCGGGCATCTCCTCGCAAGCGTATGCACTGTTTCGATGGCGGTGAAGCTGTAGGGTGTCTTCGCTCTCCGTGAGCTGCCGAAAGGTCGCCGCGGCGGTCTCGCCGGCGAATTCCGAAAAAATGCGAAAGGCACGTTCCTGTGCAGCGACCAAGTGCTT
>DASXOQ010000040.1:0-1514 GCA_036494165.1 Steroidobacteraceae bacterium
GATCAGCGCATCGGCGTGCTCGAGGAATTGCTGGGCGAGCGCTATTCGGTGCGCGCGTTTCTCCCGCGCGAAGTGCCGCGCGAAACCATCGAGCATGTGCTGAAGGCCGCCCAGCGCACGGCGTCATGGTGCAACAGCCAGCCTTGGCAGGTCCTGATCGCGAGCGGGGCCGCCAAGGAACGGTTTCGCGAGACCATCTATGCCAAAGTCTCTTCCGGCGCGCCGGAAGACGGCGACTTTCCGTTCCCGCGCGAATATCTCGGCGTCTATCTCGAGCGCCGCCGCGAAAGCGGCTTCCAGCTCTACAACACGCTCGGCATCGCGCGCGGCGACAAAGCGGCCTACGCGAAGCAGGCGCTGGAGAACTACAATTTCTTCGGCGCACCGCATGTCGCGATCATTCACACCGATGAGGCGCTCGGGGTCTACGGCGCGATCGATTGCGGCGCCTATGTCAGCAATTTCATGCTGGCAGCCCAGGCGCTCGGGCTCGGAACAATTCCGCAAGCCGCGCTGGCGCGGCAGTCCGGCCTTATTCGCAAGCACTTCAATCTCGCCGAAGATCGCCGCGTGGTCTGCGGCATCTCGTTCGGCTTTGCCGACCATGCCCATAAGGTCAACAGCTACCGCACCTCGCGCGCCACCGTCGCGGATACCGCGAGCTTCGTGGACAAATGATATCGACACAACAAACCCCGATCGCGTGAGCGATCGGGGTTCTCGTTGGTCGAAGGTGTCGGCTCAGTAGTCGTAATTGTAGGCGCAGACGTTGACGGTGCGCAGCCGCACGCCGTAACGGGTCTCGACCATCCGCTGCTGCAGGCAGTCGCCGCCGGTGTTCAGGTAGACACCGCCGAAGCCTAGGCCGGGACCCCAAAAATGCCCCCAATGGCCATGGAAGCCGTGGGCAGAGGCGGCTGAGGGAGCCAGTACGGCGAAGCCGAGTGACGCTGCAGCGATCAGTCCAAGAGTTACCTTACGAAACATTTGTCTTCTCCAGTGTGAGTGGCAGGATGCCGCTGTCTTGTCCCTGCCCATCTGTCGGAATGCTCTCGTCATTCGTTCATGCGTGAAGACGGGAATCGTGTTTCGGGAGTGTTTCGTCGCGCGATGACATCAAGTTTGGTGCTGCGCTGATCGTAAGGAGTCGCGCTTCTTCCCTCTCCCCCGTGGGAGAGGGTGGCGCCGAACGAAGTTCCGCGACGGGTGAGGGGTACGCGGCCTCTCGTCTTGTGCGACCCTCATCCGGCTCGCAATGCGAGCCACCTTCTCCCGCAAGGGGAGAAGGAAAAGCGCGCGGCTCACTCAAATACCCTTGACACAGATTCATTGATTTTCACTGATTTGCCCGTCGTGCCAATCTGTCGCAGCCAATCTTTCTTGATCGCGAACGCAAATCAGCAGCACTTCTCGGATATCCCGTGCCCGCAAGAGGGGCGTTGGCCATCGTCATTAACGTTGGGCGCGGGGAGCGATGGACGCGGCAGCATTACAAGACGAATGATGCTGCCCGC
>DASXOQ010000041.1:0-1510 GCA_036494165.1 Steroidobacteraceae bacterium
TGACTCGTTTGATATTGCACAGCCTGGCCGTGCGCTATAAGCACGTGTTGGAGGCGCTCGAACAACTCACCGGAAGGCAGATCAAGGTGATTCACATCGTAGGCGGCGGCTCGCGCAATGCGCTGCTAAATCAGCTTGCCGCGGACGTGACCCAGCGGCGCGTAGTGGCCGGACCGGCGGAAGCAACGGCGATCGGCAACGCTCTGACGCAGGCGCTCGGAACCGGGCACATCGGATCGCTCGAGGAGCTGCGGGCGATGGTCCGGCAGTCGTTTGAGGTGGAAGAGTTTGTTCCCTCAAATTAAAGTGTGCAGTAAGTCGCCGGAATTATAGGGTGCTTGCAGATGTCGATAGTGCAGAGTGCGCAGGTATTCAGTGAAGATCACCCTCTGCGGGGCATGGTCCTGCTAGAATGCACCAAATGGAAGGACGGTGTGGAAAAGCTTGCGCCCGTCAGGCTGACACTGGCTTCCCCCAAGCGTCGATTCGTCAAAGGAGCTGCGATCATGGATCGTAAGAAGACGTCGAATCACCACGGGCACCTCAACCGGCGATCGTTCCTCGACGCCGCTGGCGGCGGGTTGGCCGTCGGCGCCATCGTCGAGACGATACGGCCCAGTTCCGCCTGGGGCCAGCAGCTGGCGAAGGAGACACACCCGAGTTCCGCCCGCGTTGTGGATCGGCTCAAGACCCGCCTCTCGTTTCAGATTTCGGTCGATGTGGGGACCTTGGATCTGGGTTTGACGGTCGCGAGTGCGGCGCTGGCGGGTGGAGTCGACATCGTCGAAATGGGGACGCCGCTGCTCAAGACCCAGGGCGTTTCGAACGTCGTGCCCGCCTTCCGCAAGCGATTTCCCGGCGCTCTCCTGCTGGCAGACATGAAGACCATGGATGGCGGTGCCGGCGAGGCGCGCAGCGTCTACGTCGGCGGCGGCAACATCTTTGATTTCCTCGCTCTCGCCGGCGTGGATACGGCGAAGTCGATCTGCGGCGTGCGCGATGAGTTCAGACGCGCCGGCTTCGAATTGCCGAGACTTGTCTTTTCCGACATCATGGTGCCGCACCAGGGCCCCGCCGCCCAGGCAGGCGAAGTCGCGCTTCGGATGGTCGAGGCCGGCGTCGACGCGGTCGGTATCCACCTGCAGTCCGACGCGCGGCACGCAAACCCGAAACTCATTGAGGACGACTATCTCGGTGATGTAGCTCGCGCCGTCTTCGAACGGGTCGGCAAGGCCGCCCCCGTGCAGGTGGTCGGCGGGCTCAGCATCGCACAGGCAAAGAGCCTCGCCAAGGCGGGCCTGCGCGCCTTCGTGATCAGCGGCAATATGGGCGTGCCGGATGGCAATGCCCGCTACAACCTGCCACCGGCCGACATCCAGCGCTTGGTCGCCGGCTTCATCGCCGGGGTCTCGGGCGAGTAGTGCGTCCGTTTCAAACTGACCCACTACCGTCTCCTGAAACCACTTGACAAGCGTAGTGGTTGCACCGTTACTCGCGATTTATCCCCGCT
>DASXOQ010000042.1:0-1688 GCA_036494165.1 Steroidobacteraceae bacterium
CTTTGGGAAATGACCGGTATTTGCGCATTGGCGTCGTCCGTGCCGTCGCCTTCGAAGGTCCGCTTCGCGCCCAGAGCAGTCGCCGCTCCGAGGCGATCCGGTTTTACTAAGGTCCCGGGGAGGGCGAAACAGGTCATGAAGTGTCATGGCCGGGCTCGACCTGGCTCGACCCGGCCACCCACGAGAACACGCTCCCTCAGGATAAGCATCTGATACGACAACACGATCCTTTTGCGATTCAGATCATCGCGGCGGGGCGGCGTGGATGGCCGCGACGAGCGCACGGCTGTCCGGTTCAAGTTGGGCTCAAGCAGAGTTGGAGTTGGTTCGAGTCGAGTGGCGGTGGCGGCGGGGGTTTTCGGAGCCGTGTGGGGTCTTTCCGGTGCATGAGATTGGCGCGCACGAGTCGAGCCAGTTCGAGGAAGCCATGCTTTGCCTTGGTGACGTCTTGCAGCTGTCGGAGCAGCAAGAATGCGATGAGCGCGACGGCGATCTGAATGCGCACGGCGTTTTCCGATCTGCCGACGAATTTCGTGATCCTGAGCGTCTGTTTCATCAGCCGGAAGAACAGTTCGATCTGCCAGCGTCGTTTGTAGAGGTCGGCGATCTCCTGGGCGGGAGCATCGAGGTCATTGGTGAGAATGCGCAGCCTCTTGCCGGTTTCGGTCTCGACGACGATCTCGCGCACCCCATCCTGCATCGGATTTTTGCGATTGTTGCACTGACGGGCGGGCAAGAACCCGATCCGATCGCTTAGAACGTCCGATCCCTCGGCCAAAGGCATGTCTTTGGCCTGGTTGAGCGGCGTGTTGGTCTTGAAGCGGGTCACCAGCCGGCAGCCGAACGCGTCGAGCTTGGCCCAAAAGGCGAAGTCGTAATAGCCAAGATCGAACACGTAGGTCGCGCCCGCCTCGATCGGCATGTCCTTGGCTGCGGTGATGTCGTTGAGGTTGGCGGCGGTCACGGCGTGGTAGATCGGCCGGCCGAGGGCCGGATCGTAGATCACATGCGCCTTGACGCCGAAGACGGAGGTCGAGAAGCGCGCCCATTGCGCGCCGACGCCGGCAAGCCTCAGCCCGGTCGAGTCGATCAGCCGCACCGCGTCAGCCATTTTGCGCCGGAAGCCGCGGCTCGCGCCCGCCAGCATGGCTTCGAACAGCCCGGAAAAGACCCGGAAGTCGCGATTGCGGTTGGCGTCGGCAAAGGTCGAGCGCTTCGGGGCGACCGCGCCGCAATGATAGACCCGCCCCTGATGGCTGGCCATCGCCGCCTCGATCTCCCGAAGCGAGGAAGCGCCGCTCAATTGCGCGAACAAAAGCGCGCTCAGGTGCTGGCGAGAGGTGAAACTGCGCGTCCCCTCGTCGCTCCCGTGCTCCCCAACCAGCCCGTCGAAGGCGGCCCAGGGAACCCGTTTCAGAACATCGTGAAAGACGCTATTCCTGTGCCGCACGGCTTTGGCCCTTTCGTGTCCCGATGAGTCGCTAAACTCAGGAGACGAGTAGAATCAAAGCCGTGCGCCTAAGCAAGCAAAACTCCTGCCGGACAGCCGTGGGCTCGACCCGGCCACCCACGCCGCCCCGCCGCGATGATCTGGATCGCAAAAGGATCGTGTTTCGTATCAGATGGTTATCTTGAGGGAGCGGTGTTCTCGTGGGTGGCCGGTCGATCCCCGGATCAAGTTCGGGGAC
>DASXOQ010000043.1:0-46994 GCA_036494165.1 Steroidobacteraceae bacterium
GTTGTTTGGCCAGGTGCGAGAACGCGGCGATGGATGCGGACGATGCGGCGGCATCGAGGAATGAAGTAACCCCTTGCGCATTCAAAGCCCGCAAGGCGGCCCTCGCCATCGCTTCGGTGTCCGTTTCCGAAGGCACAGGCACGCGCTCGAGCAACGGCCGGTGAGCGCCATCTTCGAAAATGCCGCTGAGGCTGCCGTCGCTGGCGCGCGCCATGCGTCCGTCCGGCGGGTCCTTGGAACCGGAGTTAAGGTGGGCAAGGGACATCGCCCGTTCATTGGCGAGTACGCTGTGGCCGTCGGTCGAATGGACCAGAATCGGGCGCGCGGTCTTCAGCGCGGAGAGCGTGCGGGCATCGGCATCGGTTCCGGAGGGCAGCATGAACTGCCGATACCATCCTGTTACATTGAGCCAGCCATCGGGTTCGTGCGTCCGGTCTGCATCGATGCATGCCTGGATGCGGTCGCGGAATGCCTCGATGGTGAGGGGCTTGTAATCGAGATTGCAACTCACCAGTTGCGCACCCCCGTCCAACGGGTGCATGTGCGCGTCTATCAAACCTGGCATCACGAATCGACCGGCAAGATCGACCACGTGGGTGCGCGCGTCGATTAGGTGCGCGGCGTCCACGTCGGATCCTACGAATACGATCCGTCCGGCGCGCACCGCGATGGCCTCTGCCATGTGATCGTGTGCATCGACTGTGTAGATGAGGCCATGCCGGTACACCGTCTCGGCTCCTGCATCGACCGCCAGATCGGCTCCCGAGCAGGTGGCGGCGCATATTAGGGCGAAAAAGCTGGCATAAATGGCGCGCATCTTATAGCTCGGTCAAGAATTGATTTACGCGTGCCGCCACGGCCTGCGGATCCTCCCAGAAAGGGTTGTGCCCGAGCCCTTTGAATATTTTGACTTCGGCGCGAGGCAATGCGCGTTCTAGGCTTGCCCGGGCGGGCGGTTCCATAATGGGATCTTCGCTCCCCCAAATGAGGAGCGCGGGAGCTTTCAAGCGCGGCAAGCTTGCCTGAAGGTCTGAATATTGGTCGCCCGCCAGACCCTCATCGAGAATCGCCAGCCATACCTTAAGAGGAATTGCCGCCGAGTCGATGCGCTGGCGGCGGATGAAATCGGGATCGACGGGGGTCGGCGAACTCCACCACGCAATCATGAACGGGGAGTCGGGGTCGATGGGTTCCTTGAGTTTGCGGATTTCGCTGGCGAAATCGAAGCCAGGTTTCTTTTTCGCAGCGCCCGGCGGAATGCCGCCTGTCGATGAGATCAGAACCACCTTCAACGTACGTTCTGGCCAGATCTCCGCAAAGGTCTGGGTGATGATGCTGCCGAGGGAATGGCCAACAATGTCTGCCTTGTCGACTTTGAGTCGATCGAGAAGAAGCTTCACGTCGTAGGCGAAATCGTAACGGCTGTAGCAGCATTCCGGCTTGCTGGAGTGGCCATGGCCCCGCAGGTCGACGAGAATCAGGCGAAACTTGGCGTCGAGATAGGGCAGCATCGGGACCCAGTCGCGGGCATTGTCGGTGTACCCGTGGATCAGGACGACGGGGGTACCGTGCGGATTCCCAATCTCGATGTAGGCGAGGGTCTCGCTGTTGTCGAGTTTAGCGGTCTGCCTCCGGGCGTCGAAATCGTCGAGGTTGATTTTCAGCGCCGGAGCCGCCTGGCAAAACGCGCTGAGGAAGGCAAGGATGAGCGTCGGAAGCAATCGATGGATGTGCATCCGGTCAATTGTAACGGGATTCGTCCGTCATCGAGCGGCCGGGGATTACCCTAGGTACCGTTTGGCGCCGCCTGTGAGAGCCCGTCCATTTCGCTCGCCGAAGGTGTCGATTTGAAGTCCCCGGCGGTATGGAGCGCCCCGAACAGGTTCCGGCGGCGGGTTTCCTGGCGCTGTTCATGCCGACGATGGCGAATTTCGATCCAGAATCCCATCAGGCAAAGCAGCACGCCCACCAGGACCATCCCCATCAGCGCGTATTCTGTTCCCATCTCTTGCATCGAGGTAGGTTGCTGGGGGCAGAATCGGGTTTCACAAGGCCGGCAGAACGCGAAACTTATTGTCGCGCGCGAAACTGGACCAGTAGACTCCTCGGATGTCACCAGCCCCTTCGTCACAGAGCCTCAAACTTGGCTATTAGCGGCTCGAACGCAGTTCGCCCGACAACGCCGCGCCTCGAGCCACGAGGCGTCGCGCCACTTGGAGTGCGGTCGGAGAAACCAACGATGGAACAGACCGAGCTGCCCCTGTCAATGCCGCTCATCTGCAACCCGCCCGACTCGGCTCACCTGCCTGCGATTCTGCACAAGCCTCGCCGCGGATATATCAACGCCGCCGAGGTTGTTTCAGTGAACTATCAGCTTGTTGGCGAAAGCGGATTTGCGGCTCCGCTAGGGACCCACCCACTGCAGCGGGCGCGCTAAGCGATGCTCACCTCACTTCGCGTACGTCAAACGCTAGTGATCACGCTGCTGTTCGCGGGTTATGCGGCGCTGTACTTTTGTCGTGCGGATCTATCGGTCGCAATGCCGCTCTTGATAGACGAACTCACCAAGCATGGCATGACGCATGCGGAAGCCATTGTGCGCCTGGGCAGCATTCCTTCGCTTGGGGTGCTGGCCTACGCCATAGGCAAATTGTTTCTCACCGGACTTGGCGATTATTGGGGCGGCCGAAATAATTTTCTCATTGGCCTTGCCGGTGCCACGCTTTTCACCTTGATATTCGTGCTCGGCGGGTCACTGCCCATCTTCACGCTCGCATGGATTGGCAATCGCCTCACCCAGTCGATTGCCTGGGCGGGTTTGGTAAAGGTCTCCTCCAAATGGTTTGATTACTCCACCTATGGACTCATGATCGGCATTTTGAGCGTGAGTTACCTGGTCGGCGATGCTGCCGCGCGCGAATGGATGGGCGCGCTGCTGAGCACTGGCGCCAGCTGGCGGACGCTCTTTTATCTCGCGGCAGCCGTGGCCGGCGTCTGTTTCGTTGCCAACCTGTTCCTGCTCCGCGAGACGCGCACGCAACTGGGATTCAGCGAGGCCCATGCCAACCCCATGAACCTGTTCGCGGACGATGAGAATTCGCCGCGCTCCTTGAAGGCCCTGCTGCTGCCGCTGGTGAGAAGCCCCGCATTTCTCTTGGTCTGCGCGCTTTCCCTGGCCTGCACCATCATCCGTGAGACGTTCAACAACTGGACGCCGGTGTACCTGAAGGATTTTCTCGGGTACGGGGTGAGCGAGGCCGCCTCGATGAGCGCGATATTTCCCGCAGTTGGGGCGATCTCGGTCATCCTGGTCGGATGGCTGTCGGATCGTTTGGGTCCCAATGGCCGATCGCTGCCGCTGTTCAGCGGGCTGTTCGCCGGCGCCTTCGCCCTCTGGTTCCTGACGCAACTGGCGCCCGGGGTGCGCGGCGTCGTGCCGCTCGTCGCCATCGGCGCAGTGGCATTCTGCATTCTTGGGCCATATTCTTTTCTGGGCGGCGCCTTCGCTCTCGACTTCGGCGGCAAGCGGGCGGGCGCCTTGTCCTCGGGCATCATCGATGGCGTAGGCTACATCGGCGGCATCTTCGCCGGCGATACGGTGGCGCGCGTTTCGGTCGAATTCGGTTGGAGGGGTGTGTTCATCGCACTCGCCATCATCAGCCTGGTGGCTTCGATCGGCGCGTTCGAGCTTTATCGGCTCGGTGCCAGACGTTTGTCGCTCAAAGAGCGTCCCGCATGAATCTGCCATACCGTCTCTCGTTGAAAGTCTCTCCCGATTCGCTTTGCATCGAGGGCCCAGGCTGGCCATCGCGCGAATACTCGAGCATGTGGTTGAGGGACAACGCCAGCACGAACCGCGATGCGGTCAGCGGGCAGCGACTGGTCGACGTCACGGACCTGCCGTCGGCGCCCAAAATCAGAAGCGCCCGATTGAAGGCAAACGTGATCGAGGTGCGATGGGAAGATCAGGCAGTTTCGAGTGAGTTTGACCTCTCGTGGCTCAACGACGCTGCGCGGCCGGCCGACGAGCGTCGTCCGGAACTCTGCATCCATCGGTGGCCGAACGGCGCCGAGCTCGATGCCGCATCCGAATTCGGGTGGCTCGACTTTGCGGCTCTCGCGAACGATTCAACTGAAAAGCTATCGTGGCTGACGCGCCTCGGCCAGGCCGGCATGGCATTCATTCGCGGCGTGCCGACAACCGATGAGGGAATTCTCGAGGCCGTGAGGCATGTCGGACGGGTCTGCGAGACCAACTATGGTCTGGTGTTCGACGTGCGTTCGGTACCGCAGCCGCAGAACCTGGCTTACTCCGATCTGGGGCTGGGTCTTCACACCGACAATCCCTATCGTGAGCCTGTGCCGGGATTTCAGGCGTTGCACGCGCTCATGGTGTCGCCGGACGGCGGCGAGAGCTTGTTTGCCGACGGGTTCGCGCTGGCAGAGCATCTGCGATCTTCGCAACCCGATGACTTCGCGCGCTTGAGTTCCACGGCCGTGCCGTTTCGCTACCGCTCCAAGGATGCTGACCTCTACGCCGAGCGCCCGTTGATCCAGCTGCGTTGTGATGGGCAGGTGAGCGCCGTGCATTACAACAACCGCTCGATTGCGCCCCTGGCGGCGGCGGATCTTCGCACCGAGGCGTTCTACGCCGCCTATCGACGCTTCGCCGAGCTGCTCAAGCAGTCCTCATTCCAGATGCGCTACCGCCTCAAGGCCGGCGAACTCGTTTTGTTCGACAATCAACGCATCCTGCACGGCCGGACGGCCTTCACCTCGGCGCGCCATCCGCGGCATCTGCGCGGCTGCTATCTCACGCGCGACAGCGTCTACAGCGAAACCGCGCTGTTGAGGACCCGCCTGTAGGCGAAAGGAGCGAGCATGGATATCGTCGAGGAAATAGCGGCCCTGTTTTCGGTACGGGGCAAAGAGACCTATTTCGGGGAACCGGTCTCGATGCGGGAACACTCGTTGCAGGCGGCACATTTCGCGGGCTTGGCGCATGCACCGGAGAACCTCGTGCTCGCAGCCTTGTTGCACGACGTGGGGCACTTGGTCGTTTCCGTGCCGGATGATCTTGCCGACTGGACCGAAGATGCGCATCACGAGGAAGTCGGCGCGCGATGGCTAGTCGCCCGATTCCCGCCGAGCGTCTCGGAACCGGTGCGTCTGCACGTTCCGGCCAAGCGCTACCTTTGCGCCGTGAGCCCGGAGTATTTTGATCGGTTATCGGACGCCTCGAAGGTGACGCTGAACCTGCAGGGCGGTCCGATGAACGATGCCGAGGTGAGGCGTTTCAAGGAGCAGCCGTATCACCGCGAGGCGGTGCGAGTGCGCCTTTGCGACGATCAGGGCAAGGTGGCAGGGCTCGTCACCCAAGCCCTCGAGGATTATTTGCCGCTGATTAGGCGCCTGGCCCTCTAGTCCCGCGTTCGCTGCGCGGAACATCGAACGTCCGATCACGGGCGGCAGTTGCAGTTCGCGCATCCTTCGGCGCAAGATCCGCCGTTCAACTCTTGTGGGGGTGCTTATGTGCGAGCTTGATGATTTCGATGAGTTTTCACGCCGCGGCGACATATCCCGCCGACAGTTCGGCGCTTTGGCGCTGGGCGCGGGAGTTGCAGTTGCGTTACCGCGGCTTGCGAACGCTGCGGAAACCAAGGGCAGCGACGTTGACATCAAGACCCCGGACGGCACCTGCGATGCCTATTTCGTGCATCCTGCCAAGGGCGCGCACCCCGGCGTGCTGATCTGGCCGGATATCTTCGGCCTGAGGCCGGCGTTCAAGGACATGGCGACTCGGCTCGCCGAATCGGGCTACTCGGTGCTGGTGATCAATCCGTTTTATCGCACCAAGCACGCGCCGACCGCGCCCGATCATCCTGACTTCAACGATCCGCCCACCAAAAACGCCCTGATTTCGCTTGCGGGCACGCTTTCGCCGCAGACGGCGCTAGTCGATGCCAAGGCGTTTGTCGGATTCCTCGATGCACAAAGCGCCGTCGACAAGAAGCGCAACATGGGCACCACGGGATATTGCATGGGCGGCCCGTTTGTATTTCGCACTGCGGCGGCATTTCCCGATCGCATCGGTGCCGGCGCCACATTCCATGGCGGCGGCCTCGTTACCGACAAACCGGAAAGCCCGCATCTGCTGATCCCGCAGATGAAGGCTCACTTCCTCATCGCGATCGCGGAAAACGACGATCAACGCCAGCCGGAAGCCAAGACCGTACTAAAGGATTCCTTCGCCAGGGCGCATCTGCCGGCGGAGATCGAGGTGTACGCGGGCACGATGCATGGTTGGTGCCCGCCCGATGCGCAGGTTTACAACCACGACCAGGCGGAAAAGGCGTGGGGCCGCATGCTCGCGCTGTTCTCGACCTCGCTTGCCTGATGCCTGAGCAGGATATGCGGCTGCCTTGACGGCAGCCGCATGCCTCTACACCTCGCCCAGGGTCTTTGCGATGGCCTTGGCGCCGGTGCGGATCATCTCGCCAATGACGCCCTGCGCGGAGTCCGGCAGAAAATCCGCTGTCCACACCATCTTGCTGCCTGAATCGCGCTCAAACACCTGCGCGCTCGCGTTGTAATGCGTCGTGACGCCGCCCTTGGCGGCGCTCCAAACAAGCCGGCGCCGCGCCTCATCGAGCGTCACGATAGGTTCCTCCACCACGGCGCCGTTGAAGAACGTCACGCGACGTCCACCGGGGATAAGTTCGGTGGCGGTTACGAATCCGACGGCGAGCCGGGTGTGAACCGCGCCGATGTCACGAATCGCATCCCATGCCGCTTCGGCCGTCGCCCGCAGGGGGATTTCCACAATTACGGTTGCCATTGCTTCACCTCAGCGCTTCTCGCAGTACGCTTCAACCATATAACCGTCGGGATCGACCAGGAAGGCGGCATAGTAGGTGGGCGAATAGTCTTTGCGTACGCCGGGCGCTCCGTTGTCCTTGCCGCCGCCCTTGAGGCCCGCGGCATGAAACTTATCCACCGCCTCCGTGCTTTTGGCATCGAAGCACACGTGCATCCCCGGACGTGCGTCGCCCGCCTTGAGGTCCTTGGCCGCGTAGAGCCAGAAAATGGCGCTCATCGCGCCATAGCCTAACGAACTGTCGTCCTGAGACAGGCACCGATACCCCAGCGCGCCGAGTGCCGCATCGTAGAACTTCTTTGAGTTTTGCACCGAGGCGACGCCAATAGACATATGATTGATCATGGAACACCTTTCTGAGAATTGAACTCCTCGCTGGGATTCTTCGCTTGCCATCGCACGGAGTCTTGGGAAAAATTGCTGTATGGATGTCGATGCTTCAAGCAAGGTTCCGCGACGAGTGGCCATCGCCGAAGGGCCTGGTTGGTCCCTGAGCGAGTACCACTGTAGCGCGGGCCCGACGGATAGGCCGTTCGAAGAGATTCACGAAGGCGTCTCGCTGTCCCTGGTCACGGCGGGCACTTTCGATTACCGCACGGCTGCGGGCAGTGCGGTGCTCTATCCCGGAGCCTTTCTTCTCGGCAATGCCGGCGAGTGTTTCGAGTGCGGTCACAGCCACTCGGTGGGGGATCGCTGTCTGGCATTGCATGTATCGAGCGAAGAATTCCAGGAACTCGCTGCGACCGTCGCCGGATATTCGAGATTCAAATTCAAAGCGCCCATTCTGCCGGCGCACCCGGCGTTGACGCCAGCCGCGGTCTCGTTGCAGGCGCTCGCCGGCGAGGAAGACTCGCGGGCCTGCGCTGCGGTCTATGAACTGCTCGAATCGGTGGTAGGGCTCATGGCTGGCAGTTCTCCCGGCGGTCCGCCGGTACGGGTTGTGGACCAAAAGCGCGTTTTGAAGGTTCTGCACCACTTGGAACATGCGGACTCGGAACGGGGATCCCTCTCGGATCTTGCCGCGCTCGCCCGCATGAGCAAGTACCACTTTCTGCGCATCTTCCGGCGCGTGACGGGCACCACGCCGCATCAATATGTGCTCGCCATGCGCATGCGGCGCGCGGCCCTAAAGCTGGCGCGAACACGTGAGCCGATTGCGGTGCTTGCACTCGCTGCTGGCTTTGAGGACGTGTCGACGTTCAATCGGTACTTTCGTCGCGATTTGAAGCTGACTCCGTCAGCCTACAGAAAGAAATACTTTCGCAACGCGATGTAAGTCATTCGCAAATAAATACATAATGCAGATAGATCAGATCCTCATTCTCGATGGAAACCAATTCATGAAAACCATGGCGTTCGGCGTGCTGGCCCTCTCGTTGCTCGGTGCTTCGGCCGTTGCGCAAGAGGCGCCGATGGGAGATTTGCGTTCCGATCAGGTGTCCTATCTCGCGCTCTACAAGGAACTGGTGGAGACCAACACGACGCTCTCCGCCGGAAGCTGCACGTTGGCGGCGGAGCGCATGGCTGCGCATCTGAAGGCCGCAGGCTTCAGCGACAGCGACATCACGCCTTTTTCGGCGTCGGATCATCCCAAAGAGGGTGGCATGGTGGCCATTCTTCCCGGCACTTCTAAGACGGCGAAACCCATGCTGCTATTGGGCCATCTGGATGTAGTCGAGGCCAAACGCGAAGACTGGGTACGGGATCCGTTCAAATTCATCGAGGAGAATGGCTATTACTACGGCCGCGGCGCGGCCGATATGAAAGCGCTGGACGCCACCTGGGTGGACATGCTGGCGCGCTTCAAGAAGAGCGGCTATCGCCCCAAGCGCACCATCAAGCTGGCCCTGACCTGCGGTGAAGAGACGACCTTCGCGTTCAATGGCGCCGACTGGCTGGCGAAGAACAAGCCCGATCTCATTGCGGCGGCATTCGCATTGAACGAGGGTGGCGGAGGGCGCACCGACGGTCACGGCAAGCTGCTGGTCCAGTCTATCCAGATCGGCGAAAAGGCCGCGCAGAATTACCGGATCGAAACCACCAATCCCGGCGGCCACAGCTCCATTCCGATCAAGGACAATGCCATTTACGAACTGGCCGACGCGTTGGTGAAAGTCCGGGCTTACGAATTTCCGGCGAAGTTCACCGACACCACGCGCGCGTTCTTCGCGAAAGCGGGTGCGGCGCGCCACGACGAGTTGGGCGAGGCTATGATGGCGCTCGCCAAGAATCCCACGGATCAGAGCGCCGAGGCCGTCGTCGACAAGGACCGGAGCTATCACAGCATGCTGCGCACCACTTGTGTGGCGACGTTGCTCGACGGCGGCCATGCCAACAACGCACTTCCCCAGCGCGCCGGCGCCAACATCAATTGCCGGATCTTTCCGGGAGAAACGGTGGAGGGCACCCAGGCCGCGCTCGCGGCGGCAATCGATGACCCGAAGCTCAAGATCACGCCAGTGCAGCCTATCCGGCCGATCGCCGTGCCGCCGCCGCTCGATCCCAAGATCGTCGGCCCCGCGGAAAAGCTGGTGGCGAAGTATTTTCCTGGCGTGCCGCTCATTCCCTCGATGTCCACGGGCGCGACCGATGGCATCTTTCTGGAGGCCATCGGCATTCCGGTCTACGGTGTGCCGGGCGGATGGGGAGATCCGGACGGCAACGGCGCCCACGGCTTGAACGAGCGGCGCAGCGTTCGTTCAGTCTTCGTAGGCCGGGATTTCCTCACCGATCTGGTCAAAATCTACGCCGACTCGCCCTGAAAGGGGCGGCACGAAAAACCTCCGAATCGGCCTTGGTTTGGGCATTTAGAGCCCGAACGGGGCCCGATTCTGACAAATCCGTGAAGTCGATTACCGTTGCGCAGTGCGACGTGGGGCATCCTAGGCGGCAGTTACGCGGAGCCCCGTTTGGTGACGAATACCCAGCTAAAATCAGAAAGCAGCGTCGCCTTTGAATTCGTGCGTTCGCTTGCAGGCGAACTGTCGAGCGGCAAGATCGATTTGCCTTCCTTCCCGGAAGTGGCGACTCGGGTGCGCAAGATTCTCGCCGATCCGAAATCCTCCGTCGACCAGGTGGTGCGCGTGGTGGGTTCGGAGCCCGCGCTTGCGGCGCGGCTGATGCGCGTCGCGAATGCTTCCGCGTTCAACCGCAGCGGCAAGCAGATCACCGATCTTCGCACCGCCATCAACCGCATCGGTTATTCCATGGTGCGCACCGCCGCCATGGCATTTGCCATGTCACAGCTGCGTCGGGGAGCCAAGCTCGAGCGATTGCAGGCCAGGCTCGATGAACTGTGGGCGGTCAGTACGCAGGTCGCGGCGCTTGCCTACGTGATCGCGCGCAACTGCACCAAGGTCAATCCGGACGAAGCAGCACTCGCCGGCATGATGCACGGCATCGGCAAACTCTACATCATGACGCGCGCCGCCCAGCACCCCGATCTGTTCGTCGACGATGCGACGTTGAACGAAATCCTCGACAGCTGGCATGCGTCGATCGGCAAGGCCATTCTCGAGAATTGGGAATTTTCCGAGGAGACGGCGGCCGCGGTGGGCGAACAGGAGGATCACTCCCGCGAGGAGGAAGTGGAGCCTGATCTTCGCGACGTTGTTGCCATCGCCATCCTGATGGTGGCCCATACCGGTGACCAGCCTGGTATCGAGCTTGCGTTGAGCGGACTGCCTGGCGCGATTCGTTTAGGTTTGGATGAGGCGCGTATCGCAAAGGTACTCGATGAGTGCGCCACCGAAGTCTCTGCGTTGAGCGACGCGCTCGGCGCGTAGCATTCCCGACTTTTACGCCGCCCCGGTGCGGCAATGCCATAATGTTCGCCTCGATCTCTGTGAGAGTGGGCGGTTGGACGCGTCATGGCCATTGCCGGAGAAATCAACGCTGAAATCGGCGAGCTCAAGCGTCAGGGGTTCAGCATCGTGCGGCAGTTCTTGCCGACGGCGGCACTGATCCAACTGAATGAAATCGCGCGAAGCCAGCTTGCCGCGCGAATCGAGCCGTTGGAACTCGAAGCAGACCTGCAATATCCGGGCGCGCCGAACTCGCGCGAAGCCACAGGCGGCCATACGGTGCGCCGGCTGCTTGATGCCTTTGGCCGCGACCGGCTGTTTGCCCAGTGGGCTTTAGCCGATCGCACCCGCGCCTGGATGGAAAGTTATTTCGAGCAACCTGCTCGTCTGTCGAGGGTTCATCACAATTGCCTCATGACCAAGCACCCGCGCTATGGAAGCCTCACCGGATGGCACCGAGACATCCGTTACTGGTCATTTTCGCGTGAAGACCTGGTGTCGGTGTGGATGGCCTTGGGCGAGGAGCGCATCGACAACGGAGCGCTCTGGTTCATTCCAGGCTCCCACCGCATGGCGCTTTCGGATGAGAGCTTCGATGCGGCCAGATTCTTCCGTTCCGAGTTGCACGAGAACGCGGAACTCATCAAAAGGGCGGTCTCGCCGCGCTTGAACGCGGGCGACGCGGTGCTGTTTCACTGCAATACGTTGCACTCGGCGGGGCAGAATCAGAGTTCCGCGGTCAAGCTGTCGTTGGTCTACACCTATCACGCCGCGGACAATCCGCCGCGCGCGGGCGCCCGGTCGAGCTCCAAGCCCGAGGTGCCGCTGCGCGCTGCCGATGGCTGATCAGTCGTCGATGGCCGCGTACACCATGTCGCGGAACATCAGACGAAAGTATTCCCGCTGACCCGGCGCTTGGATCAGAAGGATGGCGAACAGCGACTCCGCTGGATCCACCCAGAAGGTGGTGCCTGCAAGACCGCCCCAGTAGTACTGTCCGATGGAACCCGGCATTTGCGAAACTCCCGCCTGCAGGCGCACCGCGAACCCGAGTCCGAAACCGTACCCTGGAACCAAAAGGTCCGGCGCGCCGGTGATGGCGCCCAAATGATCCGCAGTCATCAATTCCAAGGTCTTGCGGCTCACCAGGCGGGTGTCGCCATACCGACCCTGCGACAATAAGGCTTGCAAGAAGCGGGCATAATCGCCGGCCGTTGATACCAAGCCTCCGCCGCCGGATTCGAAGCGCGGCGCGTCCGAGACGTTGAGGAGCTGCACTTTGCCGCCTGAATCGGGATCTACCGGATACGCTTCGGCCAGGCGCTCGAGCTTTTCCTCGGGCACGAAGAATGCCGTATCAGCCATCCCCAGCGGCGCGAAGATCTGATCGCTTAAGTATTGTCCCAGCGCTTTCCCCGACAACACCTCGATGAGGCGACCGAGCACATCGGTGGCGCGGCTGTACTCCCACCGGGTACCGGGCTCGTGCAGAAGCGGCAGCTTGCTCAATGCCGTGACGAATTCCGCATTGCTCTGACCGCGACTGGCAATACGAGCCTCGGCGTATTTCTTATGGATCGGACCGCTGCCCCGAAATTCGTAGGTAAAGCCGGAGGTATGCCGCAACAGGTCCTGAATGGTGATGGCGCGCCGCGCCGGCGCAAGGGCGAACTTGCCGTCGCTCTCGCTCGCGACCGAGAGTTTCGACAATTCCGGCAGGAATTTTCCTATGGGATCATCGAGAAGGAATTTACCCTCTTCCCAAAGCATCATTGCGGCCAAGGACACGATGGGCTTGGTCATGGAATAGATCCGGAACAGCGAATCCTTTTCCATGGGCGCCTTGGATACCGGATCCCGATCGCCGAAGCATTCGAAGTAGCCGATCTGGCCTTCGCGCGCAATGAGTGCCACCGCCCCGGGCAGCCGCCCCTGATCGATCTGCGACCTCAACTGGTTGCCAAGCTTCGCCAGACGCGCCGCGCTCAGTCCCAATGCTTCGGGAGTGGAACTCGGCAGGAAGGCGCTGGATGCGGGGACGGGCGAGGGCATTGATACTCCTGTCGGCGTTGGACTCTGCGCTCAAGAATACCGCACCTGGTGCTCCGATCGGCGAAACAAGCCCTGGACGCTTGCGGCGGGTTAGACTAGGGATGGGAGGCCTTCAAGGACAAAAACATGCTCGGAAAGGTGGTTCTGCTCTCGGCGCTCGCGCTCATCAATATCGCCTTCGTGACGGCGTGGATTCGCGCGCGGGCGAACGTGGGGAAGGTTGCGGCCCCCGGCTTCTACGACATTCTCATCGGCTTCGTGACCGATTTCTTCGATACCCTCGGCATTGGATCGTTTGCCCCCACCACCGCCATCTACAAGTTGCGTGGTACGCCGCCGGACGAACTCATTCCGGGCACCTTGAACGTCGGGCACAACGCGGCCGCCATCACCTCGACCGTGATTTTCGTGACCAGCGTGGTGGTGGAACCATGGCTGCTGGTGTGCACCGTCGGCAGTGCGGCGTTGGGTGCATGGCTCGGCGCCGGCATCGTTTCGCGCTTGCGGCGTGAGCGCGTTCAGTTGGTGATGGGCGTCGCGCTGCTGGTGGCGGCCATGGTTTTTACGCTCACCAATCTCGGCGCCCTGCCGGGCGGAGGCATGGCGCAAGGTCTCTACGGAGCCAGCTTTGCCATCGCCGTTGCGGCCAATTTCGTATTCGGTGCATTGATGAGTGCCGGCATCGGGCTGTACGCACCCTGCATGATCACCTTGGCGCTCCTCGGGCTCAGTCCGCTTGCGGCATTCCCCATCATGATGGGTTCCTGCGGCCTGGTGCAGCCGTCCTCGGGTCTGCGTTTCATCGCCACCAATCGGTTTGCGTGGACCCCGGCGCTGGGCCTCACCTTGGGCGGTGTGCCGGGCGTGTTGCTGGCGGCATTCGTGGTCCGCCATTTGCGCATGGACATACTGCGCTGGCTGGTCACACTCGTTGTCCTGTACGCGGCCTTCATGATGTTCCGCGGCTATTTCGAAACGATGCGAACACGACAGCCGAGCGAAGCCTAGTTTCAGTGATCCGCCGCTGGCGCGGTCACCCGTGTTGCGAATCGAACAACCTGTTTGACCACCGGCGTGGTCCAGCGCGCGACCAACGCAAACGGCGCGACCGTGGCACCATGGCCGCGATGCGGATAGAGCTTCAAGGTCACCGGCACGTGGTTTTGTTCCAGCCGGTCGCGCAACTGCAGCGCTTCTTCGGGTAGCACTTCCTTGTCGGACAGCCCATGCAACAGGAGGGTGGGCGGCGAATGTTGATCGACGAAGCGGATGGGCTGCCAGTCGGCATTGGAGTAGGGCGGCGAGGGGAACGCCTTGCGCAGTACGTCCGAGTCCGGCACGAATACGTAGGTTCCCGACAGTCCCACCAAACCCTTCACGTGTACCGGGTCCACGCCGAAACGTCTCAAGAATGCCCGGTCGTAGGCGAGTAGGGCGGCCGTGTGGCCGCCGGCCGAATGGCCCATGAGCACCAGGCGATTTGGATCGCCGCCGTACTCGCCGATGTGCTGTTCCACCCACCGCAGGGCCGCGGCGCCGTCCTCGTCGAATTTGGGAAAGGTGACCTCGGGGTATAAGCGATAGTCGGGAATCGCCACCACGAAGCCATTCTTGACCAGCGGCGCCGCCACGAAACGGTAGTCGTGCTTGCTGCCTTCGATCCACGAGCCGCCGTACCAAAACACCACCACAGGCCTGTTCTGAGCGCCCTGAGGTGCGTATACGTCGAGCCGCTGGCGAGGATGGTCTCCGTAAGGCAGATCAAGATGCCGCGATTCGTGTGCGAAGTCGCTCGGAACATTGGCGACCATGAACAATGAGGCGCGGCAGCCTGCCAGCGTGATCAGCGCCCCGGCGAGAATCATCGCGATTCTTCGGCGGTGCGAATTCGGCCTTGCCGAGAAGCGGGTGCTCAAGAAGGCCCCGTGGTCGGGGCCGCCCTGCTCGTCACGCGAATACGCCGTATTCGACCTGCAGAATCTCGCCGGAGTCGGTGTTGACCAGCAGCGCATCCGTGTCGTCGCGTACCCATTCATAGCCGGCCGGCGGCACTTCGAGCGCGAACAGCCAGTAGTCGGATATCAGATAGGACGAAGCGAAGTAGGCGCGCGGCAGGGTCTGACCGTAAGCCCACCGATGCGCCGCCCAACCATGAGGCCGAACGTAGGGGCCGATGTGGAAGCTGCGCGCCGCCTGGAAGTTGTGCTGATAGGCTCCTCGGTCAAGGTTGGTCGGACGAGCATTCCAGCCATGCGGTTCGGTGACCCGGCTATATCCTTTGGGCCCCGGATGCGCCTCGCCGGGATGCGGAGGCGCCGGTCGGTGAGTGGCTTGTGCATGATCGTGCTGCTCATGCTGTGCGACGGAGGGTGTCGCCCAGGCGAGCAGGACAGGCATTACCATCAGCACGGCGGTTCGATACGTCAGTGTCATGGTGAAGTTCCTCGTGAGTGGCAGATTGGGAGTGCTATGGTGCCAAAATAGTGGATCGGGTTGCCTTGCCGCCGAGACATTTGCAATTCTTGACAGATGGGCGATGCCGGCTGATTGTAGAAATTGCGATTTGAGCCAAGGATCGATTCGACAATGAACGCGACCTCGCACGGCACCATCCCCAGCAAGGATGAAATCATCGCCTTCATCGCGCGCGAATTTCCACAAACGCGCTGCGTGGTGGAGGCGGTTGGGGCAGGGTCGGCCACTGTCATCCACCCGGTCGGCGATGCGGAACTACGGCCCGGCGGGACGGTATCCGGTCCTGTCATGATGGCGGTGGCGGACGTCGCCATCTACATTGCAGTGCTCGGGGCGATCGGCATCGTCCCCTTGGCGGTTACCACGAATTTCAGCATCAATTTCCTAAGGAAGCCCGAGTCATCGCGCAATATTGTGGCGGTGAGCAAGGTGCTGAAGCTCGGCAAAAGCCTCGCGGTGGGCGAGGTGGCCGTCTACTCGCAGGGACGCGAACCGATCGTGGCGCATGCTGTTGGTACCTACTCGATCCCACCGCAGCGACGATGAGACGCGCGGCATCGCCTCAATGACCCAAACCGACACGCGAATGCATTTTTTGGTGCCCGACGGATTCGAGGCGGACTGGCTGGAGCTAAGGCTCGCCCTGTGGCCGGAGGACAATGAGGAAGGCCACCGACGCGGCATGGCTGATGCGAGACGGCGCGGTCATTTCGTGCTGCTGGCGAGAAACCTGGAGAACACGTTGGGGTTCGTGGAGGCGTCGATGCGTCATGACTACGTCAATGGCACCGGCGGCTCTCCCGTGGGATTCCTCGAAGGTCTATTCGTCGTGCCCGAGTCGCGACGTCGCGGTGTGGCACGGGCATTGGTGGATCGCGCCGTGGCATGGGCCCGCGAGCGCGGCTGCATCGAGTTCGCCTCGGACTGTCTGCTCGACAATGCCGCGGCGCATGCGGTGCATCGCGCCATCGGATTCGAGGAAAGCGAACGCGTGGTGTATTTTCGCCGCAGCATCTGACGGGCGCAGAACTTTGCACACCTTTGCCGGCCCCCGAGGTTCATCACGCTCGTAGAGGCATAGCATGAGTCGTCGCCTTTTGAGGAGCGCCCGCCATGTCCAAAGCGCCGATGATCAACGCCATGCTGCTCGCCGGGTCTCTTGCCTGCGGCCCTATCGCGATTGCCGATGAGCCCCCGCCGCCTGCCAATCCTGCAGCCGGCGGGCACCATAGCGGGCCCGCTTGGGCCGCGTGCAAGAAGCAGGCGGACGATCAAAAACTCGCAGCGGGCGATGCGCGCCGCGAATTCATGAAGAATTGCGTAAAGGCTGCAAGAGGCGACGGAAGCGTGCCGACCGCCGCTTGAGTTCACCCTCTGAAGTGACTCTTCAGGTCGGCGGTCACGCGCTCGAGTACCTCGTCCCACTGGCCGGAGACCGCCTGGCGGTAGAGCCGCATGGACGGGTACCAGGGACTCTCGGAACGATTGAGCATCCAGCGGCAGTCGGGACTGAAAGGCAGCATCAGCCAGGTCGGCCTGCCCAGCGCCCCGCTTAAATGTGCGGTGCTGGTGTCGGCGCATAGGATGAGGTCCAAGCTCTCACACAGGGCCGCAGTATCGATGAAGCCTAAGTTCGGGCAGCTCGTGAACGATAACGGTGCGGTGGCGATGCGCTTAAGTTCCGCCGGAGAAGGATCGTACTGCAGGGAGATGTAGCGGAACTGGGAGGGCAGGTGATCCAGGATCGTTGCGATGGGGATGCTTCGATTAACATCGTCCGGATTGGCACTATCGCCACGCCAGACCAGCCCCACGCGCGGCGCGTTGCCGGCAGCCAAGCTCGCGCGATAGTGCGCAACACGTTCAACCGGCGCGTGTAGATAGGTCTCACCCGGAACGGAGCCGGCATCGGTGCCGAAGGCGAGCGGCAGGCTCAGCAGGGGGCAATGGCAATCATGCACGGGCGCCTCGTCGGGATCCGTGAACACTTGCGCGACGCCTGGAAGATGCGAAAGCAGCCGTAGCAGCGGCGCCTGGACCTGCAAGTAAACCGTTGCGCCGAGCGCAGCGAGCTTCGGCACATAGCGGCAGAACTGCAGTGTGTCCCCGAGACCGCGCTCCGCGTAGACGAGAATTGTCTTGCCGGCGATGGAGCTTTCGCCGAGCCACGGCGGTCGACGGAACCGCCAGCGCGCTGCGATTTCTCGCGCCGCATCGGTGCGCCACCGCCATTCGAATTCGGTGAATCCTTCCCGCAAACGGCCCTGCAGCAGCCACACTACGGCGCGGGAAAAATGCGCGCCCGCATGATCGGCGCTCAATGCGATCGCCTCATCGAACGATTCGATCGCTTCATCCAGCCTGTTCAGGGCGGCGAAGGCGGCGCCGCGATTGCAGCGCGCATCCGCCGAACGCGGCCGAAGCCTTATGAGACGGTCATAGGCCTGAATAGCCGGCTCGTGGCGCTGCAAACGCTGCAGCAGGACGGCGCGGTCGAAATGAGTGGCCGCTTGGTCAGGATCGACTCTCAAAGCCGAGTCGAAGTAGCGAAGCGCCAATTCGAAATTCCTTTCCGCCACCGCGATTTGACCGGCGAGGTGCAAGGTCTGCGCGTCTGGCGCCGACTCCTGCAGCAACTGGTCGCAGGCTGTACGCGCTTGCGACAGCTCGCCGCAGAGCAGCGCGTCTCGAGCCTCTCTGAACGTCACCTGCTCTCCATGGGCCAGATGATCGCCGATTACCGTGGGAAACCCAATGCTTGATCAGCACGATTGGCAGGGATCGAATGGCAAGAGGGACTCAGAGGCGCAGGGCTCGCGGTTTGTTGGTGCATCCAGCATCGTTCGAATCATGTCCGGCGAAAGGCCGCTCCAGAAGCTCTCAAACGCTATGCGGGAGAAATCTCTTCGCCGTCGCGGGTCAGCCGATCGGATTTTGACCCGGATCACAATCCGCCGCCCACCGTTGACATAAGGGATTCCGCAAGTGGCTGTGCCCGGCCGCGATTTGACATTGCGCATTTGGAACTTCGAACCCAGCCAAAGAAGCACGAGGTGAAGCGGGGTAGGCTTTCACGGTATCCAAGGCGCGGGGAAGCACTACTCATGAGCGTAATGGGCAACTTTACGACTTTTGCGCACACGGCCTATGCATTGATCCAAGGGCCGCTCGCGCTCGGCGAAGACAGCATTTTGACTTCATCGTGGCGCAAGCTCACGCGCCGCAAACCTCTGCAGTTGTCGACCCGCGCCATCGATGCCTATCGCGGCGTCATCGTGGTGAAGGTGGGCCGGATCGATCGGCTGCCTTCCAAATACCGCAAGGAAGCCATTGAGATCGTCTGGAGCGCCGTCATGCGTGGGTACGACGATGCGGGTCTCGCGCAAGAGTTACACGAGCGATTCGGCTTCACCCGTGCCCGCGCCCGTGATATCGCCAAATCACAATGCAGAATGGCGAGTGCCGTGATCGAGAATGCCGAGAACTTGGAAAAGGGCTTCTTGAACGCGGTGTGGGTCCACAAGCCCCGCTGCACCGTCCCGAGTCACGGCGCCTTCAACTTCCGGCGCTACAACCTGCGCACCGGAGCGTGCATCGACGACAAACAGGTCCTTCCGGGCAGCGAACCGGGCTGCTTCTGCCAGGCGAGTGTGGGCGCGCAGCCGGGTTGACCAACGGCCGGGCTAGCAGCCCATAAGCCCCCCAAATGGCAATAGCGCTGGCGTTCTTCGGCTTTGCGTGAATACAATCCAGAGCGGCTGATCGAGGCCCCGCAATTGTCTTTGCTCGATTGGTCGAATGGCTTGAGTATCGGCCACAAGGGGAGCAGCAGAAGACTTGAGCGCGATGAGCGAACCATCTCCGGCAATGAGCGAAGACCGGGTAATCGCCGGCAGCTGGGTCAAAGTCATCTGCCGGGCGCTCGATGCGGCAGGTTTTGACAGCGGCGAGCTGCTGCGGGCCGCGGGCATCGACCCCCGCGGGCTGGACGGCCCCAATACCTTTTGTCCGTTGAGCATGTCCTTGAAGGTGTGGGACATCGCCATGCGCGCCACGGGCGACCCGGCTTTCGGCGTGAAAGCGGCAAGCCAGATCAAGTTCACCAGTTTCCATGTTCTTAGCTTTGGGATCGCCGCCAGCTGCACGCTCAAGGAAGCGTTCGAGCGTGCGCAACGGTTCTGCCATGTCGTGAGCAATGTCGTCGAGTACGAGTTTTATCGGCGCGGCGACGAGTATCACTTCACCATCGAACCGACGGCGCCGATTCCCAACGAATCCCTGGACTGCCTGGTGGGTGCATACCTGCGGATGGCGCGTTCCTTCATGGGACGCGAGTTCTCGCCGTTGCGGGTGGAGATGCGCCGCCTGAGGCCGCCGGTGCTCGGCGACTTCGAGAGCCTGATTCGGGCGCCTATCACCTTCGGAGCGGCCGAAACGAAGCTGGTGTTCGATGCCGACAGCATGCATCGAGGCTTGGAGGGCGACCCGGAGCTTGCGCGTCACCAAGATGAGTTGGCCAACGATCTTATTTCACGCAGTGATCGCGAGAACATCACGGCACGCGTGCGCCAGACTTTGACGCAGAAGCTCGTAAGCGGGGAGCCGACGCAGGATGAGGTCGCGGTATTGCTGGGCATGAGTTCGCGCACGCTGCAGCGCAAGCTCAACAACCGCGGCGCGACCTACAAGGACATTCTCGAACAGACCCGCCGCGAACTGGCGTTTACTTATCTGCGCGAACCTCATCAAAGCGTGACAGAGGTCGGCTATCGGTTGGGCTACTCCGATCCCAGCTGCTTCACGCGCGCGTTCCGGCGCTGGACCAATCACTCGCCAATCGACTGGCGCAGGCTCCAGGTTAAGGTCGTCGACCTCGCGGCGGACGGTACTCGTCGGCGCAAGCTGCTCGCCTGCTAAACCGAGATCGCGGCTCCATGCTCGAGAGGCGCGACGACCTGCTTACGGTGACGGCGATTGGTCTTCTCGGCTATCTGACTGCAGATCTGGCCCACCACTTGCTGGGTCACGGCACCGCGTGCCTGCTTGAGCATGGTCGGATTCTCCTGCTGTCGTCAATCGTGCTCAGATGCAGCGTGCAAAGCGTTTCGATCGACTTGAGCGGCCCCATCGGAAATTTCGTGATCGGCCTTGTCGCGTGCGCCGTGGCACTACAGCGCGTTCGAGGAATCATCAAGCTCCTGGCGGCGCTCACAGCCGGCTTCAATCTTTTCTGGTTCGCCGGACAGCTGATCGTCAGCGTGGCGACTCGCTCGGACGATTGGGCATGGGCAATGGCCGACAATCATGTAAGCGAAACTGTTCGCATCCTGCTCATCGGCATCGGGGTCGCCCTCTATCTAGGCGTCGTGCGTATGCTGGCTGCAGTGCTTGAAGACTTTGCCGTTCCGCGCGAGCGCTTGTCACGGATTTGCCGGTGCGCGTGGCTGGCGGCCACGGCGGTGGCGGCGCTGACGGCGCTTTTGGACCAGAATCCTTGGGGCGCGCTGCTTAAGCACGCGCTTCCGCAGGGTGTCCTTTCGCCCTTGGGCCTGCTTCTGGTGGCCAATCGCGCAGCGCAGCACCAGAGCCAGACACCGCAAGAAATCATAGCGCGCGACCGGATGTGGATCGGATGCGGTGTTCTCGGCATCTTCATGTCGCTTGGATTTTTGGGTGCGGGAACCGCGTTGGGATGAAGCAGGCGTCTGCAGATGCGCAGCCGTCGACTCGGCGCTTGCGTAACTTTCTGTAAACGCCGCGCGAGATGGCGCCGTTTGGCAGGTGGGTTGGGCGCGAAGGCGCGACAACCCACGTAACTTTCGCGCCCCTCTGTTACGATCAGACGCTCCGATCAAGCGCACCTTCCAGTGCGTGGTATCAGCCGGGGACGCGCCATGTATATCGTTGCCAAGGTCAATAACGCGCGCGACAGCCACTCGGTGAAGGTGTCGAGCGACGATGCTGCGAAGACCCTTCAAATTGCCCCGGGTGTTGCGGGTTTCGGTTCCAGCGTAAACGGCGGCGAGTTTCTGCTGCTGGCCGTGGCGACCTGTTATTGCAATGATCTTTATCGCGAGGCGATCCGTCTGGGAATCCGCATCGATTCGGTCGAAGTGGAGGCCACCGCAGAGTTCGAGGACGCGGGTCTTGCGGCCCGCAACATCCGCTATCGGGCCAAGGTGGCCTCGCCAAGTTCCGAGTCGGATATTGCGCGGCTGTTGAAGGAAACGGACGCGGTGGCCGAGATTCACAACACCCTGCGCGCCGGAGCGACCGTGCAGCTGACCAGCGGCGTCAAAGTACAGACTTGAGGGCGCGCGAAAAGAGCGGGCGTCGCCTCCGTTGCGGTGGGGCTTCCGGTCTGCCGAAGCAAACCTGGATGCGGCAATGCGCAGCCGCCAGCGCGCTAGGCAATGGTGTTTCGCGCGTATCCCCTTGTATACACGAAGAAAGTAGGCCTTATAGATAGCGAGTTCCACAAGGCGTCAAGATATTCGCTCACGATATAGTGAATATTGACTGGTTCCCTAGTTAGTGTGATTATTCCCTGCAGGCGCCGATAGAGCGCACACACGGACAAGGGGAGAACCATGAAAATCGAACAGTGGTGTTTGGCTACTTCGGTGATGACGCTTGCCTGCTGCACGGCCGCCGATGCGCAGGCGGTGGGTGGAGGAACCGACGCGAGTTCCGGCGAGCAACAATTGTCTGAAGTGGTTGTAACGGCGGAACGCCGTCACACCGATGCACAGCACACGCCTATCTCAGCCACCGTCCTGAGCGGCAATCAACTCTCGGAACTCGGCGTGACGACCGTGGACTCCCTGCAGTTCGCGACGCCTGGCGCCACGATCGATAACTTTGGCCAGGGCATCGATTTCAATATCCGGGGCATCGGCAAGGCCGAGCACAATTCGCAGACCACGGTCGGCGTTGTGACTTACCGCGACGGCATCGCAACATTCCCAGGATACTTTCAAGAAGAGCCGTACTACGACGTCGCCAACTTGGAAATCCTACGAGGCCCGCAGGGCACCTTCGGAGGACAGAACGCCACGGGCGGCGCGGTGTTTGTCACCACTAACGATCCTGTGATCAAAGGTGACTACAACGGCTATGCAGCTGGGCAGGTCGGCAATTATTCCGACTTCGCGCTCCAGGGCGCCGCGAATCTTCCCATCAGCGACACGCTCGCTGCGCGCTTTGCGTTCAACACCGAGCGGCGAGACAGCTTTTACAATGTCACGGGTCCGAATGGCGCGGCGTATACCGGCAATCCCGGTAACCTCCGCACCTACAGCGCGCGGTTGGGTTTCCTGTTCAAGCCCGATGACGCGCTGACTGTGTTGTGGAAGACCGACTTCAACTATCTGGACTTGGGCGCATACCCTGCCGATCCTTACAATTCGACCGAGGACCTGTTCAACATCGGCGTCAACTCGCCGCAGAAGGCACTCGACCGTTTCGGCCGCACTATGCTTAAAATCGACTACGTGCTGCCGGACGGCATCACTCTTAGATCGGTCTCGGGTTACCAGGAAGGGAACAGCGCCTATCAGGCCGACCTCGATGGTACCAATGTCGCCAACAGTTTCTTCGCGGACTATGTGAAGGAAACCCTCTGGTCCGAGGAGTTTAATGTCATCTCTCCCGACAAGGGATTCCTGACCTGGATCGCAGGCGTGTACGCGGACGGGGACAGGTACAATTTTCCGCCGCCTTATCAATTCATCATTGCCACTCCGCCGGGAAATCCTGCCACGGAGTATTTGTTGCAGGGAACGAATCCTGAATCTGCAGTGGCCGGTTTCGGCCAGTTGAGTTTCCAGTTGCCGGCGGGTTGGCAGATACAGATCGGTGGTCGTTACACCTCCGCCAAGACCACCAACCACGTGCAGGTACTTCAGTACGGCCTGCCGTTGGCCGACGAGCAGTCGCAGAAATACTCCAACACCTCGGGCAAGGTGTCTTTGAATTGGAACGTGGATGCCAACAATTTCCTGTACGCCTTTGCCTCCACTGGTTTCCGGCCCGGCGGTTTGAACGTGCCCGTGGGGCTGGGCACGCCCGCGTCTTTCAATTCGGAAAAGATCACTGATTACGAGGTCGGCTGGAAGGCAACCAACATGGATGGCCACCTTCGCACCCAAGTGGATGCATTCTACGATGTGTACAAGAACTTCCAGGTCATCGTGGGCTATCCGCAGTTCCCCACCTTTGGCTTCGAACTGAACAACCCGAATCCGACGCATATCTATGGATTCGAGGCGCAGGCGCAGGCGGTGTTCGGCGAATTCTCGATCGATACCGGCACTACCCTAATGCACAGCAGTTTGGGCAGGTTTTTTGCGACGGATCCCAGAATTTCCAGTTTTACGGCCTGCGATCCGCAAGCCGGTCCATCGAGCGCTTCCTGCATCGACCTCACCGGCCATCAACAGACCTATGCGCCGAATTTCAGCTTCAACCTGGGAGTGCAGTACAGGGTCATGCTCGCCGCGCAGGACTCGCTGACGCCGCGGTTCAATTTTGGGTACGTCGCGCCGCAGTGGGCGACCCTGTTCGAAAACACATCGCTCGGCGATCATCTGTCCGGCCGCGACATTTCGGGCTTCCAGTTCGCTTGGCAGCACGCGCGCTTCGTTACTACGCTCTACGGCACCAACATCACCGACCAGCACTATGTAGGCGCGCTCAATTCGGGGCTGCGTTTCGCGGGTGCTCCGCGTCAGTACGGTCTGCGGTTCATGAGTACGTTCTAAAAGGCGTGGACGGCCGCCCGGGCCCTGGGCGAGGGCGGCCGACAGCTTAATGGCACGTTCCGCTTATGCAATCCTTTGCGCTCACCGTCGACAAATTTCTAGAGCATGCGGCCAAATGGTCGGGTGATCGGGAAATCGTGGCGGCGGAGGCTGGCGAAGCGACGCGGCGAATCTCATATGCCAATTTAAGAGCGCGGAGTAATCGCATGTCCGGCGCGCTCGCCGCATTGTCCTTGAGATTCGGCGACCGTGTCGGCACCTTGTGTTGGAACAGTCAGCATCACTTCGAGATGTACTACGCCCTGATGGGCGTTGGCCTCGTTTGTCATACCCTCAACCCGCGTCTCACCGTGGCGCATCTGGCCTCTATGATCAATGAGGCCGAGGACCGCGCGCTGGCGATCGACGCCAGCCTACTGCCGCTTCTCGACGAGCTGCTTCCCGTGTGCTTAGCGCTGGAGCACATCATCGTCATGGACGGAGAAGCGCCGCGTGAGGGCGGCGGGCGTTCTCGCGCAGTGCAAATCGTGGGCTACGAGAAGTTGCTTGAGGCCCATGGCCGCGAGGTGACTTGGGGCGATTTCGCGGAAGGTTCGGCGGCGGGACTCTGTTACACGTCGGGCACCACAGGGCAACCGAAGGGAGTTCTTTACACGCACCGCTCCAACTACTTGCATACGCTGCGATCGCTGCAGGCCGACGCGTTGGGCCTTACGCAGAGTGACGCGGTATTGCTCGCGGTACCCATGTTCCACGCCAATGCGTGGGGCCTACCGTTTGCAGCGCCCGCGGTGGGTGCGAATCTGGTGCTACCGGGCAAGAAGGTCGATGGTGCGAGTCTCGCGGCATTGATGCGGGAGCAAGAAGTTTCGGTCGCCGTCGGCATCCAGACGGTCTGGCTCGGCGTGCTCGATCACTTAGACGCCGTCGGCGGTGAACTGCCGGCGTTGAAACGGGTTTTGATCGGCGGCGCGAACTGCCCCGACGCGCTCATTCGTCGCATGGAAGATCGACTTGGCGCCAAAGTACAAACCAGCTGGGGCATGACAGAATTATCACCCATCGGCACGCTTTCGCCGCCCAATACAGCTCACACCGATGTTCGAGGATCGGGTAAGCCGTCAGTGGGCCTCGACATGAAGCTTGCCGACGCGGAAGGTGTGGACCTCGAAGCGCAGAGGGGCGTCGTCGGGCATCTCAAGGTGAAGGGCGCGAGCGTCATTGAGCGCTACTTCAAGGAACAGAAGAGCGCGCTTGATGAGCAGGGCTATTTCGATACGGGAGACCTTGCCAGCATCGATGCGACGGGCAACGTAACGATCTGCGGTCGTTCCAAAGACTTGATCAAGTCGGGCGGCGAGTGGATCAATCCGGTCGAGATCGAAGAGATTGTGGGGACACACCCCGCCGTGGCGCTCGCCGCGGTGATCGGCCGTTCCGACGATAAATGGGGCGAGCGGCCGGTCCTGATCGTCGAAGCGCGACAGGGCGGAAGAGTTGATGCATCAGAGTTGCTCGAGCTTCTGCACGGTAAGATTGCGAGCTGGTGGATGCCCGACGCGATTGTGAGCGTCGCAGCTATGCCGCTCGCCGCCACCGGCAAGATCGACAAAAACAAATTGCGCGCCGACTTCGGGCGTCAAACCGCCGGTTCGAAGTAAGCGCCATCGGAAATTTCAGGCAACGCCCCTATTCTGCGTTTTTTTGAGGCTCGCTGGTCCCTGCCGCCGCGCCATCGATGGGCAGGCCTCGATGCCAGAAGGCGGAGGCGTTGAGTGCTCGCCAAGCAAGCGGCAGCCATCGAGTCAAGGCAAGAGCCAGCCACAGCGCCCAAGCAAGCATGGCGCCCTTGTACCACCATAGCGATAAGGAAAAAACCCATGCGTCCGGGAGGGGACCCGATGTCTGATCGGTGAACCACGACAAGCCCTCAAGTCGCTCACCCGGACCGGCAATTCGCATGTCAGGATTGCCTAAAAGACCGAAGGGAATCGCGGCCAAGAGGCTCAGCACGGCGACCAAGGACAATCCAAGCAGCGCCACCTGGAGCGCGTTGAAAGTCGAGGGCTGCAATGTGCGAACATCAAGGTTCAGCCGCCAACGTATCGCCATCATCCAGAGAAACGCGAGTAGCAGCACAAACCACGAGTAGGTGCTTAGCCCGAGGCCCAGCAACAACCATTCATGGGCCTTCAAAGGCGTGCGACCGCTCAACCCTATGAGGACTGCGGCGGTCATGAAGAACACGAGCTCGCCCCAGAACAAAATCGCTGGTCCAACTCCGCGGCCGCCGGCAAAAAGCACCCATCGTGCTCCTACATCCAGCGTCGTGGAGATATTGCTGCTGGCCAAGTTCAGGTCCACTGCCGGCGCATGCACCATTGCGGTTTGCGCGGCGTCGGATTGCCACGAAATGGCGACCTGGTGCTGCCCGGGAAGAAAGGCGAGGGGTAGCCGCCCATTTTCGGTGCGCGGCGGCACCGAGGTATCGTCGACCTTGACTGAAGTCATTCGCGCTCCCTGCGGTAAGGCGATGGCGCGTTGAGCGCCTTGCGTGCTGCGGTACGCGAATGACAGAGTAACATCGCTGCTGCGCTTGCCGATGCGTGTCACCTCGGCCACCTCGTCGACGGCGATGGTGTTGCCGGCGGTCGCCGTGGGTCGCGAGAGCCGAATTGTTAGAGATTCCCCAGAGCGCGGATAGTACTCGTAGGTCCATTGGTTTGGTTGCAGCGCCTCCGGCAGGACCTCTGGTGTGCCGTTGAATGTCGCATGCCAGAGGGGACTTATATTGAAGGTCCAGACTTCACTCCAAGGTTTATCCTTCGGCGCCCGCAGTTCGATCGTGTCGGTCGGGGTCAGGGCCGATTCCCATTGGTATTCAACCGCATTGGAGTCGAAGCTGGCAGGCACCTGCGTGGCGCCATGAGTGTCGATACCGCCCGTCAGTACGGACTCTCCCGGGAGCAACGGAACGTCCAGCGTAAAACCGCCCGTCTCGGGAGAAATTCTCTCGACGCGCGTAACGACGGACCAATTGAGCCCGAGATTAAAATTCCGCTGCACGACGACAAAAGGCGCGAAGCGCTCGCTGCCCCCAGTCGCGCCATCCTGACCGGTGGGCGTGCGGCGCGTTAGTTGCAGAGTATTGCCGAGCAGCTTGCTTCCCGAAGTTCCGACAGCCTGCCATGAGGGCGCCAAAACCGTCAGTCTGCGCGGCGTTGCGGGGAAGAACAAAGTCACCGAATCGGAAGCCACTTGCCTCGTAAGCTTCACGTGATGCACGCCGGGCTTAAGCGCTAGCCACAGTTGCTGACTGGAATCACGGTAGACGCCTTGGACCGCGCCGCCATCGAGGTCGATGGATTGGAAATCGGCATGCTGACCGAGCGCCGGCAGCGCTACGGCGAGCGACGTGAGTGCCGACACCTCGAGGCTGATGTCCAGCTTCGAACCCTCCAATGCCACTTGCGCGTCGACCAGCTCGGCGCAAGTCGGCACGCAAGGCGCCGGTTGCGACAGGCGCTGCTTCAGCTGTTCCAAGAGTTCCTTGTCCGGTGTGTCCGCGGCACTGCTCGTGCCCGTCAATACCGTTAAAATGATAAATGCCAACGGCAATATCGCGACTGACCGACCAATCAACAGGTGAGCGAGCCTCTTGAGGCCCGAGTCATTTCGGGTCATCCAGTAGAAAGTGGCGACCAGCGCCAGTACGCCGAGGATTCTCCATAGAGCGACCAGAAGCGGCGTGAGCACCACGAATCGCACAGTTTGGGTCGGTTCCACCGGACCTGACCAGCCGTAGGCGTACCGCATATATTGCCACTGAGGAATTCCCGGGCCGGCTTGCACCAGCGCGCCGGGCGGATAGCGCTGCGCGGCTTCCGTACCGCGAAGCTGATCTGTTGCCAGGGAAGAGATCCCGTACGGATTTGCCACTGCAACTTCAGCGACCATCGCCGGCGGTGCGGGCGCACTAACCCCGGTAAGTCTGGGTGCTACCGACTTGTCAGCGCTTTTGCCACGCACTTGGGCCGTAGAAGCGTATGCCAGTTGCGGCGGGTCGGCGAGCTGTGGATAGAAGGCAAATCGTACCTGCTCCACCGTAAAGGGCACCAGCTGAATGAGCAGCAATCCGAGTGCACCGTAGCTTAGCCAGCGCGTCACGACCTTGGGGCGTCCGTCGGGTACCTGCCGGTGCAGAACGAGGCTGGCCAAGCACAGCAAAAGCAGCCAGGCCAATAGCGTGTTTTCTTGATGACTGAGCGCCGTGCCGATAAACGCCACCAGCGCCAGGCCGGCGCCGGTGAACCGAAACGCGAGAGCCGTGATCATTAGAACCAGGAAGATATCCAAGAGGCTCCATCTCTCTATCCAGGCTTGCGGGGCCTGGTCGGCACCGAGTGCCGCAATCAAACGGTGGCCGGGAGGCAAGATGAGCGCACCGCTGACCTGCTCGAACCGCTCGCTCCAACCGGTGGCCGGGATGCTCCCGCCGGCTTTGTTCACGCGCGCCACGGTTGCAAGTTTCACCGCCGGGAAGCGGATTTCGATGCCGGTGGAAGAAGGTGGCTCCCCGGTCGTTACCAGTTGGTCCGACGTTTCAGAGGAAGCGTGCGCAAGCGCAAAGGGCGGTTGCATGTCGAGCCGCCAACCGGTGCGCATCTGGCCGCTGATGTCATCTACCGCGGTGTAGCCTGCATGGGAGAAATCAAGATACAGCTGCCGGACGAGCGTGAGGTGATTGGATTCCTGCGCTAGACCGCCGCGGCTGTGTTCGACGATCTTGACGCCGCTGCCGGCCGTGATGCGATAGCTCGGCAAACTGCGCCACTCTGGCGGCACGTTGGATTGCGAGGGGTCAACTCCCGGTGCGCCGTCTATTTCCGCAACACGCAATCTTGGATTGTTGCGATAGGACCAGATCTCCTGTTTCGGCCATGCGCCTTGGGCGGTGGGAAGCGAGATGACGGTTAGGGATTCCGGTGCGCGCCCCATCAGTTGGATCGTCCAGGTACCGGCGCGCACTTGAAGTTTGAGTTTTCCGTCGGCTTCGAGTCGTGCCGGCAGCGGCGAGCGCAGAGCGGTGCCTACGATGCCGGGCGGAAGCGCTCCGGCCAAGATCTCTTCGCGCGCATCCCCCGTAACACGCAACACGAGGCGTGTTTCGATCATCAATGGAATTCCGTCGGCCAATAGCCGGTACACCTGCAGATCCATTTGCTTGGCAACTTCCACATCGCGGTGCTTGCCCAGCCAGATCGCGCTGTCGGCTCGCCCGACTTGCTCGAGCTTCCTGCCGTCCAGACTCAAGGATATCAATCCAGCCTCGTCGGCCACGGCGAGCGACTCGGGTAGGGTCGACCAGGAAAATTGTCCCGCGACGCTGTAGCTGCCCACGCCCACATAAATCTGGGGAATGTTATCGCGGGAGACAAGCGCACCCGGCATGCCGTTGACGGTTACCGCGATTGGCCAGTTGTCCTGGTTTCCTGGTAGCTTTATCCAACTGTCAGTAAAGGTCTGCCAGGTTTGCGAGAAGCGGCCTCCGGTCTGTGTAAGATCGAGCGATAGGCGACCGGGAAGCGCACACACTCGGTTTGTGGAATCGGCTCCATCGGTGTTCGCAAAAAAAGGACAGCGGAGAAAAGGTTTGCCCTGCAGCAGCCATGTTTGCCATCCTTCCAGGTCCTTCGGAACGAACGACTGGGATGAGGCGCCGAACGGCAGCAGACATAAGAGCAACAGCAACCTATTGAGAGCTGACATGAGCGCCTCCCTGCCTTGAATCGACCCGTCGTACGCAAGATATGTGAAGCCATCGATGCGGCGCAAGCATCCCCTTTGTATGTATCGAGCCAAATGGCGCCACGGGGTTTGCGGTCACCGCCGGCGACACAATATGCCGCGATCCTCTTCGCGGCTGGCGCGCCGGCGTGTCACGGTGGCATCCTTGCGCCATGACTATGCAAATGGGAGACTTAACGACGGTGCACAACGCGAACGTTGAGTTTCTCGGTCGTCGCTATCGACAAAAGGGCTAGCCTGGTGCCGGAATCTCCGAAGCGCCAACGGCGCAGCAAGGCGCAGCAACGCGCCGAGAGTTTGGAGCAGATCCTAGATGCTGCGGAGTACCTGTTTTCCAAACAGGGTCTCTACGGTGTGACGCTGAGGGATGTGGCGCAGCGCGTGGGCATCCACACCACGCTGCTGCACTACTATTTCGAGGACAAGAAAAATCTCTTCGAGGCGGTGTTCGCCCGCCGCGCCAGTGTCACGAGCGATCGCCGGATGGCTGCGCTCGAAAAGTATGAGAAGGACGCAGGCGCAAAACCCACGGTCGAAGGCGCACTGCATGCCTTCCTAGATACAGACCTCGATCTGTATTACGAGGGCGGCGAGGCCTGGATGAACTATGCCGCTTTCTGTGCGCGCGTGAGCAATACGCCGGAGGGTGCGGCGCTCATGGACGTGCACTTCGATCCGGTGGTGCTGAGATTGGTCGGCATCCTCAAACGCGCGCTTCCGGACTATTCGGTTGCCGACATCTTCTGGGGCTATCACTTCGTGACCGGCGCACTCATGAACACTCTGGCGCGTACCGGCCGTATCGACCGTCTCTCGGGTGGCGTTTGTCACTCCGACGATTTTCCGGCCGTGAAGAAGCGCATCGCCAAGTTCATGGCCGCAGGTTTTTTGACCCTGAAGGACCGCAAAGGCGGCTAGTATTCAAGCGCCGCGGCACTGACTTGGCTACTGCGTGGCGAAGCTCTTTTTCAGCTTTCGGTTCTTCAACACTCGTGCAAGCGCCAGGAAGCATCCGATTGCAAGTACGTAGAAGGGTAACAGGGTATAAAGAGCCAGTTGCAGCGAATGGCCTGGATGAGATTCGCGGAAGAGATCACTCGCCGCGCCCACGTAAGTGGGCCCGAGACCCAAGCCGATAAAATTCATGATCAGAAGCAGGAGCGCGCCAGACATGGCGCGCTGCTCCGGGCGCACTTTCTCCTGGACCAGCGCGACCGATGAGGAGAGATAAAAGTAGTTCAAGAAGGTCGGTCCCAGGAGAAACAAGAGTGCGATCGGCCACGAAGGCGCCCAGACAAATCCGGCGTAGAGCGGAGCGGCGAGAACGAGCGAGGCGGCTGGTATCAGCGCATAGGCTTGAGTCCATCGGTGGGTTAGTCGGTCGAGCAGGCGCCCGGAGACAAAGATCCCCCCGCTCATGGCGATGCCGAGCACCAACGCGTAGTAGATCGCCACCTCATGAAGCGACATGCCTTTTTCGCGCATCAAGAAAAGCGTGGCAAAATTGCCCAGACCGTAGGTAATGAACTGCGTGGCGCCGCTGCCCAAAGCCGCCAGCAACAGATCGCGTCGCGAGAAGAACATGGTGAGAGTCTCGAAGAAGCGGCTCTGAGTCAGTTGGCGCGTTGGATGATCCAGTCGCCCCACGCGCGGAGCAGGGACAAGCAGCGGTACCGCGATCGCCGTCAACAGGCCAACCGCGCCTAGGATGAGGAAGGCACGACGCCAGCTATATGCGGCGGCAATCGAGGCGCCGAATGCGACGCCAAGGGCCGCACCGACGGCAGGACTTACGTTATAAATGCCCAGGGCTGTGCCCCGGTACCCCGGTGGGAAGTAATCGGAAATGATGGCATAAGAGGGCGGAACGCCTCCGGCCTCGCCGAATCCAACGGTCATTCGCGCAGCCACGAGTTGCCCATAACTGCTCGCCAGACCGCATGCCATGGTCGCCGCGCTCCAAATGGTGCATGCACCAGTCACCACGCGGACGCGGTTGGTCCTATCCGCAAGCCACCCCACCGGAATGGCGATGAAGCAATAGAAGAGCGCGAAATAAAGGCCGCCCATGAGTCCGAGTTGATGATCGCTCAGATGCAGGGAGTCCTGGATCGGCTTGGCCAAAATGCCAAGCAACTGCCGATCCAGGAAATTGATGACATAAACGAAGCACAAAGTCGCGAGCACGACACGTGCCCTGGCCTGAGATGGGCCGCCCGATGCGGTCGATGAGTTTCTCAGCTGGTTCGCCATGGATTCGGCGCTCGATACCGTAGGGATCGAAGCAGATATCGGAGGCGATCGAGTGTTGCTCCCAACCTAGTCCCCTATGAGCTGTTTGCAGCCAGGGGCAGCAGCATGCATGGGCGAGAAATGCCAGTCAATACTAACTAACGATAGAATGAATATTAGACGTCAACGACGGCGCGCCAAAGGAGCCGGTCTATCGGTGATGGTGGGGACAGGCGCTGTCTGCCTTTACATGCACGGTCGCACCGTCATCGATATGGAGCACATCCCGGTGTCCGCAGCGGGGCATATCTCGGTCCGTCGACATCGCCCGCCACGTCAAATGCCCCTGAGCGGAAGAGTCCGCCGTGATGGAAGTGGAGATCGAGGCATTGCCGTAGATGATCTGACCGGAAAGAACGAGCTGGCGGTGCCGCGCGTTGCGGTCATAGAGCGTGACCACAAGGTTGTCAGGGCCGTCATTGGCAAGGTGGATGGTGATCGTGCCGTCTGCCCGAACTATGGGCAGCATCGCGTACATGGCAACAGCCGCAAACACTGAGACGAGCCGGGCGTGTGATCTCATGTCTCCTATCATAGCGCCGCACAGGCGTGCAGTGCGCAATCTGTTCGAACGCGGTCGATGCTCAGGCAGACAGGACGGAGAATTTGCTCGGTTGCCAAGTATGATGCGTCTGCGATGGGCCCGCAGAATTGAGCCGGCCAACCAAGCATGGAGCCAAGAATGTCGATTCATAAAGTATTGCGTGGGGGATTCTTGCAGGTCGGATTGGGCTGTTCCGCCTTGGCTCTGTCGAGTGCAAGCGCCTTGGGCGGCACTGATCTTCTCGCCGCGATCGACGGCAAGGGTCTCACCGTCCGTGCTTTCGGTGACGGCAGCTATTCCGTGGCCGCGGCCGGTGTTTCCGATGCGGTGATCAGATCGGATGTGGAGGCGGTCATAGACTCCGCAGTCCTCAAGTCCGGCGATTATCCGAAGCATGAGATTGAGAAGAGGCAAACGCAGGGCGACTTTGGAGCGGGATCGATGCTGACCATCACGCACACGGGGCTGACTGATCGACCCGACCTGATAGTCACGGTCACCTTGATGCGCGACGTCTCGTGCGGAGAAATTTTAGTCCAGGTCAAGAATTCCACGCATCGGGACATCAACGTCTCCTCTATTCGAAGCATTCACGCGGGCACCATCGACTTGGGAGGACCCGCGGCGAGCAATCGCGTGCTGTCTGACAGTTTCAGTGAGGATCGCCCGCAGCTAGCGATTTATGACCTCGGCGCCGCTCCGAAAGGCATGCATCGCGCTTCCGGCAGTCAGCTCATCTACAACCGCAAGAGCACCGCCAGCCTCTTCGTTGGCGCGCTCGCTTCCGAGCGTTTTCTGACACTCTTCCATCTCAAGGAAAGCGGAGCGGGCAACGGGGCTCGTATAGCGTCCTACGACGTCGACGCGACGGGTACCACCGAGATCCTCCGGGAAGAATCCCTCAAGGATTCGCCGCCTGCCGACCGGGTTGAGCTCAGACTTCCGATAGCCAGCGGCGATAGCCTTGGCGCCGAGCCCTTGATGCTTTCGGTGGGCAAGGACTACCACGCGCAGCTCGAGGCCTATGGCCGTGCCATCCGCACGCTGCACGGTGCCCGGGTGACTGCTGCAACGCCGATCGGCTGGTGGAGTTGGACGGCCTACTATTTCGGCGTCAATCAAGGAGCGATGCGCACCAACGCGGATTGGCTGGCCCAGAATCTTAAATCCCTCGGCTACTCCTTCTTTCAGATCGATGAGGGATATCAGTATGCGCGGGGAGAGTACATCAGCGCAGATGCAGTCCGCTTCCCGGGAGGACTTGCCCGTATGGCCGATACGGTGCGCCACGATGGGCTCACCTTCGGCTTGTGGACGGCGCCATTTGAAGTATCAGAACGATCGTGGGTGTATCAAAACCATAAAGACTGGCTGGTGCACAACGGCGAGGGAAACCCGATCCACATTGGGTACGTGACCGAGAAGAGGGATCATCTTTTTGCGTTGGACGCCACCAATCCAGGAGCGCAAGAGTACTTGCGGCAGACCTACACCACCTTGCGCGATTGGGGTGTGCGCTTCATCAAAATGGATTTCATGGACGATACAGCGATCGAGGGGTCGTACTTTCGCCGGAACACTACGGCCATGGAGGCCCAACGTATCGGATTGAAAATCATCCGCAGCGCCGTCGGCGAGGACGTGGTGCTCGACAAGGACGGCAGCCCGATGCTCAATCCGGTCGGCATCGTTGATTCGGGCCGCATTTCCCAGGACACAGGCCATACCTTCGAGGCGACGCGTGATGCGGCCTCCGGCGTTGCAGCTCGCTACTTCATGGATCGGAATTTCTTTATTTCGGACCCGGATGCCTTCACAGTATCGCTACAGACCGTCGACGATCAGTCATGGCATGGGGGACAGCGGTCTCTGACTTTGGACGAGGCGAAGGTCTCCATAGCGCTGGCGGCTGTTTCGGGCGGCATGCTCGAGATCGGCGACGACTTGCCCACTCTAGGCGCCTCTCCCGAGCGCCTGGCGCTCGTCAAGAACGCCGATGTGCTCGACATGGCGAAGCTCGGACGTGCATCGGTTCCTGTGGATTTGATGTCCTATGCGGCGGCCGATGAACAGCCGAGCCTGTACCTCCTCAAAGAGGATCCACATCAGGCGATACTCACGGTGTTCAATTGGACCGAGCAAGCGCGTGCGCGCGCTATCAATCTCGAAGATCTCGGTCTCAAGTCCGCGCATGGATACAGCAGCCATGAAGTGTTCGGCGATGCGGACTGCTGTGCGATGAAGGCAGGATCGCTCAGCTTTATGCAGCCACCGCACTCCGTTCGGGTGATCAAGCTGCTTGACTCTGCCGTGCCCGCGAGCGTGCCGGCGTTCGAGATACATTCGCCAGCCTCGGGGACTGCGGGAGCGACGTTGGCATTCAGCGCTAAGGCGGCATCCACCGAAGCGCCGGTACTTGGCTATCGATGGGAGTTCGGCGACGGAACCATCACCCATGGATCCGACGTGGCGCACACCTATACGCACGCCGGCGTGTTTCAGGTCGTCATCACATCGACGGGCTTGGCTTCGGCCACGGATCATCAGACTGTCAGCGTCAATATCGCGGGAGAGAATTCGACCAGGTTTGATCCGGCAAAAATTCAGCGTGCCCAATAGAGGGCCTATGGATGGCTGCATCGGGGAAGGCAAAGAATTGCTGCATCGCACGACCCGGGTCGGGTTCATAAGACATGCTTTGTGATGTAAAGCGGGTGAACTCGGCTCGATACCAGGGCGAATGCCTGATGAAACCAGTTTGAAAGGAATACACTCGCGACGTGGGAGCCCCTTTGCAGCCGGCTTTTCATCGTTGGTCAACGTTCCTCACGGCAGCGTTGGTCGCAGCAGGGTTGTGCTGCCAAGCCGGCTGCGTATCGACCAAATACAAGTTGGCCAAGAAAAACACGCCGGCGCCCGTGCAACTGAACGTCGCCTTCCATTCCTCAGGACCCCTGCAGCCGACGCTCGTTGCGCTGATCGTCTATACCGGCCCGGGTTCGTGGAAGCGCGAAGCGTTGTGGGACGAATACGTCGTCACTGTCGAAAATCACGGCGATCGCCCGCTCACCGTTGACGCTGCAGCGCTTGCCGAGGGCGCCGGATCATCCTATACAGCCGGCGACGATCCCTGGGCGTTGGAAAAGCAGAGCAAAGTGCTGGAGAAGCAATATAGAAACAAGGGCCAGGCCTTCGTAAGAGCCGCGGGTCCCGGCGTGCTCATCGTCGGCGCTGGCGCCGCCGTCGTTTCCGCCACCACCGCGTCGGTCTTCGTCTCGGCGGCCGCCGTCGGCGCGGCCGCGGCCACGGTGGTGGTGCTTCCCGTGTACTACGTCACCATATTGAGCATCAACCACCACAACAAGAAGGCCATTATGGACGAGTTCGCGCGCCGGCGCCTACAGTTGCCCCTTACGCTCGCGCCGGGCGCGACACAGACCGGCAGCGTGTACTTTCCAATGGTGCGACAGCCCCGTTCGCTTCAGCTCCGTTGGTCGGATGAATCCTCCAACGGCTCTGAAGAGTTGCCGCTCGATTTTCTGAACTCGCTGCACGTTCCGGCAGCGCCAGTGATGCCTGCGACGAAGACGGTCTCGCGGTAGAACCGGACTGCGTCATCCTCCCGCCGCATTTTGCTGCGACACCCTGCGAGGCAGATTCCCGAGAGGGGATCCGGACCAAGCACGCTCTCCCCGAAATTCCGGCCCGTAACGTACGGCCCTTCTTTGCCGTCGCTGTCTGGGCCAGCGTCTCAGCCGAATCGAAATATCATCGCTCAGGGCCGAAGGGCCGGTCCTCAGACAAGTGAGGTGCTGAATCTTCGAGTTTCTGGTCCAATATAGCCGCGCTTGATCCAACGATACGAAGAATGTCCGCCTCGAGGCGGACCTGAAGGGGGGAATTTGTGAATCCATTGAAATGGTGCGCTCTGTGTGCCGCGGCCTTCGTGACCCTTGTGTGTCTGTCTGCATCGCTTGCCGCCCGCGCTGAGCTGGTAGATCCCCCGACCGCGACCGGATCGGCGCCGGAATCCAAAAAGGACGTGGAGGTGGCCAAGCCCGCGCCGCCGCGACAGACGGGCGAGGGGGTGGGTCCTTTTCACAAGCTCGTCATTCGTGGCGTTACCTTGATCGACGGCACCGGCTCGCCCGCTCGTGGCCCGGTCGACATCGTCATAGCCGAGAATCGAATCGTCGACATCAAGCAAGCCGGCACCCCGGGTTTGCCCATGGAACGCTCTCGACCGCCGAAGGATGCCGATTATGAGCTCGATGCAACGGGGATGTATGTACTGCCCGGCTTCGTGGATGTGCATGCCCATGGCAGCACGGTCGACAAAGCCCCTGACCTGAGCTACAGCTACAAATTGTGGCTTGCGCATGGCGTCACCACCGTGCGTACCGTGCCACTCGCGCCGCTGGAAATCGCTCTGAGCGAGAGGGCGCGCTCCGCCCGCAACGAAATCGTGGCGCCCCGCATCTATGTCTACCAGCCGCCGGGCGAGAGCAAAGGCTGGACCGGAGGACCGGTCAATTCGCCGGCCAAAGCGCGCAGCTGGGTCGACTGGGCCGTGAAGCAGGGAATCGATGGCGTAAAGATATTCAACACGCCGGATCAGGATCCTGAGACCTTCGCCGCAATCTGCGACGAAGCGAGGAAATTGCATGTCGGCACTGTATCGCATCTGTCCGCGACGGGTCTCGGACGCATGAACGCACAAGAGGCGGGGGATGCCGGCCTCAACACCGTGACGCACATGTACGGCCACTTCGAGTCATTGCTGAAGAACGGGCAGATACAGAATTTTCCGCCCGACTACAACTACAACAACGAGCAGGACCGATTTGGCGACATCGCCGATCTTGCCACCCAGAGCTACGATCCCGGCTCGCCCGAATGGAAAGCGTACCTGGAGCATCAGAAGGCCAATCACGTCGTGTTCGACCCGACGTTTTCAATCTACTCCGCTTCCCGCGATCTCATGCACCAGCGCAATGCCGACTGGCATGACACGTACACCATGCCGCAGCTGTGGGACTACTTCGAGTCCTCTCGCGAGAACCACGGTTCATACTTCTACGACTGGACGACCGCGAACGAGGTGAAGTGGCGCAATTTCTACCGCAAGTTCATGCACCTGATCAACGATTACAAGAACATGGGAGGCCGCGTCACAACGGGTTCCGACAGCGGATTCATTTACGACATCTACGGATTCGGCTATATCGAGGAACTCGAACTGCTGCAGGAAGCTGGCTTCAACCCTCTGCAGGTCGTCACTTCAGCGACGCTCAACGGCGCCCTCACCTTGGCGGATCCCAAGGGTGCGATCCCCGAATTCGGTACGGTGCGGGTCGGAAAGCTCGCGGATCTTGTGATCGCCAAGGAAAATCCCTTGCAGAACTTCAAGACTCTCTATGGCACCGGCGCTTTGCGCCTCAACGATTCGACCCACCGGCTCGAACGCGTCGGGGGCGTCAGTTATACAGTGAAGGATGGCATCGTGTACGACGCGAAGAAACTGCTGGCCGAGGTTGCTGACATGGTGGCGGCCGAGAAACGCAAGCGAGGGCTGCCCGATCGCCTCAATAGACCGTGAAAGCTCACCGATGGATATCGTTACTGTCGGAAGATGAATCCCTTGCCGAAAGGATCCTCGGGGTCGAAATAGAACTCGTTACGGCCGGTGACGAATGCGGTGCCGCCTACCTCGGGAACAACCGCAGCATGCCGCCCGTACATGGTTTCGGCGACCGCGCGTACGGTCATGACGCTGCCGAGGATGCTCTCGATCGTAATCGTTTCGTTCAATCGCAGTTCGCCCCGCGCGTGATGTGAAGCCGCGCGGGCGCTGACGCCGGATCCTGTCGGGGAGCGATCAAGCTCGCCATCGGCAAAGATGCAGACATTGCGGCTGTGGCGACCCGACTCAAGCGGAGGGCCAGTAAAAATGGTGCCGTATAGAAAACTCAACTCAGGTTCGAATGGGTGCTCCATCTTGACGCGCCTCATGACCGCCTGCTTGATCCGGCGACCGTAATCGACCAGCTGCGGGAACTCTTCCGGGACGAGGGCCAGGCCCAGCGATCTCGCATCCACTAGGGCGTAGAAGGCGCCCCCATAGGCGACATCGAACGATACCCGACCCAGGCCGGAGACCTCGATTTGCTCACCTTTGAGGTATAGAAACGAGGGAACGTTCTGAAACGAAACGTCGCGTGCCTTTCCGCCGTGAAGTGTGGCCCGCGCCCGCACCAAACCCGCGGGGACCTGGAAGGTCAGTTGAATCTCGGAGCCGTCTTTGGGCGCCCTGAGCCCGGTCTCGACCAGAAGCGTGGTCAACGCGATGATGGCGTGACCGCACATCGTGCTGTATCCCTCGTTGTGCAGGAAAAACACGTCGAAGTCCGCCTGGTTCGACGGCATCAGCACGGCACCGTACATATCGGCGTGGCCTCTGGGCTCCCAAAGGGCGCCGGTGCGGATGTAGTCATAGTGCTCGCGGAAAAAACGCCGCTTCTCCAGCACGCTCTCGCCTTGGATTGGCGGGAGTCCGGCGGTGAAGATGCGCAGCGGCTCGCCGCCGGTGTGCATGTCCACGGTCGCCAGACGATGCCAGGAGGCGGGCGGTTGCCAATTCCAGTTGTCGAAGCAGCTTGTCATGGTGGTTTAGTCGGTCGGTGAAGGAGATATGGTGAGCGCGAAGTTCGCGATTGGGATTGGTTGGGATTATCGTCAATAGTCGAGGTGTGTACATAGTACACTTCCTCGTGTACGATGTACGCGTGATGATAACCAGAGATCGCATCTTTTCGGCTGCCAAGGCGCTCCTTGATCAGGACGGCATCGCTAATCTCACCATTCGTAAAGTGGCCGCCCGGGCTGGAGTGTCGCCGATGGCGATGTACCGCCACTTCACGGACAAGAGCGCATTGCTGGATGCGCTCGTGAGCGACGGACTCGATGCCTGGGAGCTGGCGGCGCGGTCGGTCGGCGCGAAAGATCCGTTGCAGTGGCTGGAGGAGCTGATGGACGCGTACCTGGATTTCGCGCTCACGCAGCCGCATCGCTACGATGCTGCATTCTTCCTGCCGGCGCCCAACGCACGTCAATATCCCGGGGATTTCGCGGCGGGACGGTCACCTGTGATCGCGATGATCATGGTGAGAATCGAACAAGCTCGTGCGACGGGGCGACTCGGCGACAAGCCGGCGCTCGAGATCGTGCTCTCGCTCTCGGCCCTAGCGCAGGGGCTCGTTTCCATGCAGCGGGCGAATCGATTCTCCGACGAAAAGACGTTTAGAACCCTGTTTCGCACCACGATGCAAACCTGCATCGAGTCTTACACAAAACCGCCGGGGAAAAAGGTCAAACAATCGTGAACTTCAAGAATGAACATCGTATGGCTTGGGGCCGGATGCTGCTGGGAATAATTCTGGGCCTTGGTTTCGTTTCCGCTGCACCCGCAGAATCGCCGCCGACTTCGCAGGACCTCGCGATCGTCGGCGCCAGAGTCTATGCGTCGCCCGACGCGGCGCCTCTCGAGGACGGGGTCGTGGTGATCATGAACGGTCGAATTGCGCGCGTCGGTCCTCGATCGTCAACGCCGCTGCCGAAAAACATTAGCGTGATTGACGCTCATGGCGCGGTACTGACTGCCGGGTACTGGAACAACCACATCCATTTGATGATGCCCGACCTGTTGCATGCGGCGACCAAGGAGGCGGGGGCACTGCAGGCGAGCTTGACCGCCATGCTCACCCGGTGGGGTTTTACCTCCGCCTTCGATCTGGCCTCCTCCACTGAGAATAGTCTGGCGTTGCGCCGCCGAGTGGAGTCGGGCGAGATTTCGGGTCCGATGCTGCTCACGGTCGGCGATCCTTTTTTCCCCAAGGATGGGACGCCCATTTACGTGCGTGACTACTTAAAGGAAAACGGCTTCCCGAATGAGGAAGTATCCGCGCCGGCGGAAGCGGCGCAGCGCGCGGCGCAGCAGCTCGATCGGGGCACAGACGGCGTGAAGATTTTCGCGGGCGCCATTGTCGGGGGCGCAATCGGCGTGCTGCCGATGCGCGTCGATATCGCGAAAGCGGTGGTTGCCGAAGCCCATCGGCGCGGCAAGCCGGCATTTGCTCACCCATCGAACCTCGCTGGCCTGAATGTGGCGATAGATTCTGGCGTCGACATCCTGGCGCATACGACGGCGGGCGATGGCGGTGGCGTACCCGGGGGCTGGTCACCCGCCCTGATCGAGCGAATGCGCAAGCACAACATGGCCTTGATCCCGACTCTGGCGCTATTTCAAGTCGAGGCGCAAAAATCGGGCGAGAGCTCAGAGGACCTCTCGCGGGCCATTGATATGGTGACCGCGGAGCTGAAAGCGTACAGCGCGGCTGGAGGCCAGATTCTCTTCGGCACCGATGTGGGCTACACCGACGAGTTCGATACCACGAATGAGTATCGGCTCATGTCACGAGTCCTCGATTGGCGAAGAATACTTGCTTCTCTTACTACCGCGCCTGCGCGGCGGTTTGGCTTCGCTTCTCGCAAGGGAAGAGTGGCGGTGGGTATGGACGCCGACCTGGTTCTGCTCAAATCCGATCCGGCAGAGGATCCCACTGCGTTCGCCCGGGTACGAGCTACCATAAGGGCAGGGCGCCTCATCTGGAGCGAGGATCAAGGCTGAACATCTAAGCCATACCTCTCTGGCGGATCACATCCTCTGTACGGCCAGGCGCAGGCCCAGCGCAACGAACAGGGCGCCCATCCCGCGATGCAGCCAGTTTGAGATCGACGCGTTTCGGCGCAATGCTTCGGTCAATTTTGCCGAGCAGGTGACCAGCAGGATGTTGATTAAAAGGCAGATCATGTTCACGGTGACACCGAGCGAGACGAGTTGCAGCGTTGGATGGGCGGCCTGCGGGTCCACGAACTGCGGCAGGAACGCAAAGAAGAACATGATGACCTTGGGATTGAGCAGATCGGTAGCAAATGCCTGCCAAAAGATGGCTCGATGGGTCCGCTTTGCAGCAGAGACGCCGTTGACGTCGAGGACACGCTGGCCGCTTCGCATCGCGCTGATGCCTAGGTAGACCAGATAGGCAGCGCCGAGCCATTTGATCACGTCGAAAGCCAGGGGCGATGCGGCGAGCACGGCCGAGAGTCCAAGCACCGCGGCTGCCAAGAATACGTAGCTGCTCGCGTTGAATCCGAGCGCAGCCAAGACACCGGCGCCTCGACCCTGGGCGATGCATCGTGCGAGCATGTAGGCCATGTCGGGGCCAGGAATCAAGGCGAGGGCGACGCTCGAGGAGACGAAAAGCAGGTAGCTGTGAGTGGTCATTGCTTGCGGCGTACATGGATAGCGATCACTCTTTATACACCGTCGGCTTGTCTTAGGAATGTCTCCCAAGCGCGGCAGGCAATGCGCATGCAGACGCAGTCTCGCTGATCGATGAAGGGCGTTTCGCTCAAGCCTCGCTGGGCTGAACCGCCGGCGGAGGATTTCTCGTGAGCACCGGCAACAGCACGGCAAGAGCGAGCAATCCCGCAATCACCGGCATGATTCCTGCGAACGAGCCGCTCAACTCCTTGGCTCGGGCGACCAGCATGGGACCGATCAGGCCCGCAAATCCCCAAGCCGAGAGCACCAATCCATAGTTCAGACCCATGTATTTCGTGCCGAAGTACTGCGCATTGTAGGAGGGCATGGTGCCGAAGCCGCCGCCGCAGCAAAGCAAGACGATCGATACGCCCGCCAGGGCCAGCGTCAAGTTGTGGATGCTGCTTAAGAGCAGAAAGGTTACCGCCTGAACTGCAAACATCGCGGCAAATGTTTTTTTGCAGCCAATTCGATCCGAGACGCCGCCCCAGAAGAATCGCCCAACGGCGTTGAAAATGCTGACCAGGCCGAAAAGCGGCGCGATTGATGCCGCTGACAGCCCCGTCAGCTCTCCGAGAATGTACACCGCGTTGGAGATGATGGTGATTCCGGCGATGACATTGGTAAAGAGCTGCAGCCAGAGCAGATAGAACTGCGGCATGGCAAGAATCCGCGCGGGCGAATAGCCTGAACTGCTGGTGCGCTTATCCTGATGCGACGGAGGATTGCGGAACAGTGCCGCGGCCGGCAGCCCGACGAAGAGAAACACCAATCCCGACACTATAAACACCCGCATGATGGCCCCGACGTCGCCGCCATGCGCTGGGTAACTGGAAGCAACCGGGGCATGGGCAAGCACGGCGGCGGCATGGTCGACGGCTCGATGAAACGAGGGCAGGCGCGGAATCCATTGATTGTATACAAATGCCCCGAGTCCGAATCCACCCACCACCAAACCGCCCGCCAGCCCGCGGCGGTCGGGGAACCACTTGCTCACCATTGCAAGGGGTGTGATATAGGCCATGCCGGCGCCGATGCCGCCGAGCACCCCGTAGGTCGCATACAGCCATACGACACCGAAGAGGGGCGTGCCCAGCCCGGCGAGCAGATTGCCAGCACCCCACAGGGCTATGCCAACCATGGCGACGCGGCGTGGCCCGACTCGATCCTGCCAAAAGCCGCCGCTGACCGCGCCCACGGCGGCGAGACAGAAGTTCGCGATCGCGTAAGCCCAAGTCGTAGTCGTCAGATCCCAGTTAAATGCCACGATCAAGGGCTGGGTGAAAATGCCCCAAGAATAAATGGTTCCAATGATCAGCATTACCACCGCGCCCGCTATGGCAATGATCCAGCGGTTGGGGTGGTGATCGATGAGGCCCGCGGCCGCCCGCGGCGCGGCGCCCTTGTCAGGCAAGAAACGGACATTTGCGCGCACCACGATGCACCTCGAAATTCAACCGTACCCAATTTATGATCGAAATCCGGGGGCGATTCGGGCCACCGGACCCAAGGGGCCCCGAGACACCTATCTTCCGGTGCGCCCACAGGTAAGCTTTGGCATTTCGGGGAGGCAAGCCAGCTATGAATCGATCAAAGGCGTCCGTGCTGCTTGTTTTTATGGCCGCGGGCATCGCGTGCGCTGGCGCTGAGCCACGCACCTTTGAGCTATTGAGTTCCGAAGAAGCGGCAGCGTGGAACGCGCCAGAATCCGCGCCCCAGGCGCACTACAACGAGCGGGACCTGGTGACTTCGGGGGTGCCCAACTGTCATGTCATTCCAACTGGTAAAGCATCGCCGCACGACCCGCAGATTCAGATCGTATCGCCGCAGCTCGATAAGCCGTTGGCTGCGCCGCTTGATATCAATCTGAAATTCGTATCCGGAGGCGCATCGATCAAGCCGGAGACATTCAAAGTTTGCTATGTGGGATTTTTGGTGATGGATCTCACCAAGCGGGTCACGGACCATGTCGCGGTGTCCGCGGAAGGAATTCATGTGACCGGAGCGGAGCTTCCCAAAGGTCACCACCACCTGGTGATGATGATCGCCGACCGAGCAGGTGCCATCGGTAGCCGTGATGCCGTGTTCGACATTGAGTGAGCCGGTGACGGCAGTTGGGACTTCTTCCCACTCGTGCGAGTATCTCCAGATGTCTCGGGAACGTATCGATGCAGTAGCTCTCGCTGGCGGCAGAACAACGCCTGGTGTCATACGGATCGGCGATGCCGTACATCGGCCGGCTTCGTCGCGATCTGCCTTCGTTGCCGCTTTGCTTGGATATCTGGAGTCGATACATTTTGCGGGCGTGCCTAGGTATCTGGGCCAGGATTCTCACGGGCGCGATGTATTCAGCTTTTTGCCGGGTGAGGTGCCGAGCGAGCTTGGCTTCATCCCGGATGCGCAACTGCGGCGCGCCGCCGGTCTCATTCGGGCATTTCATGATGCGACGATCGGATTCGAAGGCAAGGGGGCGGCGGAGGTCGTCTGCCACGGAGACTTGAGTCCCTGCAACTGCGTTTTCCAGGACGGTTCACCCTGCGGTTTCATTGATTTCGATTCGGCGGCTCCGGGCAGTAGGGCGGACGATCTGGGTTACGCGGCGTGGCTATGGCTGGATCTTGGCAATGACGAGATTTCCGCCCAAAATCAGCGTCGACGCCTGAGTTTATTCGTCGATGCCTATGGTCAGGATGTGGGCGACCTCATACCATTTTTGCTTGCGGCCCAAAGTCGCTTGGCCCTCGATCCGCGAGGCGCCGCCCCGATGCGTGAATGGGCAAAGGCCAGCGAGGCTTGGACTCGGAGGCACCTTGCCGGATTCGCTGCGCAGAACAAGGCCTCGCGGTAAAGTCCACTGACGCGAGTGACGAAGGAAACACGCAATGCTCTTGTCTTTATTGATGGCGGTGACCGCAACGGTGGCAGGCGAACCCGATCCCTTTGCAGGCCCCCCGCACGGCGAGATTGATACGCTGATTCAGTCGGCGCAGTTCGGCGATCCGGGTAGCGACGCTGAAATCGAGATGTGGTTGAAGGGCCACGCGCATGCGAAACCAGCGGAACGGATGCGGCTTTACCGGCGTCTTTGCGCCGACCGCAGTGTTCACGGAGATTATGCGTCAGCGGCGCTCGCCTGCGCGAACGCCGCCGCGCTCGGCGGCGATGAGGCGCAAAGCGCCGCGAACAACAAGAAGCTGCGAAATTCGCCCACCATCCATACCATCGGCTCGGCCCGAGTGGAGCTGACATTGAACGGGCTCGGCAGCCGCGATGCCACGGTGACGGTCAACGGCGTAAGCGTTCCTTGGCTGATGGATACCGGTGCGCAGATCACTGTCGTCTCGCAGAGTCTTGCGGACAAGATCAAGGTGCGCTATTTCGAGGGCGGAATCGAGGTGGCATCGACGACCTCCAGCGTTCACGGCGGCATGGGTCTTATCGATCTGCTTTGGATCGGAAAAGCCGCCGTGGAGAATGTTCCTGTGCTGGTGCTGCCCGATGCGCAGCTGAAAATCGGCGAGCTGCCGCAAATCAACGCGATTTTGGGATTGCCTGTGATGGTGGCGTTCCGCCGGGCGGAGTGGCTGGACGCGGGCCACACCTTGCTGTTGGGTGACGAGGCTCAAATCGTCCCAACATCGAACCCGCGAATGTACTGGCATGCCGAGGGTATTGGGATTCCCATGTCCACGGCTCGCGGCATGCGGGGAGCACACCTCGATACCGGCGCCAACGAGTCGTACTTGCGTGCACCAGCGCACGAGTTGATTGATGCGGCGACTGAGGCAGCGGCCGTGACGCACAAGGGGCGTCGCGGCGGCGCGGGCGGGGTGGTAGATACCGAGGAGAAGGTCTATCCCACGCTGCAGCTGAGCGTGGCGGGCGCGGCCCTCGTCCTTAAGAACGTTTCGATCAACGAGCAAGACCATGAGGGCGCTGCTCGGCTGGGTGACGATGTGATCAAGCAACTGTCGGTGTTGGCGCTGGATTTCGAGCACATGCGTGTAGAAGCGCGCAAGTAGACAGGAGAGACGCATCGGGCCGCCCTTCGTATGGAACTCGAGAGTAGCCTGATAAGATGATTGCGCTGCCGCAACCAGAAGTCTCAGCAATGAACCTTTCGTGCCCCTTCGCGCCGGCGGTGTCGATGCCGCGCTGCAAGTCCGAGTCGCTTTGAAACCCGCATGAGCGATCCTGCCACGACGCCACGCGCCGCGACTCGCCGCGCGCCTGACGCAAAGGCTATGTCATTGGTTCTCCTGCTCTGCGTGGTGTGGGGCTTCCAGCAAGTGGCCATGAAGGGCGTGGCGCTGGATGTATTGCCCATCATGCAGCTCACCATTCGCTTCGCGCTGGCGGCGGTATTCTTCGCCGCCTGGGTGCTTTTGGCGGAAGGCCGCCGGGCCTTCTCCGATGGCACCTTGCCGAGCGGTTTACTGCTCGGAGTCATGTTCTCGCTCGAGTTTCTCCTGGTCGGCCAGGCGTTGCGCTACACCACTGCGGCCCACACCATCGTATTTCTTTACTCGGCGCCCATCTTTACGGCGATGGGGCTGCAGTTTCATCCTGAAGAGCGCCTTTCGCGCCTGCAGTGGTTGGGCATTGCAATCGCGTTCGTCGGAATCGCCATCGCGTTCCTGGGGTTCACCGCCACCCCGCCGATGGAAATGCTCCGCGGCGATGTGTTGGCATTATTGGCCGGTGCGTTTTGGGGATTTAGCAATGTGGTCCTGCGGCGCGGGCAGGTGAGCCATGCCGCTGCGTACAAGACGGTCTTCTACCAAATCGGTACGGCAAGCATCCTGTTGGGCGGCTTTGCGATCGCGACGGGCCAAACCCATGTGGCCCTGAAGCCGTTGAGCATCGCCTCGCTCGCCTACCAGACTCTCATCATTTCCGTGGCCAGCTATCTCATATGGTTTTGGTTGCTTAAGACCTATCAGACTTCGCGCCTAATGCTCATGTCCTTCGTGACGCCCTTGTTCGGAGTGCTGTTCGG
>DASXOQ010000044.1:0-5122 GCA_036494165.1 Steroidobacteraceae bacterium
GAATCAAAAGATTGCTAGTGCTCTTCGATTCCGAAGTTCGCAAACGAGGGTGCCGCGATATGATGCGAACTTCGGAATCGGAGCACTAGTGCGGCGACTTTGAAGTTCCGATCAGTTGTTTCCGCGCACTCGCCATCGGAACTTCAAAGTCAAAGCCGCACTAGAATCAAAAGATTGCTAGTGCTCTTCGATTCCGAAGTTCGCAAACGAGGGTGCCGCGATATGATGCGAACTTCGGAATCGGAGCACTAGTCGGCCCTGGCGCTGCCCGGCGCCCGGGACGCGCTGCGTTCCGCCTTCGCGTCCTTCTTGAGCAACAGCCGCTTCAGCTCGGCGACCCTGGCATGGGCCTCATCGGGCGGCAGATCGGCCTTCAACAGGTCCTCGGCTTCGGCCTGACGGCCTTCCAGCGCCAGCACGACGGCGAAATTCATCCGCACCCGCGGATCGGTCTTGGCGTGCTCGTAGGCGCGGCCCAGCACCTCTTCGGCCTTCGCAAGGTCCTTCGACAGCAGATACGACATGCCGAGATTGGACAGCACCGAGGGCTCGTCGGGCACGATCTTGAGCGCGCTCGAATAATACTGCCGGGCCTCGTCGAACTTTCCGAGCTGGTCGAGCACCGCGCCCTGCGCCGACAGGATGCGCCAGTCGGGATCTTCCGGCGTGTGCGCCTGCGTCAGCACGTCGAACGCCTGCTGGAAATTGCCATTGTCGGCCAGCGCGCGGCCATAGCCGGCGAGCAGCGGCTTGTTCTTCGGGTTGGCCAGCGCCGCCTGCTCGAGCACGGCGACCGCCTGCGACCGCTCGCCGGTGGCGCGCAACGCCCTGCCATAGTCCAGCGCGACGGCCGGGTCCCTCGGGTTGGCCTTGTAGCGTTCGCGCGCCGCATCGGCGTCGCGGCGGGCACCGGACGAGGCACCGGCCTGGGCCTGGTCGCCGAGCGATCCGGTGATGTCGGAGATGGCCGTGGTCTGGCAGCCGCAAAGCCCGAACGCCAGCATCGCGGACGAGGCTGCGACGACAAGGCGTCGCGGCAGGCGACCTCGTTTGAACGCATAATGCAACATGAACTCTCGGCCTGCGGATTGGCGGCTCTGGCCGAGAAATCGTTGCAGCTTAACCCTAAGTTCGGGTTAACCGGCCGCGCTTTTAGCCGACGAATTCCGCGCCGAACTCGCAACCGATCTGCCATGCCAGCCGGCACTGGCGGGGATTGCCGGTCGAGAAGATCAGGGTGAATTCCGGCGGGGGCACCAGATGCTCGGCCACAATCTTCACACCGCCGTCGGAAATATCCGTGATCATGCAATCGCGCGGCAATGAGCCCGTGCCGAATTGAATCTTCGCAAGGCTCCGGCAATTGCGCCGCTCGCTTCTACGCCTGTTCGTTGCTGCCAACATATTTGTCACCTACCCCTGCGCTTCATCGTTACTGCGTAGGATTTACAGCGGATTCGTTGGGATATGCTGAGACTGATCGCTCGCAATTGAGCGATCAGCATCGGGAAAATTTTAGTGATCGCGAATGTCGCATTTTTATTTGCGCATGATCTTTTCGGAAAACCGCTGCACACTTTTCCGGATCATGCGCTATTGCACGACGTCGAGCTTCACCTTGGCGACGCCGCCCTTGACCATGCCGAGTTGGTCGGCGGCCGCGTAGGAGACATCGACCACGCGGCCGGGCACATAGGGTCCGCGATCGTTGACCCGCACCGTCACCGACTGGCCGGTCGAGACATTGGTGACGCGCAGCTTGGTGCCGAACGGCAGCGAGGGGTGCGCCGCGGTGAGCTCGTGGGTGTTGAAGGTCTCGCCGTTCGCGGTCTTGCTGCCCTCGGTGTAGAAGCTGGCGAGCCCGCCCGGCGCCGCGCTCGCGACACCGGTGCGCGCCGGCGCGTCGTGCCGGCGCACGACACTGACGGGGCGGGGCTGGTGATGCGCGACCGCCTGTCTCGGCGCGCTGCGCCATTCGGATCGTTCCGACACCACCGGGGTTCGCGCGCAGGCCGCGAGCGAAGCGGCGGCGAGCGTGATGGCCAGGAGTTGCGGAGCCTTGCGAAGCGCGCGCGCGTGACTGATGGATGGCATGTTGCACCCGTTTCCAGCCCGTCCCCGCGTGCCAAATCGCCGCCGGATGCGGGCGGAAAGGTGGCTGCACCAGAGCAGCATCGCGGCGGGGTGCGATTCGGCGCGAGTGTGGCGGATTGAACACGGCCGAGGAGTAGCCGCGACGGGCGGCGGCCGCGCGCGTTGGCGGTTGTCCTGACGTCAGCCTCCAACCAGGGTGGCTTGGCCTTTCCAGATCATCCGGCCGAGACGCTCCGTCCAGGAGTGACGGGGGCGCAGGTCGGCGGATTCCAGAACATGCCGCAGATGCAGATGATCGACGGCAATCGTTTGGACCTCGGAATCGACGGCGGTCCTGACCGAGCCCATGATCTTTTCCAGGCGATGACCCCATTCGGACTCGCCAAGGTCGATCGATGACCTCACGGCGCGTTCGATCTCGTAGATGCCGGTCAGAATTTCGCGTGCCGTTGCGGTGTGATTGACCTTGAACGCCTCCAGCAGCTGCATCCGCTTGTCGTCGATCTGATCGAGCACCATCGACACCGCGACGGCATAGGGTGTCGCGAGCAAGGCAGCCGCCGCCCTGCTCCGGGTCGCCGCCGTCGCCAGATGGATCAGTTGCCACGGCTGCTTCAGACGGCTCGAAAGTATCCTCAGCGCAAACGGCACCGCGCTCGCCTGTTTGGCCCCGAGCGCGTTGAGCGGCCCCAGAACCCTGCCGAGCGCCTCGCCCTCGAAATCCCCGATGCTCTGCGGAAGCGCGGCGCTGAATTCCGCCAGCGCCGGCTGGGCGCGAAACGCGTCCAGTATTTTCACCAGCTCCGCGAGCGTCGCATGCGAGCTCGTGTAGATCTCGAGGCCGCTCCGCAGGCTGGCCTCTCCGTCGGCGGAGGGGAGCGTGCCGTCCAGGTAGGTCAGGATCTTCTTCTGGAAGGTGGCCGCAAGCTTTTGCGCCTCACCCAGGTTGTTGCCGGCGATCGCCTTGCCGGCGCTGGCGATGTAGTCGCCCGCCATGCTCGGCAGCAGCCGATCGGTGATCATGCTCCAGATCGGCTCCAGCGTGCCGCGCGCGATCCTGCCGCTGCCCGCGCGCTCGGGCGCGGCGTTGACCAGAAACGGCTCGAGCGGCTGGAAGAAATAGCGCGACGGGTTTCCCGCGCGGTAGTGGTGTTGCCCGGTGTTGCGAAACTCGGCGCGCAAGGCCGCGATCAGCCCTTCCGAATGCGGGACATCCTCGCCCTGGAGATGCAGGCGCTCCAGTTCGGTCAGCAGCCGGCTGCGCACCTGCGGCGTCAGTTGCCGCAGGTACCGCTTGAGATGCTCACTGGCGTGAGCGGCTGTCGTCTCGGTCATTACCACTCCCCACGCGTCAAACTGGAGATGCGGTCTTCTGCAAAGCAGAAAACAAATGTCGCGGGACAAAGCCCGTCTTGTTGTTGCGGGCCATTAAAGCCCGGCGTCGCTTAACGAGGTCTCAAGACAATGGTGAACCCGTAGTCGCACGGAACCCGCAGGATGCCCTCCCTCTGATTGGCGCTCCATCAACCAAGCAAGTCCGCGTTCCCGAAAGCTTGCGATGCCCGGGTTTCTACGGGAATCGTTGTGCCCCGCACCTGATGCGGGGTATGAAGCGGCTTTCCCGCGCGACAAGGGCGGAACGAGTTTGCGCGGAGATCGTTCGCAAACAATCATCTCTTGATTGCTCTCATGGCTTCGCGTTCTCGCGGCAGGATTTCCGCCCGAGCTGTTGCAAATCGTGTCCCTCTCCGAAGTGAGGGCGCAGGGAATGCCGGGCGCTCGACCGCACCCGCAATCCTCGTGGGCTGAAAAGGAAGAATGCCCACAAGTCGTCAGGCAGGGCCGAAATCGCACGGCACTCCCTGCGCAATGGTTTACGGCTGCTCCGTGATCTCCTCGGAGTACCGGGCTTGTTAGCCTCCGTCGCCCGTTTCGAATCATCGCAACGAGCTTGTCCCCAGCGTCGGGGGGACGGGACCACACGGCTTGACCGTACGCGAGGTGCCGCACGCCTTGCGGCACGACCGCGTCCATCGCATCCCGCGCCAACGTTAAGTGACGATCGCGAAACGCCCCTCCTGTGAGGCGCGGGACGGACGGGTTATCTCATGGTTTCCGTATTTCGGAAAGAGATTTATTTTTGTGGAGAGGGCTTGACATGCGTTTCTGGAAAACCGCAGGTGTTTTGCCCGTCGTGTCGTGGAGGCAACAGTCTCCCGAACTGCGGCGTTCGAGCCATTTCGCGCAAGACCACTTTGATCGGCAATTGACGGATTCTCGTTCCAGCCAATGTGATACACAGCCACAATGCCTGAGGGCCCTAAACATCATTATATTCCGGTATTTTACCAAAAGCCGTGGTGCGGAGTTGATCGTTGTCTCTGCGAATACAGTCGGCCGCACCAAACAGTGATTGCGCGACTTCAAAGCACCATCACGAGCGAATGGGTCGGCACGCACCTCGCAAGGCAAGCTGAGGTTTTCGCGCTGGGTTTCTTTTGGAACATGTCCGCCGTCACGGCTTCGCGGCTTTGGCGTGACGCTTCATTGCGCTGTGTCGCACCTAACTCGAAGGCGATCATCCGTCCGGGTTGACTTCCCCAGTGAAGCGGTCTCGTCCTTTCCAATAGGGGCATCGAGGGCAGGCCTCACCCACCGGATAGTCGATGCCCTCTTCGTGCGGACAGCCGATGATTCCATCCACTATCGCCACCGAGCGCACCGAATGCTGTCGCAAATGTACCGCTATCTCGCCAAAGACCGCACATCGCCTGCTTCCGAAAACCAGCGGCGCAGTTCGGGCTCAGCCCCTTTCTGTCGGATGAACGACACGGCAACTTTCGAGGCGCGCCGATCGTCAGGGCCGTAGAATGCAACCGTGCCAACTGGAAAGCCACGCATGCCTTGCTTGGCTTTCTTCCTGAGCCATCTCTCTGGCCGAGGCCCAATCTTCATCGCCGTCACCCACTTCACTGATCGATAAATATCGCCGAATTTCAAGCGAATGGCGGAGAGGGAGGGATTCGAA
>DASXOQ010000045.1:0-94275 GCA_036494165.1 Steroidobacteraceae bacterium
CGAGCACCGGTACGACGGTGCCGCGCAAATTGATCACGCCGAGCACATAGTCCGGCGCGTGGGGTATACGGGTGACCCGATCCCAGCCCTTGATCTCCTGCACCCGCAGGATATCGATGCCGTACTCCTCGCCGGCAAGCATGAACGTCAAGTATTGGTCGGCGGTGCCAAGCGCTGCCTGGCCGTCCCTTGCTGCTGTTTCGTTACTCATCCTGACTCGTCCTCAAAGATGCAAAAAATCGTTGTTGCCGGGCCTTCAGGCCGCTCGCGCCGCGCGGCGCTCATTCGGAATGGACCGCACCAGAGTCGCGACGTCCAGGATCAAGGCGACCGCCCCATCTCCCAGGATGGTCGCGCCCGCAATACCCGGCACCGACTTGTAGTTGGACTCCAGACTCTTTATGACCACTTGCTGCTGTGCCAGCAGGTCATCGACCAGTATGCCCACGCGCCGGCCCTCCGCCTCGATCACCACCAGCAAACCGTCCTCGGCGTTGCGGCTGTCGGGCTCGACGCCGAATTGATCGCAAAGCTTCAAAATGGGCAGATACTCCTCGCGCAAGCGGAACACTTCCGAGCGACCCGCAATGGTGCTCAAGCGCTCGCGATCGACCTGAATCGTTTCGACGATGGCGAGCAGTGAAATGATGTAGGTCTCCTTGCCGACGCGAACCAACTGGCCGTCCAGAATGGCCAGCGTCAGGGGCAGGCGGATGCGCACGGTGCTGCCACTACCTTCGCGGGAGTGAATTTGAACGTCGCCGCCGAGGTCATTGATGTTCTGGCGGACCACGTCCATGCCGACGCCGCGGCCAGACAGGTCGCTCACCTGTTCGGCCGTGGAGAATCCAGGCAGGAATATCAGGTTGTCGACCTGCTCATCGGTCAGTTCCTGGTTTTCCTTGACCAGGCCGCGCTCACGGGCCTTCTTGAGAATCTTGGACTTGTTTAGGCCGCCGCCATCGTCGCTGACCTCGATGATGATGTTGCCGCCTTCATGAAAGGCGCTCAGTTCGAGCGTCCCGGTCTCCGTCTTGCCGGCCGCGAGTCGACACTCCGGCGTTTCAAGTCCGTGATCGAGCGAATTTCGCACCAGGTGCACGAGAGGATCAGTAATCTTCTCGAGCACGGTCTTGTCGAGCTCGGTGCCCTCGCCGGTGAGCTTTAGTTCCACTTTCTTGCCGAGCTTGTGCGACAGGTCGTGCACCAGGCGCGGAAAGCGATTGAAGGCGAAGCTGATCGGCAGCATGCGGATCTGCATGACGCTCTCCTGCAGCTCGCGAGTATTGCGCGAAAGCTGCGAGAGGCCCTGTCTCAACAGATCGAAGTTCAACTGCTCGCTGCGCTCGGCGAAACCGCTCAGCATCGACTGCGTGATGAGGAGCTCGCCCACCAAATTGATGATGTTGTCGAGACGTTCGGTGGCCACACGGATCGAGCCTGAGTCGCCGCCGCTCTTCTGCGCATTGCCGGAAGGAACCGGGCGTGCCGCGGCGGGGTGCGGCGGAGCCGCAGCGGGCACATGCTGGGCCTTCGCGGCGGGTTCCGGTTGCGGCAGCTCGCCGCCCAGAAAATTGAATTCCAAATGGCACTGCGTATCGACCCAGTCGAATATCTCGTCGAGCGTCTGCTTCGGGACGGCACCCTTGACCTCAAGATCCCAGGCAAGGAAGCAAGATTCCGGATCGATGGCATCGAGCGTCGGCACCTCGGACACGTCGGCACGGCAAGTGAAGGCACCGAGGCGAGCGAGCTCCGCGAACATGCGGGTAGGCTCGTTTCTCAGGCGCAGCAGATCCGGCACCGGACGGAAAGCGATTTGCCAACGAGGATCGGCTGGGCTCGGCACGACGCTCGGCGCCGACGCCTTGTCCGACTGCGCGAGCAGCGCCGCAATCTCCTGGTTCAGCTTGGCGACGCGCAGCTCATCGTGCGGCTGTTCGGATTCAGCCGCGACGATCATCTCGCGCAGGCAATCGCACGCCTGTAGCAACGTCTGGATGGTCTCGGTTTCGATCGCGCGGGTGCCGCTGCGCATCTCATCGAGTAACGTCTCGACGCCGTGGGTGAATTCGGCGACGCCGGTGAAGCCGAAGGTCGCGGAGCCGCCCTTGATCGAGTGAGCGGCCCGGAAAATCGTGCTGATGTTCTCGAGGTCGGTTGTGGCGCTCAAGCTGAGCAATCCGGCTTCCATGACGTCCAGGGCTTCCTTGCTCTCCTGGAAGAACATTTTGACGATTTCCGCCATTTCCGGATCAAATGCCATGCCCAATTCCTTACTGCATCAATGCAACAGCGGCTCGGGAAAGACGGCTCAATGCCGCAGTGCCGCCTGAACACCTAGGGAATTATCGTCACATGGCCGGAAAACTTGATGCGAAGCGCTGCGCAAAGCGCGTCAGCGGCGAGCGCTCGGCTGCGAGGGTTTGGATTGCCCGGTGAGCAGCGGCAGGATCTCCTCGCCCGCCTCCCGGGTCAGAGACGCCAGGGTGGAGAGTTCCTCGAGACTCACGCCGGCGGCTTTGAGCGCCGCGGGCGACACCTCGGGCGCGTCCTGCACGTCCGTGCTGCCGATTTCGGCGAGCACAGCGGTGCTGTTGGCGATGTGCACAATGGCCGCCTCCAGCGGATGTGCCTCGGCGCGTGCCGGCTCGTGATGAAATTCGATGCATTCCTGCAGCGCTTTCGGCAGTCCCCACTGGCGGGCCAGAGCGCCGCCGATGGCGCCGTGATCAAACCCGATGACCTCCCGTTCGCACCGATAAAGCGGAAGATCGTCGGTCGATTCGATCGCGGTGCTCAACGCCTGCCGCGCCAGCTGCGGGGCCCGGCTGAACAGCACCAACTGGCCGATGTCATGCAACAGCCCGCAAACGAACGGCGATTCGATGCGTTTGGCCGTGCCGCGCGCCGCCAGCTGACCGGCGGCCACCGCACATAAAACGCTGTGACGCCAGAACGATTCCATGGTGACAAGATCGTTGCCGATCCCATCGAAACTGCGGATTGCGGTGAGGCCCACCGCCAGATCCCGAACCTGGCGCACACCCAACACCGCGATGGCCCGGTTGATGCTGACGATGTTGCCTTTCTGACCAAACGCGGGGCCGTTCGCCACGCGCAGCAGTCGCGCCGTGAGGCCGGCGTCGTTGCTGATCTCGCGACCGATATCGTTCGCCGACGAGCGCGGGTCGTCCACCATCGCCGCGATTCTCAGCGCGAGTTCCGGGAGGGTAACCAGGTCCTTGACGTCGGCGACCAGCGATTGCGGCGTCCAATCCACCCGCGACATATTAGGTCTTCTGACGAGCCTTGAAAGCGCGCAGCACGGTATTGAAGCTGCCGGCCGTTTTCTGCATGTCATCGACGGCGCGGTTGTATCCAGCGTCGTTGTGCGCCGCGGTGAGACATTTCAAGGTGTCTTCCATATCCGCCAAGTATTTCTTGACCGATTGCTGCGCGGCCAAAATGTCCTGCTCTTTGGCGGTCGTCGCTTCAGGGAACGCGGCAGGTGCACTCGGCATATGACAGCTATCGGCGTAGGCGACGACCGTCGACAGGCACCCCGCGAGCATCAACACGGCGGAGCGGACAAACATAGACATGTATGACCTCCAAGGTCCCAGAGAGCACGCACATGCGCACGCAGACGGGATATCGGCGCCGCGGCTTGAGGATTGAGGCCGTGTTGCATATCCGGGGCGCTTTTGTGATGCAGGTCTCGCCCATGCCGCCGATGGGTAATCCGCCCGCTACCTCCCCTCGCACTGCGGGGTGAAAAGGTAAAGTTTCCCGGCTGTTTGTCGACAATGCATTGACACCCGAGGGGCGTTCCCTGCGGAACGCATGGACTTTCAAACGAAGGCGCGCCGACGAGCGGATGACAATGATCAAACCAGTTCGAATGAAAATGGCCCACAAACTGGCGATGCTGGTCATCGTACTGATGCTGCCGCTGGCCTATGTCAGCGTGGAATACTCGGTCGAGCTCTGGTCCCGGATCAACGAACACGCCCTTGCCGACGCGGGCTTGCGCTACTCGGAAAGCCTCAACGATGCCGGTCGCGCCGTCGCCGACCACGCCTCGTACACCGCCACGCTGCTCTCCGGCGAGGCCAACACCACGTATTTCGACAAAGAAATCAAAGCCGCCGCCGACCGTGCGGATGCGAGCATTGCCAAACAGGACAAGGCCGAGGAAACCTACGGCAAACCAGGCTCGGCCGAACGGGCCCTGTGGCAAGCCTTCAAGTCCGACTGGGCGAAGTTAGCCAAGGAGTGGCCGAAGTTGACTCCCGAAGAGTCCGCAGAGCGCCACATGCAGATTTCCGCCAATCTCACCAAGCTGGTGCGCCTGATCGGCGAGACCCACCACCTGGATCGCGATGGCGACCTCCAGCAGTTCTACCTTCAGGATCTTGCGGTTCTCGAAACCCCGCGGCTGTTCTTCGAATTCGGCGGCCTGCGCGCGGCGGCCGCTCCGGTGGCGGCGCAGATGCTCGCCGCCACACAGGACCAGGAAGCCAAGATCAATGAAATCTCGGCCAATATCCGCTTCCTTTTGGACAATGCGCGTTGGAAGCTGGACTCGCTGCGCGAGCGCGCCGACCAGACGCACGATACGAGCTTCGGCACCCAGATGCAGCAGGCCAATGAGGCGCTGCAAGCGAGCCAGGCGGCATTCGACGGTTATTACCATTGGGTACGTTCCAACATTCTCACTCGCCGCCCCGTCGGCGTCGCATCGCAGGAAGTGATGCAGCAGGGCGATTTATTCGAAACCAAGCTCGGCGTCCTGCACGAGGTCCTGCTCGACCAGGTGCGTAGCGGCTCGGCCAAGCGTTTGTCGGCTGAGCGGCTGGAGCGCAACCTCGCCCTCACCTTCGTCGCCGCCATGGCGATAGCGGCCATTCTGCTTGCCGGCTACTTCACCCGCGCACTTACCCGTTCGCTGCGCACCGTGGTCACCACCTTCACCTCCATCGAGGCGGGCAACTACGACAACAAAATAGAGGTCGACGGTGTCGACGAGGCCGGCCAGGTGCTGCGATCGCTCGACAAGATGCAGACCACGCTGCGCATCAACATCGAGGCGGATAGGCGCGCGCTCGCGGAAAACACCCGCGTGCGCCAGGCGCTCGACAGCGCCGGCACCATCGTGCTGGTGGCCGACGAGAAATACCAAATTGTGTATGCGAACGATACCGCCAGAAGCACCTTCGCACGGCTGCAGGGCGACATACGCAAGGATTTGCCCAATTTCACGGGCAACCTGATCGGCGCCAGCATCGACATTTTCCGGCCGGAACCGGCGCTCGATCGCGCCACCATCTCCTCGTTGCGCGGCACCTCGAATCAGGTGCTCACTCTGGGCGGTCATACCATGGTGCTGAATGCCACGCCGATCTCAGACGCCTCGGGCGGGCGCTTGGGCACGGTACTCGAGTGGCGTGACCGCACCCATCAGGTGGCGGTGGAGAACGAAGTACGGGCCGTGGTCAACGAAGCGCTGATCGGCAACCTTCAGGCGCGCCTGCCGGTCGGGGGAAAGAAGGGCTTCCATCTGAACCTGGCCACCGGGCTGAACGAACTGCTCGACAATCTCGCCGCCGTCGTCGGCTCCATCAAGTCGGCCGTCGTCGAAATCCGCTCGGGGGCCGATGAGATCGCGCGCGGCAACGCTGAACTGTCCACCCGCACCGAGTCGCAATCTTCCGCGCTGGAACAGACGGGCGCAGCGCTCGAGGAAATGACCGCCACTGTGCGTCAAAACGCCGACAACGCCCAGCACGCGGACAAGCTGGCCGCCACGGCGCGCAACCTCGCCGAAAGCGGCGGCACCGTGGTTTCCTCGGCCGTGTCGGCAATGCAGCAGATCAATGCCTCGTCGCGAAAGATTGCCGACATCATCGGGGTGATCGACGAAATCGCCTTCCAGACCAACCTGCTGGCGCTCAACGCCGCGGTGGAAGCGGCGCGCGCCGGCGAACAGGGTCGGGGATTCGCGGTGGTTGCCGCCGAGGTGCGCAATCTCGCAGGTCGCTCCGCACAGGCCGCCCGCGAAATCAAGGCGCTGATCAACGACAGCGTGGTGAAGGTGGGCGAAGGCGCGAAGCTCGTCGATCAATCAGGCGAAGTGCTTCAGGAGATCGTCGGGGCCGCCCACAACGTGAGCAAGATCGTGGCCGAAATCGCCTCGGCGACGCGCGAACAGAGCGCGGGCATCGGCGAAGTGAATGGCGCGATCGCAAAGATCGAGGAAATGACGGGTAAGAACGCGACGCTGGTGCAGGCCGACGCCGCCTCGGCAGGCGCCCTGCTCGCCCAGACCAATTCCTTGAGCGAGGCCATGGACAAGTACCGCCTGAGCGACGGACCGCCGCAGGTGGCGCGACGCATGCCGAAGCCTGCTGAGACGCCGGCGCGGCGCGAAGCCGGCCGCCACTAAATAAGAGCTCAGTCGACCCTGATTCCCATTCGAAAGGCGCCCCAGTGGCGCCCTTCGACATGGATCGGCGCCGACAAGTCCTTCATGAGGACGAACTTGCCCCCGCCCATATTGCGCCGATAGGTCTGCAGCAGAAACGGTGCGCGGCTCTGCGCCACCTTGCGCACCGCCCGGTCGTTGAACAGACGCCGGTTGCGGCAATGGGCCGCATTCCATTCGGGATCCTTTCCCTGGGGCTTGCGATATTCCGGATTGTGCGTGGGCAGATACCCTCCCCGCGCCCACGCCACGCAAAAGACGATGCGCGGATCGAGACCGAGAAGCCTATCCTGGATCGGCGGCAACACCCGATCGGTGAACTCCACGTAGTCGGTGAGGTACTGCTCGGGATTCGAGCCGGCAATCGGCCGGTAGTTTTCATCGTAGAGCTGCCGCGCGGATACCTCGCCGCGCGCGATCGCCTCGGAGAACAACGCACCGATCTGTTCCGCCGTGTCCATGACAACCTTGATCAAGGGGCTGTCCGCGGTTTCCACGCCGCTCTTGGCGATGTATTCGATCAACGTCTCGCTCAGGACCAGCAGCCCCTCGGTCCGCTGATCCGCGTTGGACAGGTTCTGCGAGGTCTTGTTGACCCCATCCGCGAGGATTTTGAGCTGCTCGAGGGTCGCATCGCATAAGCGCAGATTGTCCGAAGCGGCGCCGGCGATGGCATCGATTTCCCGTCCGACCGTGTTGAACGCCTCGTCGGCGCGAATGATCACGCCGTTGACATCGCTCGCCCCCTTGACGGCATGCCCCGCGTGCTGCGAAGCCACGCCGCCCTCGCTCAACAGCGCATCGATCTGGGTACCCAGGCCCTCGACGATGTCGCCGATCTGATCGGTTGCCTTGCGCGTGGCCTCGGCGAGGTTTTTGACCTCCGAAGCCACCACCGCGAACCCCCTGCCGGCATCGCCCGCCCGGGCCGCCTCGATCGCCGCATTTAGCGCCAGAAGGCGCGTTTGCTTCGCAATGGTCTCGATCGAGGCCGACACGTCGCCGATCCGCTTGATGACACCGCTGAAGGAGGTCAGTCGCTCGCCCATCCGATCGACAGCCGCGACCAGCTTGTTGATGTGGGTCACTGCTTCGGACATCAACGCACGGGACGAGGTAATCTCGCCCCCGGCCGTACCAGCCGCGCCTTGGGCCGATTGGGCCGCCTCGTCGATCTTGCGATTGCCGGACACCATCGCCTCGGCAGAGGCGCTCAGTTCCTGAAATCGTGCCGCCTGCTGCGATACGCGGCCGTTGACCTCATCGAGGTTGCCCGCCACGTCGGCGACTTCGACGCCCAAATTGCTGACCCGATCCGCCAGTTCGCGCACCAGATCATCGCTTTTGCGATGGGTGTCATCGGTATTTGAAGCGACCGGCACTTTCTCGGGCATTCAGCCTCGGATGGGTTGCGATGCGGACCAACTTTCTACCGCCAAGTAGAGGGCGCTGCTAAAAGCTACGCTGCAGTGCGCGCTCAAGGGCAAGTATGCGCTTCGTCACAGTTGTTGTGAAAATCAATATCCTCTAAGAATCAAGAGTTTATAGTGGCTGGGGAGTCCCTCGGTTGCAACTTATTGCGCAGGCTCGGCCTCAAGAATTCAGGGATTCCGCCGAAATCCCTTGAGAATGCGCCTTAAGTTTTGATCCGGCGCTTGGCGCCGGCAATGACGCCGCCCAGACGGTTTGGAGTTGATCAAGTATGTCCAATGCCCCCACCGCGCCAGCCAAGGCGAACGCCGCACCGACTTATCGGACCGCCAAGGCCTCGACTTCGGTCGTCGGCACATCGGCGCCCGACGAAGCACGGGGCGCGGCGCTCAATTTTCTCGGCAAGCTTGCAGGCGAAGTATCGGGCGGCACCGTGGATCTGCCCTGCTTTCCCGACGTGGTTCTGAAAATCCGCCGCGCGCTCGCCGATCCTAAGACCACGCAAGAAAAGACCGTAAAGATCGTCGGCGCCGAACCGAGACTCGCTGCACGGCTGTTGCAGACCGCGAATTCCGCCGCGTTCAACCAGACTGGCAAGCCGATCACGGACCTTCGCACCGCCATCACCCGCCTCGGTCACCAACTGGTGCAAAGCGCAGCCATGGGCTATGCGGTCCAGCAGATGAAGGAAGAGCCCACGCTGCGCAGTATTTCCAAGCAGTTGACGGATCTGTGGCTCGAGAGCGTTGCAGTGGCATCGATCTGCATGGTGATCGCACGCCGCAGCAAGGTTACGCCAGACGAGGCGTTTCTCACCGGGCTGCTGCACGGCATCGGCCGCCTCTACATCACGGTGCGTTCCGTGGGCCTCGCCAAGGAACTCACCGATGACCTTTCATTCATGGAACTGGTGAGCGGCTGGCATGCCTCGATCGGCAAAGCCATTCTCGAGAACTGGGGGTTCACCGAACAGATGGCCGAAGCGGTGGGCGATCAGAACGAACGTGATCGCAAGCATCGTCATGAGCCGGACCTTACCGACGTGGTCGTGGCTGCGGTTGCGCTGGGCGAAGTGCTCAAAATGCCCGAACCGCGCAACGTGGACCCCACCGAGGTCGCCTCGCTCGTGGCGCTGCGGCTCACGCCCGAAGAGTGCGTGAAGGTGCTAAAGCACGCCGAGTATCAGTTGGGATCGCTGCAGGAAGCGCTGGGCCACTAAGCGCAGTGGCGACGGAGAATGACCGCGAAGGGAACCCTTCGCGAAGGCCTTAGAACAGTTCTACCTTGCCGCTGCCGGCTTCGCCGCCGCCCCGTTCCGAACGCGCCTGCGCTTCGAGCGCCGCCTTTTGCTCGTCCTTCGAGGCACCCTTGTTCAGCATGTCGAACAGAATGCGTTCCTTCTCCATGCTCTGAATCTTGCGGATACGTTCGTTGAGGTCGGTCCACTCTGCCGGCGTCTTGGCGCCGGGCTTCAGCATGAAGGCAGCAAGAAAATTCAAGCTGGTGACGATGTGGTTCAGATTCTGCGACAGGCGATCGTGGAACTGCGTGGCCGTCGCAGCCTTGGCCGCTCGGGCGTGCAAGTCATCGTGCAGCACCATCATGTCTTGAAACACCTTGGCGGGCGAACCTGCAAAATCGAACAGGCACTTGGCGACCGTCTGGGCGGCGGTGTTCGTCGAGTAGGCCAGCTCCACCAGCGTGGTCGCCGGCGGATCGGTCTCGCGCATCGCTGCGTCGATCTGCGCGGCAATGATGCCGAGCAGCGTGGAAATGCGTTCGCGCTCGGAGTTGCCTTGTACGGCGCGCTGTTCAGGCACCTGGTCCATTCGCTTCTCTCCTGGCATCGGGCACCCGAATCAGAGGACCTTCGCAATCGTTGCGATCAATTGTTCATTGTTGAAGGGCTTGACCAGCCAGCCCGTCGCTCCCGCTTCCTTGCCGGCCTGCTTGCGCTCCTTGCTCGACTCGGTCGTCAGCACCAGCATGGGCACGCTCTTGTAGGCAGGTAACTGGCGCAGCTCGCGAATCAGCTCCAGCCCGTCCATGCGCGGCATGTTGATGTCGGTCAGCACCAGGTCTGCCTTGTTGGTCTTGGCATACTCCAACGCCTCGTAGCCGTCGGAGGCTTGGTGTACGTCATAGCCCTCGCCGGTCAGTGTCAGCTTCATCATGAGACGAATCGAAGGCGAGTCGTCCACGGTGAGTATCATTCGCGCCATTACTTTCTCCGTTATTGGAACCCGCGTCGGCTCGCGCCGACACCAGCACCCACTGCGCAATGGTCTCGGAGAGCCGCATCAGAGGCTGCGCTGCGCTTCACATAATTGCGGTTTGAAAACGGCAGCCGTGCAGGCAATTGTCGCGGCGTGCCATGGCGCACGCAACGCTTCGATCACGGAATGACGCTACAACATCGAGCGCGCACACTTCTTGACGCTGCGCGGGAAGAGGCGACGCCGATCGGCCGTTGCGTGTAGTACTTTCCCTTAATATCGGCGGGCTGTGACGCGCTACCAGGCCGATGGCACGCGGGCCGCGAAGGAGGCCCGCGTGCCTTTAGCTCATAGGGTGTTGAGGAAGGCCACGAGCTGCAACTTCTGCTGATCCGTAAGGTTCATCGTGAAACGCTCGTTATAGAAATTGACCGCCTGCATGAGCGTCTTTGCCGCACCATTGTGGAAGTACGGCGCACGACCGGCCAGTCCCCGGAGAATCGGACCTTTGACCCGGTTTAGGTCTGCGCAAGCACCCGTCACAGCGCCTTTGCCGAGATCCGTGGTGTAGAAGGACACCGGCGCACCGCCAAACGGGTCGGTGCACCCTTTTACCAAGAACACCGGCAGATCCGGCTCGTTCAGCTGGGCGATTCCCGCCGCGACACTGGGATCGGTCTCGAGTCCCGGCCGCGGCGAATGGCCGATGCCGATATCGAGAGGTAGCGGCAGCGAGTGATCCCCCACATTGGGCGCGTCGTGGCAGGTGGTGCAGGTGCCTTTGAGGGAAGGTCCGATGGCCGAGTTGTCGTTGAGCCCGCGGACACCGGTTATGGTGATGGGTGCGGTGTTGAACAGAATTTCTCCCGCCGCAACATCTCGGCGCGCTTGCGCGCGCCGCGCCGTGTCGAAACGGGCATAGAACGGCTCGAACTCCGCGCCGCCCTTTACCGACTGTACACTGGCAGCTTGCCAAGCCGAGAACAGCGTCATGCTGCTGGAGGTGAACGGAACTCCGTAAGGATCCGCGCCGAGCACGTCGTTGATGCCGGGATGGTAATCCTGCGGCATCAGCGCGCGCACCCCGCCCTGCCCGCCGTTCAGATCAAGCACGCCCGCCTGACGATCGTAGACCTGGGCAGTGTACAAGCCCATCTCGAAAGCGACGATGTCGTCGAGCACCTGATCGCTCGCGGGCGCGCCCTGGAAGTGCGTGGTAATGGCGTCTTGAGCCTGATGCTTGAGGTCGGTCTGCAGATTCACCGGAAAGGTCAACGGGTTGTTGAGCGCCGAAGTCGACGGCGACTCGCGTCCGTCGAACATCACGGCGCTCAAGAAGCGCAGGTTGGTACTCGGCAGCGGCCGCCGGTACTCCGACACGATGTATTGATGCGTAACCGGATCCTGCGTCAATGCGCAACCATAAGGATCGTGAACCACGACCAGCTGAAAAGCAGGGTTTGCAGGAATCGTGACGCTGACCCGAATCAACCCGTGGCTCAAGATCAGGCTGTGTGCGCCCTGATCGCCGGTGCGCGCATTCGGACAGTTGGCCCCGTCCACGGCGGCGAACAGAGGATCGCGACCATGCGTTTGAACAAACAGCTCCTGCGCCCGATCCGGCGTCATGCTCATGGCCTGATCGGCCTGATGACAGGTCGAGCAACTCCGCCCGTTAGTCGCCAAGCTGCTCTGAAAGAAAATGTTCCTCGTGTCGATGCGCCCGTTGGCATTGGCCGTGGCGATGACGCCCGTGGTGTCCGGATACAGCTCGAATTGACCACCGATACTCTGGGCATGCAGCGTCGCAATGGAGGTGGTCAGTAACGCGAACGCCAGCAATACCTTGTTCATCAGTTTCTCCTGGGAAGCAGAACTCCTGTCTACTAAATCGGAACCCAAGAGCGAAAAGGGACAGCGGCAGCGCATGCAATGTTATGTCATATGCAAACTGCGCTACGGCCGTGATTTTTTGCCGGCGGCCATCCCGACTCATCGGAACGAAACCTGCGCCAACGCTCAGCCGCTATCGGCCGAGGAGCACCGAGGCCTGCGCGGCCAAGCCTTCCTTGCGGCCGATGAAACCGAGCTTTTCCGTCGTGGTCGCTTTGATGTTGATCAATTTGGGCTCGACTTTGAGGTCCTGCGCGAGGTTCGCCACCATCGCGGCACGGTGCGGATTTACGCGCGGCGCTTCCGCGAGCACCGTGACATCCGCGTTGACCAGACGAAAACCCGCGGCCTCCATGCGCTCCCGCACCACCCGCAGGAACACCCTGCTGTCGGCGCCGCGGTATTTCGGGTCGGTGTCCGGAAAGTGCTGGCCGATGTCGCCGTCGCCCAAGGCACCGAGGATGGCGTCGCAAAGCGCGTGAATGATCACATCGCCGTCCGAGTGCGCCACGATGCCTTGCATGTGCGCGATGGTGACCCCGCCAAGCACCACATGATCGCCGGGTCCGAAGGTATGCACATCCGTGCCCTGCCCCACGCGCATGTTGAATGCAGCGCTCGAGCCCAGCACCTGTTCAGCCATGCGAAGATCCTCTACTCGCGTCACTTTGATGTTGAAAGGCGATCCTGCCACCAGGCACACCGCGATCCCTGCGCGCTCGAGCGCCTGGGCCTCATCGGTCACGGTCACGGCAGCCCGCGCGGCGGATTCGAGCGCGGCCTTCAGGTCCTTGAGTCTCGCCGCCTGCGGCGTGAGGGCGCGCCACAGCCCCGCCCTGTCGATGGTCGCAACCACTCCATCCGCGTCGCGCTTCACGGTGTCGACCACCGGGGCGGCCAGCAGCGCGCCGCTGCATTCCAGATCGAGCGCATCGATCAGCGCACCGAGATCCTCGGCGCTCAAACATGGCCGCGCGGCATCGTGCACCAGAACCCAGTCGTCCTCGGCAGCGGCGCCACTCAAGGATTTGAGACCGTTGAGAACGGAGTCCTGACGCTGTGCGCCGCCGTAACAGGTGGAGAGTTTTCTGGAGTCGAGCCGCGCGGCAACGGCCGGCCAGTGCGGGTCATCCTTGGACAAGGCGACCACGACGCCGGCAATGCGCGGCTCGGCAAGCAACCTCGAGAGCGTCCACTCGAAAACGCTGCGGCCCAAAAGAGTCGCGTACTGCTTTGGCAGTTGCGTGCCCGCAGACTGTTGGAATCGTTCGCCACGACCGGCCGCCGGGACCACCGCCCAGTAGCGGCGCTCTGCCGTTGAAGTCATTGACGGCGCGCGGTGACGGTCGGGGGTGCGAGCGGGGCAGGCGTGGTGGTGCTCACCACCTGATAGAAGGTTTCGTTGCTGCCCACCATGCCGAGTTCGCTGCGTGCGCGCTCTTCCAGGGCGGTCAAGCCGCCGCGCAGATCGGTCACTTCGGCGGCCAACTGGCGATTGCGCTCAATTTGCTCGTGGTTGGCGGTGTGCTGGGTCTCGATCGCCGCCTTGAGCCGCGACACTTCACGCTCTCCCTGGTCGGAGATCCAGAGCCGGTACTGCAGCAGCACCAGGGCAACGGTCAGAGAAAAAGCGAAAATCCTCATGGGCACATGAGCTTAGCACAACCTTTTAAGAGATTGGAACCGAAAGTGCGCGTACACCTGCGTAACCGGCCTTCGAGCCCAGCTCGCCTTCGATGCGCAGCAGCTGGTTGTACTTCGCCATGCGGTCCGAGCGCGACATGGAGCCGGTCTTGATCTGCGTCGCGGTGGTTGCCGCGGCGATGTCGGCGATGGTCGAGTCCTCGGTCTCGCCCGAGCGGTGCGACACGATGGCCGCGTACTTCGCCTCGTCCGCCATGTCGATGGCCGCGAGGGTCTCGGTGAGCGTGCCGATCTGATTGGGCTTGATGAGGATCGCGTTGGCGATCTTCTTTTGAATCCCCTGCGCGAGGATCTTGGTGTTGGTGACGAACAGGTCATCGCCCACCAGCTGCACCCTGCTCCCGAGCTTCTGAGTGAGCACCGCCCAACCGCTCCAGTCGTCCTCGCTCATCCCATCCTCGATGGTGACGATGGGATACTTGGCGACGAGCCCGGCAAGATAGTCGGCAAACTCCGAGGAGTTGAACTTGCGGCCCTCGGATTCAAGGTCATAGATACCGTCCTTGAAGAACTCGGTGCTCGCCACATCGAGTCCCAGATAAATGTCCTTGCCCGGCTTGTAGCCGGCCTTCTCGATGGCCTCCATGATCACCGCGAGAGCCGCCTCGTTCGAGGGCAGATCCGGCGCAAAACCGCCTTCGTCCCCGACGGCGGTGTTCAAGTGCTTGTCGTGCAGCACCTTCTTCAAGGTGTGGAAAATCTCGGCGCCGTAGCGCAGCGCCTCGCTCAAGGATGGCGCGCCGATGGGCAGGATCATGAACTCCTGAATGTCGACGCTGTTGTCCGCATGCGCGCCGCCATTGATGATGTTCATCATGGGCACGGGCAGCGTGAGGTCACCGGGTCCCGAGAGGTGCCGGTACAGCGGCAGGCCCTTGTCCTTCGCGGCGGCGTGCGCCGAGGCCAGCGATACCGCCAGTAGCGCATTCGCACCCAAGTGCCCCTTGTTCTCGCTGCCGTCGAGCTTCAAGAGCTTGGCGTCGAGGCCGGCCTGGTCCTGGGCATCGAAGCCCACGATGTGTTCGCAGATCGTGCCGTTGACCGAAGCGACGGCCTTCATGACGCCTTTGCCGCCAAACCTGCTCTTGTCCCCGTCGCGCAGCTCCACCGCTTCGCGCGAACCGGTCGAGGCGCCCGAGGGGACGGCGGCACGACCGACGATTCCGGAATGCAGCGCTACATCGGCTTCCACGGTGGGGTTGCCGCGCGAATCGATGATCTGGCGGGCACGGACGTCGACAATTCGGCTCATAGCAGTGATTCCTCGAAGGGCTTTTTCTTAACGGCTAAATCCAATTCCTTGAGCGTCGCCAAGAGCGAGGCCATGCGATCCAGGGGCCAGGCATTCGGTCCGTCGGACAGTGCCTTGGCCGGATCGGGATGAGTTTCCATGAAAATGCCGGCCACCCCGGCGGCCACCGCGGAGCGCGCCAGGACCGGCACGAACTCGCGCTGGCCCCCCGAGGAGTCGCCCTTGCCGCCCGGCAGCTGCACCGAATGCGTGGCGTCGAACACCACCGGACAGCCGGTGGATCGCATGACGCTCAAGGCGCGCATGTCGGAGACTAGGTTGTTGTAGCCGAACGAGAAGCCGCGTTCGCACACCAGTATCTTGTCGTTGCCGGTGGAGCGTGCCTTGTCCACGACGTTTTGCATTTCCCAGGGCGAGAGGAACTGACCCTTCTTGATGTTGACGGGTTTGCCCAAGGCGGCGACGCCGGTGATGAAGTTGGTCTGACGGCATAGGAACGCCGGGGTCTGGAGCACATCCACTACCGCGGCCACCTCATCGAGGGGCGTGTCTTCGTGCACGTCGGTGAGGACCGGCACCTTGATCTTCTCGCGCACGTGCGCGAGAGCGGTGAGCCCCGCTTCCAGTCCCGGCCCGCGAAAACTTGCGCGCGAAGAGCGGTTGGCCTTGTCGTAAGAGGCCTTGAAAATAAAGGGGATGCCCAGCGCATCGGTCATCTCCTTGAGCTTGCCGGCCACATCGATGACCAGCGCTTCGCTCTCGACCACGCAGGGGCCCGCGATCAGGAAGAACGGCCGGTCGGCTCCCACCTCGTAGGACAGCAGCTTCATACTGGCTGTCAGTCTACGCCGTGGCGCGGCCGGGCTGCAGCGAGGCGCGAAAAGCGCGCGCAGCCCGCACGAACCCCGCGAACAGAGGATGACCGTCGCGCGGCGTGGAAGTGAACTCCGGGTGGAACTGACTCGCCACGAACCAGGGATGCGAGCGCAGCTCGATGAACTCCACCAGTCCGTCGGCCGAGAAGCCGGAAAAACTCAGGCCGCCGGCAGCCATTTCCTCGAGGTAATGGTTGTTGAACTCGTAGCGATGGCGATGGCGCTCGAAAATCGATTCCTTGCCGTAGATCGAATGCGCGAGCGAGCCTGTCGTGAGCTTGGCCTCCTGGGCGCCCAAACGCATGGTGCCCCCCAACTCGGACTTCTCGTCGCGCACCTGCTGGCCACGCTCCAGATCCTCCCACTCGGTGATCAGCGCAATCACCGGGTGCGAGGTGGCCCGGTCGAACTCGGTGCTGTTCGCACCCTTCAAGGCCAGCACGTTGCGCGCGTATTCGATGATCGCGAGCTGCATGCCGAGGCATATGCCGAGATAGGGAATGCCGTTCTCGCGCGCGAAGCGGATGGCCTGGATCTTGCCCTCGATGCCGCGGTCGCCGAAACCGCCGGGCACCAGGATGGCATCCATTTTCTGCAGCACCGAGGCGCCGGAGCGCTCGATGTCGGAGGACTCGAAATAGTGGATGTTGACGCGCGTGCGGGTCTTGATCCCGCCATGCATCAGCGCTTCGTTCAAGGAGATGTAGGAGTCGCGGATCTGCACGTACTTGCCGACCATGCCGATGTCGACCACCGCCTCCGGGTTCTGCTTGGCCGCGACCACGGCGCGCCATTCGTGCAGATCCGAGGGCGGCGCGTTCAGACGCAGCTTGTCGATGACGATGTCGTCCAGATTCTGCTCGTGCAGCAGCATCGGGATCTTGTAGATGTCGTCCGCGTCCACCGCGGAGATCACCGCGCGCTCCTCGACATTGGTGAAAAGCGCGATCTTGCGGCGCTGCTCATCGGGCAGGGTCTGTGCGCAGCGGCAGAGCAGAACGTCCGGCTGGATGCCGATGCCGCGCAGTTCCTTGACCGAGTGCTGCGTCGGCTTGGTCTTGATTTCCCCCGAGCCGCCCACCACCGGCACCAGGGTGAGATGCATGTAGAGCACGTGATTGCGGCCGAGTTCGACGCCGAGCTGGCGGATGGCCTCGAGGAACGGCAGCGACTCGATGTCGCCGACGGTGCCGCCGATTTCCACCATGCAGACATCGGAGTCGCCCGCCCCCATCTTGATGCGATGCTTGATTTCATCGGTGATGTGCGGGATCACCTGAACGGTGGCGCCCAAATAGTCGCCGCGCCGCTCCTTGGCGATGACGCGCTCGTAGATGCGTCCCGTGGTGAAGTTGCTGTTGCGGCCCGTCGTGGTGCGCACGAAGCGCTCGTAGTGGCCGAGATCGAGATCGGTCTCGGTGCCATCGGCGGTGACGAACACCTCGCCGTGTTGGAACGGGCTCATGGTGCCCGGATCCACGTTGATGTAGGGGTCGAGCTTCACCATCGCGACCTTGAGGCCGCGCGCCTCTAGAATGGCGCCGAGTGAAGCGGATGCAATGCCTTTGCCCAGCGATGAAACGACGCCGCCGGTGACGAAAACAAAACGATTCATGTAGCCACCGCCGTTTTGGAAGGGTGAAATAACAAATGAATACGACGGGAATTCAGGTTAGCAGAACGGCGCCACGCCGACAACGCTCTTAAACAATATCGGGCGCATTTTCCCACCGCAGACCGACGCCCGGCGCATTCGCGGCGACGCACCAGCTGGCATCCAGCCAAAGATCGGCCACGGCGACGAGTTTTTGTTCCACATGTTCCACGTGTTCCACGAACAGAAACGGCAGCGCGTCGCGCATCCACGGCAGCACACCCGTCGCCTGACAAAGGTGCTGAACGCTCTGCGTCCGCGCGTCACGCGCGGGTTTCAAGGTCTCGCCGCCGAGGCGCCCGCGCACCTGGAGCGCTCCTAATCGCGCAGCGTCGAGACCGCCGCTCAAGCTTTCGACCAGAAGCTCCCCGAGTCCGGCTCCAAGGTCCAGCCGCGTACCGGCCTGCAGAGGCAATCGATAAGGGCCCGAAAGCTGCGGCCGCTGTTTCCTGGTGAGGAAGATTCGCTGCCGATAACGACGCAGCGCATGCTCTCCCCAGAACACCGCGGGCTGATGGTCGGCCTTGGCCTCGAACATCTGACGCAACGCCTCGAGAATGCGCGCCTCGGAGGGCGGCTCGACTTCGGCTTCATTCAGCCACAGGCGCAGTGCATGCAACCGGCGCGAAGAGCTCAAGGCGCGAAGCGGCGGGATCGACAGCGCCTGTCCATCCCGAAGGTCGCAAAGATCGCGCGCAGCGAGAGCGTCGATGAAATCCTGCGCTTCCGCGGCGTGGCGCGCCGTGCGCGCCAGGGCCGCCGGTGCGCCCGGCCAGCGCTCGAGCAAAGCAGGCCACAGCGCCCGGCGCAGGTAGCTGCGGTCGTAGCGCGGGTCCTGATTCATGGGATCTTCGCAACCGCCGGCCTGCAGGGCGTGCCCGAGGGCGAGCAGATCCTCCCGGCGCACATCGAGGAGCGGCCGTACCAAAAAACCCCGCCCGAATGCCTTGCGCCATGGCATGGCGGCGAGGCCTTTCAAGCCCGCGCCGCGCAAGCCCTGCAGCAATAAGGTCTCCGCCTGATCGAGCGCGTGATGAGCGGTAATGAGGCACTCCCCGGCAGCGAGTTCGAGAGCGAGCGCCGCGTAGCGCGCCTCGCGCGCCTTGGCCTCCACCGAGTCCCCGGGGGCAAGGCGCACCTCGACCGGCTTGACGGTGAGAGGAACGCCCAGCCGGCGACACTGCTGCGCGCAGCTCGCCGAGAATTGCGCGGCCGCCGCCTGCAAACCGTGGTCGATGTGTACGGCTCGCACCGGCCAGGGCAGCGGCGGCTCCTCGGGCCTCGCCAGCGCCGCGAGTAGCGCAGCCGAGTCGGCACCGCCGCTCAAGGCGACGATCAGCGTCGTGGTGTCCGACGGCACCTGGGCGCGGACGAGCGCACGCAGGGCCGCAGCGGACAAGCTCATGCGGATTTAGCCGTCGTGAAATGAACCGAAGTGACGCAACCGCTGCATTCGTGCGTCCAGAATCTGCGTGATGGGGCGGTTACGAAGTTCCGCTAAGTTCCTGATCATGCTCTCTTTGATCGTCTCGGCCATTGCCTGCGGATCGCGATGCGCGCCGCCATGCGGTTCCTTCAGCACCTCATCCACCAGTCCGAGCTTCTTCAGGCGATCCGCCGTGCCGCCCATGGCATCGGCCGCCGTTTCCTTCTTGTCGGTGCTCTTCCAGACGATGGAGGCGAAACTCTCCGGCGAGATCACCGAGTACACGGAGAACTGCAGCATCACGAGGTAGTCGCACACGCCGATGGCCAGAGCCCCGCCTGAACCGCCCTCGCCGATCACCACGCTCAAGATGGGCGCGGCGAGCTGCGCCATCTCGAAGAGATTGCGCGCAATCGCCTCGCTCTGACCGCGCTCCTCCGAGCCGATGCCGGGATAGGCGCCGGGGGTATCGATGAGGGTGATGATGGGGATGCGGAAACGCTCCGCCATTTTCATGAGCCGCAAGGCCTTGCGGTAGCCCTCGGGCTTCGGCATGCCGTAATTGCGCCGCATGCGCTCCTTGGTGTCGCGGCCCTTCTGCTGGCCGATCACCATCACCGGTACTCCCTCCAGACGCGCCAGTCCGCCCACGATGGCCAGATCGTCGCTGTACATGCGATCCCCGTGCAGCTCCTGCCAGTCGGTGAAAATCATCGAGACGTAGTCGAGCGTGTAGGGCCGTTGCGGATGGCGGGCGAGCTGCGTGATCTGCCAGGGCGAAAGATTGGCGAATATGCTGGTGGTGAGGGCTCGAGATTTTGTTTGTAAGCGCTTGATCTCGTCGGAAATATTCGCGCTTGCATCATTGCCCAGGAAGCGCAGTTCTTCGATTTTCGCTTCGAGCTCTGCGATAGGCTGTTCAAATTCCAGAAAATTCATCGCCATGAAGAGGTTTCCTCGCCACGCACATCATTGCGCGGACCATACACTAAATACCATCCCTCGCGCCCCACCAGTGCGGAGAGCTTGGCCAGAAGCTCCCGGCTGGGGCGTATCGACCAGGCGTCCGAGAGATGCAGCTTACCGGTGTAATCGGGACGACTGACGGCCACCGATACCCCGCAGGGACCGCGCAGATGGGGCTTGAGCATTTGTTCGAAGCGGGTCAGTCCGTCCTTTTGATCGAACTCCATCGGCCAGCGCAACCATAGCCGCCTCGCGTAGCGCTCCCGGGCCCGGTCGATGTCCATGAGGCTCTTGGCTTGCAGACGCCAGCCCTCGATGAAGTCGTCGTAGCGCAGCGTGCCCTCCACGAGCAGGATGGCGTCCTTGACGATGATGTCGCGGTGCTGCTGGAAGGTTTCCTCGAACAGAGATACCTCGAGCCGGGCGGTGCGGTCGTCGAGAATCAAGGTGACCCGATTCGGTCGGCGGCGAATCTCCAGCACCAGGCCGGCCACGGTTGCCGGTTTTCCCGCGGACCAGGTTCGCCCGCCCTCGGGCTGTGGCGCGGGCTTGGGGCCGCCGACATCGGCGAGCCGCGCGCCCACCAGGAATTTCAAATCCGGTTCGTACGGGCTGATCGGGTGGCCGGTGAGGAACAGTCCCAGGGTCTCGCGCTCGCCGGCGAGACGCTGCGCTTCGCTCCAGTCGGCCATCACGGTCGGCGCGCTCTCAGCAGGCGTGCTCGAAAGGCCGAAAAGATCCACCTGCCCCACGCTCACCGCACGCGAATTCTGCTCACCCAGATGCATGGCGCGGTCGAGTTCCGCGGAGAGCGTGGCGCGATTGGCGCCGATGCCATCGAGGGAGCCCGAACGGATCAGCGCCTCGAGCACCCGGCGGTTCACCCGCGCAAGATCGATGCGCCGGCAAAGATCGCTCAAAGTCTTGAACGGGCCATGCGCCTCGCGCTCCTCGCAGATGGCCTCCACCGCGGACTGCCCGACGCCCTTGATGGCGCCCATGCCGTAGCGGATGCGGCCGGCGTCCGCCACCCTGAACTTGAACACCGACTCATTGACGTCCGGCGGCAGCACCTTCAGGCCCATGCTCGCGCATTCGTCGAAGAGCATCACCACCTTGTCGGTCTTGTCCATGTCGGAGGACAGCACCGAGGCCATGAAGGCCGCCGGATAGTGCGCCTTGAGCCATGCGGTCTGGTATGAGAGCAACGCGTAGGCGGCGGAATGGGACTTGTTGAAGCCGTAGCCGGCGAATTTCTCCATCAGATCGAAGATGTGCGCCGCCTGGGATTCCTTGACTCCGCGCGCGGTGGCGCCCGAGACGAAGATGGAGCGCTGTTTCGCCATCTCCTCGGGTTTCTTCTTGCCCATGGCACGGCGTAGGAGATCCGCCCCGCCCAGGGTGTAGCCGGCGAGGATCTGCGCAATCTGCATCACCTGTTCCTGATACAGGATCACGCCGTAGGTGGCTTCCAGCGCCGGCTTTAAGTCCGGGTGCAGGTAGTCGATGGCCGCGCCGGTGGTGTCGTGCTTTCTCGCGATGAAATCGTCCACCATGCCCGACTGCAGGGGACCCGGGCGGAACAGCGCCACCAGCGCCACGATGTCGCCGAAGCGATCCGGCTGCAGGCGCTTGATCAGATCCTTCATGCCGCGCGATTCCAGCTGGAACACCGCGGTGGTCTTGGTGCTCTTCAAGAGCGCGTAGGTCGCCACATCGTCCATGGGCAGATCGCCCATCACCAGATCCGGCTCGCCGCGCGTGCGCCGTTCGGCGTTCAAGTCGCGCACCACCCAATCGATGATGGTGAGCGTGCGCAATCCCAGGAAGTCGAACTTGACCAGGCCCGCCTGCTCGACATCGTCCTTGTCGAATTGAGTGACCGGCGCCGCCCCGCCCTCTTCGCAGTAGAGCGGCGTGAAGTCGGTGAGCACGGAGGGGGCGATGACCACGCCGCCGGCGTGGGTGCCGGCGTTGCGCGCCAGCCCTTCGAGCGAGCGGGCGAGATCGATGAGGTCATGGACCTCGGCATCGTCCTTGTAGAGGCGCTTAAGCTCCTCTTCCTGCTCGAGCGCCTTGTCGAGCGTCATGCCGATTTCCAACGGGATGAGCTTGGCGATCTTGTCGACGTAGCCGTAGTTGTGGCCGAGCACGCGGCCGACGTCGCGCACCACCGCTTTGGCGGCGAGCGTGCCGTAGGTGATGATCTGTGAGACGCGTTCGCGGCCGTACTTGTTGGCGACGTACTCGATCACCCGGTCGCGCCCGTCCATGCAGAAGTCGACGTCGAAATCGGGCATCGAGACGCGTTCAGGATTCAAGAAGCGCTCGAACAGCAGATCGTGCTCGATGGGATCCAGATCCGTGATGCCGAGCGCATAGGCCACCAGGGAGCCGGCGCCTGAGCCGCGGCCCGGACCCACCGGCACGCCGTTGCTACGCGCCCAGCGGATGAAGTCGGCAACGATGAGGAAGTAGCCGGCGAAGCCCATGGCGCAGATCACGTCGAGTTCGAGCTTGAGCCGAGCGCGGTAACCCTCGGGCGGAGGCATCGAGCGCGCTTCGAGTCCGCGGGCCGACTCCTCGCGCAGGAAATCCTCGGTGCTCATGCCCGAGGGCACGGGATAGGCCGGCAGCATCGAGGCGCCCAGTCGTATCTGCAGCGAGCAGCGCTTGGCGATCTCCACGCTGTTGGCGAGCAGTTCCGGCGCGTCGGCGAACAGCTGCGCCATCTCCGCGGGCGACTTGAGGTACTGCTCTTCCGAGTAACGGCGCGTGCGCGACGGGTCGGCCAGCAGCGCGCCGTCGTGGATGCAGACCCGCGCCTCGTGCGCCTCGAAATCGGCGCGCGACAGGAAGCGCACGTCGTTGCTCGCCACCGCGGGAGCGCTATGGCGTTCGGCCAGATCGAGCACCGCTTCGGTGTATGCCTGCTCGCCGGCGCGCCCGGTGCGCATGACTTCGAGGTAGAAGCGGTTGCCGCAGAGCGATTGCCACCGGCCGAGCGCCCTGGCCGCCTCGTCCTCGCGGCCGCGCGCCAGCGCCCGGCCGATGTCGCCCTCGGGACCGCCGGAGAGCACGATGAGCCCGCGCAGCGTCTCTTCGGTGAGCCAGGCGTGTTCCATCATGGGCGCGCCGCGCTGCTGACCTTCGAGATAGGAGCGCGTCACCAGCTGCGTCAGGTGCCGGTAGCCTTCGAGGTTCTGACAGAGCAGCACGACGCGCGAGGGCGGCACCCGCTCGCCGTGCTCGCGGATCAAGGCATCGACGCCGATGATGGGTTTGACCCCGGCGGACTGGGCCTCCTTGTAGAACTTGACCATGGCAAAGAGGTTGCTCTGATCGGTGAGTCCCACCGCCGGCATGCCGCCTGCCACCACTCCGGCCATGAGGTCGGGCACGCGCACCACGCCGTCCACCAGCGAGTACTCGGTGTGCAGATGAAGATGTACGAAGCTCACAGCGCGATCTTAAGGGCGAGGCGCACCGGTTCAAAGGAGCGTCGATGCAAGGGACACGGACCATGCTCGGCCAACAGGCGCTGGTGCTCGGGCGTGGCATAGCCCTTGTGATCCGAGAAACAGTATTGAGGATAAACGGCATGCATCTGATTCATATAGCGATCGCGCGCGGTCTTGGCGAGGATCGAGGCGGCTGAGATCGCCTGGTGACTGGCATCGCCGCCGATGATGGTGCGTACGGTCAGGACTTTGGCCAAGCCCTTGAGCGGCGGCTTCTGGTTGCCGTCGACGAGCAAATGGTCGGGGAGCCACGGCATCGCCAGCAACGCCCTGTGCATGGCGAGAAAGGTGGCCTGCAGGATGTTGATCGCATCGATCTCGGCGTGATCGGCCCAACCGATGCCGAAGCACAGCGCCTCGCGGCGGATGGCCACCTCGAGTTCAGCGCGCTCCTCCGGCGTCAGTTGCTTCGAATCGGCGACCCCGGCGATGCGTCGCCGCGGCTTTAAGATGACCGCGGCGGCGACCACGGGTCCGGCCAGCGGCCCGCGCCCCGCCTCGTCGATGCCCGCGACCTGCCTCATGCGGCCGCGTCGCCCCGGCCGAGGAGCGCAAGCACCGCCCGCGCCGCGCGTTCGCCGGCATTGCGGCGCAGTCCCAGGTGGATGCGGTTGAATTCGCGCTCCAATTCTTGCCGCCGCTCGGTATTGTCAAGCCACATCAGAAGCTCCGCGCCGATCGACTCCGGAACAATGTCCTCCTGAAAATACTCGCCGACGACGCGCCGGTCCGCAAGTAGGTTCGGCTGCGAGAAATATTTGGATTTGACCAGATTCAGGTGGCGGATGAGCCAGGCGCTCAAGGCGCCGAGGCGGTACACCACTACCATCGGCCGGTTGCAGAGCGCCGTTTCGAGGGTCGCGGTGCCGGAAGCCACCAGCACCACATCACTCGCGATCAGCGCGCTCTGCGCCTGTCCGTCGATCAGTTCGATGGGCAGTTTGGGCGCGCCCTCATCGAGGGCGGCTTGGAAGATCTCCCGGGCCGCGGCGCTTGCCATCGGCGCCACGAACTTCAGCGCCGGACGCCTGGCATGCATGAAGCTGGCGGTGGCGACGATGTCCGCGGCCAGTCGATGGACCTCGCCGCGCCGGCTGCCGGGCAGCAGCGCCACCAGTTTCGCATCGGCATCGAGATTCAACCGCCGCCGCGCGGCGGCGCGATCGACCTCGAGCGGAATCTGGTCGGCGAGCGGGTGGCCCACGAACTCCGCGCGCATGCCGTGCTCGTCGTAGAAGCGCTTCTCGAAGGGCAGCAGGCACAGCACCAGATCCACGGCCTGTCCGATGGTGCGGGCGCGCCCCTGGCGCCATGCCCACACCTGCGGGCTCACGTACTGCACGGTGGGAATACCGGCTTGGTGCAGCGTTTTCGCGATGCGCAGGTTCGTGTCCGGCGCATCGATGCCGATGAACACATCGGGACGGCGGGCGAGAAATCCGCGCTTGATCCGGTTGATGAGCCGCACCAGTCGCGGCAGGTCCTTCAACACTTCGAACAGGCCCATCACGGCGAGCGACTCGGCGCTTTCCCAGGCCTCGCAGCCGGCGGCCAGCATCTTCGGTCCCGCCACGCCGAAGAACTCGGCGTCCGGCACACGCGCCTTGATGGCGTGAATCAGGTTGGCGCCGAGCGTATCGCCGGACGCCTCTCCCGCCACAAGACCGACACGCAGCGGCAGCGGGGCGTTGGCAGCCATGTGCTCAGCGAACGATGCTGCGCGTACTACGCTTGATGAATTCGACGAAGGGGCGCAGCTCCGGCTGGGATTCGGCGCTCGCCGAGAGTTGTTCAAGCGCCTGCGCCAGCTTGGTGCCCGAGCGGTATAGCAGCCGGTAGGCGCGGCGGATGTTTCGGATCTGCTCCGGAGTGAAGCCGCGTCGCTTCAACCCCTCGGAATTGACGCTGTGCGGTTCCGCGGGTTGGCCCACGGCCATCACGTATGGGGGCACGTCGCGAGTCACCGCCGCATTGTTGGCGATGAAGGCGTGCGCTCCGATCTTGCAGTGCTGATGCACGGCCGAGAGTCCGCCCATGATCACCCAGTCGCCGATTTCAACGTGACCGCCCAGGGTGGACAGATTGGCGAGCACCAGCTTGCTGCCGAGTTGGCAGTCGTGCGCCACATGCGAATAGGCCATGAACAGGTTGTCATCGCCGATGCGCGTGACGCCCTTGTCCTGCGCCGTGCCGCGATTGACCGTGCATGATTCGCGAAACACGTTGCGGTCTCCGATCTCGAGGCGGGTCGGCTCGCCGGCGTACTTCTTGTCCTGAGGTGCATCGCCGAGCGATGCGAATTGAAAGATCTTGTTGTTCGCGCCGATTTTGGTCGGGCCGTTGATGACCACATGCGGGCCGATCCAGCTTCCGGCACCGATCTCCACGTCGGGACCGATCACCGTGAAGGGCCCCACCGCCACATCGGCGGCGAGCCTCGCCTGCGGCGATACCAGGGCCTTCGGATCGATCACGACTTGGCCTCGGGCGCCACCATGAGCTCGGCGGAGGCCACCTCCTTCCCGTCCACGACGGCGGAGCCGTGGAACTTCCAGATGCCCTTGAAAGCTCGCTTGAACTCCACCGTAAGCACCAGCTGATCGCCAGGTTCCACCGGCTTTCTGAAGCGCGCGTTGTCGATGGCCACGAAATAGAAGCGCGACTGGTCGTCCGGCACCACTTTGACCGTCTTGAAGGCGAGCACGCCGGCGGCCTGCGCCAATGCCTCGATGATGAGCACGCCCGGCATCACCGGCCGCTGCGGAAAGTGGCCGGGGAAAAATGGCTCGTTGACCGTGACGTTCTTGAGCGCCACCACCCGCTGCCCCGGGATGCATTCCAGGACGCGGTCCACCAACAGGAAAGGGTAACGGTGCGGCAGCAGCCGCATGATCTCATTAATATCCAACCGGTCCGATGACATCATCGCTCCTTATCTGCCAAGCGCCTCAAATGCGCGACCATGCGCCGCCAGCGACGCGCTTCAACCGCGGGCATGCCGCTCGAATAGGTGCCCGCTTCTTTGATCGAGGCGCTCACCAGGCTGCAACCGGTAACGACCACATCGTCGGCGATGCTCAAATGGCCGGCAAAGCCCACCATGCCGCCGATCATGCAGCGCTGCCCGATGGTGGTGCTGCCGGAGATTCCCGAGCAGGCGGCGATCGCAGTGTGCGCGCCGATGACCACGTTGTGACCTACTTGTATTTGATTGTCTAATTTGACCCCATTCTCGACCAGCGTGTCATCAATGGCGCCGCGGTCGATGGTGGTGTTGGCCCCGATTTCCACATCGTCGCCGATGCGCACGCTGCCGACCTGCGGCACTTTAACCCAGCTGCCCCGGTTCGGTGCGAATCCGAAGCCGTCGGCGCCGATCACGGCGCCCGCATGCAGGATGCAGCGTTGTCCAATCGTGACGCCGGGATAGACGCTGACGCGCGTGATGAGCTGCGTGTCGTCGCCGATGCGGGCGCCGCGCTGCACGATGGATCCTGGCCCGACGAACACCCGCTCGCCGATCACGACGCCGGCCTCCACCACGCTCAAGGGTCCGATGTTCGCCGACGGCGCGACGCTGGCATCCGCCGACACCACGGCGCTTGGATGCACGCCGCTCTCGAGCGGCGGCTCCGGGTAGAGAAAGGAGGCGATGCGCGCGTAGGCAAGGTAGGGATTGGCATCGATCAGGGCCGCCACCTTGCAGTCGGCGGCATCCTCTGGGCTGACGATCACGGCCCCGGCCAAAGTGCTCTTCAGCTGTCGCTTGTAATGCGAATTGGCGAGGAAGCTCAACGAACCGGCATCGGCCTGCGACAGTGTCGCAACCCGATGCACGGTGACGTTGGGATCGCCTTGAAGCGCGAGGCCGAACCGGACCGCCAGTTCGCCCAGGCTCACACTGCCCTGCACCCGCTCGCTCCCGTTAAGGTTGAGCGCCGTGCTCCCGCCTACTTGGTGGCGGGCTTGGCGGGCGCTGCCGGCATCGCCGGAATGGCCGCGGGCTTGGTCTTCAGCACGTCCAGCACCTGCGTGGTGATGTCGAGCGAGCTTTTGCTGTAGAACACGCCCTCGCCGAGTACCAAGTCAAATCCCTGCGCGCTGGAGTAGGTGGCGATTTCGGACGCCACGAAGCGTTGCAGCTTGTTGAGTTCCTCGTTGCGGCGCTGCGACGCGTCGTCCTGGAATTCCTGGCCCTTGCGGGACAGCTCGCGCTGCTCGTCGCGCAACGCCTTTTCGGCCTTCACGCGGTCGGCCTCCGCCATCAGGGGCCCTTCCTTCTGCAGCTTGTCGTCCTTCGCCTTGACGTCGTTCTGCATCGACAGCAATTCGCGACGCCGCGGTCCGAACTCGTTTTCGAGCGTCTGCGAGAGCTGTTTGGCTTGCGGTGATTCCTGGATCAGGCGGTTGAAGTCAACCACGCCGACCTTCATTTCCGCATTCGCGGCTGCGCTCGCGAGCAGTCCGCCCAAGGCCAAAACGAGCAACGCCGCACTTCGATAGAACTTCGACATGATGAATACTTCCGACCTCAAATTGGGGTCAAAACGCTTGACCGATGGAAAATTGAAAACGCTCTGTTTCGTCGTTGAATCTCACCGTGTCTCCGGGATACGCATTCAGGGGGATCCCGTAGGAGAAACGGAACAGGCCAAGAGGTGCCAGCCATTGGACCGCGAGGCCTGTGGAACGCTTAAGTCTATCAAACTCAAAGTGATAATTCACGGGCGTTATGTCGTCAACCCCCAGGAATTTGACCTTGTCGCCGGTCTGGAAGACGTTGCCCATGTCGTAGAACCAGCTGACTCGCGCCGAGCTCTTCCACTTCTCCGGCACCGGGAAAATCACCTCTGCGCGAGTCACCACGCGGAAATTGCCGCCGTAGGGATTGCCGAGCCCAACGTTGTCGCGGGGCCCCAGGCGGCTCTCGCGGTAGCCGCGAACGCTGTCCGGGCCGCCGGCGAAGTAGTTCAGGTACGGCGGCAGCGAGGTCGTGTGCCCCAAGGGGTTCGCAAAATCGACCGACTGCTGGAACGAGAAGATGAAGCCCTTCCACAGGGGGACCAGCTTGATCGCCTCGAAGTTGGCCTGGTAGTACCGCACCGAACTTAGCGGCATTGCGACACGACCCGACAGGGTGATGCGTTCGCCGCGATCCGGGAACAGGGCGCGGTTGAAACCTTGATACGACCAGCCGCCGGTGAGTTCGTAGGTGTAGAAGTCGGTGCCGTACACCGTGTAGGGATTGTCGAGCGAGTTCACGACGCCGTCGCCGTTGGTGTCCTCGAGGTCCCGGGAGAAGGTGTGACCGTTGTCCTTCACCCAGTCGACCGCCTGCTGCGCGCTGTAGCCCTGCGACACCACCAGGGTGTTCTTGTTGGCCGACACGCCCGCCGACAGATACTGGTATTCGCTGATCGGATATGAGAACTGCATCGCGCCGGTGATCTGCTTGGTGGAGAAGGCCGACGATGCCGCCACGAACTGCGTGATGTCGCGATAGGTGAGCGAGGTGGTGCGCGAAATGTTGTCGATGGTGGTGTAAGGATCCGTGTGCGAGAAGACGTAGGTCTTCGAGTACTTGCCGGCGTTGATTTCAAGCGCGATGCGATCACCCGTGCCCATAAAGTTCGAGTGCACGAAGTTGCCGTTCAAGCTGAAGCGTTGCGACTCGGAATAGCCGATGCCGCCGCCGAACTGTCCGGGCAAGCCTTCCTTGATCTTGTAGTCGACGTCGACCATGTCCGGACTTCCGGGCACGGGCTTGGTCTCGAATTCCACCTTCTCGATGTAGGGCAGTCGCTGCAGGCGCTCCTTGGAGCGCTCCACCGCGGCGTTCGACAGCCATCCGCCCTCGAGCTGGCGCATTTCGCGTCGCAGCGTCTCGTCGTTGATGGCGGTGGTCTCGTTGAAATTGATGTGCCGCACATACACGCGGTTGCCCGGCTCGATGAAGAAGGTGATGGCCACCGTCTTCTTGTCGTTGTCCGGAGTGGGCACGGGATCGATCTTGGCGAATGCGTAGCCGTCGGCGCCGAGCCTGTAGCTCATGAGTTCCTGCGTGCTGGTCACGGCCTTGCGCGAATAGGTGTCGCCCGGCTTGATGAGCAGCAGTTTGCGCAGGTCCGCTTCCGGCACCACCATGGTGCCGGCCAGCTTGATATCCGAGATCTTGAAGACATCACCCTGGTTCACGCTCACCGTGATGTACATGTCGTCCTTCTCAGGGGCGATGGCCACCTGAGTGGATTCGATCTGGAAATTGGCGTAGCCGCGATCCATGTAGTACGAACGGATCTTCTCCAAGTCGCCGGTCAGACTCTCCTTGGAGTAGCGATCGTCCTGCTTGTACCAGGACAGCCAGTTCGGAGTCTTCAGTTCCAGCGTGTTGAGGACGTCCTTTTCCTTGAACCGCGTGTTGCCGACGATGTTGATCTGCTCGATCTTGGCGCGCTTGCCTTCCTTGATGTCGACCGCGATGTCGACCTTGTTGCCGGGAAGATCGGTGATCTTGGTGTCCACTTTCACCGCGTACTTGCCGCGGCTGAAATACTGGTCGGTCAGGTACTGCTTGACCTCATCGAGCACCGAGCGGTCGAAGGTCTTGCCGGTGGCGAGACCGACGTTGCGCAGGCTCTTCTGCAAGTCCTCGGTCTTGATGTCCTTGTTGCCCTTGATGTCGAACTTGGCGATCGAGGGACGCTCCACCACCACCACCAGCAGGGTGTTGTTCTCGCGGCGCAGTTCCACATCGCGAAAGAAACCGGTGGAGTACAACGCGCGCATGGCCTCGCCGATGCGCTGGCCATCCAGGTGATCGCCGATGTTCACCGGCAGGTAGTTGAACACCGTGCCTTCGGAGATGCGCTGCAGGCCCTCGATGCGAATGTCGCCCACCACGAAGTTGTCTTCGCTGTTCTGCACCGGCGGAGGCAGCTGCGGCGGCGCCGGGTTCTGCGCCGCTGCGGCCGGCGGCGCGGGCGCAGGCCCCTGCCCGTCTGCGGGAGCGCTCGGCGGTTTCTGAGGGCCCGGCGGTGCTTGCGGGGCGGGTTGCGCGAGCAGCACGGTGCCCACGGTTGGCTGGAGGGCAAGGGCCACCAGCACGCTCAGGCGAAGATCAGGCCGCACGCGTCGTAAACCGTAGCTTGTATCCAGGCGCGTGGCTCGCCGGCCGCAGGCCGCGCGATGCGAATTTCTCTTGGCTCATGACTTCCCGTTAATTCAAATGTCTTGAAATGTCGTTATAAAAAGCAAGGCTCATCAAGACCACCAAGAGCGCGATGCCCACTTGCTGTCCGAACAGCTGAGCGCGCTCCGACAGCGGACTCCCCTTAACCGCTTCCACCGCTTGATAGACCACCTGGCCGCCGTCCAGCAGCGGCACCGGCATCAGATTCAAGATGCCCAGGCTCACGCTGATGATGGCAAGGAATGCGAGGTAGGCCGTCACGCCGAGCGAGGCCGAGATGCCGGCAAACTCGGCGATGCTGATCACCCCGTTCAAGTTCTTCGGCGACACGTGCCCGGTGACGATGCGCCAGAGCATCTGCACGGTGAGCGCCGACATCTCCCAGGTCTTTTGCGTGCCGATGAGCACCGCGTCCACGGGGCCCGAGCGGCGCGTCTGCACCATGCCCGGCGGATAGGCCGGCTTGCCGTCCTTGATCTCGACGCCGACGCGGCCCAGAACCCGACCGTCCTCCACCACCCGGCCGACCGTGGCGTGGAGCGTGAGCATCTCGCCGCCGCGCTTCACTTCGATGGCGATGTTCTTGTCCGGCGCGCCATTGACGATGGTCTTGAAGTCGGCGCTGTTGTTCAGCGCCTGGCCGTCCACGGCGAGCAATTGATCGCCGGCCTTGAGGCCGGCACGCGCGCCGGCACTGCCGTCCAGCACGCTTGCCACCAAGGTGTCCGCTTTCCAGGTCGCAAGGTCGAAACCCAATCCCGGCAGCAGCTTTCCGGGCTCGGTGAGCGCGCGACGATCATCACGTACCCGCACAGTGAGCGAATATAGGTTGCCGCCGCGGCGCACCTGCATCGGGATCACGCCGTCGTCGCTGAAGCGACGCATCAGGGCAATCTGCAGCTCATCCGTATCGCTGGTCTTGTAGTCGCCGACGCGCACGATTTCATCGCCGCGTTCCAGGCCCGCGATGGCCGCGGGACTGTCGAGGCGCACCTGGCCAACCACCGGCTTCACCACATCGGTGCCGATCATCGCCAACGCCGCGTATACCACGCAGGCGAAGATTAGATTCATGGCGGGACCTGCGAGAAGTACCGCAATGCGATGTAGCACGGGTCGCCGCGTGAAGGAACGCGGCAGATCCTTCTCACTCACATCGCCCTCGCGCTCGTCCAGGAGCTTGACGTACCCGCCCAGGGGAATCGCCGAAATGCAGTACTCGGTGCGATCCTCATCCTTGCCCACGCGTGTGATCAGCGGCTTGCCGAAGCCGATGCTGAAGCGCAGGACTTTGAAACCCAGCCGCTTGGCGACCCAGTAGTGCCCAAATTCGTGTACCGCCACCAAGATGCTGATCGCAACTAAGAAGGCGGCAACAATGATCACAAAACTCATGCGATGGCTCCGTGTGCAGGCTCGATCAACGAGTCGGCCATGCGTCGAGATGCAGCGTCGGCGTCCAAAACGTCCTCCAGAGCCCTCACCGGGGAGGCAGCCAGCCGTTGCAACACTTTGTCAATGACCGTTGAAATCCCTACAAAGTTCAAGCGTCGGTCAAGAAACGCTTGGACGGCGACCTCGTTGGCCGCATTCAGCACCGTGGGGGCCGTACCGCCGGCGCGGGCCGCTGCCCGGGCCAAACCCAAACAGGGGAATCTAACATGGTCGGGCGGCTCGAATCCCAACTGTCCGATCTTGACCAGATCCAAAGACTCCACCCCCGAGGCGAAACGCTCGGGCCATGCCAGGGCCTGCGCAATGGGCGTCCGCATGTCGGGCGCACCCAACTGGGCGAGCATCGAACCGTCGGCGTATTCGACCAGCGAATGCACCACGCTCTGGGGATGCACCACCACCTCGACATGGGTCTCCGGCACATTGAACAACAGCGTCGCTTCGATGACCTCGAGTCCCTTATTCATGAGGGTGGCGGAATCCACCGAGATCTTGCGTCCCATTTTCCACTTCGGGTGCGCGCAGGCTTCATCGGGCGTCACATGCGCAAGCTTTGAAGCATCAGTGCGCCGAAACGGTCCGCCCGAGGCGGTCAAGATCACTCGGGTCACTCCGCGTGCCGCCTCGCCCGGCAGATAACCTGCCGGCATGCATTGAAAAATCGCGTTATGTTCGCTGTCGATGGGAATGAGTTCGGTGTGCGCAGATCGCACCTCGTCCATCAGCAGCCGGCCGGTCATCACCAGGGCTTCCTTGTTCGCGAGCAGCACCCGTTTGCCCGCACGCACCGCCGCCAAGGTGGGCTTCAATCCCGCCGCTCCCACGATGGCCGCCATCACCATGCGCACGTTGCCCGCCGCAACCGCCTGCGCGAGAGCCTCCTCACCGCACTCCACGCGCGTCGCGAGCTTGGTATCGAGGAGCGCACGCCGGGCTTGCTCTGCCGCCTTCGGATCGATCAGCACGATGGTGTCGGGATGAAATTGCTTGGCCTGCTCGACCAGAGTTTCCCAGCTCCGGTAGGCACCCAGCATCGCGACCTTGAAGCGCTCCGGATGCAGCGCGACGACCGCGAGCGTGCTGCGCCCTATGCTGCCGGTGGAGCCAAGAATGGCGATGCCCTGCGGCGCGCTCAACGCAGCACCCCCGAGCCAAAGAGCCCGAGTGCGTAGAGCGGCGCTGCCGCCGTCACGCTGTCCAGACGATCGAGCATCCCGCCGTGGCCGGGCAGTATCGTGCCGCTGTCTTTCAAGGCGGCGGCACGCTTGAACATGCTCTCGGTCAAATCGCCGATCACCGAATACAAACCCACCAGCACCCCGAAAGTCACCATCGGCAACAGCGGCAGATGGTAGTGAACGGCGCCGATCGCGGCGACCAGAGCGACCGCGATCATGCCGCCGACCAGCCCCTCCCAGGTTTTGCCAGGACTTACCCGCGGCGCAAGCTTGCGCTTGCCGAAACTGCGCCCGGCGAAGTACGCGCCGATGTCGGCGCTGGTGACCAGAAAGACCAGCAGTAGCAGAACCTGGGGACCCGGGGCAAACCCGTCGCTCGACACCTGCAGCCGCGCGAGCGCCAAAAAAGCCGGCGGCAGCACCAGAAACCCGCAGAACAGCGTGACGGGTGGCCGATGCCGGGCGGGCGCCAGCGCCAGCCAGAAAAACGCGACCACCCACCACGCGCAGGCAATCGAGAGGATGAGCGCGAAACGAGACTGCTCGGTACCTAACCTCCAAGCAAGGTAGAGCGCGAGCGCGACCAAGGCGGCATAGGCGGTGCGCGCGGGCGCGGATTTGAGGCCGGCGAAACCCGCCCACTCCCACGCTGCTATGGTGAACACCACGCCGAATCCCAGCACCGCATAGAGAGGCGGCAGCAGGAAGATGCCGAGCAGCAACAGCGTGCCAAGAATCAGACCGGTGATGATGCGAAGCTTCAGCATGGTGTGATCAGGCGTCGGCCTTGGCGGCGATCTGCGCCGAGGTCTTGCCGAAGCGCCGCTCGCGTTGTGCGAAATGCGTGAACGCCTCGTCCAGATGCTTGGGCGAGAAATCCGGCCATAACACCTCGGGGAAGAACAGCTCCGTGTAAGCGAGGTTCCACAGCAGAAAATTGCTGATGCGCTGCTCGCCGCCGGTGCGAATCAGCAGGTCGGGGTCGGGGATCCCGGCGAGCGCCAAGCGCCCCTGTACATCGTCCTCGCCGATCTTGGCGGGATTGAGCTCACCGGCGCGCGCCGCGGCCGCGAGCGACCGGCAAGCCTGAGTGATGTCCCAGCGTCCGCCGTAGGCGACGGCCACCAGAAGGCGAAGACCCTTGTTGTTGGCGGTGAGTGCCTCCGCGTCGCGCATGCGCTGCACCAGTTCGCCGTTCAAGTTGTCGCGATCACCGATGAAACGCAGCCGTACCTGGTTCTTGTGCAGATCGGCCATCTCACGCACCAGCGCATCCAGGAACAGACCCATGAGGATGCCCACCTCCTCGGCCGGCCGCAGCCAGTTCTCGCTGGAGAAGGCAAACAGGGTGAGATAACCCACCTTGCGAGCACCACACTCCTCCACCACCTTGCGCACCACCTTGACGCTGGCGCGATGGCCGGCGACCCGCGGCATGCCGCGAGAGCGTGCCCAGCGGCCGTTGCCGTCCATGATGATCGCGACATGTTGCGGCGTGTCGGCCATGGGTTCAGACCTGCAGCAGCTCCTTCTCCTTGTCCGCCATCGCGTGATCGATATCCGCCACGTGCTTGTCGGTGAGCTTCTGTATCTCGTCCTGGGCGCGCCGATCATCGTCCTGCGCGATCAGCTTTTCCTTCAACATGTCCTTCAGCTCCGTCATCACTTCGCGGCGCACGCCGCGCACCGCGACGCGGGCGTTCTCGGCCTCCGCCTTCACCATCTTGACGATGTCGCGGCGCCGCTCTTCGGTGAGGGCCGGCATGTTGATGCGGATCATCTGACCGGCGGTGTTGGGGGTGAGCCCCAGATCGGACTTGTAGATGGCCTTCTCGATCACCGGCACCATGTTCTTCTCCCATGGGCTGATGGTGAGCGTGCGCGCATCCTCGGTGGCGATGTTCGCCACCTGATTCAAGGGCATCTCGGATCCGTAGTAGTCGACCCGGATGTGCTCGATCAGGCTGGTGTGGGCGCGGCCGGTACGAATCTTCTTCAGTTGGTCCTTGAATGCGGTGACGCACTTCTGCATGCGCACCGTCGCGTCTTTCTTCAGATCCTCGAGCATTGATATTCCCCTAAGGTTCTTCCGGCTCTACCGATACCACCGTGCCGATGTCCTCGCCCTGCACGATACGCATCAAATCACCCGCATGGAACAGGTTGAACACTTGCAGCGGCATGTTGTTGTCGCGGCACATGACGATGGCGGTCGCATCCATGACGTTCAAGCGGTCGACCAGCACCTTGTCGAAGGTCAGGCGCGAATAACGCTTGGCGTTCGGATTGGTCACGGGGTCCGCATCATAGATGCCGTTGACCTTGGTCGCCTTCAGCAGGATGTCGGCGTTGATCTCGATGGCCCGAAGGCTAGCCGCCGTGTCGGTGGTGAAGAACGGGTTGCCGGTACCGGCACCGAAGATCACCACGCGGCCCTTCTCCAGATGCCGCACGGCGCGGCGCCGGATGTAGTCCTCGCAGACCTCGTTGATCCTCAAGGCGGACATCACGCGCGCATAGGCGCCCAAGCTCTCGAGCGCATCCTGCAAGGCAAGCGCGTTGATCACCGTGGCGAGCATGCCCATGTGATCGCCCGTGACCCGGTCCATGCCGGCGCGCGCCAGTCCCGCACCGCGAAAGATGTTGCCGCCGCCCAAGACCACGGCGACCTGCACCCCCATGAGGGTAAGGTCGCGGATTTCGCCCGCGATCCTCTTTAAGATGGCAGGATCGATGCCGTAGTCCTCGCCGCCGAGCAACGCTTCGCCCGACAGTTTCACCAGGATTCTTCGGTAACGTGCCTCGGTATTTTGCGTCATGGGCCTTCCTAATCTCGCACCCTACTATAAGAGAGACCCCGCCGTAGCGGGGTCCTTAAGATCGGTTAATGTCGATCAGTGCTTCTTCGGATCGGTCGGTTTCTCCTGAGCTTTGACCTGTTCCATCACGTCCTTGACGAAATCGTCCTGCTTTTTCTCAATGCCGGCGCCGACCTCGTAGCGCACGATCTGCTTGACCTTGGCGCCGGCCTGCTTGACCAGCTTCTCGACGCTCATGTCAGGATCCTTGACGAAGGGCTGCCCCATCAAGGTGATCTCGGCGAGATACTTGCGCAAGCGGCCTTCCACCATCTTCGCAATGATCTCGGGCGGCTTCTTCTCGCCCTTGCTCTGCTCGGTGAGGATCTCGCGCTCCTTGTTGAGCACATCTTGGGGCACCTCGGAGGCGTCGATGTACGGCGGGTTCGCCGCCGCGACGTGCATGGCAAGATCCTTGGCCAGCGTGTCGTCGCCGCCTTCCAGGGCCACCATGGCGCCGATGCGCGAGCCGTGAATATACGTGCCCAAGGGTCCCGGCGAACTCATGCGCACGAAGCGTCGCACCGAAATGTTCTCGCCGATCTTGGCGATGAGAGCCCGGCGCTTCTCATCGAGCGTGGTGCCGCCCGAGGACTCGGCCAACAACGCCTCGAGGCTTGCGGGGGCCTTGCTCAACGCCACCTGCGCCAGATCCTTGGCAAAGGCTTGGAAATCATCGCCACGCGCCACGAAATCGGTCTCGCAATTAATCTCCACGAGCACCGCGTTGTTGCCGGCGCGCTCCACGACCACGGTGCCCTCGGCGGCGATACGCGTCGCCTTCTTGTCGGCCTTGGCAAGACCGGTCTTGCGCATCAGCTCTGCGGCGGCATCCAAGTCCCCTTTGGTTTCGACCAGCGCCTTCTTGCACTCCATAAAGCCGGCGCCGGTACGCTCGCGCAGCTGTTTCACCGAATCTGCGGAAATGTTCATGGTGTTCTTTGGCCGCGACATGCGGCGTTCCTCACTAAAAGTTGTAGCGAAAAGGGCCGGCGAGAGAATCGCCGGCCACGCTTCGAATCGGCGCCACTATCCGCGACGCGGCGGACCGCTGCGTCCGCCCGGGGCGCCGGGACGTCCCGCTGGACGGCGGCGCGGGGCGCTGGCGGCACGATTTTCCACGGTCGGCGTATCGGTGGCGTCGACATCGTCCGGCTCGGCTTCGTCGGTGGAAGCCGCAGCGGCGGCCACGCTCGGCACCACCGTGACGGGAACCTTGCGGCGCGGAGGCGGCTTTCTGCCGCCGCCCCGCTGCGGGCCGCCGGATCTGCGACCGGGTGCGCTGCGCTTCTTCGGATTGCCTTCCTCGTCGAGTTCGACGAACTCGTCCTCGCTGACCGGCACTTCGGGAAGCGAAGCCTTGCCCTCGAGCACCGAGTCGGCGACGCCGCCGGCGTAGAGAATGATGGCGCGCATGGCGTCATCGTTGCCCGGGATCACATAGTCGATGCCGTCGGGCGAGCAATTGGTGTCGACCACCGCCACCACCGGGATGCCGAGCTTTCTCGCCTCGTGCACCGCGATCTGCTCGTGGCCCACATCGATCACGAACAGCGCGTCGGGGAGCGAGGTCATATCGCGGATGCCGCCGAGGCTCTTCAGCAGCTTGTCCATCTCACGGCGCAACATCTGCGCCTCTTTCTTGCCGCGTCGATCGAGGGCGCCGCTCTGCGCCATGTCGTCGAGCTCGTTCAAGCGCTTGATGGATTGGCGGATGGTCTTGAAGTTGGTGAGCATGCCGCCCAGCCAACGCTGGTTGACGTAAGGCATGCCACTGCGGCTGGCTTCCTTTTGCACCGCGTCGCGCGCAGAGCGCTTGGTGCCCACGAACAGCACCTTGCCGCCTTCGGCAGCGACGTTCTTGATGAAGGCCGCGGCCGCCGCATACAGGGGCTGGGTCTTCTCGAGATTGATAATGTGGATCTTGTTACGCTCGCCGAAGATAAACGGGGCCATCTTCGGGTTCCAGAAGCGGGTTTGGTGTCCGAAATGGACGCCCGCTTCCAGCATCTGTCGCATCGACACGCTGGACATACTTTTAGCTCCTAGTTTGGGTTGGGCCTCCGCGTGTCCCAAGCGGCAACCCGGTGTACCTTGAAAATGACGGTGTAAACCATCAAATTTCCAGTTCCGCCGGGCACCCGGCCGATTGTGACGACACGCGTGCGGGGTTGTTAAAAATAGCCGCGCTTTATACCATGAACATACTGTGGAAACAAAGGCTTCTTAGGCCTTGAGGCCCTGAAACGACCCCCATGACCGTCACCATCAAAACCCCCGAAGAGCAAGACAAGATGCGCGAAGCGGGCCGCCTGGCCGCCAGCGTCCTCGACATGATCGAGCCCTATGTCCAGCCGGGGGTGAGCACGGACGAGCTCGACAAGCGCTGCTACGACTTCATCGTCGATGAGTTGAAGTCGATCCCGGCCAATTTGAATTACCGAGGCTTCCCCAAGACCATCTGTACCTCGGTAAATCACGTGGTCTGTCACGGCATTCCCGGGGATAAGCGCTTGAAGAACGGGGACATTATCAACATCGACGTGACCGTCATCCGCGACGGCTTTCACGGCGACACCAGCCGCATGTACTGCGCCGGCACCCCGCCGGTGCTTGCCAAGCGCCTGAACGAGATCTGCCATGAAGCCATGTGGCGCGGCATCCGCGTCGTCAAGCCGGGCGCCCAGTTGGGCGATATCGGCCATGCCATCCAGACCTTCGCCGAGAGCAACAATTTTTCCGTGGTGCGCGAATATTGCGGACACGGCATCGGGCGCATCTATCACGAAGACCCGCAGGTATTGCACTACGGCAAACCTGGCACCGGCATGGAACTGGTGGCCGGCATGACCTTCACGGTCGAGCCCATGATCAACGCCGGGCGTCGCGACGTCCGTCTGCTGCCGGACGGCTGGACGGTGGTGACCCGCGACCAGTCGCTCTCCGCTCAATGGGAGCACACCGTGCTCGTCACCAACAACGGCGTCGAAGTGCTGACCTTGGGCGCCGGCGCGGCACAGAGCGCCGCAGCGGCTGCTTCTTGAACGCTGAGGGCAAGGTTCTCACTCAAAGCGCCGATTGGGGCTATTTGACGGCCGTTCCCCGGGTCTTAAGCGAAGGCGAATTCTCGCCGCCCGTATTCCGGGAAGTGCTGGATCGCGGCATCGAGCTGCTGAAGGAGCGCTTTGCCGCCGACGAGGCCATCGAGGATCTGGTGCGCGATCGCGCGCGGCTCGTGGACGTGGCCCTGGGCGCCGCCTGGGTGCAGCACACCGGGGAATTCGCGCGCGATCTGGCGCTCGTCGCCGTCGGCGGCTATGGCCGCGGCGAACTGCATCCCTGCTCCGACATCGACATCATGGTGCTGCTGCCTAAAAGCGATTCGGCGGACTGGCAGCCGGTGATCGAGCGCTTTCTCACCTTTCTCTGGGACATCGGACTTGAGGTCGGGCACTCGGTGCGTTCCATCGACGACTGCCAGCGCGAGAGCCTCGCCGACATCTCCGTCGCGACCACCTTGTTCGAGGCGCGGCTGCTGGCGGGCCCCGAGCCCTTGTTCGCCGGCATGCGCCGCGCGCTCGCGCCGGACCGGCTCTGGTCGTCGCAGGACTTTTTCGAGGCCAAGGTCCGCGAGCAGACCGAGCGGCATCACCGCTACTTCGACACCGCTTACAACCTGGAGCCCAACGTCAAAGCCTCTCCCGGCGGCCTGCGCGACATCCAGACGGTGGGCTGGGTGGCGAAGCGTCACTTCGGCACCGACACGCTCGATGAACTGGTCTCGCACGGGTTTCTCACCCGCGAGGAACTTCGCAAGCTCAAGGCGGCGCAGTCCTTTCTCTGGAAGGTGCGCTTCGGCCTGCACATGCTGACCGGCCGGCGCGAGGATCGGCTGCTGTTCGACTATCAGATCAAGCTCGCCAAGCTCTTCGGTTACGAGGATGCCTCCTTCACCCTCGCCGTCGAGCAGCTGATGCAGAAGTACTACCGCACGGTGATCGACATCAGCCTCTTGAACGAGATGCTGCTGCAGCTGTTCCGCGAGGCCATCCTCACGCAAAGCGCCCCACCGAGCCCCATCAACGCGCGCTTCCAGATCAGGAATGACTACCTGGAAGTGACGCACCCGGATGTGTTCGCCCGCTACCCGTCGGCGCTGCTCGAACTGTTCGTGCTGCTGCAGCAGAACCCCGAACTGCGCGGCGTGCGCGCCGAGACCATCCGCCTGATCGGCACCCATGCGTCCTTGATCGACGAGGAGTTCAGGCAGAATCCGCGGCACCATCGCCTGTTCGTCGAAATCCTGTGCGCCCCGGTGGGCGTGACGCATGAACTGCGGCGCATGAATCTCTATGGCGTCCTCGGCCGCTACATCCCCGCCTTCGGGCGCGTGGTCGGTCGCATGCAGTACGACCTGTTCCACGCCTATACGGTCGATGCGCATACTCTTTTCGTGGTGAGCAATTTGCGGCGCCTGGCGATGCCCAAGTACAACCACGAATTCCCGACGTTGAGCCAGATCATGCAGTCGCTGCCGCGCCAGGAGATCGCCTACCTCGCGGCGTTGTTTCACGACATCGCCAAAGGCCGGGGCGGCGATCACTCGGAACTGGGTGCGGTCGATGCGGAAGCCTTCTGCCTGGAGCAGGGCCTGGGGCGCTACGAGGCGCGGCTGGTCGCGTGGCTGGTCAAAAACCATCTGATCCTCTCCATCACCGCGCAGAAGAAAGATATCAGCGATCCGGATGTGATCCACGATTTCGCGCAGCGCGTCGGCGACCAGGTGCACCTGGACTATCTCTACGTGCTCACCGTCGCGGACGTGCGCGGCACCAATCCGAAACTGTGGAATGCCTGGAAGGCGCGCCTGTTCGAGGAGTTCTACGAGCGCACCAAGCGGGCCCTGCGCCGCGGCCTGGAGACCCCCATCGACAAGGAGGAGCTCATCCGCGAGACCCAGGGGCATGCGCGCGCCAAGCTTCCCGACGTGCCGGAAGATGCGGTGACGCGCGTATGGTCGCAGTGGACCGATACGTATTTCATGCGCTACACCGCCGAAGAAATCGCCTGGCACACCAGTCTGCTGGCGCAGCGCCATCCCCAGGACGATGCCCTGCTCATCGCGATCCGGCAGCTCGCGGACCGCGTCGGCACGGCAGTGCTCGCCTACACGCCGCGGCGGCTGCGCAGCTTTGCCCGCACCACCGCAGTGCTCGATCAGATGGGCCTCAACATCGTCGATGCACGCCTGGTGACCAGCGCCAACGGCTTCAGCCTGGAAACCTACGTGGTGCTCGAGGACAACGGCCTGGTGATCACCGACGCGGCGCGGATCCAGGAAATCGAGCGCGGCCTGTATCGCGCCCTGAGCCAGGCGGAAGACACGCTGCCCACCGTCACCCGCCGCGCCGCCCGTCAGGTGCGGATGTTCACCACGCCGACGCAGGTCAATTTCAGCGTCGACAGCCGCAACCGGCGCACCATCCTGGAACTCATCGCCGCCGACCGGCCGGGACTGCTGTCTGAAATCGGCAAGGTGTTCCGCGCCGAACGCGTGGCGGTCAACGGCGCCAAGATCATGACCGTCGGGGAGCGCGCCGAGGACGTTTTCTACATCACGGGTGCGGATGGCAGTCTTCTGCAGGAAGATACCTGTCGTCGCGTCCAGGAAGGCCTGGTGCGCGCACTCGATCAACGCGACATGAGCCGAGCTTAAGATCAATGAACGCCGCCGCCATCCCTGTCTCCGATCTGCAGTCCATCGTCGAATCCGCCTTCGAGGAGCGCGCTGATCTCAACCCGCAAAAGGCAGCGCCCGAGGTGCGCGCCGCCGTGGACCGCACCTTGGGCGAACTGGATGCCGGGCGTCTGCGCGTGGCGGAGAAGCACCCCGGCGGTTGGCGCGTCAATGAGTGGCTGAAGAAAGCGGTGCTGTTGTCGTTCCGCTTAAACGACAACAAGGCCACGCACGCCGGGCCTTTGGGCTTCTATGACAAGGTGGCGCTCAAATTCGCCGACTGGGACCTCGCGCGCTTCAGCGCGGCGGGGGTGCGGGTGGTGCCGCCCGCCACGGTGAGGCGCGGTGCCTATGTGGCGCCGAATGCCGTGCTCATGCCGAGCTACGTGAACATCGGCGCCTATGTCGACTCCGGCACCATGGTCGACACCTGGGCGACGGTGGGATCCTGCGCCCAGATCGGCAAGAACGTGCACCTATCCGGCGGGGTCGGGATCGGCGGCGTACTCGAGCCCTTGCAGGCCGCGCCCACCATCATCGAAGACAACTGTTTCATCGGCGCCCGCTCCGAGATTGTCGAAGGCGTCATCGTCGAGGAAGGCGCGGTGATATCGATGGGCGTGTTCATCGGCCAGAGCACGCGCATCTACGACCGGGAGCGCGACGAGATCCTCACCGGCCGCGTGCCGGCGGGCGCCGTGGTGGTGCCGGGATCGCTGCCGGCCGCGAACGGCAAGTACTCGCTCGCCTGCGCCGTGATCGTCAAGCGCGTCGATGCCAAGACGCGGGCCAAGACCTCCATCAACGAACTTCTGCGCAGCTCCGAGTGACTTGAATTGCTCATGCGAATATCGCATGAGGCCATTCGCAAGGATTCGTATCGGCATCCTCCCGGGACCGCTACGCTCGAGGCATGGATGATGGCAGCGATACCGGCAGTGCGCGCGACTATGCGTATTTCGCGTTTGCGCTGCTCGCCCTCATAATCCTTTGGGTTACCGGACTGCACCCCTAAGGAGTTCCTCTGTTGCCTGCCACGACCTCGAGCGGCCTGCGCCGAGACTTGAGGCAACGTCATATGACCATGCTCGCCTTGGGCGGCGTGATCGGGGCGGGTCTGTTCGTCGGCTCAGGGGTGGTCATCGCGCAAACCGGACCCGCGGCGGTCGTCTCCTTCGTCATTACCGGCCTGCTGGTCGCGCTGGTGATGCGCATGCTCGGCGAAATGGCGGTCGCCGCCCCCGCGGTCGGTTCATTCTACGAATATGCACGCCTCGCCTTCTCGGACCGTCCGGCGCTCGGCGCGCTCGCCGGATTTTTGACCGGATGGATGTACTGGTATTTCTGGGTGATCGTGGTGGCGCTCGAGGCGGTGGCGGGCGCCGCCCTGGTGCAATTCTGGTGGCCCCAGATGCCCTCCTGGTTGATCAGCCTGACGTTGCTGGTGGCCCTCACCATCACCAACCTGATCTCGGTGCGCTCTTTCGGCGAATTCGAGTTCTGGTTCGCCTCCATCAAGGTGGCCGCCATCGCGCTGTTCCTCGGCATCGCCGGCATATTCGTCCTGGGGCTCTGGCCGGGAGTGGGCACGAACTTCGGCAACCTCACCCTGCACGGCGGCTTCGCCCCCAAGGGGATCTTGCCGATCCTGACCGGCGCGGTGGCCGCCACGGGCTTCTACTTCGGTGCCGAGATCGCCACGGTGGCCGCCGCCGAAGCGGCCGAACCCGCCAAGGCGGTGGCGCGTGCCACCAATTCGGTGATCACGCGGGTGCTCATTTTCTACGTGGGCTCGGTGCTCTTGGTGGTGTGCCTGCTGCCGTGGAACTCGCCCGCCGTGGCCACGCCCTACGTGAGTTCGCTCATTGCCATGCGCGTACCGGCCGCCGCGCACATCATGAACGCCGTGGTGCTTACGGCGGTGCTCTCGGCATTGAACTCAGGGCTCTACGCCTCTTCGCGCATGCTGTTCGCACTCACCACCCGAGGGGATGCGCCCAAGGCGCTCGCCGCCCTCACCCGCCGCGGCGTTCCCGCCCGCGCCATCCTCCTCGGCACACTGTTCGGCTACGGCGCCGTGGTGATGTCGTACGTGTCGCATGACACGGTGTTTGCTTTTCTCGTCAATTCCTACGGCACGGTGGCGGTCTTCGTCTATCTCTTGATCGCCATATCGCAGCTGAAGCTTCGCGCCCGCTTCGAGCGCGAGGCGCCGGAGCGGCTGCAGGTGCGGATGTGGGGCTACCCGTACCTCACCTATCTTGCCATCGGCGGCATGCTGGCGATCCTCATCGCCATGGGATTCATCGAAGAGCAGCGCGAGCCGCTGCTGTTCGGCTTCGCAAGTCTCGGGATATTGCTGCTGGGGTATCTCTGGCGCGTGCGCTTCGGCACTACCGCTCAGCCAAATCGTCCGGTGATGTAGTCTTCGGTGAGGCGTTGCTGCGGATTGGTGAACACCCGGTCCGTCGGACCCACCTCGATCAGATCGCCCATGTGAAAGTAGGCGGTGCGCTGCGAAACGCGGGCGGCCTGCTGCATGTTGTGCGTGACGATGGCAATCGCATAGTTCTTGCGCAACTCATCGATCAGATCCTCCACCTTGGCGCTCGCGATCGGATCGAGCGCCGAGGTGGGCTCGTCCATCAGGATGACCTCGGGATTGACCGCGATGGTGCGCGCGATGCAGAGGCGTTGCTGCTGGCCGCCGGAAAGACTGGTTCCCGAGGCCGACAGCCGGTCCTTCACCTCGTCCCAGAGTCCGGCGCGCTCGAGGCTGGTGTGCACCAGCTCGTCCATGTCGCTGCGATGCTTGGCGAGCCCGTGAATCCTCGGCCCGTAGGCGACGTTGTCGTAGATCGACTGCGGGAACGGGGTGGGTTTCTGGAACACGATGCCGACGCGGGCGCGCAGCTGCGCCACGTCCTGCTTGCGGTCGTAGATATCGTTGCCGTCCAGCGTGATGACGCCGGACACCTTGGCGCTGATGATGGTGTCGTTCATGCGGTTCAAGCAACGCAGGAATGTCGACTTGCCGCAGCCCGAGGGACCGATCAGCGCCAGCACCTGGTTGCGGCCGATGTCGAGCGACACCTTGTTGATGGCCGCCTTCCGCCCGTAGTGCACGCTCACCTCGTGCGCCGACATCACCGGATTTTGCAGCCGGTCGTGCACCGTGGCCTTGGGCAGCGAGGTCAGTTCCTGTTCGGTCAATTGCTCGTTCATCAACCGAAACGTCCCGTGAGGTAGTCATCCGTGCGCCGATCCTTCGGCGCGGTGAAGATATCGCTGGAGGGTCCGATCTCCACCAGCTGTCCCATGTACAGGAAACCGGTGACGTTCGAGACGCGTGCGGCCTGCTGCAGGTTGTGCGTCACGATGACGATGCAGTACTTCTCGCGCAGTGCCTGCAGCGTCTCCTCCACCCTCAAAGTGGAGATCGGATCGAGCGCGGCGGTGGGTTCGTCGAGCAGCAGCACTTCCGGCTGCACCGCGATCGCCCGGGCGATGCACAGGCGCTGCTGCTGGCCGCCCGAGAGGCCGCGGCCGTCGGCGTGAAGCTTGTCCTTCACCTCCTCCCAGATGGCCGCATCGCGCAACGCCGATTCGACCCTATCCTTCAGTTCCGCGCCGCGCGCATTGCCCGCAAGCCGAAGCCCGAACGCCACGTTGTCGAACACCGACATGGGAAACGGCGTCGGCTTTTGAAACACCATGCCGACGCGGTAACGAAGCTCCGCGACGTCCACGGTGGGGCCCAGGATGTCGCGCCCGCTGATGCTCACCTCACCCTCGGCGCGCTGCCGGGGATACAGTGCATACATGCGATTCATGACCCGCAGCAGGGTGGACTTGCCACACCCCGACGGGCCGATGAAGGCCGTGATGGACCGATCGGCAAGCGTCATGTTGATGTCGTAGAGCGACTGCAGTTCGCCGTAGAAGAAATTCAGATGCTTGATCTCGATTTTCGGCGGCCCCAAATCCATGGGCGGCGGCGCGCTTGCCAGCGGCACCTTCATCTTCAAATGCTTGGGCGGTTTGGTCGACGGGATCATCGTGACTGTCCGCGCTGCGATTGCATGAGCGCGAGAATGACGCGCGCCGAAATCGACAGCAGCAAAATGGCCAACGTAATGATGAGTGCGCCCGCCCAGGCAAGTTCCTGCCAGTCCTTGTAGGGGCTCAAGGCGAACTGGAATATCACCACCGGCAGATTCGCCATCGGAGCGTTCAGGTCGTTGCTCCAGAACTGATTGTTGAGCGCGGTGAAGAGCAGCGGCGCGGTCTCGCCGCTGATGCGCGCCACCGCGAGCAGCAGGCCGGTGACGATGCCGCTGCGCGCCGCCGGATAGAGCACGCTCACCGTGGTACGCCAGGGATAGGCGCCGAGGGCCGCCGATGAGTCCTTCATGCCGAGCGGCACCAGGTTCAGCATGTCCTCGGTGGTGCGCAGCGTCACCGGGATCGCGAGGATGGCGAGCGCGAGTCCGCCGGCGATGGCCGAGAAGTGGCCCATTCGCACCACCACCACCTCATACACGAACAGCCCCACGATGATGGAGGGCGCGCTCAAGAGCACGTCGTTGATGAAGCGGATCAAGGTGCTGATCTTGGATTTCTTGCCGTACTCCGCCAGATACGTGCCGGCGAGCACGCCAATGGGCGAACCGATCAGAATGCCGAGCAGGGTCATGACGGCGCTGCCGTAGAGCGCGTTCAACAGGCCGCCCCGGCTTCCGGGCGGCGGGGTCATCTGCGAGAACAGGCGCCACGACATGCCCGAGATGCCGTGCGAAATCAGCGTCCAAAGAATGGCCGCGAGAAAGGCGAGCCCGGTCAGAGTCGCGAGCAGCGACAGCGTCAGGAACACGCCGTTTTTGAGCTTGCGGAAGGCGCGGCGGCTCATGTGACGGCAGTCCCGCGCCGCTCCAGCCGGTAGAGCATGGTCTGCGCGAGGGCGATGACCGTGAAGGTGATGAGGAACAGCAGCAATCCCAAGGCGATCAGCGAGGAGGTATAAAGATCGCCCACCGCCTCGGTGAATTCATTGGCGATGGCGGAGGAAATGGTGGTCCCTGGCGCGAGCAACGAGGCGCTGATGCGGTGCGCGTTGCCGATGACGAAGGTGACTGCCATGGTCTCGCCGAGGGCGCGCCCGAGGCCCAGCATGATGCCGCCCACCATGCCGACGCGCGAATGCGGCACCACTACATTCCAGATCACTTCCCATGTCGTGGCGCCCAGCCCGTAACCGGATTCCTTGAGCATGGGGGGCACGGTGTCGAACACATCGCGCATGGTGGCAGCAATGAATGGCAAAACCATGATGGCCAGCACCACCCCTGCGGTCAGGATGCCGATGCCGAAGGGCGGGCCCTTGAACAGCGGCGCGATCACCGGCAGGGAGCCCAGATGCTGAATGAGCCAGGGCTGCACATGGCGCTGCAGGAGCGGAGCCAGCACGAACAGGCCCCAGATGCCGAAAATGATGGAGGGCACCGCGGCAAGCAATTCGACCGCGATGCCGATCGGACGCTTCAAAAGCGGCGGACACAGCTCTGTGAGAAAGAGCGCGACGCCAAAGCCCGCCGGCACGGCGAGCAGCATCGCTATCAGCGAGGTGACGACGGTGCCGTAGATTGGACCCAAGGCGCCGTACTTGTCGGTCACCGGATTCCAGATCTCGCGGGTGACGAAGGAGAATCCGAAGTGCTTCAGGGCCGGCCACGCCCCCTGCAACAGCGAAATGGCCACGCCGCCCAGGATGACCAGCACCAGAACGGCGGCGACTAACGTGGCGGAACGAAAAATTCGTTCGTAAACCAACTGCTTTGCGGCGTGCCCGGGATCAATAATCGCCACGTTGTCAAAATCTCTTTGCTTAAGATGACGTAAGTCGGGACCGGCCCAATCGCCGATCCCGACCGCATCTTAGCCAATCTTAAATCGAGCCCGCCAATTAGCGCGTTACTTGCCGCTCCAGAGGGGCTTTCCACCCGCGCTGATGTCGGCGGTCCAGGTCTTGCGCACCATCGAGATCAGCGACTCGGGCAGCGGCACATAGTCGAGTTCCGCGGCCATGCCCGCGCCGTTCTTGTACGCCCAGTCGAAAAACTTCAACGCCTCGCCCACCGCAGCGGCATCGCTCGGTTGCTTGTACACCAGAATGAAGCTCGCGCCGGTGATCGGCCAGCTCTTGGCGCCCGGCTGATCGGTGAGCACCAGGAAATAGCCCTGTGCGTGCGCCCAGTCGGCCCCGCCCGCCGCCGCCTGGAACGACTCGGCGTTCGGCGCAACGGTGGCGCCGGACTTGTTGGTGAGCGTCGAGAACGCCATCTTGTTCTGCTTGGCATAGGCGTACTCGACGTAGCCGATGGCGCCGTCGGTCTGAGTGGTCATGTTGGCCACGCCCTCATTGCCCTTGGCGCCGATGCCCACCGGCCACTGCACCGAGGTCGCAGCGCCGATGTTGTCCTTGAACTTCGGGGAGTTCTTGGACAGATAGTCCGAGAACAGGAAGTTGGTGCCCGAGCCGTCGGAGCGATAGACCGGCGCAATGTCGGTGGCCGGCAGCGCCACCTTCGGGTTCAGCGCCTTGATCTTGGCATCGTTCCACTTGGTGATGTCGCCCAAGTAAATGGAGGCAATCGTGGCACCGTCCAAGTGCAGCTGGCCGGGCCCCACTCCCTTGATGTTCACCACCGGCACCACGCCGCCGATGATCATCGGAAATTGAATCAGGCCGGCTTCGTTCAACTCTTCGGGCTTCAACGGCATGTCGGAAGCACCGAAGGTCACGGTCTTTGCCTTGATCTGCTTGATGCCGCCGCCCGAGCCAATCGACTGGTAATTGAGGCCGACGCCGCTCTGCTTCTTATAAGCGTCCGCCCACTTCGCATAGATGGGATACGGGAAGGTGGCACCGGCGCCGGAAATGTCGGCCGCGCTCGCCGCAAGCGCGCAACAGGTGGCCACAGCGGCGACCAGAATGCGTTTAACAATATTCATGTCGGTTGCTCCAGTTTGGTAGTCGTCGCCGGCGCCTGTGACGGCGCGGGCTGTTAGGACTGTCATTCTCCGGAGGGAATGTGACAGTTCTGTGACAACCAATTCCTCAGGCTTGGTAGTCCGCCATCTGGGTCTGATCGGGCGCGTTCTTGGCGCCCATGGCGTTGAAGATCGGCGTGAGAATGATGGCGATCAGAAGATTCAAAATCACCGTGTAGACCGCCGTATACCCCGGCAACGAATAGCCTGCGATCTTGAGCGGATAGGTGCTGCTCAACTCGGTGGCGAAGGCCATTGCGGTGCCGGCGAAGGTGCCGACCGCCCAGCCGGCGAGCAGCGCCCAGGCATTGAACCAGCGCGAATAGGCGCCGAGCATGACGGGCGGCAGTGTTTGGATGATCCAGATGCCGCCCAACAGCTGCAGCTGGACGGCGAACTTCGTGGGCACGAACAGAATGAACACCAGGGCGCCCACCTTGACGATCAGCGACACCACCTTCGCCACCTGGGCTTCTTCCTTGTCGGTGGGATTCTTGTGGATGAATTCGCGGTGGATGTTGCGTGTGTAAAGATTGGCTGCGGCGATCGACATGATGGCCGCGGGCACCAGCGCCCCGATGCCGACGGCGGCGAATGCCACGCCGACGAACCAGCTGGGGAAGGAATGCAGGAACAAAGCCGGTACGGCGAAGTTGTTCTTGAAGGTCGCGAACCCCGAGGCGTACTCGGGCATCTTGTCCAAGCCCGCGGCGATCGCGAAGAAGCCGAACAGCGCCAGCAGCCCGAGCATGAAGCTATACCCCGGCAACATGGCGGCGTTGCGCCGTATCACGTGGCCGCTGCTCGCGCTCAAAATGCCGGTCAGGGAGTGCGGATACAGGAACAGCGCCAGCGCCGAGCCGAGGGCAAGCGTTGCGTAACCGCCGTAGGCGCCGGTCGAATTCGCGGGCGGCACCGCCAGGAGCAGCTTCTGCACAGGCACCGCCGAGAAAATCTTGTGGAAGCCGCCAAGCTCGATGGGGATCACGATGATGGCCGCAAAGGCCGTCACATAGATGAGGATGTCCTTGACGATGGCAATGGATGCCGGCGCCCGCAGGCCCGAGGAATACGTGAAGGCCGCCAGGATGATGAAGGCGATCAGCAGCGGCAGATCCGCCATCAGGCCGTGTCCCTGCACGCCGAGCGCCCCGATCACCACCTGCAGACCGACCAGCTGCAGCGCGATGTAGGGCATGGTGGCGACGATGCCGGTGACGGTCACGGCGAGCGCCAGCCAGCGGTTGCCGAAGCGTCCTTTGACGAAGTCGCCGGAAGTGATGTAACCGTGCTTCTTGCAGACGTTCCACAGGCGCTTGAACACCAGGAACATGATCGGATAGACGATGATGGTGTAGGGAACGGCGAAAAACGCCACGGCGCCCGCGCCGAACGCGAGGGCCGGTATGGCCACGAAGGTGTAGGCGGTATAGATATCGCCGCCGATCAAAAACCAGGTCACGAAGGTGCCAAAGCGCCGTCCGCCCAAACCCCACTCGTGAAGCAGGTCCAAATCCCCGCGCCGCCAGCGCGCGGCGGCAAATCCCAGCCAAGTGATGAAACCGAACAGCGCCACGAACACGGCGAGCGCCACGACGTTCAGGTGATCCATGCTGCGCCCCCTACTCGGCCGTCGCGAAATATACGATGGCCGTGAGCACCGCGCTCACCAGCACCCAGAGCAGCTGGAACCAGTAGAAGAACGGGATGCCCCAGAGCCTGGGCTCGATGCTGTTGTAAAAGGGTGGCCACAGGATCACCACGAACTGGACCACGAACAGGAGATACCACCAACTCCATCCGCCGCGCTTGCTCGCTTCACCCTGCATGATGGTTTCTCCGTTGTTGGGCTTGAGTGCCCTTTTTAAGGACCTTAACCCACCCGCCGGGCGCTTGTAAATTTTCGTGGCCAACGGGGCGTGAAATCAGACTAAAAAAAAGCCCCATGGCGAGGCCATGGGGCTTTCTCTTGGGTTGCAGCCCTCTAACGCTCAGAACTTGAAGCGAACACCGATGGTCGGGTTCACGTTGTTGCGCTCGATGTAGCCGTTCGACACGCCGTTGTACACCGCGCTGTACATCGCACCGGCATAGCCGTCGAAGCGCTTGGTGAAGGAGTACACCGCATCGAATGCGAACGAGGTGAAGTAGCCCGAGCAGGTGCCCGGCTCGGCCGTACCCTTGGCGGTGTTGCAGACCACCGTGTCGGCGCTGTAATTGTTCTGATGGTAGCCGTAGTAGGCGCCCACCAGATCCAAGTGCGGCATCACGGTGTAGCGCACGCCGAGCCAGTAGGCATTGACCATCTTGTCGCCGTGCGCGTAGGCGTTGTTGTTCACGAATGCCAGGTTGTAGCCGCCGATATCCGTGAAGCCTGCCGCCAACGGACGGGTCGGGTTGGCGTAGCGCAGATGCTCATAGCCGCCGTAGAACTTCAACACATTCCAGGTGTAGGAAGCCATCAACGAGAAGGCGGTATTGTCCGAGATGGTAGCCGCCAAGGAGTTGGTGAGGCTCGCACCGGCCACGCAGCTGGATCCGGCCGCAAGCACCGCCGCGCACGCCGACACGCCGTCCGCCACGTTGGCAGCGGCCAGGGGCGAGGCCGAGACCGCGCTGTCGGCACGGGTGCCGTAAAGGTCGACCGACAGGCCCTGATAGTCAACGCCCACCTGGCCCTGATAGGCGGTATTCGCCGAGCCATTTGAGTTGTTGAACTTGTACATGGCCCCGACGTGGATCATGTTGTTGAAGCTAGCGGTGTATTTCAGCGAATTGTCCAAACGACGATCCTGAGTGTCGCCGCCGCCGGCATAGGTACCGGACATGCCGATCAGCGAGAAGGCCTGCGAGCCGAAGTTCGGGTCGTATTTGGAAATGCCGTCCGCCAGCAGCGTGGTGTTGCGGCCGAAGGTGAACGTGCCGAAGGTCTTGGAGCTGAAGCCGCCATAAATGGTCATGAAGGCCTGGCCGGCGACGGAGGAGTCGAGATTGGTGCTCTGTTGGGATGCGGGCTTGCCGTTGTTCAACGCCATCGATTTCAACGCGTCGCTGAGCTCACCCGACTGCGGGTTGAAGAAGGTTTCCATGCGGAACAGCGCGTTCCAATCGCCGACGCCGATGGGCTCGAGACCCTGCAGTCCGACACGCGATTGGCTCAAGTTGCTGGGGGTCAGACCCGACACCGACTGGCGGCTGTTTTTCTGCACGATATTGGCGCTGCCGGCAGGATGGTAGTCGCTGTAAGGCGCGCCGTGGGTCTCGAACTGGTAGCCCAGGTCGACGATGCCGTAGAGCGTGATGCCGTTCCAGGTCAGACCTTGATCGGCGCTCTGCGCGTGTGCCGCGCTGGCCGCGCAAGCGAGCACGCCGAGGGCGAGTGGATATTTGACGGCGCGCATCGCGGCACGCAGACGGTAAGAGGTGGTGTCACTCACAAATCTAACTCCCTTATGTTTGGGTTGTTGGATTTAATCGACGAATTGTTTCAGGATTATTACGCCGACGCACTCTGGAAGTCCCTTTGCTGACGGTTTTATACCACGGTCATGAAGTCGGCGACTAAATCGTGTGTTTTTTACAACAACGAGCTATTCCTTGGAGGGCCAGTTTACCCTCGAAGTCTGAAGGTTATGTTAAAGCTGATCTCACCTGGAATATCAGGCGGCGCAGCCAGTTACGCAGTTCTTCTCGATTTGGGCAGTGCTCGAAAGCCACTGACGCAGGGGGGTGACTGACCCGGCCGTTGTGCGACAAATTCCGCCAAACGATCCGGTCTCGCCACCCGTATCGCCCGTAGTCGCCTCAATTGCGCCGCTGGCGCGCGGAGATGACCGCAAGCGCCGTCCGCGTGTTGGCATGCAGCTTTTCCATGATGCGGCTGACATAGTTTTTGACCGTGCCCTCGGCGAGGAACATGGCGGCGGCGATCTGCCGATTGCTCAACCCCTCGGTAATCAGGTGCAGAATCTTTTCCTCTTTTTCATTGAGCGCCTGTTTGTCGCTCCGGACTTCACCCGGCGGCTCCGGCGGCGTGGTGCCCGGCGCAAGCGTGGCGCCGCTCGCGAGCTTCTGAAACTGCTCCATCACCTTTCGAGCGATCTGCGGGGTGAGCCGCGATTCGCCGCGCCTCAAGGCACGAATGGTCTCGAGCAGTTCGTCCTCGGAGACGTCCTTCAACAGATACCCGAGCGCGCCGGCGCGCACCGCTTCGAACACCGTCTCGTCATCGTTGAGCGTGGTGAGCACCAGCACCTGCGTGCCGGGCAACTTTTGGGTGATTTCACGGGTTGCAGCCACGCCGCTCAAGCGCGGCATGTGCAGATCCATGAGCACGACATCGGGTTTCAAACTCTGCGCCATCGAAAGCGCCTCCACACCGTCGCACGCCTGTCCCACCACTTCCATGTCGCTCTCCATCGAGAGCAGCACGGTCGTGCCGCGTCGAACCAGCGCCTGATCCTCGGCCACCAGGATCCTGATCTTGCTGTCGGACGGACTCATTCGCAAAGTCTATACTGCTTGAGTCTCGCGCCTGATTTGAAAGTGAGTTTTTGTCGCGAAGCTTAGTTCCATGCCCCCTAGCCGCTCATCGCTCCGCGCGATTTTGCTGGAGCTCGATCCGCGTCGCAGCCTGATGGCCGCCACCATGTGGCTGGTCGCCGCCATGGCTGTCTGCTTTGCCGTCGCCACCTCTTACTGGGCGGGCAGCGTGGCCCGGGAGATCGTGGTCGAGCAGCACATGCGTCGCCTGGCGCTGGAGACCGATCATCTGAGCGCGAACGTCGGCCAGGCGTTCTCGAGCAGGCTCGACGCGGTGCGTGCCCTCGCCGCTTTTTGTCCTCTGAACGAGCTGTTCGGCAGACTCGCAGCCGCCTATCCAGGCTTCGGCTGGATCGCCGTGGCCGACGAGAACGGCATGGTGATCGGCGGTCGCGGCGGCCTGAGTTCCGGCCGTTCAGTGGCTGCGACGGGCTGGTTTGCCGCCGGCCTCGAAGCGCCGTGGATTGGCCGGATCGAGGCGGCCGATGCAGCTTTGGAGCCGGCGTCCTTGGGCGATGTGGCCATCCCGGTTCGGGACCTCAATGGCGTGCGCGGCGTGGTCGCCGCGCACCTCTTGCTGCGCCCTGCGAGCAGTGAGGTGCAGCGCCTGAGCCAGAGCCTCGATGCGCGGGGCACCGCGGCCACCTTCATTCTCAACGAGGACGGCGTGGTGCTCATTGGTCCGGAAGATTGGCCCGGCCGACGCTGGCCGGACTACGCGCGCGAGTCGCCGCACGATGGGCCGCACATCGAGACGTTGAGTCACGGCACTTACATGGTCGCGCGCGCCGCGGTAGCGCTGCCCCCCGGGGTGACCGCGGTGCACTGGCGCGTGCAGCTCGCGGAACCCAAGATTGCGGCCTATCAGCGCGCCAGCGCCTTGGGCGTGCGCATCCTGCAGATCTCCATCACTCTGGCACTCATCACCGCCGTCGGCGGAGCCCTCGCCGCCATGCGTCTCACACATCGCTTGAAGCAGCTGACGCGCCTCGCTGCGGCCGCAGGCGGCGATCAGAATGCACCCTTCGTAGTGCCCGCGGGGGCCGATGAGGTTGCGCAGCTCGGCCAGGCATTTGCCCAGGTGCTGCAGGAGCTCAGACAGGAGCGCGAGGAACTGCTGGCGCTGTCGGGGGATCTTGAGCGTCGCGTCGCGCAGCGCACCCGCGAAGTCGAGCGACTCGCCGAAGAATCGCGTTATTCCGCGGTGGTGCGCGAGCGCTTGAAAATCGCCCGCGATCTGCACGACACGCTGGCCCACTCCATGATGGCCATGCTCTCGGAGGTGCGCATCTTAAGGAAACTGCAGGCCCACAACCCGGCCGCGCTCGCCGAGGAACTGGAACGCGCCGAGCAGGTCGCGCACGAGGGTCTCATCGAAGCGCGCAACGCCATCTCGCAGATGCGCGTGAACGCGGTGCGCGACACGGGCTTGGGCAACGCCCTGAAGCGGGCGTTTGATCGCTTCATCGACCGCACCGGCCTCAGCGGCGAGTTCTCAGCGGACCCAGAAGCGGCACGCTTCGGCGATGAGCGCGCCGAGACTTTGTACCGCATGGCCGAGGAGATCCTGCGCAATATCGAGCGCCACGCCGCGGGGTCCCGAGTGCGCATGCAACTTCGCGCCCACACCGACAGCTCGATCGAACTCACCGTGGAGGACAACGGCACGGGCTTTGATCCTGATGCCGCGCATCAGGGGCACTACGGCCTGGTGGGCCTGCGCGAACAGGCGCAGCTTGTCGGTGCCGCGCTCGAGATCGTGAGCGCTCCGGGTCAGGGCACCAGCGTGCGCCTGAAGCTCAAGACGACACCCGAGATCATGGACGCCTGACAGACGCGCGATCAAAAGGTGCTGTTATCGAGGCCGATCATGTTTTCGACGCGCTTGACGCGCGGCGAGCGCTTGATGACGTCTTCCGCGTCCTGCTTCTGCAGATCGGTGGCCACGAGCCCATGCAGATACACCACCCCGTTGTGCGCCTGGACTGTGATGATGTTCGGCGGTCCGAGATCCGGATGCTGCGCGAGGAGCCCCTGCACCTCCGCCACCAGCGATTGATCGTCCCCGCATGCCGGCGCCTGGCACGGCTTCGCCGCGCAGGCCGCGATCAGCATCGTGCTCGAGAGCACGAAAACCGGCTTGAGCGAACGATGGATCTGCATGAACGGTTGGACGCTAGGAGGCGAGCAGGAGTTCCAGTGTGCGCTCGTAGAGGCGGTGGAGTGCATCGATATCGGAGACCCGCACGCACTCGTTCACCTTGTGGATGGTCTGGTTCACCACCCCGAGTTCGATGACCTGCGCGCCTAAGGGCGCGATGAAGCGCCCATCGGAGGTGCCGCCGCCGGTGGACAGCTTGGGCTCGAGCTTGAGCTGTTCGTGAACCGCCCGGCTCGCCGCCTGCGACAAGGCGCCGGGCTCGGTCAGGAAGGGATATCCGGAAATGAACCACTCCAGGCTGTATTTCACCTGGTGTCGCTTCAGGATCTCCTCAACCACCGCCTGCAGCCGCTCCACCGTCTGCTCGGTGGAGAAACGCAGGTTGAACCGCGCGCGCAGTTCTCCCGGAATAACGTTAGGCGCGCCGGTGCCGGCGGAGATGTTCGAGACTTGAAAGGTGGTGGGCTGAAAGTGGGCGTTGCCGTGATCCCAGACGCGCGAGGCCAATTCCGCGAGTGCCGGGGCGAGTGCGTGCACCGGATTGTCGGCAAACTGGGGATAGGCGATGTGCCCCTGCACGCCGTGCACCGTGAGCCGGCCGCTCAAGGATCCGCGCCGCCCGATCTTGATGGTGTCGCCGAGGACATTTTCGCTCGAGGGCTCCCCCACCAGGCACCAGTCGATGCGCTCGTTGCGCTCCTTCAGCACTTCCACCACGCGGCGCGTGCCGTCCACCGAGGGCCCCTCCTCGTCCGAGGTGATGAGGAAGGCAATGGTGCCGCGATGATTCGGGTGCCGAGCGATGAAGGATTCGCAGGCGGTGAGCATGGCGGCAAGCCCGCTCTTCATGTCGGCGGCGCCCCGACCGTACAGCAAGCCATCGCGCACCACCGGCTGAAAGGGATCACTGCTCCATTCGTCCGGGGGACCTGAGGGGACGACATCCGTATGGCCGGCGAAGCAGAAGACCGGCCCGCCGGCGCCGCGCTTGGCCCAAAAATTGTCCACCGGTCCAAAGCGCAAGGACTCGATCGTGAAGCCCAACGCCTCGAGACGCTCCATCATCAGCGCTTGGCAACCGCCGTCGACGGGGCTCACCGATTGCCTGGAGATCAATTCCTCGGTGAGTTTGAGGGTCGGGGAGGCCGTGCTCATCGAGGCGCGGGCACCGGACGCCGCAGGTTCACCCACAGGCCGAAGGCGCCGAGGAAGGCGGCTGCGATCAGCACCCAGCCGGGCATCGAGAGGCCGAGCAAGCGCCAGGTGATCTGCGCACATTCCCCGGAACCCGACAGCACTTTCTTGATGACTTCCGATACGGAGAAGATCTTCATCATGAAATCGAGCGAGGCGCCGCAGGAGGGCACCGAGCCTGCCGGCAGGCTTTGAATGTAGACGTGTTTGCCGGCGATGCCGACGGTGACGAGCGCTGCAAGGCCCACCAGGCAGGCAATGACATACCGGCCTTTGGATTTTGCGTTGGCGATCGCGCCGAGCAGGAACGCAACCCCCAGTGCGAACACCCCGATGCGCTGGAAGATGCACAAGGGACACGGCTCCAAATGCATCACGTACTGCGCATAATAGGCGTAGCCCAAGAGCGCCGCGCAGGCGAGAAACCCGAGGATATTACCGCTGCGCGCCGTCATCAGCGCCGGGTCAGGGCGTGCGCCGACTCGATCTGCTTGGCGACATCCTCGAGCGAGGTGTGGCGGATGTCCTTGCCGTGCACCATGTAAATCACGTACTCGCAGATGTTTTTGGCGTGATCCCCGATGCGCTCCAGCGCCCGCACGATCCACATGATTTCCAAGGCGCGGCGGATGGCGCGCGGATCTTCCATCATGAAGGTGATGCACTGGCGGTGAATGGACTCGTACTCCTCATCCACCATCTTGTCTTCCTGCGCGGTCTTCAAGGCCGCGTGAGAATCCATTCGCGCGAAGGCATCGAGGGCGTCGTGGACCATCTGCGCCACCTGGCGCCCGAGATGCTTGACCTCGCGGTACTTGTCCGCGGGCCTCTCCATGGTGGCCAGACGCGAGGCGATGTAGCCGATCTTTTCGCCTTCATCGCCGATCCGCTCCAGATCCGTGATGGTCTTGATGATGGCGACGATCACGCGCAGGTCGCCGGCCGCCGGGGCGCGCAGCGCCAGGATGCGGCTGCACTCCTCGTCGATCGACAGCTCCATGCCGTTGACCTTGTAGTCGTCGGTGGCCACCGATTCGCCCAGGCGGCTGTCGCCCTCGACCAGGGCGGTGATGGCCTTGTGCAGCTGCTGCTCGACGAAGCCGCCCATCTGCAACACCTGGTTGCGGACCTTCTCCAGATCCTCGTTGAAGCGTCGGGAGATGTGGTGCGAGAGGTCGGCCGTTTCCATAAAAATTACCTTGAAGCAAAAGCGCAGCGGACAAGACTTTACTGAGGGTCGTTTACATCCGATTGACCGTCACGTCAACCATCGCCGTTGATTATGTGACGCACTTGAGTATGACCATTCGGTGTCACGCGCTCGCCGCGGCGCGCACATCGGTGTGCCAGATGCGCTGCGCCGGGAAGTGACAGGTAAAAGTGCTGCCCTTGCCCTCGATGCTCTGCACGTCGAGCCAGCCGCCGTGCCGCTGCAGCGCATGTTTCACGATGGCCAGCCCGAGGCCCGAGCCGCCTTGCCCCCGGGATCGACCGGCATCCACGCGATAGAAGCGTTCGGTCAGCCTGGGGATGTGCTCCGGGGGGATGCCGATGCCGCTGTCGATCACGGAGAAGTATCCGCCCTCCTCGTCGCACCACCAGCGAATGCGCACCGTGCCGTCGCTGCCGGTGTATTTCAGGGCATTGACCAGAAGATTGGTGAATGCCGACTCGATTTCATGGGCCGAACCGAACAGGCCGTCGCTCGATTCGATCTCCAGCAGCACCTGGCGCGGCCGCTCGGAGCGCGCCAGTGCATCGCGATGCATGCGCTCGAGCATGCGCGGCACATCGATGGGATCGCGCGCCGCCTCCCCTTCGGTGGACTCCAGGCGCGACAGTTCCAGAAGGTCCTGGATGATGGCATTCATACGCTGCGCCTGGATGCGCATGTCGCGGATGGGGCCTGCCCATGCCAAGTCCATGGACGGATCATCGCCCATGGTGTCCAAATAGCCCGATATCACGGTCAGAGGCGTGCGCAGCTCATGGGAGGCATTGGCCACGAAGTCCTTGCGCGTGGCCTCGAGGCGCATCTGACGGGTGACGTCCCTCACCAGCAGCAGCGACTGGCCGCCGCCATAGGGCACCATCTGCAGCGAGAGGTAGCAGTCGAGCTGCACCGGCGGGCGGATGATCAACGGCGAGCTGAAATCGTCCGCATGCAGATAATGCGCGAATTCCGGCACTCGGATCAGATTATCGATCCGGATGCCGACGTCTAGCGGACGCTTCAATCCCAGAAGCCGCGCCGCCTGTCGGTTGAACCAGACGATCTCGCGCTGGGTGCTTAAGATGATGACCCCGTCGGGCAGCGCCGCGGTGGACTGGCGCAGTTCCCGGTATAGCTGCACCAGGCGTTGCTTGTGATACTGCTTGCGCCGGTGCAGGCGCACCACCTGCCCGACGATGTCGCCCCAAATGCCGCCCAAATTCGGCGGATCGATTTGCGATCTGAGCCTGAGCCAGCGATCCAGCCGATAAAGGTTCAGCAGCTGCCACCCGAGATAGAAGCAGGCCGCCGTGAGAATGCAGGCCCATACAGGACCGATCAAAAGCCCAACGCACAGGCCCACCAGCAAAATGCCCGCCAGGCGCGCGAGCGCGAAGGTCCACATCGCTGCCATGAAAGCCTCGGTGGCTCCTTTAGGGTCTAAGGCGACTTAAAACTTAAGCTTCCCGCGTCGAGAAGCGATAACCGGCTCCACGCACCGTTTGCACCAGTCGCTCCAACGAGAAAGGCTCGAGGGCTTTGCGCAGCCGGCGGATGTGCACGTCCACGGTGCGCTCCTCGACATAAGTATTACCCCCCCAGACGCGATCGAGCAACTGACCGCGGGTAAACACCCGTTCCGGGTGAGTCATAAAGAAGTGCAGCAGCCGGTACTCGGTGGGTCCTAAGGCGATCTCCCGCTCACCAGCGCTCACCCGGTGGCTGGAGTCGTCGAGTTTCAAGCCGTCCACTTCGATGATGTCGGCGGCGCCGGCCGGCGCCGATCGGCGCAGCACCGCCTGAATGCGGGCGAGCAATTCCCGCGGCGAAAAGGGTTTGGTGATGTAATCGTCGGCGCCGCCCTCGAGACCGTTCACCTTGTCCTGCTCCTCGGCGCGCGCGGTGAGCATGATGACCGGAATCTCTTCGGTGTCCTTGGCCTTTTTGAGCGAGCGGGTGAGCTCCAGGCCGCTCATGTCGGGCAGCATCCAGTCGACCAGCATCAGATCCGGCCGCACATCGACGATGCGTGCGCGCGCTTCGCGACAATCTTCGGCCTCGCGAACATCGTAGCCGGCCCGGCGCAAGCCGAAGGCAATCATGTCGCGAATGGCTTTTTCGTCTTCCACTATTAGGATGCGTCTGGCTGTCATGCTCCAGTCCGTTGATTCTGCAGACGGCTATTACAGAGGGAGATTGTGACAGTTAGATGACGAAGCCAGGGTTAAAATGACAGATTCAGCGCCCCGCCCGTTCGGCTGACGTATAGGCCACTTTGTCGCGTAAATACAAAGGCTCGAGGTCTTTAGGATTCATCCCGCCACCCGCGCCGAGCCGAACCGCCCCGAGTTGCGCGATCTCCCGGGCGCGCGGCATGGCGCTTTCGGCTCCAGGCAACATAACAAGATCGTGGGCTCGAACAAGCTCAGGATAGGCGCTTATGCCTTGACCGATGCCGGCGAAGCGTCCGGCAGGGAGCTTCACGTCCTGAGGCAGGCTCAATCCGGGCTCGCTGAGCACTCGCAGCGGCGCTTCCTGATCCCGGCCGAAGCATGCGACATACACCTCGCCCATGCGAGCATCCAGACAGGCGAACACCCTTTCCTGCCCGGGAAGTAGCTGCAGCGCCAGCGCCTCGAGGGTGTTAACCGCGACCACCGGACGCTCGGATCCGAAGGCCAGTCCCTGAGCCACCGAGACGGTGACGCGCACACCCGTGAAGGCGCCTGGCCCGATGCTGCACGCGATGCCGTCGAGGTCGGCCAAGCCGATGCCCGCCTCAGCGAGGAGTTCACCCGTGAGCCTCAACAGATCCTCGGTGTGCGCCTTACCCGGCTCGACGCTGCGCTCGTTGACCGCCGCATCGAGCATGAGCGCCACCGAGCAGCGTCCGGCGGCCGCATCCAGCGCGAGCAGCCGCATCTAGCGCGCCTCCGAGGCGACGGGCCGGCAGCGCTCGAGCTGCTCGCGCAAGAACTTTGCCGCAGGCTCGACATCGCGCAGCACCGGGCTCGGCGGCAACGACTCCAGAAACACCCGGCCGTATGCCTTCGCCGTGAGGCGCGGATCACCTATCACGATGACGCCGAAATCCTCGACGTCGCGGATCAACCGCCCTGCCCCCTGTTTCAACGCCAGCACCGCCTGCGGCAGTTGATACTCGAAGAAGGGATTTCCGCCGCGGCGGCGGATACCTTCGAGGCGCGCTTTGAGCAGCGGATCGTCGGGCGCCGCAAACGGCAGCTTGTCGATCGCGACGATGGACAAGGCGTCGCCTTTGACATCGACTCCCTCCCAGAAGCTGCCCGTGGCCAGCAGCACCGCATTGCCCAGTTCACGAAAGCGCGTGAGCAGCGCCTCGCGGGGCGCCTCTCCCTGCACCAGCACCGGGAAAGGCGGATCAGGGAAACGCGCCTTGAGCGCTCGGACACCTTCCGCCAAGGCGCGATAGCTGGTGTAGAGCAGGAACGCCCGACCGCCGCAGGCCTCAATGAGCGGAGCACATACCTCGATGAAGCGGGCGGCGAAATGCGGGCTCTGCGGATCGGGCATGGCACGCGGCAGATACAGCCGCGCCTGCGAGGCGTAGTCGAACGGGCTGCCGATGCGCAGCGAGCGCGCTTCCGGCAATCCGACACGACTCGCGAAATGGCTGAAATCCTCGCCCACCGCCAGAGTCGCAGAGGTGAACACCCAGGCGCAGGGACGGGCGTCCACGTATTCGCGCAGGCGCTGCGCGATCTCGAAGGGCGTGAATTCGAGCGACAGGCCCTGGGCGGCGGTGTCCACCCAGCGCAGTCCGCTCTCCTCGGGTATCTCGCGCAGGCCTTTGAGCGAGTGCGCGAGCTCTTCGGCGCGCCGCGCGCAATTACTCGAGCCGGCGCCGAGACCGAGTCCATTCAAATCGGCGGCGATATCGAGGAGCGAGTTCTCGATCTGCGGCAGGGTATCGAAGAATGCGTCCGGCAGTCTCCCCCATTCGAAGCGCGCCGCGCCGCGCGGCAGGCAATGGCGCAGATCATCGAGCTGCGACTCGAGCACGGCGCTGATCGCGCGCCCCTGCTCGGCGCGGGCGCCCGCCGCGGCAAGTTCGGCATCGATGTCGCGCAGCAGTTGTTGCGCCCGACGCACCGACCAACTGGCACCGAAGAATTGCGCGGCGATATCCGGGATCTGATGCGCCTCATCGAGGATCACCGCCTCGGCGCCCGGCAGCAGGTCGCCGAAGCCCTCCTCCTTGAGCGCGAGGTCTGCGAGCAGCAGATGATGATTGACGATGACGATGTCGGCCGCCTGCGCGTTGCGACGCGCATCGACCACATGGCAGCGGGCGAATTGGCCGCATTCCTGTCCGAGACAGTTCTCGCGCGTCGAGGTGATGAGCGGCAACACCGCCGACTGCTCCGGCAGGTCGCGCAGTTCCGCCAGATCGCCGCTCTTGGTGCTCGCGCTCCAGCGCGCAATGCGCATCAGTTCGCGCTGCGTGCCGCGCGGCGGCGGCAGCAGCGAACTCTGCTGAGTGACGAGGTCCAGCCGGTGGCGGCAAAGATAATTCGCGCGCCCTTTCAGCAGCGCGATCTTCACCGGCAATCCAAGCGCCTTGGCGAGCAGCGGCACGTCGCGGCGGAACAGCTGATCCTGCAGAGTACGGGTGCCGGTGGAGATGATGACGCTGCGCCCCGAGAGCAGCGCCGGGATGAGATAGGCGAAGGTCTTGCCGGTGCCGGTGCCGGCCTCGACGATCAGCGGTTCGAGTCGAGCGAGCGCCGCGCCCACGGCTTTCGCCATGGCCGCCTGCTCCGGTCGATGGGAGTAGCCTGGCAACGCGCGCGCCAGCGGCCCTGCCTGGCTGAACACATCTTTGTAGTCGGTCTGCATCAGCAGGCTAGAGTACGTGGTTTCGCATGCGGCTACTTGACCCGCGCCCGGAAGCGTAGGAACGCCACCGAATTGGCTTTCACCAAGCTGCGCAGCTGCCAACGAATGTTGGTGTAGTCGGCGGCCACCGCCGCGCGCATCTTGCCGTCGGCCGCGGTCACTTTGAGATTTTCGGGCGTGTCGTAGCTATTGCCGCCGTCCACGGAGAAAGTGATGAAGGCCCCCGGGCCGGTGGCGGAATCCGCGACATACACCATGTGCGCGGGCACTGCCTGCACCACGCTCGGTGCATCGACCGACATCGGGCCTGCGTTGCGCGCCTCCAGGGTGTAGATCACCAGATCACCCGGCACCACTTTGTCGGCAGGCAGGAGCTTTTCCACCGGGCGGCCGCGATCCACGGTGCGCGTCTGCACTTCGGCCACCACGCGCACGTTGATGTGTTCGGAGGTTGTCTGACCACTTATCGCAGCCGTTGGAAGCAGGAGCAACGTGGCTAAGACAATCAGCGCGGCACTGAAAAACTTGTACATATTACAGGGGTAATTTCGCATATTTGGTATGCCAGTATAAAACAATAACAATCAGTCACTTATGTCTTCAGCTATGCGCCTATCGCGATGAGGAAAAATCCTCTCATCCGAGCGTCAAAAAAAATCATTAAGGATCATGCGTGCAATGCATCGAGGAGTTGGCGAGCCAACACCCTTCTGTCATCCTTCGCGCACCAAAGATATATGTGCTCCTCCTCCAAAGGACTCCCATGGCCACCGCTCCTCAGCATGTAACTCTCGCTTCCCTGGATCACGCGGTGAGCGCTTGGGTCGAGGAAGTCGCCAAGCTCACGCAACCTCAGAAAGTGTACTGGTGCGACGGCAGCGAGGCGGAATTTCAGTCCCTGAAGCGCGAACTGATCGCCGCCAAGGAACTTCTGCCGCTCAATCAGGAAGCGTTTCCCAATTGCGTGCTGTCGCGCTCGAGCCCCTCGGATGTGGCTCGCGTCGAGCACCTCACCTTCGTGTGCACCAAGAACCGCGACGATGCGGGCCCGAACAATCACTGGATCGAACCGAAAAAAGCCCACGCACAAATGGATGCGTTGTTCGAAGGCTGCATGAAGGGCCGCACCATGTATGTGGTGCCCTACTGCATGGGACCGATCGATTCGCCGTTCTCACGTTGCGGCGTAGAAATCACCGACAGCGCCTACGTCGTGCTCAACATGCAGCTGATGACGCGCATGGGCCGAGCGGCGCTCGAGCGCATTGCGCGCGACGGCGTGTTCGTGAAGGGCATGCATTCGACCGGCGATCTGAATCCCGAGCGCCGGTTCATCATGCACTTTCCCGAGGAACTGCTGATCCGCAGCTTCGGCTCCGGCTACGGCGGCAATGCGCTGCTCGGCAAGAAGTGCCACGCGTTGCGCATCGCCAGCTGGCAGGCCCGCACCGAGGGATGGCTCGCCGAACACATGCTCATCGTGGGCATCGAGAATCCGCAGGGCGAAACCCATTACCTAGCCTGCGCATTTCCCTCCGCCTGCGGCAAGACCAACCTCGCCATGCTGATCCCGCCCAAAAGCTACCAGGGCTGGAAAGTGTGGACCGTGGGCGACGATATCGCGTGGCTCCATCCCGGCAGCGATGGCAGGCTCTACGCCATCAATCCGGAGTCGGGTTATTTCGGCGTGGTGCCCGGCACCAATGCCAAGACCAACCGCAATGCCTACGAGATGATCCGCCACGACACTATCTTCACCAACGTCGGAGTGACGGCGGACAACCAGCCGTGGTGGGAAGGCCTCACTGAGGGCAAGCCCGTGGTCGACTGGCAAGGCCGTCCCTACGATCCTGCCAACGGGCCGGCAGCGCAGCCGAATTCACGTTTCACCGTGTCTGCCAAGCAGAACCCGAGCTACACCAAGCTCGCCGATGCGCCCGGCGGCGTGCCGATTTCAGCGATCGTGTTCGGCGGACGGCGCCGCAATCTCGCGCCGCTGGTCTATGAGGCGCGAAACTGGCTGCATGGAGTCCTCGTCGGTGCCGGCGTCGCTTCGGAAACCACCGCCGCGGCGACCGAGAAAATCGGCGTGGTGCGCCGGGATCCGATGGCCATGAAGCCCTTCGCCGGCTACAACTACGGCGACTACTGGGGTCACTGGATCGACGTCGGCTCCAAGCTGAAGCACCCGCCGAAGATATTCCACGTCAACTGGTTCCGCCAGGATGCCAACGGCAAGTTCCTGTGGCCGGGCTTTGGCGACAACTTGAGGGTGCTGCGCTGGATCATCGACCGCTGCAAAGGCAAAGCGGCGGCGCGAGAGACTTTTATCGGCTACCTGCCCAACTCCGCGGACATTGATCGTCAGGGTCTCGAGATTTCAGACGCCGCGATCGAAGAATTGGTCACGGTGCATCCCAAGGCCTGGGCCGAAGAGTTCCAGGGCATCGAGAAGTACATGGCTGAGTTCGGCGAGCGGGTGCCCGTGGCGCTGAAAAACGAGCTCACCGCAGCGCTTACGCGGGTTCACTCCTCGCAAGAGTAGCGAATCACCTGCGAGGAATTGCTGTCCGGCGCCTTGCCGAGACCGATGAGGCCTTCGCCGCGGATCTGCATGGAGTCGCGGCGCACGAAAGCCTCTTCGCCGTCCTTGCCCAGCACGAAGGTGCCGTTGGTGCTCTGATCGACGAGCATGAACTTGTTGCGGTTGATCTCGACGCGCGCATGCAGGCGCGAGATGAGATTGCCCTTGACCACCAGGTCGTTGTCCTCGGCGCGCCCGATGCTGACGTTGGCGCGGCCGTCGTCCACCAGCACTTCCTGCCCCTGGTAGCGGAGCCTCAGGCGCTGCGATTTGTTGCTCTTTTCGCGCTGCGCTATGGCCGGGACCATCGAGGTGATGTCCTCGGTCTGCCACAGCACTTCGTAGAGCGCCACTTCGCTGCTCCTGCCCTTCAAGGTGGCAATGTCGATCTGGCGCACCGAGGCGCGCCATTCCGAGGAGAGCCTCTCCACCATGGTGGCGGTGGTCATGATCTGGCCCGCCTTGGCCTGACTGGTCATGCGGTTCGCGGTATGCACCGCCGAGCCGAAAATGTCGCGATTCTCGAGCACCACCGGACCGAAGTTGCAGCCGATGCGAATCGCCACGGTGTGTTCGTCGACTTTGAGGTTGGGGTGCTTTTGGATCTGCTTCTGCATCTGCGCGGCGGCGTTCAGGGCATCGTCCGCGGTGGGAAATGTGGCCATGACCTCATCGCCCATGGTCTTGATGACCGTACCATGGTTCTGGTCCGTCGCGGTGCGCATCACCTCGATGCATGCGCCCACCATATCGCGCGCGCGCAGGTCCCCGAGCTGCTCGTAGAGCTTGGTGCTGCCGACCACATCGGCAAATAGGATGGCGACTTCGATTTCTTTGCCCATTGCCACGGCCATTATACTTAACGCAGCTAAACGCGCCTCAGCCCTTTAAGCGGCCAGCCCCTGTTGGATGATGGGAAGCGCCGAAATCAGCGTTTCCGGGCGAGCCTCGGGCCGCGTCGCGATCTCCGAGAGGAAGCGCCGCCAGGCGCGCGCGCCCTGCCGACCGGCGGCAACGCCATGCATGTGGCGCGTGATCGAGTGAAGTCTCACGCCCTCCTTGAGCTGTTCCTCGGCATAAGCCGCCATGCGCTCCACGACCTCGGCCGCCGTCGGTCCCCGCCACTCGTGATCGACGAGCACCCGGTGCAGGTCCGCCAGGATTTCCGGTCGATGATAGGCGGCGCGTCCCACCATGACCCCGTCGAGGCCAGCTGCGAGGTGATCTTTCATGTCATGCGCCTCGGCGAGGCCGCCGTTGAGCACCACCGGGAGCGCTGGGTACTCGCGCTTCACCCGATGTACGAAATCATATTTGAGCGGGGGAATCTCGCGGTTTTCCTTGGGTGAAAGCCCGCTCAAGATGGCGTTGCGCGCGTGCACGATCAGCGCGTCCACACCGGCCGAGACCACCTGGTCGACGAATCCTGCCAAGAATTCATAGTCCTCGCGCTCGTCGATACCGATGCGGCACTTGACGGTCACCGGGATGGCGACCGCTTCGCGCATTGCGCGCACGCAGTCTCCGACCAGCGCGGGCTTGAGCATCAGGCAGGCGCCGAATGAACCGTTCTTCACCCGATCGCTGGGGCAGCCCACGTTCAGGTTGATTTCGGCGTAGCCGGCATCACGACCGATGCGGGAGGCTTCGGCAAGTTCCTGCGGATCGCAGCCGCCGAGTTGCAGAGCCACCGGCAGCTCGCGCGGATCGAAGCGCAACAGCCGCTGCCTCTCGCCGCGAACCACGGCGGCAGCCACGATCATCTCGGTGTAGAGCAGAGCCTGAGGAGCATAGAGCCGGTGCAGATAGCGGCAGTGCCGGTCCGTCCACTCCATCATAGGCGCTACATTAATTTGCCTGTCTAACATATTGTAACTATTACGAAATTATCCGTGCAATCCGGGGCGGATTACATTTACCTGCCGATATTATCCGAACCCGCGCCGACTGCCACAATCGAATAGCGCGCAACGCTAGACTAGGAAACCATGCTCACCGACGAGGACGTCCGCGCCTGCCTGCGCGTGCTCAAGGCGATCGAAACCGATCGCTCGCTCTTGACCCGACTCACCCAGGAGGATCGTCGCGAACTTTTGACCCTAGCCGGACTTATCTCAAAACCGGAGCGCCACGACTTGGTGCGCATGGCCAAGGCCTTTCGGCGCGCGGAGCGCGAGGCCCGGAAATCTCACGACCGAAATGCAGTCGAGGCCGCGGCTTTGAGGCGACAGCGGCAATCCCCCGTCTACGCACCGCTTTGGCTCGAACCGCCGAAAGCGCAAGACCTTCAAGAGCGGCCCGCGCTCAAGCGCAGCCGCGACTGCTATGTGTGCAAGCGGCCCTACCTGCACGTGCATCGCTACTACGACTCGCTGTGCGAGGCCTGTGGCGAGTTCAACTACGCCAAACGCGAGCAGAGCGCGGACCTGTCGGGACATCTGGCGTTGGTCACCGGCGGTCGCGTCAAGATCGGCTTTCAGTCGGCGCTCAAGCTGCTGCGCGCGGGAGCCAAGGTCGTGGTCACCACGCGCTTTCCGGTGGATGCCGCGCAGCGTTTCGCCGCCGAAGGCGACTTCGGCGCTTTTGAATCGCGACTCGAGATCTTCGGCCTGGACCTTCGCCACGCACCGAGCGTGGAACTGTTCACTCACTACCTGCTGGAACGCCTGCCGCGGCTCGACCATCTCATCAACAATGCCTGCCAGACGGTGCGCCGTCCGTCGGGATTCTTCGCGCATCTCCTGAGCGCTGAGACCGCGCCCGCCGAGGATCTGCCGGCCGCTTGGCGTCCCCTCCTCGCGGGTCATGTGGCGTTGCGCCGCGCGTTGCAAGCGCCGGCGAACTCCGGGCACGCCGCGCTCGCGGGCGCGCACGCCGTTCCAGGCGAAGGGCTCTCTGCGAGCGCGGCTATGTCGCAGCGTCGCTACTTGGACGAGGACTTCAAGGGAGGCGAGGAGCTGTTTCCGCATGGACGCTTCGATGAGGATCGGCAACAGCTGGATTTGCGCGATATCAACAGCTGGCGCCTGAGACTCCACGAGGTAGAAACCCCGGAGCTGCTCGAGGTGCACCTGGTGAACGCCATCGCGCCCTACATCCTCAATGCGCGCCTCAAGCCCCTGATGCTGAAAACCGCGGGACGGCACAAGCACATCGTCAACGTGAGCGCCATGGAAGGCCAGTTCTACCGCGCCACAAAGACCGACAAGCACCCGCACACCAACATGGCGAAGGCGGCGCTCAACATGATGACCCGCACCAGCGCCCCCGACTACTTCCGCGACGGGATCCACATGAACGCGGTCGACACCGGCTGGGTGACCGACGAGGACCCGTTGCTGCATGCGCAGCGCAAGGCGGAGGAAGGGTTCTCACCGCCGCTCGACATCATCGACGGCGCATCTCGCATCGTCGACCCGATCTTCTCGGGTCAGCTCACCGGCGAGCACGTGTGGGGGCAGTTCCTCAAGGACTACAAGTCGGCCGCTTGGTAGACCTTCAGCGGGCGACGAACGCGCGCTCGATGACATAATCGCCCGGCTCGCCAACGTGCGGCGAAATCCGAAAGCCGCGCTCGTCCAGAAGCTTCGAGAGGTCCTTGAGCATCGCCGGACTGCCGCAGATCATGACCCGGTCATGCTCGGGATTGAGCGGCGGCATGCCGATGTCTTCGCAGAGCTTCCCCGATTCGATCAGGGTCGTGATGCGCCCCGTAAATCTGAACCGCTCGCGCGTCACGGTGGGCACGTAAATCAATTGATTGCGCACCTGCTCCCCGAGATACTCGTGGTGCGTGAGTTCCCATTCGATGTAGTCGCGATACGCAAGCTCGCTGCGGAAACGCACCCCATGCACCAGGATGATCTTCTCGAAGCGCTCGTAGATAAAAGGATCCTTGATGAGGCTCATGAAGGGCGCGAGGCCGGTCCCCGAACTTAAAAGATACAGCCGCTTGCCCGGCTTCAGGTCGTGCAGCGTGAGCGTGCCGGTGGGTTTGCGACTCACAAGCACCTCGTCGCCCGGCTTGACGTTCTGCAGGCGCGAGGTCAGCGGGCCGTCGGGCACCTTGATGCTCAGGAACTCCAGGTGCTCTTCGTGGTTTGCGCTGGCAATGCTGTAAGCGCGCATCAGCGGCTTGCCGTTCACCTCGAGTCCCAGCATCACGAAATGCCCGTTCTCGAAGCGCAAGGCCTGATCACGCGTGGTGGTGAAACTGAATACGGTATGGTTCCAATGATGAACGGTCAGCACCCGTTCGGTCGCAATGCTCGCCATGAGATCAGAATCCGAGTGTCAACTGTGAGCTGTTCGAGGGCGGACTGAAGAGGTCGGTGCGAAGTTCATGACGCCCCTCCGCATCGTCCAAACCGAGCTTGCGCTTCGCCAGTTCGAAACGCGTGCGCAACAACTCGGCGTAGGCGCCGGTGCCTTTCATGCGGGTGCCGAATTCGGAATCGTAATCCTTGCCACCGCGGGCTTGGTTGATCAGCGACATGACGTGCCTGGCTCTGTCCGGGTAATGTTCCGCAAGCCATTCGCGGAACAAGGTCTTCACTTCGTGCGGCAAACGCAGCAGCACATACCCCGCGCTGCTCGCACCAGACGATTTTGCGGCCGCCAGTATATCTTCCATTTCGTGGTCCGTAATGGCGGGAATCACCGGCGCAACCAGCACACCGACCGGGACGCGCGCTGCTGCGAGTTCGTGAATCACTCGTAATCTCGCCTGCGGCGATGCGGTGCGCGGCTCGAGCGTGCGTTTAATATCATTTTGTAATGAGGTCATGCTCAGCATGACTGAGACGAGCTGCTGTTCCGCGAGCTGCGACAGAAGATCGAGATCACGCAGCACCAGCGCGCTCTTGGTGACTATGGTGACCGGGTGCCGACAGCGCGCCAGCACCGCAAGAATGCTGCGATTGACCTCCAGGCGTTTTTCGAGCGGCTGATAGCCGTCGGTGTTGATGCCTAACGCAATCGTCTTGCAGACGTAATTGCGACGCGCGAGTTCTTTTTCCAGAAGTGCTGCGGCATCCTGCTTGTAGAAAAGCTTGGTCTCGAAATCGAGGCCGGGCGAGAGGCCGAGATAGGCGTGAGTGGGACGCGCGAAACAGTAGATGCAGCCGTGACTGCACCCACGATAAGGATTGATGGACTGCTCGAAGCCGACGTCGGGAGAGTCGTTGGTACTGATCACGCTCTTGGCGCGATCCGGCAGCACCGTTTCCGACGGGGCTTCGCTAACTTCCTCCTGGTACCAACCATCCTCGCTCTTCTCGATATGCATCGAGTCAAAGCGCACTTTCGGATTTGACAGCGAGCCTCGGCCCTTGAAGCTTTGCGAACCAATGAAATTGCGGGTCATGCATCCTCGCTCAGGCCAAAAATCGGCCAATAGTGCACACCTGTAATTATATACAGGTTTTGCAACTACACGCTGTAGGACCCTCCGCGCATCGATTCTGGTCCTAGGCCTGTGCCCTGAACGCGCCAGGGTGACCAATATCGGCACAGATAGAATTCACCGAAGGAGAGCCTGATGAAGGTCATTAGTACATTGCTGGTTGCCGCGTCCCTCTTGGCGGGCTGCATAAGCAGTTCCAGCCCTCCGCCTCCGGAGAAAACAACTGTAGTCGTACCGCCGGGCTCCCACACGACGGTGGTCTGTCAGGACGGCGCTGCACCGCCCTGCTCGTAACGGTATGAATCGCGGCCACGGATGGCCGCTAGGGCGCTGCGGATTCGGCTCGCAGACGCTTCACGCGCGACCAAAGTTGGCCGGCGAAAATGACGCCGCGCGAACTGATCGACAGTCCGCTTTGACGCATAACTTCCGCCGCCCAGGTATTGCAGGTGTGGAATCCCGAATAGCGCGGCGACGCCGCGATATAGAGGCTCTCCTCGTAAGGCCCCGGTTTAATGAAAGTTGGCGGGTCAGTCTCGAATGCCGAACTAATGGCCTGCACCAGCGCACGACGCTGGGGCTCACTCAATTCTATTCGCTCCACGTGGCTGGCCCCGAAAGCCGCCTCGGGCGAATTGTCGAGTGCGGTGACCAGGAACAGCCCAGCGCCCGGCCAGATCGAGCCGGAGAGCGTCGATGGGCCATGATGGCGCGCCAGCAAATACCGTCGATCGCCGAAACCGAAGAATATGAAACGCGCAGCGGGAAAACGCGCGGCCACCTTGGACAGCGGCGCATCGAGATCGCCGACGGCGAGGCCCACATCGATGTGCCAACTGCGTCGCGCCACGTAGAGGGTGCTCGCCTGAACCGCACTGCTTAGCGCACAGAGCAGCAATAGCATCCACAGGAAGACACCCTTCAGAGTTCACCCGTTAACGCGTTGCATGTCATCTGGCGACGGATTGTCGCCGGTATCGGGACATGAGGGAATTGCGTCCAGTTAGACTACAAGAGTGCGCGCTGCGAGCCTGCTCTGATCGCACGTCTCAAATTCCGCCCGCCGGCCCATGCGATAGAAGCCAGTTCGCCCGATGCTTCGTTGCCTATCCCAATCGAGGCGAGTGATGATGCATGCTGCGTTGCTTGCGAATATTGTTAAATTTGAACGCGGAGCGATGACCCGGAGGCAAAAATCCTGAAATTTCGCGAGCGGCAAGCTCACGTGACACAACTGTTTCAGGATTGGTACACCCATGAAGACAAATCTGTCGGCACAAGAATCCACCGCACACGTGATCGCTGATCTCGCCTGGATAGCCGCCGGCACGCTTTGCTGCGCCTGGCTTGCCATCCACTACGAATGGACCGAACGCCTGTTCGCATGGACCCGCAACAGCGAGTCGTTTCAAACCGATGAGCTGGCCTTTGTGCTGCTGTCGCTGGCGATCGGATTCGCCTGGTTTTCCGCGCGGCGTTGGCGAGGGACGCGGCGCGAACTGAAGGCCAAGCTTCTCCTGCAATCCGAACTCGCGCAGACCCTGGACGAGCAGCGTCGGCTGGCGCGGCAGTTTGCAGACGTGCAGGAGCACGAGCGCAAGCGCCTCTCGCGGGAGCTGCATGACGAGCTTGGACAGTTCATCAATGCCATCAAACTCGACGCGGTCGCGATTCGCGCCGCAGCTGCAAACTTGCCCCCGCACTCCGCCCTCGTCGAGCGGGCCAATGCCATCATTGCCAATACCGATCTGGTGCACGAAAGCGTCGCGCGCCTAATCCGCGAACTGCGGCCGGTGGGACTCGACGAGCTGGGGCTCGCCGCCGCCATCGAGCACTGCGTAGATACCTGGCGTGCGCGTTTGGAACCAGCGCATCTCGCGCTCACTCTCGATGAGCACATCGATCGGCTCGACGAAGCGCGCACGCTCGCCGTATACCGCACGGTGCAGGAGGCTTTGAACAACTGCGCTCGACACGCTCACGCGCATCGAGTCAGCGTGCGGGTGGAATGGGCCGAGGATGACGCCCGTCCGGCCAGCGCCGTGATCCGCGTCGAAGATGACGGCGTAGGCACGGATCTGCGCGCCAAGCCGGCAGGCCTCGGTCTGATAGGCATGCGCGAGCGCTTGAGTGCGCTTGGCGGCAGCGTGTCGTTCGAAAGCGCGCCGCAAGCCGGCTTTCGGCTGCTGGCGCAGGTCCCAGCGGACTCTGCGGTCCCGGCCGCCACCTGAACCGCGATCGTGCTATCGGCGCCCGGATTTCTCCCAGGCGTTCTTGTCGATCCTGAAGATGACGTTCAATCGCGGCGGTTCGCCGTAATAGCTGACCGAGCGTTCGGCGATGTAAAGACCGCCCAATTTCTCCATCGCCTTGCGCGAACGCCAATTGTCGGCCCCCACCTCGAAGGTGACCTGCTCGACGAAGCGGAACGCATGGTCGAGCATCAAATCCTTGAGGGCCCGGTTGAAGCCCTTAGCCCAACGGCTGCGGGCGATGAAAGTGTACCCGATGCTTACCGAATTCTTGGCCGCGTCATGATCGTAATAACGGGAGCTGCCGATGAGCTCGTCGTTGGTGGCGTCGATGACACGGAACGCGCCGCCGGACTCGATCGCACCCTTGAAGAAGTTCTCAAACACCTCGCGCTTGTAGCGGTCGCGGCTCGGATGCTGCTCCCAGATCAGAGGGTCGGAGGCGACCGCGTAAAGCGCCTCGAAGTCGCCGGGACGCAGCGGCGCGATGCGCACCAACTCATTCTTGAGGGACGGTTGCAATTCGAAGTTCACGAGAGCTCCTGGTATGCGGCAGCAAAAGATCGCGTCATCATCTCAACAGATAGTCGATGACGAGTTCGGCCGCGCGCTCCGGAGAAGTACCCGTCGTGTCTATGCGAATCTCCGGCGCGCTCGGGGCCTCATAGGGACTGTCTATGCCGGTGAAATTTCGCAACTGCCCGGCTCGCGCCTTGCGGTACAGGCCCTTCACATCGCGCGCCTCGGCCTCCTTGAGCGGCGTGTCGACGAAGATCTCGATGAACTCGCCGGCCGCCATCATCTCCCTCACCATCTGCCGCTCAGCGCGAAACGGCGAGATGAAGGCTGTGATCACAATGAGCCCCGCGTCGGTCATGAGTCTCGCAACTTCGCCCACCCGCCTGATGTTCTCGATCCGGTCCGCCTCGGTGAAGCCCAAGTCGCGGTTCAGACCATGGCGGACGTTGTCGCCGTCCAGGAGGAAGGTGTGCCGGTTCATCCGATAAAGCGTCTTGTCCACCAAATTCGCGATCGTGGACTTGCCCGCGCCGGAAAGTCCCGTGAACCAAAGCACTGCCGGCTTCTGGTGCTTGAGCGCCATGCGCTTCTCGCGCGTCACGTCGATCACCTGCCAATGGACGTTCTGCGAACGCCGCAGGGCAAATCGCAGCATCCCCGCGGCGAGGGTCGCGTTGCTCTGCTTGTCGATCAGGATAAAACCGCCGAGAGCGCGATTTTGTTCGTAGGCCTCGAAGGCGATCGGCTTGCTCACCGACACCACGGCAACCCCGATGGCATTGAGTTCCAGTGTCTTGGCAGCCAGGTGCTCGAGCGTATTGACGTTGATCTGGTACTTCGGCGTCTGGATCACGGCGCTCACCGTCTCGGCGCCTATCTTGAGCCAGTAGGAGCGGCCGACCAGCATCGGTTCGTCCGACAGCCAAACCAACGTAGCCTCGAACTGATCGGCCACCTGTAAGGGATCATCGGCCGCCACCACGACCGAGCCGCGCGAACAATCGACTTCATCCTGAAGACAAAGAGTTACCGATTGACCGGCCACCGCCTCGCTCAAGTCACCGCCCAAACTCACGATGCGCGTCACCGTGGAGGTTCGTCCGGCGGGCTGTACGCGCACCTGCTGACCAGGGCGCACGCTTCCGGCTGCGATCAATCCACAATAGCCCCGAAAGTCCAGGTTCGGCCGATTGACCCATTGCACGGGCATGCGAAAAGGGGCCGCCGCCGCGCGCGCCTCGTCGAGGGGAACCGCTTCCAGATGGGCTACGAGCGTGGGGCCCCGGTACCAGGGCATATTGGCCGAGGGCGATGCAATGTTCTCGCCGCTGAGTCCGCAGATGGGCACGGCCGCGAATTCCTCGATGCCGATGGAAGCGGCAAATTGGCGATAGTCCTCGACGATGTCGGCGAACCGCTTCGCATCGAAGCCGATCAGGTCCATCTTCGTGACCGCCAGCACAAAGTTCGGCACTCCAATGAGCTTCGCCAGATAGGTGTGGCGGCGCGTCTGGGTGAGCACACCCTTGCGCGCATCGATCAGCACCACCGCCAGGTCCGCGGTGGATGCGCCGGTGATCATGTTGCGGGTGTACTGCTCGTGGCCCGGAGTGTCGGCGACGATGTATTTGCGCCGTTCGGTCTCGAAGAAACGATAGGCCACATCGATGGTGATGCCCTGCTCGCGCTCGGCGGCAAGGCCATCCACCAGCAACGCAAAGTCGATGTTCTGCTGTTGAGTCCCGAGCCGCTGCGAATCCGCTTTGAGCGCCTGTAGCTGATCCTCGAGCACCGCCTGCCTGTCATAGAGCAGCCGGCCGATCAGGGTCGACTTGCCGTCGTCGACGCTGCCGCAAGTGATGAAACGCAGCAAAGGCTTGCGCTGCTGCGCTTCCAAATACTTGGTGACATCGTCCCCTGCGCTCGCCCCCATCAGAAGTAACCTTCCTGCTTCTTCAGCTCCATGCTGGCCGACTGATCGTGATCGATGGCACGGCCCTGGCGCTCCGAAGTGCGTGAGTTCAGGAGTTCATGGATGATGTCGGGCACGCTCTGCGCGTCGCTCTCGATGGCGCCGGATAGCGGGTAGCAGCCCAAGGTACGGAACCGAATCCGACGCGATTCCGGGACCTCGTCCGGCCGTAGCCGGAAGCGATCATCGTCCACCATGAGGAGCAACCCGTCACGCACTACGGTAGGACGCGACTCTGCGAAATAGAGAGGCACCACTTCGACCTTCTCGAAGTGGATGTACTGCCAGACATCGAGTTCGGTCCAGTTCGACAACGGGAACACGCGGATGCTTTCGCCGGGCGCCTTCTTCGCGTTGTAGAGATTCCACAGCTCCGGCCGCTGCTGTTTAGGATCCCAGCGATGGGTGGCGCTCCTAAACGAGAAGATGCGTTCCTTGGCACGGCTCTTTTCCTCGTCGCGGCGCGCACCGCCGAAGGCGGCATCGAAACGGTGCTGAGTCAGCGCCTGCTTCAGGCCCTCGGTCTTCCAAAGATCGGTGTGCACCGTCGCGCCATGATCGAACGGGTTTATTCCTCGAGCGAGCGCGTCGGGATTGCGGTGGACGATCAGAGGCATACCCGCCACCTGCGCCATGCGGTCGCGCAGTTCGTACATGGCGCGGAATTTCCAGGTGGTGTCGACGTGCAGCAGCGGAAACGGCGGGTTGGCCGGAAAAAATGCCTTGCGCGCCAGATGCAGCATCACCGCCGAGTCCTTGCCGATGCTGTACAGCATGACGGGCTTCTCGGCCTCGGCCACCACCTCACGAATGACGTGGATGCTTTCTGCCTCGAGACGTTGAAGATGCGTGAGGGGCGCGCGGCGATCGGTGACCATGAAGTGGGATAGGGACAGTAGTCTTGTCGGGAATCGGTGCGCGGCGAGATTACTAGAGTCCAAAGGTCGGGGCAAACGAGCACGGCGCCCTGCTGCCGAGGCGCCGTGCCGGTCCCTTAGAAGGCGTAGCTTGCCCCGACACTGACGGTATAGCGTGGAAACAGCTGATTGCCGACCAGCTTGCTGTATACGGGCAGTTGCGCAAATCCGAAGGCGTGCAGGCGTCCGATCACCTTGGCAGTCAGGCCGGGACTCACGTACGCGACATACCCTGCGGTGTCGGTGATGTCGGCGAGCGCACCCTGATCGACATCCTTGTGCAGCCAGTTGAGCTGCAGCTGCGGCACCCAGTTGGGATTTCGTTCGTAGCGAACCCCAAAGCTCACCGTGGTTGAATTGCCGGGTCTGAAATCGTTGCCCGGTTGATCCTGCTTGCTCTTCACCGCGCTTTGAAACTGCGAATTGGCAAAGAAGTCGAAGTTGGTGCTGATGGGCTGATAGAAATACGCGCCCACGATGACATCAGTGCTCCCGGTCCCCGGCTGCAGGCTCGCATCGAGCGGTTCGCCGGCCAAGGGACCGTCCGAAAATTTGACATCGGTGCCGTAGTGGCCGGTGGGCAGTTTGACGCCAAGCTGCACGCCAAGATTGTGCATGGGCAAAAAGCCCTGAAAGCTGCCGACCAGCCGGATATCGCCCAGGCTGGAGCTGCGCGAGTCGCTCAACGGCGGCAAAGGCTGCGTGCTGTCGTACGAGCCATAGGTCGAGTGCGTCCGCTCGACCCACGGCACGCGCAGACTGATGTTCCAGTCGGGGGTGGGATTGTAGTCAAGACCCACGGTGAAATACCGGTTCAGCGTGTCGTGCTCGAGTTCGTCACCATCGGGTACCGCGGAGATGCGATGCGTGCCGCTGCGCAGCTCGTCCTGATTGATGTAGTCGTACTCGAAACTCATTCTAAGGCCGGACTCCGAGGAGTAGCCCATGGCGGCGTCCGCATTGAGCGTGCAGCCGCAGCTGGCGCACGCCCAGGCGCCCGGTGTATCAAGGCAGAGGCAGAAGAGCCCCGCCGTCAATGAAATCGCAATATTCTTCACGATAGTTCCTTTAGCTCCGCGCAGGCGGATAGGTGGAAGCAGCGCGCCCGGCCGGCTTTCCGCCGGGCACGCAATTACATCGCTTCAGTTAGCTAAGGAACGGGGGACCGGTGGGCGGGTGTGAACGCTCGCTGCGCGAGACGAAGGCGGCAGTGGAGCCCAGGCTCGCGGCGTCTGAGATCTCTGGAATCTGCGGCGGCAGGGACACCAGCGAGGGCGCGGGGCCGGCGGCCGGCGCGCTGCCGAACGGGCAATGCTCGAAGGCATCGTGCCCGTGATCGCCGTGATGCAGGTGATGGAAATGCTGCGACAGGCCTTCGGGGCAGATCTGAAGCGCGAGGAAACCGGAACCGCCCGGCATGAAGCCGAGGGGCACGTAGGCGCGCAACAGCAGGAGCAAGAGCACTGCTGCGCCCATCAGTCGTCGCTGGCGCTGCACCCGGCTTATCTTCATGACGGTGAAGACCTTGCCAGAGCGCGCCTTATTCCGCCAGTGGGAGAAATACCCTTGGGTGTCATGACCGTTGCGGGGCGCTTGGCGCCCCGTCGGGATCCTTACACCATCACCGAGACGGTGCTGCGGGGCTTGAAGCGCCGCAGCGCGGCTATGGCCAGGCAAACGAACAGCACCAACAGCACCCCCTGGGCCGCGGCAAATGCCGGCTCCTTGCCGGTGGGAGCGAACTGATGGAAAAACGGCACCTTTTGGAAGGTCTGCACCACCAGCACGAAACAGTTGAGGTAGAGCGAAACAACCGCCGATACCACATAGACCCAGCGCCATGCCCGCGCCAGGTGATTGCCGTAGAGCGCAAGCAAGGCGATAAGAACCGCGGCCAAGTCGATGATGCCCACCACGTCCGCAGGATCAAAGGGCATGGGGAACAGGAAGCCCGTGATATCGGTGAGGGCGGTGCTCGCGAGGAAGAGCGCGGTGAGTGCGGGCGGCCGATTCGCGCTCAGCATTGAAAGCGCCACGATGAGGCCCGCAATGATGCCGATCAGGCTTAAAGCTACGTGCAGCTGGGTGAAAGCCGCCAACGACAGTCCGAGTACCATATATCCCCCGGTGTTATTAGGGTTTGCGTCGCGAACGAAGGGTAACGCGACCCCGCCGGTTTGGGAACGTATATTGGGCAATATCAGCGCAGGTATGGAAATTCCTTGGAAGGCTTGGGGCGCGCGATATGGAAGCCCTGGGCATAGCCGATGCCAAGCCGCGCCAGCTCCTCGAGCACCTCGCGAGATTCGACCCTTTCGGCGATGGTTTGGATGCCCATGGCCCTGCCCACCTGGCTGATGGCCTCGACCATGCTGCGGTCGATGGGGTCGCGCACCACGTTCTCGACGAACTGGCCGTCGATCTTGAGGTAATCAACCGGCAGGGTTTTCAGATACATGAACGAGGATAGACCGCTGCCGAAGTCATCCAGCGCGAAGTGGCAGCCCTGCGCCTTGAGCTCGCGCATGAAGTGCACGACGTTCCCCAGGTTCGCAATCGCCGCCGTCTCGGTAATCTCAAAGCAGACGGCGCCCGATGAGAGCGTCAGGGTGCTCAACTCGCTGATCATGTATTCGAGGAAGCGCTCGTCGTTGAGCGAGGTGCCGGAGAGGTTCACCGCCACGGTAAAGGGCTTCATGCCGGAATCGGCCCGATGCACCACCCGATCGAGTGCCTGGCGCACCACCCAGCGATCGATGGAGGGCATGACGTTGTAACGCTCGGCCGCCGGAATGAACTCCGCCGGCGTCACCCAGGCGCCGTTCTCGTCCTTGAGCCTGAGCATGAGCTCGAAATGCTCGCGGTCGTTCGGTGTGGCGCCGATCGGCACGATCGGCTGGTAAAAGAGTTCGAAACTGCTCTCATCGCAGGCGCGCGTGAGTTTCGACACCCAGTGCATCTCGCGATGCCGCTCAGGTACGTTGTCCGGCTTGTAGAGTTCCACGCGGTTGCGCCCGGAGTCCTTCGCCGAATAGCAGGCCACATCGGCCGCGCTCATGACGCTCGCCACGGTGGGCGTTTCATGGGTGATCTCGACGATCCCGATGCTGACCCCGACTTCCAGCACGCCACCCTGCCAGATGAAACGAAAGTCGCGGATGGCCTGACGCAGACCTTCCGCGACGCGCATGGCCTGATCCAGCGAGCAGTCCTGCAACAGGATTCCGAACTCATCGCCGCCGAGGCGCGCCAAGGTGTCGCCGCCACGCACCCGCGACTGCAGCACGCCGGTGATCTGTTTTAAGAGCTGATCCCCCGCCGGATGGCCGCAGGTGTCGTTCACCAACTTGAACTGATCGAGGTCGAGGTAGAGCAGCGCGTGGTGCGCCTCGCGATCCTGCCTCGCATCCTCCACCGCGGCGGTGAGCCGGTTTTCGAACTCGCGCCGGTTAATGAGTCCGGTGAGCGCGTCATGGCTCGCCTGATAGTGGAGCGCCCGGTGTAGCCGGCGCTCCTTGCTGACGTCATGGAACACCATCACGGCGCCGATCAGATTTCCGGCGCGGTCGCGGATCGGCGCGGCCGAGTCTTGGATCGCGATCTCGTTGCCGCGGCGCTTCACGGTGACGGTATGCTGGGCGAGGCCGAGCATGCGCCCTTCGCGCAGGCAGCGGATCACGGGGTTCTCCAGCGATTCGCCGGTCGCATCGTTCAGCACCGTGAGCACCTCGCCGATGAGCTTGCCCTGGGCTTCGCGGTTCTCCCAGCCCGTGAGGCTCTCGGCGACCGGGTTCAAATAGTCGATGCGGCCTTCTGAATCGGTGGTGATCACGGCATCGCCGATGGATTCGAGCGTCACCTGCGCGCGCTCCTTGGCCTGGAACACCGCGGTCTCCGCTTTCTTGCGTTCGGTGATGTCGGTCAGGGTGCCTTCGTAACCGGAGACGCGGCCGAGCTTGTCGCGGACCACGCGGCAGTTGTCGACCACCACCAGCATCGATCCGTCCTTGCGCCGGAGCACGTACTCCTCGTTGCGCAGCGCCCCTTCCGCCTCGACGCGGCGCGCGAAGGTTTCGCGATCGCTCGGGTACCAATACAAGGATCCGGCAGGCACGCGGTAGAGCTCTTCGGCCGACTCGTAACCGAGCAGCGTCACGAACGCAGGATTCGCCACCAGAATCCGCCCGTCGCGCGAGGTCTGATACACCCCTTCCATGACGTTTTCAAAGAGGCCGCGGAACTTCGACTCGCTGCGTCGCAAGGCATCTTCGGCGCCGCGCCGTTCAATGGCGATGCCCGCGATCTGCGCCATGCGCGACATGAGCTCGTGATCGCGCGCCGTCGGCAGCCCGATCTGCGGACGGTAGACGGCGAGCGTGCCCACCATGTCGCCATCGGAGGCGACGATGGGGACCGACCAGGCGGCGCGAATGCCCGCCTCGGCCGCCGCATCGCGCCGGTATTCCCAGAGGGCATCGGCCTCGACGTCGGCGACAATCACCTGGCGTCCGAGATAAACGGCAGCGGCGCAGGATCCGAAGCGGATGCCGATGGGTGCAAGGTCGAGCGCGGCGATGAAGCTTCGCGGCAGGCTCGGGGCCGAACCGAAGGCGAGTGTCTGGCGCTCCGGATCGAGCAGATTGATGGCGCAGTGGCTTTCGGGCACCGCGCGCTCGGTCACCTCGCAAATGGCATCGAGCGCCGCGGCCAGCGGCGCGTTGCCGGCCACCTTCTCGAACACGCGGCGCTCGCCGGCCGCGATGGCATCGGTGCGCTTGCGCTCGGTGATGTCGATGATGCTGGCGCGAAGCAGGCGGCGGTTGGAGCTCGGCAGCCGTACGAAGCGCACCTCGCAGGGAAAATTGTTGCCGAGCACGTCGCAGTGGACCCATTCGAACACCGGCAGCGCGCCGGCGAGCGCACTGTCGATGTAACCACGCGCCACGCCGAAAGACGGTGTGCCGTCCGGCTGCAGCGCCGGACTGATCTTGTCCGGGCCCACCGAAAGAAGTTCTTCACGCGCCATCTTGAAGAAACGGCACGCGTTGTCGTTGACGTCGACGAAGCGACGCGCATCGACGTCGAATACCACGATTACTTCGGGGGCATGCTCCACAAGGGTGCGATAGCGCGCCTCGCTGTCGCGCATCGAAAGCTCTGCGATGTGCCGTTCCGTGATATCGCGGATGCAAACGATGTAACCGTCCCGCCAGTTGAGCTTGGCCTTGCTGACCGCGATTTCAACCGCCACCCGGTTGCCGCTCTTGGTCAACCCCGAGGCTTGATGGGCGGCAAGGTCGACGTGGGTGTCGTCGATTTTGGCGGCGAGTTGCTCCAGGTAGACGAAGGGGCCGTGGCGACGCGGGTCGATGTCGGGCAGCACCACCTCCAGCGGTCGGCCTACGACTTCCGAGCTGTTGTAGCCGAAGATGCGCTCAAAGGTCGGGTTATAGGTGGCGATGCAGCCGCGCTCATCGAGGGTGACGATGGCGTCTTTGACGTTGTCGAGAATGGCTTGAAGATAGGAGGCGGTTTGTTCGCGGATCTCGCGGGTGAGGCTCTGGGCCTCGTCCGACATCAGTTGCATGGAGCGCACGATGCCGCGGCGCTCGGCATCGATTCGGTCGTAGTGGGCACTGATGGCCCGAAACAGCTGATGGAGATCGATTTCGCCGTTGCGGGCGCGCGCCTCGGCAACCTGACGGTCGAGCAGATGGTTCAGGCCCTCTGCGGTCGGCGTAGGTTCGCTGCGAACGGCAGCCGCGACATCCCGTGACAAGGCCCGGATCTCCCGCATTCAGTTCTACGGCGCACCCCGGCACCTGAGACCCAAATGTTAGGGAGATCCCCCAAATGCGGTGTGACGGGGGTCTCGATTCGGTCAAGAAACGGTTAAGTTACTCGACCGTTTCCCGTTCCGAGCGTTTGCGGTCTACCGCCTTCAAACTGCGCTTGCGCAGCCGGATCGACGTGGGGGTGACCTCGATGAGTTCATCGTCGTCGATGAACTCCATGGCCTGCTCCAGCGAGAAGCGGATGGGCGGGGTCAACACCACGTTTTCGTCCTTGCCGGCCGCCCGCATGTTGGTCAATTTCTTGCCCTTTAAGGGGTTTACGACCAGGTCGTTGTCGCGGTTGTTCAAACCGATGATCATGCCCTCGTAGACCTCTTCGCCCGGCCCGATGCAAAGCCGGCCCCGCTCCTGGAGGCTGAAGAGCGAATACGCGAGGGCGGTGCCCTGGCCGTTGGCGATCAACACCCCGTTTGGACGCTGGCCGAGTTCGCGCTGCACCACGGGGCCGTAATGATCGAATACGTGATGCAGCAATCCCGTGCCCCGCGTCATGGTGCGAAATTCGGTCTGAAAGCCGATCAGTCCGCGCGAAGGCACCATGTAGTCGAGGCGCACCCGGCCGCGGCCGTCGGCCTGCATGTCCTTCAGTTCGGAGCCTCGCGCACCCAGAGCGGTCATGATGTCGCCCTGCGCTTCGGCATCCGCATCCACCGTCACCTGCTCATAGGGCTCGTGCGGCGCTCCATCGATCTGTTTGATCACCACGCGCGGCCGCGACACGGCCATTTCATAGCCCTCGCGGCGCATGTTCTCCAGCAGCACCCCAAGGTGCAGCTCGCCGCGGCCGTATACCACGAACTTATCCGGGTCGGCCGTGGGCTCGACGCGCAGCGCCACGTTGTGGATCGCCTCCCGCTCCAGACGCTCGCGAATCTGGCGGCTGGTCACGAACTTCCCTTCGCGTCCCAAGAACGGCGAGGTGTTCACCTCGAAGGTCATGCTGATGGTCGGTTCGTCGACCGTCAGGCTCGGCAGCGGTTCCACCTTGGCCGGATCGCAGAGCGTGTCCGACACTTTCGGCTCGGCGATGCCGGCGAAGGCCACGATGTCCCCGGCGCTGGCGGACTCGACCTCGACGCGCGTCAGCCCGTGAAAACCCAAGATCTGCGTGATTTTTTCGGCGCGCTGCTTGCCTTCGCGACTCTCCACCGTCACGCCCATGCCGCGTCGCAAAGTGCCGCGTTTGATGCGCCCGATGCCGATGGCGCCGACATAACTCGAATAGTCCAGCAGCGTCACCTGCAGCTGCAGCGGTCCGTCGCTGTCCACGTCCGGCGGCGGACAGTGCTCGACGATGGTCTTGAACAAGGGCTGCATGTCGCCCTCGCGCACCTGAGGATCAAGGCCCGCGAAACCGCGCAGCGCCGAGGCATACACCACCGGAAAATCCAGCTGCTCGTCCGTGGCACCCAGACGATCGAAGAGGTCGAAGGTCTGGTCGAGTACCCAATTGGGGCGCGCTTCGTCGCGGTCGATCTTGTTGATGACCACGATGGGTCGCAGTCCGTGCTTGAACGCTTTTTGCGTCACGAACCGGGTCTGCGGCATGGGTCCGTCGACCGCGTCGACCAGCAGCAGCACGCAGTCGACCATGGCGAGCACCCGCTCGACCTCGCCGCCGAAATCGGCGTGTCCCGGCGTATCGACGATGTTGATGCGATAGTCGCCCCAGGTGATGGCTGTGTTCTTGGCAAGGATGGTGATGCCGCGCTCTCGCTCCAGGTCGTTGGAGTCCATGACGCGCTCCTGCACGTCCTTGCGGGCGTCTAAGGTGCCCGACTGGCGGAGCAGCTGATCGACCAGGGTGGTCTTGCCATGATCGACATGCGCGATAATGGCGATGTTGCGAAGTTTCTGGGTCACTTGGGGAGGGCCTCGACGAAGCCGCCCATTATAGCGCTAAATGATTGCAGTGCTTTAACTTTTAGCGATCGACGATCACCGGGATCGAAAACGACTTGGAATCGCTGACATCGTCGTGTTTGACGGCCACCGTGACGCCGAGCAACAGCAGGCCCTGCGACTTCGGCGTGACCTTGATGGTGTGCCGATAGACCTCCCCCGACTCCACCGCGGCGAGTTCGAAGGGCGTGGCGTCGGCCACCGTGAAGCCGTCGGTACTGGCCAGCTGCAGGTTCATCGGGCCGCCGGTGACCTGCGGCAGCAGCGCGAGGTTGATCTCCAGGCTCTCGCCTTGCGCCGGGTGGCCGCCCAAGTCGAACTTAAGATCGAGCGGCAACAGCGACTTGCCGAGGGCCGTGGCGGAGACCATCCCGGTGGTGAGTTCTTCCACGCTCGGGCCTTTCTTGCTGGAGGACGATGAGTTGAATTTCGGCGTGGAGCTCGTGGTCACGGCGGGACCTGCGTCTTTTTGGCAGGCCGACAGCAACAGGCTTGCGCACATCCCTGTTACGGCAATCTTCAAATAGTTCTCGCCAGCCATCCCGATATATTCACCAAATATGTGCCCACGCACAACTGACCTGGCTCACAACTCGAGCGGATCCTCGCGCACCGCCGCGAGTTGCTCCACCAAGGCGCGATGGTGCTGTTCCCAATAGCGCGGTTCCGCAAACCAGGGAAACGCCTTCGGAAACGCAGGATCTGCCCAGCGCCGCGCCAGCCACGCGCTGTAGTGGATCATGCGCAGGGCTCGCAGCGGCTCGATCAAGGCGATTTCGCTCGCATCGAAATCGCAGAACTGGCGATATCCGTTCAAGAGGTCCAGGAGCTCCCTGCGCCGCTCGTCGCCGCCCGACAGGAGCATCCACAGGTCTTGTATGGCAGGTCCGGTGAGGCAGTCATCGAGATCGACGAAGTGGGGACCCTGATCCGTCCAGAGGATGTTGCCCCGATGGCAGTCGCCCAAGATGCGGCCCATGCGCGACGCATCGAAGAGCGCTCGGCGCCGATCGATCTCCTCCAGAAGCTCATCCGTTACCTCGGCATATTTGTCGGCGAGATAATCCGGCATCCAGTCGCCCTCCAGCACCTCTTCGCGCGCCTGCCAGCCGAGCGCCTCGACGTCGAATCGCGTGCGCGCCTGGAAGCGGCCGGCACGTCCGACCGCGTGGATCCGGCCGAGGAAGCGCCCCACCCACTCCCGCTCATCGGTGTTGCCAAGTTCCGGCCAGTGACCGCCGCGACGGGGGAAGATGGTGTAGCGAAAGCCGCGTAGGGCGTGCAGGGTGCGCCCCTCGAACACGAGCGGCGCCACCACCGGGATTTCCTGCGAAGCAAGTTCCAGCGAGAAGCCGTGTTCCTCCACGATGGCCGCATCGCTCCAGCGCCCGGGGCGGTAGAACTTGGCGATGACCGGCAGACCATCCTCGACGCCGATTTGATATACGCGATTCTCGTAGCTGTTGAGCGCGAGCACGCGCCCGTCGGTCACCACGCCAAGGGCGTCCACGGCCTCCAGGACCGCTTCGGGCGAAAGATCTGCATAGGGCGTGGCATCGGTTTCCATTGTTAAGGATTCTACAGGGAGCCTTGCGTCACTCCCCTGACGTTATGTCGCTGCTAGAATGCACCGGATGCGTTTTCCCCGTCCCAAGTCCCTAAGCGGCCTGATGCTGATCGGCTTCACGATCGTGGCCGCGCCGCTGCTGTTCGCCATCGTCAATGGTGCCGTGCAGATGAACCGCATGTCGGTGCGCAGCCAGCAGCTCGTCATGCACGGCATGCAGGGAACGCGCAACAACCAGCGCATGTTCGAGGAACTCGGGGCCCTGGAGCGCAGCGCGCGGCTTTATCAGATCATCGGCAATCGCGAGATGCTCGATGTCTACACCCGCAATCACGAGCGGCTGATCGCCACCACCCACGACCTGCTCACCCTGCCGATGGATGCCGAGTCGCAGAGCGGGGTGCATTCGCTGGAAAGCGAAGCGGAGAAGATGCTGCTCGAGTTGAAGCAGGCCGCGCCCAATTCCACCCACATGGCCGAGCTCATCAACTCCTTTCCGCAGATGACCGACCTCGCCTCGAAGATCTCCGACCAGATCGGAGCGCACATCGATGCGGAGCTGTCGGGCCTGCAGACCGCAACCCAGCGGGCCCAGCAGCAAATGCTCTGGCAGACGCTGCTGCTGGTGCCGCTCACCCTGGCGGTGGTGCTGGTATTCACCTATGTGTTCGGCCGGCCGATCCGGGCCATCGACCGCGCGATCAGCGAACTCGGGCGGGGCACATTCTCGCGGCCGATCGCCATCCGCGGGCCTGCAGACCTGGAGAGATTGGCGGCACAGCTCGAATGGCTGCGGGGCCGTCTCCTCGATCTGGCGCAGGAGAAGAACCGGTTCCTGCGCCATATGTCGCACGAACTGAAGACCCCGCTCGCAAATATACGCGAAGGCACCGAACTCTTGATGGACGGCGCGGTCGGTGAGCTGCAAAGCGGACAAAGGGAGGTGACCGCCATCTTGCGCGAAAACGGTATGAAGCTGCAGCGGCTGATCGAGAACCTGCTCTCCTTCAGCGCCTGGCAGGCAAAGAGCGTTGGCCTCGAGGTATCAGAATTCAAATTGCGCCCGTTGATAAAATCGGTGCTGGAAAACCAGCAGCTCACCCTAGTCGCTCAACGCGTGCGTCTTGATGTACAGGTGGAGGACCTGACGCCGCTCGCCGATCGCGGCAAAGTGCGCCTCATCCTCGACAACCTTCTGTCCAATGCCATCAAGTTCACCCCGCGCGGCGGCACCATTTGCATGTATGCGCGCGCCGAGCGCGAGCAGTTGGTGCTCGATGTGATCGACTCGGGGCCAGGGGTCCCTCCCGAGGAGCGCAACCGCATTTTCGAGGCCTTCTATCAGGGAAAGACGCCGCAGGGAGGCCACGTCAAGGGCACCGGGATCGGGCTGTCGGTGGTCACCGAATTCGTCAATGCGCATGGCGGCAGCATTGAGCTGCTGGAAGCAAAATCCGGGGGAGCGCACTTTCGCGTACGCCTGCCCATGCGCCACGCCGCCGCCGCCGCGAAGGCCGAAAAAGCCCATGCAGCTTAGCCTCAAGACAACCCTGCTGAGCTTGGCGGCGCTCCTGGCCTGCGGCTGCATGGCCGCTCCCAAGAACACCAACCCGCCGCCGCCAGTGGCCCCCGTGCCCGACACCACGGCCATTACGCCCCTCTTGGAGCTGATGAGCGCCCTGCCCCAGGGGGATCCTGCGCGTCAGGCGGAACTGTTCCAATCGATCAAGGATGCGGCCGAACTGACACCCACCACCAGCAACCGGCTGAAGTACGCTTTGGCGCTCGCCACCCCGGGCTCCAGCGGCTCCGATCCCGTCGCTGCACAGCGACAGTTGGCGGAACTGCTGGCCAGGCCTGAAACTTTGCTCCCCATAGAGCGCTTGTTGGCCACCGTTGAGCTCAAGGAAGTCGAGCAAACTCTGATACTTCAGGCCGAAAACAAGCGCATGCGCGACGATGCACCGCATGATGACAAAGACAAGCTGCAGGCGATAAATCGTCGTCTGCTGGCGGAGTCTGACGAAAATGCGAGATTGCGCAAAGCCTTGGACGAAGCACGAGCTAAGCTAGAGGCGGTTACGCACGTCGAACGATCCATCAATGATCGCGGCGCGGGCGGTTCCCGCACGCCTTGATACCTAACTGGAGATGCCAGTGAACGCCTATTCGATCGCCGCCACCACCCCCTTGGGTTTCGGACTGCCGAACACCAACTCACGCGACTCCTCGACGCCGCAAAAGCGCAAGGCGCGCATTTTGGTGGTGGACGACGATCCGGGCTTGCTGCGCCTGCTCACCATTCGCCTTCGCGCCGAGAACTACGAGGTGGAAGCCGTCGAAAGCGCCGCGGCGGCCCTCGCGGCCTGCGTGCGCTTCCGACCGGATCTTGTGATCACGGATCTGCGCATGGACCAGATGGACGGCATCGGACTCCTCAAGGAGCTGCAGAGCCGCTGGCCGGGCCTGCGAGTCATCATCCTCACCGCACACGGCACCATCCCGGACGCGGTGCATGCGACGCAGAGCGGCGCCTTCGGCTTCCTCACCAAGCCGGTGGACAAGCAGGAACTGCTCGATCACGTGCAAAAGGCCCTCAAAGTCTCCGGATTTGCTCACGTCGATGAGGATTGGCGGGCGAACATCATCACCCGCAATCAGCTCATGGAAGACAAGCTCGCTCAGGCCAACATGGTCGCGGGCACCGACGCGCGGGTGCTCATCACGGGCGAGAGCGGCACGGGCAAGGAGCTCCTGGCGCGCGCCATCCACGAGGCGAGCCCGCGTCGCAATAAGCCCTTCGTCAGCGTCAATTGCAGCGCCATGGCCGAGAACCTCTTGGAGTCGGAGCTCTTCGGCCACGACAAGGGCGCCTTCAACGGTGCGACCCGCGCGCAGAAGGGCCTGTTTGAAACCGCCGAAGGGGGCACGCTGCTTCTCGATGAGGTGGCCGACATGCCCATGCGGCTGCAGGTGAAGCTGCTGCGCGTGCTGCAGGAGAATGCGATCCGCCCCGTCGGCAGCGCCGAGGCGGTGCAGACCAACGTGCGCATCATTTCGGCGACGCATCGGGACCTGCATGAACTCATGGTCGGCGGGCAGTTCCGCGAGGATCTGTACTACCGCCTGAACGTGGTGCACATCGAGGTGCCCTCCCTCGGCCGCCGCCGCGAGGACATCCCGCTGCTGGTAGCCCATTTCCTCGAGCGCATCGCCAAGGAAACCGGGCAGCGCAAAATTTACGCGCCGGAAGCGGTGGAACTGCTCGCCACGGCCGACTGGCCGGGCAACGTGCGCCAGCTCTACAACGTGGTGCGCCAGAACGTGGCGCTGTCACACGGCGCCATCATCACCGCGGAATTGGTGCAGCAGTCCTTGGGCGGCAATCCGACGCGCCTGCCCTCTTTCGATGAGGCGCGCGACGAATTCACCCGCAACTATCTCTCGCAGATTCTGCAGATCACGGGCGGCAACGTGAGCCAGGCGGCGCGCCTGGCGAAGCGCAACCGCACCGATTTCTACAAGCTGCTCTCGCGGCACCAGTTGCTGCCGGACGACTTCAAGAAGAGCTAGCGGGGTCGTGAGGCCAAGTCAGTCTGGCTGCTTCGCACGCCAGCTGATCTTGAGATTCAGCCAGTAGTTCCACCCGGTCACCACGGCGATCGCCACGGCGTTCGCAACGTAGCGGTTCATGCCGAAGAAATTAAAGAGCACGTTCAGTAGCACGGTGTTGATGATCACGCCCATCAGGCAAATCACCTGGAACTTCGCAAAACGACGCAGCCGTGATTGAGGCCGGCGATCGTTGGCGCGGTCGCGGAAGGTCCACACATCGTTCCAAAAGAAGTTATTCACGATGGCGAGTTCCGCCGCGATCAACTTGCTGCGCGTGAGCCCCCAGGCGAGCATGGACGGATCGCTCAGCAGGAACAGAAAGGTCATGTCGACCACGACGCCGCTCAAGCCCACGAGGGCGAATCGCATGAAGCGGGTCAACGGTATCTTCGCCCAGCGAAGCGTCAGCAAGTGGCGCAGGTAATCGAAATACACCTTCCGCGTCACCTTGCTCTCGCCGAGCTCGCGCTCCTTGAAGACGTAAGGGACCTCGCTGATCCAGCGCACTCGGGCGCGGCCCAAGACCTCGATGAGGATCTTGTAGCCCATCGGATGCAGCTGCACGCCGCTGAGCACCGAGCGCCGTACCAGGAAGTAGCCGCTCATCGGGTCCGCCACCCGCCCCACCACATCCGGAAGGATGAGCAGACCGATGACCTGCGCGCCCCGAGACACGATGCGGCGAAGCATGCTCCATTCGCTCACGCCGCCGCCCTCCACGTGCCTGCTGGCAACCGCCATCTCGGCGCCGCGCTGCATTTCACCCCATAACTTCAACAGCGCCTCGGGCGGGTGCTGTAGGTCCGCGTCGATGACCCCTAGGACCTCGCCACGAGCCGCCTGCCAGCCGCGAATGACAGCGGAGGACAATCCGCGCTCCCCGACCCGGCGCATGACCTTGAGGGCAGGATATGTCGAAACCAGCGCCGCCGCGGCCGCCCAAGTTCGGTCGGGGCTGTCATCGTCCACCACGATGATTTCATAGCGGCCGGGAAGCTCGGTCTCGAGGATGGCGGCGAGGCGCGCCACGATTTCCCCGACGCCCTTCGACTCGTTGTAGGTCGGCACGACGATGGAGACAGCCAGCGGTTGATCGAGTCCCGGGGAATTCGCGGCAATTGCATAGCCGCCGCGCGGCGGCTCGATCATGCCGGACATGTCGCTGTCCGCGGGCTTAAGGGTGTCGGTGGCCGACCGTGCGCCCACGAACTAGCCGTAAAATTCCGCAATCGAGGCAATCACGTGGTCAAGCTGCTCCCGGCTCAACTCGGGATAGACGGGCAATGCCAGCGTCTCGGCCGCAGCCCGTTCGGACTCGGGAAACGCCCCGGCGGCGTACTTGAGATAAGCGAAGCAAGTCTGCAAATGCAGGGGCACTGGGTAATAAATTTCGGTGCCGATGTTTCGCTGCTGCAAAAATTCGCGCAGTTGATCGCGCTTGCGAACCCGGATCACGTATTGGTTGAAAATGTGCCGATAGCCCGCCTGGGCGGCCGGTGACTCGAGTTTGCCGGCGAAGGCCGCGTCCTTGAAAGCGCGATCGTAGTGCGCAGCGTGGGCCTGCCGTCCCTGGGTCCAGCCGTCCAGATACTTGAGCTTCACGCGCAAAACCGCCGCCTGCAGCTCATCGATGCGGAAATTGCCGCCGATGAGGGCGTGGTAATACTTAGGTTTACCGCCGTGCACCCGGAGTACCCGCATGGTCTCGGCCAATTCGGGATCGTCGGTGGTGCAGAGCCCGGCATCGCCGAAGGCGCCGAGATTCTTGCTGGGGAAGAAGGAAAAACAGCCGATGTCGCCCATCGAACCTGCGCGACGCCCGCCGCGGTATTCGGTGCCTATGGCTTGCGCGGCATCCTCGATGACTTTGAGGCGGTACTCCCGCGCCAGCCGCATGAGCGGTTCCATATCCGCCGACTGCCCGTAGAGGTGCACGGGCATGATCGCCTTGACCTCGTTGCCGCTCGTGCGGTTGTACAGACCCCCCTGCCGCTGCTCGCATTGCTTCTCGAGGAATACCTGCACGGCGCTCGGCGAAATGTTGAAGGTCGCGGGCTCGATATCGCAGAAGACCGGCACCCCGTTGGCTCTTGCAATGGTGCCGGCGGTCGCGAAGAAGGTGAAAGGGGATGTAATTATTTCATCGCCCGGGTTGATTTTGAGCGCCATGAGCGCGAGGAGCAGCGCATCGGTTCCGGAGGAGACTCCTACACCGTGCTTCGATTGACAATAACTGGCAATCTCCGCCTCGAGACCGGTGACATGTGCTCCAAGGATGAAGCGTTGCTCCGCGCACACAGCCTCGATGACGGGAAGCACCTCGTCGCGGATCTGGGCGTACTGGGCCTTAAGATCAAGTAATGGAACGCTTGGCATATCTCCCTAGAATAACATCGTGCTAACGAGGCGGCAGTTTATAGAATTCGGTCACGCCTCAGGCCGCGCAGCCGGGAGCTATAATGCCCCGATAATGTTGGTTGATCGCTACTTAAAGGGGATTCGACCATACCCGATCACACCTCTTTCCAAAGGTCTCACGGACACTCGATGACTCAGCCGGTAGTGCTCAAGCGCAGTTTCTTGCTGGCTCTCATGACCGGCCTGCAGGCAATCGTACCGGCCATCGTCGCCGTTGCGTGCCTCTACGGCACGATGGCAATTTTCGGACACAAGTTCGATCCCTCCTCCTCTGCGACCATGATTTCGGCGGTGCTCTGTCTCATCCTGGTCCAGCCGCCGCGCGAAATGAGCAGCCAGATCCAGCTGGCGCGAATTTCGGCCATCGTCGATGTCGTGTTTCGTTGGATCCTGATGCTCAGCATCCTGCTCGCGATCGGCTATGCCACCAAAACGCTCAACTACTTCCCGCGCCGTATTTTCCTGACCTGGGGCACCACCACGCCCCTGGTGCTCATTCTGGTGACCCTGCTGATGCAGGAACTCATGCGCCGCTTTCTCTTGAGCGTATTCGACAAGCGCAGCGCCGTGATCGCCGGCTACAACAACAGCAGCGTCGAACTGTCACGGCGCCTCGCAGCCGACCGCAGCGCGCACATGGATGTAGTGGGCTTTTTCGATGATCGCAGTTCCGACCGTCTGGGAATGGACTCGAGCGTCAGTCTCATGGGGTCCTTGAGCGATGTGGCGGCTTACGCGAAAAGCCACCGCATCGATGTCATTTTCATCGCCCTGCCCATCCGCCATGTTAAACGCGTGATGAATTTGCTCGATGACCTGCGCGACACCACCGCGTCCATCTACTACGTACCGGACATCTTCGTCTTCGATCTCATCCAAGCACGCTCGGGCGAGATCCAGGGCATCCCGGTCGTGGCCATGTGCGAAACGCCCTTCTACGGCTATCGCGGCGTCACCAAGCGTCTCGTGGATGTTTGCCTGTCCGTGGCAGTTTTGTTGTTGACGCTCCCGCTGTTGGTGCTCATCTGTCTCCTAGTCAAAATCTCCTCACCCGGTCCCATCATTTTCAAACAGCGCCGCTACGGGCTCGACGGCGCGGAAATTGCCGTCTACAAATTCCGCACCATGCGGGTGACCGAGGATGGCAACCAGGTCCGTCAGGCGTCCCGGTTCGACACCCGCATCACACCGATTGGCTCGCTACTCCGCCGCAGCTCGATGGACGAACTGCCGCAGCTCATCAACGTGCTCCAGGGCCGGATGAGCCTCGTGGGGCCGCGTCCCCACGCGGTTGCTCACAACGAGGAGTATAGGAAGCTCATCAAGGGCTACATGGTGAGGCACAAGGTGCTCCCGGGCATTACGGGACTCGCCCAGGTCAATGGCTGTCGCGGCGAAACCTCGCAGCTGCATGAAATGGAGGCGCGGGTCAACTACGATTTGGATTATCTGCGCCGCTGGTCTCCGATGCTGGACATCAAGATCATTCTCCTCACCGTCGTTAAAATTTTTCGCGACGATAAGGCGTATTGACGCGAATAGCGTGGCGCTTTTCTTGCCATCGCCCGCCGACTAGCAAAGTTACACCGACGATCTCATTCTTACGTCGCGATGCAGCGACGTTCGTGCTGCGAAGCGTCAATCGCCTCTCGTTCCACTGCGATCGTTGTCGACCTCGGTCCGAGGAAATCTCCTACGCGAAGAAAGGGCCCTTTCTTCTTCTTTTATCGAGATTTTAAGTCTGCGCCGCATGCCGTCTTGCTGACATCATGCACCTCGCCTCGCTCGATCAGCGATGGATCCCTCTCTGCCCCTCCCTGAGTCTCCCCTCAATCCTATCTCTGTACATTTCTTGAGCAGAGATGCGTGGCGCAATTCGCAGACAGGGTGCGCCGCCAAATTGCGACAGTAGCGCGGACCCGTTTTTGCCTTGAGTATTCACGCGACTTTCGAGTCACGCGAGCGGCAGAGATTTTTCTGACTGCCGGCTCACTCAAGTCCACGGACAGGAAACACTACATCGATCACTTAGGGGTGACCGTGATGCATGCATTTTGCTTTCGTTCTGCGTTTCTGACATTGGCCGCCACGACGATTATGGCCGCTCCGTATATGGCTCAAGCCACGAGCACACTCTCGATTTCTTCGACAACTTTCACGGTTAAACAGAATTCGGGAGCGGTGGTGATCTACGTCAAGCGCACCGCCACGGTAGACCCAAAGACGGGTTACTCGGACGCAGCGAGCGTGGGATTCTCGACGGCCAACAGTTCTGCCGTTTCCGGCGCCGATTACACGGGCAAGAGCGGTCAGCTGACGTGGGGCAAGGGCGATACGTCGACAAAGTCGATCGTTGTCCCTATCAGCAACGCAAAGCCCTTTTCTGGCAC